>JAGQVE010000003.1:119368-181123 GCA_020438105.1 Bacteroidales bacterium
TATGAATATTGAAAAAGGCACCATTACCCTCAGCAACAAAAACTTTTTCAGAAGTCTGGATTATGTGGATATGAATTGGCAGTTGGTTGCCGATGGGGAAATAGTAAGGGAGGCAATACTAAATTCTATGATTATTCCACCTCAGCAAAAAATCAATATTAAGATACCTTTTACCGAATTACAATTGGATCATAGAAAAGAACAATTCCTGAACTTCCAGTTTGTGTTAAAAAAGGATGTGGAGTTGCTCAAAAAGGGTCATGTTGTTGCCGAAGAACAGCTTGCTTTGCCCTTTGAGCCAGCAACAGAACCCTTTTTTACAGATAACTTTGCAAGTTTAAAAGTGAATGAGGATGCTGAAATAGTTGAGGTTAAAGCACCAAATTTTAACATCCGGTTTGATAAGAAAAAAGGTAAGATCATTTCCTGGGATTTTTACAATGAAAACCTCATCAAAGAAGGACCTGAGCCGTTTTTCTGGCGGGCGCCCACGGATAACGACTTTGGTAATGGCATGGAAAAACGTTGTGCTGTATGGAAGCAAGTCAGTGAGGAAAGTGATTTTGACGAAGTGAATGTGGCGCAGATCAGCAAAGGTGAGGTTTTGATCACAGCCATAAAATCATTGGAACTCGTAAATGCAACTGTGGAAAATAGCTATCGAATTTTTGGCAATGGAGATATTGAAGTTACGGAAAAATTCATTCCCAATCCCCCAAAACCAAGAAAGCGGGATTATTTTCGGGATTTCGATGGTAGCACTGGAATGGCTTTTGGCCAGGAGGAGCCGGCTTATTTGCAACTGCCTTCCATTCAGGAAAAGCCATTAAAAGGTTTTACATTTCAATTAACTTTTCAGCCTGAAGAATATACCCGCAAAAATGCCATTTGGGAACTGGATACCTGGCGGCCGGGAGCACTGCATCTTGAATTCAGAAGCGGTACCCTTTGTTTTTTCCTTTACGGAACCGATTATGTTTATTTCGATTATCCCTTTGAAACAGGCAAAACCTATGATTTTACAATCGTATACAATGCCCCGCAAAAAAAGATAAAACTCTATGTAGATGGAAAACTCGCTGAAGAAAAGAACCTTTCTGAAGCAGCCGATCTTGTTTTAGATGAAAAAAGCTATATTGGTGGTTATCGCACAGAAGACCGGCAATTTATCGGGAAAATGGATAATTTCAAATTGTGGAACCGACCGCTCAAAGAAGCCGAGCTTGATGGTTCCGAACCGATGGGGCCCGGATTACTGGTTTCACTGAATTTTGAAAACACTACCTCCGAAACGGTTATTGGAAAAGCTGAAGGGATCAATGCAACGATCATTGAAAAAGAGATCACTATGCCCGAATTACCGCGCTTTGGGATGCAATTGCAAGTGCCCGGGAAGTATGGTCAACTTACCTGGTATGGTCGCGGGCCGCAGGAAAACTACTGTGATCGCAATAAAGCTGCTTTTGTGGGGATTTATGAAAGTCCGGTGGCTGATCAGTATTTTCCATACATCCGGCCCCAGGAAAACGGTTATAAAACCGACACCCGCTGGTTGTCACTTCAAGACAGTACCGGAATAGGTTTGATGTTTATTGGCGAACCACTGCTTTCTTTTTCAGCCTTGAACTTCACTACCGAGGATTTGGATCAGGGAGCTAAGGATAATTACAGGCATACCAAGGATCTGAAACCAAATGATTTTGTAGCACTGCATGTGGATTATAAGCAAACCGGCGTTGGTGGTGACGATAGCTGGGGAGCGCGTCCGCATCCGCAATATTCGCTGAAATACGATGCTTATGAATATTCGTATATTATTCGGCCATTGCAAAGAAAACAGGATTTGATGGAGTTGAGCCGGAAGCGGTTTAAAAAGCATTAAAGGGTGAAAGATGGAATTATAAAATCCAAATTATAAAGCTTCGGATTGCAAATCCGATGCGGCCATAAGATTTATAAATATTATAATCCTTGCTTTTTTCATTCTAAAATTCTCAATTGTAAGTAATAAAATTTTGGAATCATAGTTTTAAATTTACAGAATAAATTAACTTTTTAAATATTTATAACCCAAAATTTATATATGCCAAATATGAATAGAAGGCTGACCATTTTCCTCGCTGCATCAAGTATAATTCTTCTGGCTTTTTTTGTTTCATCTTGTTTAAGTCGAAATGCCAAAAAGGTAAAAACTACAATGATCGTGCATGCTGATAATCTCGAAATTGATACATTGCAACTTACCTTAAAAATAAATCCAATAATTAATAGGTACAAGAGTTATTACTCGGGAATTCGAGATAATAGTTATTATTTTAGTTTTCGATTAGACAGCCCAATGTATTTTAACTTAAAGGATGGGAAAAATTATATTAATGGATTTATCGAACCTGGCGACAGTGTAGAGGTTTTTTATAACGCTATAAATAAAGATGAATCGCTTCAATTTGACGGCAAGGGTAGCGAAAAATCCAAATTTTTTAATGATTACCTTCAATTTGCAGTTTATAAGAAACTCAGGGAAAAAAAGCCCATATCGCTTACCAAGACTTTTCCATATGATTTCCTTTTACATTATTCTGATAGTCTTGATGATCTAATTCTAGGGAATCTTGAAAATATTAAACCACAAATAAGTGAAGGTGCGTATTATCAATTTAGAGGGTTAATTGCTGCAGATAGGTTATTAAATCGATATAGTGTTTTTTCTTATATCGATTCAAATAAGGATGAGATAAACAACAACGGTCAGGATATTCAAATTACTGATTATACCAAATCTATCCGCGATAATCTCCTTGTTTTTGACAGCAATTTTTGTGACGTGGATGCATATACTCAAAATGTTTATAACATATTATTTATGGAGTACGATGGCATGATTCTGAATTACGAGGTTACCTCAAGCCTGGAAGAGAAATATAATTATTTGGATCGTATGCTTCCCTCTTGCTTTAAAATACCTGTTATCACTATGTTTATCAACCGTGATATTAAATTCTTAAATCAATCGGAAGAGATTGAAGAAGCATTAAAAAAATATTATGTTAACTCAGAAGACTCAGTTTATAGGGATTTCATTTTTAAGCGATATGCAGACGCTACAGCTTTTAAAAAAGGAGTTAAAGCACCTGATTTTCACCTCTTGAATAAGGAAGGTGAAAAGGTAAGTCTTGAAACATTTAAAGGTAAAGTGGTTTACCTTGATTTTTGGTATACAGGATGTTCGCCATGTATGATTTTATTTGAGAAAATAAAACCAGTTAAAAGTTATTTTAAGGCGAATAACAATGTGGTATTTCTATGTATCTCCATTGACCAAGAGGATACTTGGAAGTCATCGTTGGAAAAATTTAATATTGATGGTTATCATGTGTTTACCGAAAACTTGCGCGGAAGACATCCTGTTATAAAGGATTATCATGTTGGTAGTTTTCCTACAACTTGTTTGATCGATGGTGATGGAAATATATTTTCTGCAAGTCCCTCGCGTGATCCTGATAAGCTGAAAATGCAAATTGAAGATGCATTATCGCATTAATTTATTCAAGATTCTGTGAATATTCTGTACTATTTCACTGAATTTTTTTTTAACAAAAATGTGCATATGTAGAAAATACCGGGATGCGGTTTTATTAGTATTAAAGGGTTAATTTAATGATTGAATTATAAATTCCAAATTATAAAGCATCGGATTACAAATCCGATGCGGCTGTAGCTCAATTGCTTAATGGGGTTTATTAATCAGCTGTTCTCTTATTTAACCTTCATTGCCCTTAAAGAAAACTTTTCTTCAGAGGTAATAATTGAGATAATGTACATCCCATTATTGTAAGAGTGGAAATCAATTGATATTGAGTTTTTCCCCTCGGAAATCGGAAACGATTCATTTACCACTTTATGTATATTTCCCGAAATTGACGAAATTAAAATTTGTGAATTTGTGGCTTTTGGTGAGTTAAACTCCAAGGTGCCATTTTGTTTTACTGGGTTTGGATAAAACTTAAGGTCTGTTATTGGGAGTGTATTCTTAGCGGATTCAAAATATTTTTAATCTGAAGTATGATTTGATTTCTGACCATCTGATTTTATCATCTGATATTCCTGCCTTAATTCTTTCTCAAGGTTTTCTGGAAGTAAATTGAGAAAGTCCTCTGTTAGGGCAAACCAAAATACATAATCATCATTTAATACATCAGGAAATGTATCTTTCCTAATTATCACAGGTACCATTGTATTAATAAGTGAATTAAAATAATCATTATCATACTTTTCAGGATTATCAAACATTGTTTTCCACTTCAGATTTTGGATACCATTTGTATCAGAAAGAAATAACAAATTGATGTGACTTTGATTTGAACTATCTAAAACTTCCATCGAAATTCCGTAATAATCTTCTTTAAATTTCAGATTAAAACTACCAGATGCATAGGGATTTGTAAAGCTAAGATCATTGTTTGAAAAATCAAATCCCAGCTTTTGTAAATTGACTATTGGCAGCTCTATGAATTCAATATTGAAAGGAGATTCATTATCATTGGTATAATAGATGATATTCTTATTTGGGTAACTGTTTTTTAAAGTTTCAATCTTTTCAAAAACAGGTTTATATCCCGAATATCTGTCTGGTAAATGGTCAAATATGGAAGCTGTATATTTAAACCATATCAACGTCGGATCGCAATCACATTTCAATAAATCATTGTTCAATTCAACAGCGATTAATGTATCATTCATTATTTCAAATTCTTCCTTGGTTATAAGTTTTCTAGTCCGTGGTTCAAAATTCATATTTGACATAAGTACCGGATAAAAATCGAAATTTGTAAAATCAACTTTTTTGTTTTGGGGATGTTCGAAATTTAAAATACCGGTTGTTTCACCAAAGCTATTTTCAAATCGGCTATGGAAGGTTTGTTTGGTTTCTTGAAAATAATTTTTGTAGTAGATTCCGGTTTCATCAATTTGAAAACCCAGTTTTTTCAATTCATTAGAGGAAAGTTTTAGGATATAAGGATTACCCCAAATGATTGTGTCTTTGTCATGATTTGAACTAGATAAGATTTGTTCATTGTTATTGGCTTTAATTGATTTTTCTAGTAACACATTTTCATTAGATCTTGTAATATTTACATCATTTTCAACAAAGCCTTCGTTTGGACTAATTTTAAGTACTTCATTTTTTTTATTTACTTGCTCTTTGCCCGAAGAATCACTGATAAATGACTGAACTAATTTTTTCGAACTTTCAGGTAAATCTGTTTTTTTAATTGGGAAAACACTTAAAAAGATGGCTGATAAAACAAATATAATACTTGACATAATTATTAGGTTTAAGGGTTTCATTTTATTTGAATTCAATTTAGGAGCAACTTTATTCGGATTTTTAAGAAAGGATTCAACCTCATAAATGGTAATGGCATATTCCAGTTTTTTAAACTGACTGAAAAAGGTGTCTAATTCACGACTGTTAGTTTGTGTTCTCATGCTCGTTTTATTAAAAGAATACTGATATAACTTTTGCCGAATGTGGACTTTCGTTCATCATTTGAATTATTTTTTCTCGGCCTCTTTTTATC
The DNA here is from genome assembly GCA_020438105.1 of Bacteroidales bacterium. Lineage (GTDB taxonomy): Bacteria > Bacteroidota > Bacteroidia > Bacteroidales > JAADJA01 > JAADJA01. Next base: position 124,951 of record JAGQVE010000003.1, read on the forward strand.
CTAAGCTTAACACCAGACAAACTTCCTCCCTGTATTTTGTGTATCTCTTCAAGGGTTAAATCTGAAATATGGAATAGAATCAAGGCTTCTGCAGTTTTAGGTTTCAAAGTAAGAATCTTCTTATGTATTAATTGAAAATCAATTTCAATTTCAGAATTTTGATTGCTATGTTGAAGAATAAAAATATCCTTCTCGCTATACTCAACCAGAGGCTTCTTTTTTCGCAGCCGCATTTTATTTAGATTAATAGCGATACCTAATAGCCACGATTTAAAATACAACTCGTTTTTTAATTTCTCATAGTTTTCAAATGCCACCAGTATTGTATCCTGTGCTAAATCCTTAGCATCCTCAATATTCCCGGTAATTGCTCTGCAGAAGAGAATCAGGTTTTTATGCGCCGATTGATATAATTCTAAGAATTTATTTTGTTTGGATGGGGTCACGTACTTGCTTTTGTATGGTAAGTTGCAGTTTCTGCCCCAAAAGTTACATAAAAGATTTGAAACAATGAATCTTCAAAATAAATTGTTCGAATCGAATATTAACTGTCTTTTTGAAATGGATTGCAAATCCGATGCAGCAGCCCTTTAACCAATTTACTTTTGCTCGACCATTTGAAGTTTACTTACATCATAACCCCGTTCTTTTGCTCTGGCAACCAGCAAATCGTAAGTGGCCTGTTCCATTTTTGGTGTACGGCTTAAAATCCACAAATAGTCTTTTTTCGGACTGCCTACCAGGACGTACTGGTAATTTTCCTGATCGAGTTCGAGGATCAGATAATCTCCGCCAAAAGGCCAGAAAAAATATACCTTCAGCCATCCCGGCTGCGATTTGTCAGGCAACTTTGCAAACCCTTTAGCTTTTTCCAATTTGCCGTCCAGGCTGTTTTTGTATCCCTGGTTTAAAACATCCACTTTGCCATTTTCTTTCAGGCTATACGTGGCAGTAACGCCAACCAGGTTTTTCTCAAATGAATTTGGAAAACGGGCAATTTCATACCAGGTTCCCATATACCTCTCCAAATCCACTTGCTTTACAAGGTCCATTTTTTTGATTTCTTCTTTTTTCATTCCGCAAGATGTTAGCATGAAGACCAAAATCATCATCAGACCTCCATAATTCAATATTTTCGTTTTTGTATTCATCATCTTTTTCAATCCGTATTTGCTATTTCTTCTAATTTTGTATTGTTACAACTATAAACAAATGAGAACACGTAATATTTTTATTTTCCTAATATTTTTATTGTTAATTTCTTGTAATCCTAAAAAAAAGGAAACAGGATTTGTGGAGGTTATACCTCAGCCTGTTGAAGTGCAGGTTAACCCCGGTTTTTTTATTCCAAATACCAATACTCAAATCATCATTCCTCCCGGACTTGAATCATTAAGCGAAGCGGATTTTTTAAAAGTCTACCTTGTTCAGGCAACCGGTTTTGAATTACCGATATCGAATGAGGAAAAATTTAAAAATGTAATTCGTTTTGAATATATAAAAGATCAAGGGGCAGGGCCTGAGGGTTATGAATTGGAAGTAACTGATAAACTTGTTTTGGTAAGGGCTGCCACAAACGCAGGCTTCTTTTATGCAGTGCAAAGTCTGCTTCAATTGTTGCCACCACAGGTGTTCGCCAATACCCGTGAGGATATAAAATGGCAAATACCTGCCTGTCACATTCATGACTATCCCCGTTTTTCATGGCGCGGTATGCACCTTGATGTTTCCCGTCATTTCTTTCCGGTGGATTTTGTAAAAAAATACATCGACCTGATCGCCATGCATAAAATGAATAAATTTCACTGGCACCTCACCGATGACAATGGATGGCGGATCGAGATAAAAAAATACCCCAAACTCACCGAAGTAGCCGCCTGGAGTGTTGATCGTACCCATGAGCACTGGCGGGAAGCTGCACCTCCCAAACCCGGAGAAAAAGCGACTTACGGCGGATTTTACACACAGGATGACATTCGTGAAGTAGTGGCTTATGCTGCCGAAAGGCACGTGGAGGTGATCCCCGAAATTGAAATGCCCGGCCATACCAGCGAGGTGTTTGCTGCTTATCCGGAGCTGTCCTGCACCGGTGAAGAATTGTATGTGCAACCTGGTTCTTACTGGCCAAACGTGGATATTTTTTGTGCCGGGAAAGAGGAGACTTTCACATTTATCCAAAATGTACTCACCGAAGTGATGGAATTATTCCCCTCGGATTATGTGCACATTGGTGGTGATGAGGCAACCAAGGATCGTTGGGAAGCCTGCTTGTTATGTCAGAAGAGGATGAAAGATGAAGGTCTTATCAATGAACAAGAACTGCAAAGCTGGTTTGTAAAACGGATTGAAAAGTTCCTCAACGCCCATGGTAAGAAGCTGATCGGCTGGGATGAGATACTGGAAGGCGGCCTGGCTCCTGAAGCCACCGTGATGTCGTGGCGCGGTTTTCAGGGTGGGATTGAGGCAGCACAGCAGGGCCATGACGTGGTGATGTGCCCTACCTCATATTGTTATTTTGATTACTACCAGGCTGATCCCGATTTTCAACCGGAAGCCATCGGTGGAATGATCACACTTAAGAAAGTGTATGCATTTGAACCGATTCCCATCGAGTTAAATGCTGAACAATCCAAACATATTTTGGGCGCGCAGGGCAATTTATGGACGGAATATGTGCAAACACCTGAGCATGCTGAATACATGGTTTTACCGCGGATGACAGCCCTGGCGGAGGTGGTTTGGGGTCCGGTTCAATCGCGAAACTGGAACGATTTTCTGATTCGTTTGCAGGAACAATTCAAACGTTTTGAAAATTTGGGTGTCAATTATTCCACCGGTTCCTGGAAGGTAAGCATTGAACCGGCCTGGGAAGAAGGGTATTATAAAATTGCGCTTGAAACAGAACAATTAAATCCTGAAATTCATTTTACCCTTGATGATTCTAATCCAACAATTGAATCTCCTGTTTATACCACGGCTATCGATATTGATTCAAGTGTAACCATTAAAGCGGCTATTTTTGTAGATGGAAAATTAAAAGAAGCGCCTTCAACAAAAGAAATAATTTTTCATACTGCCATTGGAATGATGGGGCAGCTTAAATTTCAACCCAACCCAAACTACGCAGCTAAAGGTGCGTTATCCTTAACCGATGGACTCAAAGGTTCAGATAACTTCAGGGATGGCTACTGGCTCGGTTTTCAGGGCGATGACCTTGATTATAAACTCAGTTTTGATGTTCCTAAACAAATTGCCTCAGTTACCTTAACATTCCTTCAAAATTCAGGGGCGTGGATTTTAATGCCGGAATCGGTAAATATTGATTTACTGGATGAAAATAAAAACGTTGTTGCATCGGTGGTACTGGTTCCGGATTCGTTTCCTGAGGTGGTCGGAACATTGGTTGAAGACTTCAATGCCCGATTTAAACAAGTGAACGCATCAGCTATTCATATAAAGGCAAAAAATACGGGTGTTTTGCCCGAGTGGCACGAATACTCAGGAAACAAAGCCTGGATTTTTGTGGATGAAATTGTAGTAAACTAGAAATGTGAAAAACAGAATTTCCATAATATTGTTGACTTATTAAGAATTAAATAATCAGGAAGAATGCATAAGATTGAAGTCAGAAATTTGAAAATCACCGATTACATGGAGTTGAAAAAGTCGATGATAGAAGCGTATAAAAACTGGGAAAATGCATATTGGCGCGAACATCATATACAGGCATTGCTTGAGAAATTTCCGGAAGGTCAGATATGTGTGCTGGTGGATGATAAAATTGTTGGTACCGCATTGTCGCTGATCATCAATTATGAGGATTTTGGCGATGGGCATAACTATCGTGAAGTTACCGGGAATTTTACTTTTGAAACCCATAATCCTGAAGGTGATGTACTTTATGGTATTGAAGTTTTTATTCATCCTGATTTTCGGGGATTGCGTCTTGGTCGAAGAATGTACGAAGCGTGAAAAGAACTTTGCGAACAATTAAACTTGCGATCCATTATGGCAGGCGGGCGTTTGCCAAACTACGGCGAATTTGCCAATAAATTAAAACCAAGGGAATATATTGAAAAAGTGCGCATGAAAGAGATTTATGATCCTGTTCTTTCATTCCAGCTTGCAAATGATTTCCATGTTAGAAAAGTGCTTACCGGATATATGCCTGGTGATGAAGAATCGAAGGAATATGCCACACTTTTGGAGTGGAATAACATATATTACACAAAATCCCAGAAGCTTATCAATGCCCCGAAAACAATTGTAAGGCTTGGCCTGGTTCAATGGCAGATGCGGTCTTTTGCTAATAAGGAGCAGTTGTTTGAACAAATTGAGTTTTTTGTAGATGCTGTTTCCGGTTATAAGAGCGATTTTGTGCTATTTCCTGAGCTCTTTAATGCACCCTTGATGGCTGAGTTCAACCACCTTACAGAAGCGGAAGCAATGCGAAAACTTGCGCAATATACACAACCCCTTAAAGAAAAATTCCGGGAATTTGCTGTTTCCTATAATATTAACATTATCACGGGTAGTATGCCTTTGGTAGAGGATGGTAAACTATTTAATACCGGTTATTTGTGTAGGAGGGATGGGTCCTGGGAACAATTTGATAAAATTCATATTACTCCGAATGAGGTGTTTTACTGGGGAATGGTTGGCGGTGACAAAATCAGGACTTTTGATACCGATGCAGGCAGGATCGGGATTATGGTTTGTTACGATGTGGAATTTCCTGAACTTTCAAGATTACTGGCCGATCAGGGAATGCAGATTTTGTTTGTTCCATTCCTTACCGATACCCAAAACGGTTATTCCCGTGTAAGGAGTTGCGCCCGCGCCCGTGCCATCGAAAACGAATGTTATGTGGCCATTGCTGGCTCTGTAGGAAATTTGCCCAAGGTGAACAATATGGATATTCAGTTTGCACAGTCGGCAGTTTTTACCCCCTCCGATTTCCCTTTCCCAACCAATGGTATTAAAGCAGAAGCAACACCAAATACGGAAATGACATTGATTGTTGATGTTGATCTGGATTTACTCAAGGAACTTCATAACTACGGAAGTGTCAGGATTAAGAAAGATCGCAGAAAAGATCTTTACGAATTGAAGTCATTAAAAGATGGGAACGTAAATTGACAAAGCCCATCCGGTGGGTTGGATGAGCTCTGTTGACTAACCCCGGCATTAAACCGCTCGTTTGCAATTTGTGTCGGGATAAACTAAAAACCATGAAAAATTCATCTTCGGGTAATAAACGCTGAACCAGAATCCAATATTTTAACATTTTTGGACTGAAATGTGAAAAAATCTTAAAAAGAGAATTTGTTAGTTTTCTGAAGCATTTTCCCGAATCAAATTGTATCCAATCGAAAATTGAAAAACACTCTGCTGATAAGAGGCTTGTGTATTGCTGAAATCAAGATTATCGGTTTTAAACTGGAAAGGGAAACCAAGATTGTAGCGCAGGCCGATGTTGAACTTGTCTGAAAGATTATATCGGGCCCCGATGTCCACGCCCAGGTCAAAGGTGTTAAAGCGCTGCTCGCCCGATACCATATAGCCCGGTTCAAGCCCTGCTTCCAGCTCAAGCTTGCTGCCTGCTGCATAAACCAGCATAATGGGCCAGTTAAGATAATTCAGGCTGGTTTTGATTTTTTGGTCTTCAATTATTCGGGAATATCCCTTGTTTGAAAATAACATTTCAATTCGCCAGCTAAAGTGATCGGAAAAGCGATGTTGTAAAAAACTTCCAGCATGAAATGAGTACCTCGGATTTGTGACTTCACTGCCCGTGTCGCCCTGCGAAGTAGTAATGATCATATCATTGAGGTTCAGGCCTGCTATAATGCCACCATAAGTTTGGGCTGATAAAGAAACCGAAATAAACATTAAAATTAGGGTGATGAAATTTCTGGTCATGATCGCTTTTTTCTCAAATGTTTTGCTTGCTAACTGATTATTCGTCATTATTACCAGGTTTATATTAAGGGTTATAAATATAAACTCTTTGCTCTATGATTTCGCAAATATCGCTGTCAAAATATTGATTTTTCATTGAGATCAGTGATATCTGTGAGAATTTTTTTAACTGCTTGTATAATTGCGGATAAATCTACTTGCAAATATTAGCTTGTAAAAATAGAAATAAAAAAAACCACCTTCAATGAACGATGAAAGGTGGTTTAAATTTTTAATGAATTAAATTTATTACTTTTCGCGGAGTGCAATGTACCCTACCAACCCGAATATGCCAAGCATAATGAAGGAGTTGGCTGCCCAGAAAAACCAGGTGAAGTTTCTTACATGGAGGAATTCGCCGGTGTAAAAACCAATGATACCGCACAGAATAAAAAGTATGCCTAAAAGGCCTGCAACAATCCCTAAGTATTTAAATAAGTTTGCCATGATCCAATAATTTAGTTGGTTTCTGCCTCAAATATAGCTATTTATTCCGAATTACCTTCGGGGGTGCTTCCTTTCATTGAATATTTAACTTCAAAATGAGGTTCTGCCCCCACATTTTTTGGTGATTTCGGATCGGGAATAAATAATTTGATGTTTGTCGAATCACTGGTCTTGGCCAGGTAATTTTCAATTGACTGCCTGCGGTATTTTTGAAGTTCAAGTGCGACACTATCAATGGTAGCCACTGGAATAATTTGTTGGGAAGCTGCAACAAAATCAACAGAATCAGCAGCGGTCCTGGTTTTCAGGAAATCAATAAATCCTTTTTCGTCTGATTGGTAATTTTTACCTGTTTCCTGCTCAAAGAGTTTTCCTGCCTCATCCACAGCTATTTGCTGTTTTTCTTTGTCAACATCATTAAAATACACAAGTTCTATTTCAAGCTCCGCTTTTTTCAGCTCCAGTTCAAGCAAAAGGTCGAGTTGCCTTTGGCGATTAGCCGTGAAAGCGGTATCCAGGTAATTATATTCGATGGCTTTGATGTCTTTCGGATCCACACTGATGACCCCCGCCAGGAAATCGAAAGGTGCCGCTGCCACTTTTACGATCAGATTTTTGAGGGTTTGCCAAACGATCTTGCCAATTTTTACAGAGGGATCATTCAAATCACCGCGAACCGGAATATCGAGGTCGATAACACCGTTTCGGTCTTTCAATAAAAACAGGGCGAACTTTAGCGGAAGTTTATATAAACCGCCACCCTTATCGCCCAATTCAGCATTGTGTATAACAAGTTTATTGTTGCTGGTAAGCTGCCCCTTCAAAATCTTCGTTTCCGATTTGTAATACATATCGCCATACAGGATCGGAAAGCCCATGTAATAACGGGAATAGATATTCAGGTCACTCAAAAGGAAATCGGTGATCACATAGTTTACGCTGAGGTCCATCGGATCATCAGGATAATAGCCCAATTCAGCTACCAGCTTGCCCCTGTTGTTAAGGATCATATTGGCATAAATGGTAACCCAGTCTTTATCGCTGTATAGGCTGTCGGTGCTCATTTCAATTTTACCAAGGTTATAGGTAAAAGGCTCCGGCGTGGTTTTATCCACCAGTTCCATGGATCCATTCACAATTTGCAAATTATCAAACCCATAAAATAGAGAAGTTTCTGAAATTGTATCCGATGCAGGTTCTGTTTGCCCTTCCGGCATTTCCATTTCTTCATCAGGAAAATAGGAGTAATAGTCGAGCGCTTCAATAACATTAATGGTACTGTCGTAAAACTCAACATAAAAATAGGGATCATACAGGGTCAGCGAATCAAAAGCATATCGCTCATGATAGTAATCTATTTGTTTTAAACGGCCATGAATATGCGGGATATCTGCCAATGGCATTTGCCGTTCATCGGTGGTTTTGAGGTTAAAAAGATCAAATGGCCCGCTTACCAGTATTTGTTCAGGATAATCCAAATTTCCTGAAAGGGTGAGGCTTGTGCTCAACGACCCTGAAAGGGAGCCAAGATTAGCATAATCGAGTGTGTATTCATAAAATGGTTCCAACTCCAGTTGACTGATACTAACGAGGGCGTTAAAGTTGCCTGAATTTGGATCGACCTCAATTTTGGATTGGAAAAAACCACCATTTTCAAAATAAAACTTCAGGCCTGCTTGGGAGGCGTGCTGCTGATCCCAGCTAATGTATGGTATTTCAAGGTTAAGATCTTTTGTGGTTAGGGTTTTATTGAGCGGGATATCTTCATATGAGAATTTAGCCTCTTTTATGGCAATTTTTGAGAACTCAAATTTATAATTTGAAGTGGCAGTGTCCGCCTCCGGCATGACAGTGGTATCTGATGGTGAATTAAAAAAAGCAATGAGGTCATCAAAATTAAAAACGGAATCGTTCTGGATGATCCTCGTTTGAAGGCCCTTGAGGTAAAACTCCTCAACCACCAGTTCATCGTTAAAAAGTCGTAAAGGCTCTGTATTTACAAGTAAAGTGTCGAAAGAAACGAAGACATCCTGTTCGTTGGTTTCGTACATTTTAAAATTAATGAGCCGGATGGTAGAAGTGAAATAATTGATCTTTATTTTATCCAGGTCAATTTGGCGGCCAAAAAGTTCCTTACTGTGATTGATCGTGTATCGCCTGGCAATACCAGGGGCAAGCATCATTGCTATTAGGATAATCACTACCAGTGAAATGGATATGATGAGTAATAACTTCTTCATCATTAAAATTTTGATTTAGAGATTCGTTGGTGCAAAAATAAACTATTCAATCCCGATTTTTATAAATTAAATAAAATTCAGGGCGACGGGTGATTTATTAGTTCTAAAAGAAATGCTTAGCGGTTTTTTAAAACACTGAGAATATTTTGGCCGGCTTCGTTTTCAGGATAAAGATCGTTAAGCCGTTCTGCAAACTTACGAGCATTTTCCCAGGCGCCTTGTTTTACGTAAAAATCAGCAATTGCAAAAAGCAGGTCAAAATTATCCGGACTGCTTACCAATCCGTCGAGCAGCGCTTTTTCGGCTTTGGCAGGTTCATTTAAATATTGATAAATCAGTCCGAGGTTATATCGTATCCTGATTCGATCAGGCAAAAGTTTAATTGCTTCTTCCAGCATTTGTGCGGCTTCCTCGTACTCCTGTTTTTCAGCGAGAAGCAGGCCCAATGAATAATAAATTTCACCATTATCAGGATCATCCTTCAGCACATCCCTGAAAAGCAATTCGGCTTTATCATTATCCCCTTGCTGGTTATAAATCATCGCCAGGTTCACTTTGGCAGGATAAAACAGGTTATCGATCCGAATGGCCGCCTTGTAGTTTTCGATGGCTTTGGCAATTTCTCCCTGATTTCTGAAATAATTACCGAGGTTATGCCTGCTGGCTGCAAAATCTCCGGTATATTCCATCGCCTGCCGGTATTCATCGAGCGCCTGGGAAAGGGCATGCATGCTTTTTTGCGGAAACTGATCTGCCGGAACAATGGAAAGTTTGATAGCAGCCTCAAATCGCACAGCCCGAACAGGATCGTTTAAAAGCGGAAGAACTGCTTCCATTTCGGTCAGGTTCGTTAGCCTGAAATGATGTACCGCTGTATACCGGATCAGCGATTCAATATCTTTCATACTGTTCTGCAGAATAACAACACTGCTGTCAGGATAATTTTCACCCAAAATTGACAAAGCTGTAGCCCTCACAATCACCGGGTAGAGATCATCATTGGTCAGTTTCTTTAGTTTGTCAAAAGCGCCTTGTTCCATTCGCGCTCCTGCTGCCAATGCTAGTCCGTAATGTGGTCGAATGCTTTCGCCATACCATTTTTTCATATAGCCGGCCGCCCATTGATTCGATTTGTCTGTATGGCATTGTGTGCAGGCATTTGGCGTTCCAAGTTCATCCGATAAGTCGGGGCGGGGAACCCGAAAACTGTGATCACGACGGTAATCCATTCCCATGTAATACCTGCCTGGCATATGGCAATTGATGCATTGCGCTCCTGATCCCACTTCCTGTCTTTTCCCGAATTCATCCACAACAACCATGTTGCTTTCACCTTCATATTTGTGGAAATGATGATTGTAAGTATCATAAACATCGCCACGGTGGCATTGCAAACACAGGGCATTGCCTTCCATGTGGCGTTTCCCGCTGTGCACGTCATGGCAGTTGTTGCATTTTACGCCCTCCATATACATGCGGCTCTGGGTAAAGGACCCAAATACATAATCTTCTTCCAGGATCTGTCCATCGGGGAAATAGAGTGGTTCACGTGTCAACTCCGGGATCATGTGATCGAGCAGGTCGCTCCAATCGAAATCATAATCACGTAAGGCACTGCGGCGTGTGTGGCAACGGGCACAGAGATCCACATAGCGGCGATTATCGATGTTGCTTGTCTGAACCACCAATCCGGTGTTTATATTTTGCGGACGCGCCATTTCGGGCAGATTGGCCCATTTGATATGTTCGGAAGCCGGGCCATGACAGGCTTCACAACTCACATCTATTTCCGACCAGGTGGTTTGATAGGAATCTGTTTCGAGGTTGTAATTTTTTTTGAGATCAGTCGAATGACAATCGGCGCACATGCCGTTCCAGTTTTGTGCCTGATTGGTCCAGTGAAGCCAGTTCATATGGTTGATGTCTTCATTGGCATAAACTGCATCTGCCATGTGATACCAGCTTTTCGAAACTGTATCCCAGGTTAGCGGTAAAGTTTGAAGCCTGCCTCCCGGAAACTCGACCAAATACTGCTGCAGCGGGTGGTACCCAAAAGTGTATTTCACCTCAAATTCCTGCATCTTACCATCGGCGCCGTCGGTGAAAACGAAAAATTTATCCTCTTTTTTATAAAATTTGTGGGTATGCCCTTGTGCAACCAATTCTGCATTATTGAAATCTCCCAGAACGGTTGAATCGGAAGCATGGTCCATGGCGAGATCGTGGTCGGAACCTATCCAGAGTTCGTATTGTACTTTGTGGCATTCGATGCAGGATTCCTTGCCAACAAAGGTTGGACTGCCGGAAAGTTCAGTCACTTGCTGATCGAGAAAATTTTTACGCAAAAGATACAAAGGCATGGAAATCACAATAATTATTGTGGCGATAACCCCGGTTCTGATCCATGTTTCTTTGTTTTTCATATCAAGCGTAGGTTACCTGTGAATTTTCAAATTTATTACGGCGCACCGATTTACTAATATCCACCAGCACTTTTCCTTCGCGAATAATAACCGGGTAGCTATCCAGAGCCCGGGGTGCTGGAGGATTTATCACCTCACCAAACTGATCAAAGGATGACGCATGGCAGGGGCATAAAAATTCTTTTTTAGCTTCATTCCACATCACCGAACATCCGAGATGCGTGCATTTGAGCGACAATGCCATAAACCCGCCGTCACTCAACCGCACCAGGTAAAATTTGCCGCTCCTGAAAGGAAATACGGAATTTAACTGGAATGAGCTTACCTTACCAGCATCAATAAGATGTTGACTGTCATCGAATAAAGGTTTTTTTTTGGCTCCGAAAAATCCCGAAAAAGTTACCAGCAATTCAGCACCGGCAGCTATGCCAAGGATGGTCCATAATTTTTTTATAAATGTTCGTCTTTTTAATTCTGCCATGGCCAAATAAATTGCATCCCTTCACCACGGAACCATATTCCGATGATGGTTAAAACGATATATGAAACAATAAAAATGGTGAATAAACTGATGATTATTTCATAAATATTTGCCTTATATTTTTTTCGGATCACCCATAGATAAATTGTAAATGATCCAAGCAAAAGCAACATCGGTATCAAACCTTCACTTACGGCATTTGGAGCAGCTGGCATCCACAATTCAAAGTGAAGCAGGAAATCTTCAATTAAAACCGCAATGGGTGTAAAGATCACTGACAACACTGCCGCCTGAATCGCCAGTTTTAACCCTTTCTCCGAATGAAACCAGGTTCCCTGATTCCCCTCTTTGATGGCGAAGGGCAGCCACATCAATCCGGCAAAAAAGAACAGTGGCAGCACGATAAATGCAAAAAACGGATGGATGTGCAGCAGCAATTCCTGAATCCCCATAAAATACCAGGGCGCCTTGGCCGGGTTCGGACTGAAGGCCGGGTTGGCACGTTCCTGCAAGGGCGCACTGAACAAGGCCGAAAGGAGAAAAATAAAAGCGAAAAGGATTAACCCCACCACCAGCTCTTTCAATAAGAGATCGGAATTGGTCGGCACACGTGGTTTTACATTTTCTGCCGGAACAGCCACTCCTTTGGCTTTTCGCACTTTCCAGAAGTGCCAGATCATCAGTAAAACCATAAGAATCGGCAAAATGCCTGTATGAAAATTATAGAAATTAAGTAAGGTGGCGGATCCCACATCATTTCCACCCCGGATCACCGAAAGCATCCAATCGCCGAACCAGGGAATATAGGTCAGCATGTTTGTGGCAACCGTTACTGCCCAATATGAAAGCTGGTCCCAGGGGAGGAGGTAGCCTGTAAAGTTGGAGAAGATCGTCAGGATAAATAATCCCATTCCGATGATCCAGTTGATCCTTCTAGGAACAAAAATCGCCTGCGAATAAAAAACCCGGACAAAATGGAGGAAAGTGACAATCACAAAGAAAATCCCGCTCCAGTAGTGGATATTCCGAATAAAGCCCCCAAAGAATATTTCATTGTCGATATACAGTATTGAATCATAAGCTTCAGCAGGAGTGGGGACATAGGCCATTCGCAATGATAAGCCCGTTAGCAATTGCAAAACAAAAAGCAACAAAGCCATTCCTCCCAGTCCAAAGGTACGGTTGAACTTAATGGATGCTTCTGACACCTTAGGTGGGTGTAAGTGGAATATAAAACCGCGATATGAGGAGCTTTCCCGTTCTTTTTTCAAATTAAATCCTTAACTGACGCCCGTTCAGCAATTGCGTCTTTGAAGTGCTAAAATAGTAAAGTTTGGGAGATGAAGGTTCTGTATTTTAGTTAGAAAAAGCCATCGAAACAAAAAACCAATAATTCAACAAATTATTGTAGAATTATGCAGAACTGGTCCTGGGAAATCAATTTTGTTAAAATAGATGTTAACCCAGATGCTCAACTGGGGAACCGTAAATCAAGGTTCATACTAATTATGCCTTTAATTTGACTCTTCCGTTTCCGTTTCCTCCATGACTACTACCTGGTACAAGTTTTTTCCATCTTGTGCAAAGGGCCTGAAGTAAGTATTGTTGTAATAAACGTATTTGTCACCGTCAACTTCCACCTCTTCAGCGCCATCAGGAATGTTAGTGATGACTGCTCCATCAGGGGCAGGAATAACCCGGTAGCTGTCGCCCGAAGGCTCATAAAAGGCACCCCCGAAATAATAATATTCAACGCCGTTCAGGGTGATTTTTTCCACCCCTTCGGGAAGGGTGTTAACAACTATGTTTGTGGGTGGTTGAACCACGGTATATCCTCCGCTGGAAGACACATAATATACGCCATTGTCATAATAATACCTTTGATTTTCGATGGAAACCACCACTGCTGTTACGGCAAGTGTAGTTACAAAAAATCCGAAAGGATGCCAGTAAGGTCCATAGTAATACGGCCGGTACGGGTGATAATGGTAAGGATAGTAACCCCGGTAACCGTTATAATAAACGTGGGTATGATGTGTGCTTACCCGTACATTCACATTGCGGTTGATATTTACATTGGTATTGCGGTTTATGTTGGTATTCTGGTTCACATTTGCAGCTTTGTTGTTAATATTTCTGCTATCCCTGTTTACATTTTTATTTTGAACATTGGCTTCCCTCGTTCCATGATTGTTTTGGGGGCGTTGCTGGCTGTTCATCCCGGTGTGCTGGCCCGACCGCGAAGGTTTATTGAATTCATGAGTATTGGGCCGACTGGCCGATTGCCGGGCTCCACCATTGATTGACCGGTTTTGCTGGGTCCCGCTCATTTGTCGATTGCCACTGCGTGCCGGTGCATGCTGCATACGCTGCGCCTGAGCTATAGTGGCAAAAACAGATAAGATTGATATTAAAAACAGGTATATTAATGTTACTTTCATTTTACTTGATTTTTGGTTATTCTGCTTTTATTGAACCTTCAGGGGGTGAAAACAAAAACATTTGATCATTAAATTCAGGGTTGAGCCGCCAATTGGAAAAGAGGGCGTCATAATTTTCACCTGATTTACTTTCGATGACCAAACGATGAGGAAGATTGGTTTCATTTTCAATCCAGATACTTAATATTTCATCCTGGTTTGATGCTTCAATTAACACTGTATTGATTCCTTCATCTTCTGTTTCACCGAGGTAAGTCAATTCATCATAATAATTCAGGATATCATCAGTGAGGGTAGGGTAGAAGAAATCGGCTGCCGGGAAATCAACATGGTAAATCTGATGAATGGTATCGATGGTGCTGAGGATATTACCGGGTGCTTTATAACTTTTGTACTTGTTGTTATCAAAAGAAAAGTATGAAAGACTATCACCGTCGTACCAGTAAGCGATCCGGCCAAGGGCCCCGTTTGAATAGATGTACATCTTATCCGGTCCGCGCATGTATACATCATGTTCATTACTTATGGTTTCAAACTCCCCCGACTCATCTTTTTTTGATTTCAAAACATGCAGTGTATAGCTGCACGAATGAAGATCGCCGATGGTTTGCACCAAATTGTCGAGTTTTTGAACCGCCCTGGAGTCGTATTCCTTTTGTTGGTTATTGCAGCCAAATAACCAAAGGCTTAAGCCGAGCAGCAATAATTTTGGTAGTATTCGCATTTTGTGAAAAATTATTTGATTATCAGTCATTTTACAAGATTTTAACTAAGGATTTTAATTATAATTCATTTGCTCTCAGATTTCACAAAAATCACTGATTAAATTTTTGATTTTTCAATGAGATCAGTACAACCCGCATGAATTTTTCAATTACTTGAATTGTAGATAAACACAGAAATTTTTAATTAAAGCGTCTTTTATCAATGTTTATTTTAAAAAGAAATTCTTCCTTATGCAATCAGGGTTTAAAATTACATTTTTTTTCAGAAATAAAGCCCTGTAAAGAAATGGTTAGTATGGGAGTCAAAGGCTTTTGTATAAAAAATTGATAATTGTTTTAAATTATATCCTGTTATAATTTTGAATGATTCTAAATTTCGGCCAAATACTTATGTTGTAAAGTGTGAATTAAATTCAGCAATTTGCAGATAATTAATAATTTAAATTTGGGATTAGGGTTTGACATACAGCGTTGAAATTCTGTAAGGATAATAGGACTCAATTTTTTGTAAATATTAATAATATATTTGCTTGCAAAGAATTAAAGAAATCAAAAATGTAAATCCTAAAGCGATGAAAAAAAGCAGCATCAATTTTCTTTTCATTATTATCAGCGTCATTTTACTTTCTTCATGTGCCGGGCCTTACCATGCAATTTCACCTGGCCAGATCAGCTATTATGCAAATAGCAATATTGATGAACTTGATTTTTCGTACAAATACAATGTTATGATAGAACGAAGAAACAAGAAGTATGCGAGGAAAGAAGTGAGAAGCGGAATGAACCTGGTTGCTGTTAGAATTACAAATAAAAGCAGTCAAAAACTGGTTGTTAAAGATGATATTACATTTTATTCAAACGGTCAGCCATTTATTCCAATGGAACCAAAAGTTTATACCAATGCTGTAAAGCAACAGGCAGGGTTTTATTTGTTTTATCTTTTACTTACTCCTATTTCGCTTAATACATACGATGAATATGGTAATACAGAGAGTTCCACTCCCATAGGTTTATTTATTGGTCCTGGAATTGCATTGGGAAATTTGATCGGGGCCTCGCAGGCAAACCAGAATATGTTGAGGGAAATTGAACGCGAGAATATAATAAATAAAACAATCGAACCCGGACAATCCGTATCAGGTTTAATGGTAGTACCGGGATTTGCTTCATCTTCGTTAACTATAGATTTGAATGACTAAAAAATAGCTTTAAACCTACAGCCTGACGTTTAACCGGTATTACACCAGGTTTTCAGGTCTCAGTATTCGGTTTTTCTAATTCACCTCCATATAGAAATCTCAGTTTTGCATTCATTTTTAGAATGACTATTCTTCTGCACAAGTTAAAAAAGTTTTTTGCGGGAAAATTTATTTATCAAAAAATCTTTTTGTGCAAAGTTCGCCGCTTTCAATCAATGATTCCTTTTGTATTTGTGTTAATTTTTTAATTCTGGGCCCAATCCCCGCAGAAGATACAGAGATGGTTCGCTTCCAGTCTTCAGGAGTTAGGGTATTTCTGTTTAAATTTTCAAGTATGAGGGTATAAAAGGCTAAAAGATAATCATTCATATTGTCTATCTGAATTGGGACCAATTCTTTGGTCTTCATGTCGTTTTCAATTTGTGAATCAGAATCTATTCTTATGCCCAGGGTTTTATAATTTGGGATTCGTTCAATTTGATTTGTTGAATCTGTTACGAGGCTATCAAAAATAAAAATCGGGAAGTTTCCGAGGAGCCCGCCATCAACAACAATGTCTAAATTTTCACGATCATTTCTTTCGTCATAAACCGTTCCAAGGCTATCGATAAACACAGCTTCAAAATACAGTGGGATCGACATTGAAATTCTCACGGCGTCTTTTACTTTCATTTTGGGATAGTTTGCAGCCGAAAATACCATCAGCTTCTGCTTGTTCAGGCAGGTTGCCGTTATGTAAAGGTCCTTAAATCCATTTTCTTTTAGTTCAGAAAATGTGATTTCCGAATTGCCTGTTTTTGCTATAATGATGGCGTCCAGCCAACTGGTAAATTCATCACCTTTATACCACCCGAAGTTTGAGTTCAGCCGATAGAAACCACCGAAAAATATGTACTCACCATCGTTAAATTTCTGGAATTCGGTTTCCGAGATTATATCGTACATCTCACCTGAGTTATATCCTATTGAAAACATTAAAGCGGTGATAGCCCCTGCTGAAGTTCCACCTACGTTTTTGATTTCATCGGTGATATTGCGCTTTTCGAGTTCCCTGATTACTCCGCAATATGCCAGCCCACGGATCCCTGCTCCCTCAAATACCAGGTTCTCATATTTCTGCGAAACTCCGGCTTGAGTCAATGTCAATAGCAGGATTATTATTGCAATTGTTTTCATATCGTTTTTTAAAGTAGCTCACTGTGTTTTACAAATTTACCGCCATCGCTGTTACTGAACTGCTTTTCCTATCTATATATTTTGTGCTGGCGGTTTGGCTGGAGGGGCCTTAAGGAATAATTTTACGTTTATATAAGAGTTTGTTGTCGATTTGTGACTTGCAGCTTTTTTTGTCTTTTACCGATATTACTTTTGGTTTAAGTTTGCTGGGCTGCACGTCTTTAATATGATCCACACGATTGAATTGCGATGAAGCATCCACGTTTATTTATTAGGAAAAATTGTAATAACCTGACACGCAAATTTTTCTCCGTTCACATAATATCCATCAAAAGAATATTCGTACTCCTTGTGAAATAGGTTTTTGTAACAAAGATCTTTTCTTACATTGATTGAAGTTATCCGGCATCGCTCATTTGTGGTATTAAAAACAAACTCGTAATCGAGATCTGTTCGAATATTTTTATTTAAGTAACCAATATATTCCAGTGAATAAATTGAATCAACTTGCTGAAAGCTCATGATATAAATGGAGGAATCTACTAATTGTGTAAAATCACTTCCCTGTGCATAGCTATAAATATGTATATCACTTGATTCGTCAATGTTTGAATTAAAAATCCTTACCTCATTGAGGGTATATAAATCATTGCAATCTTTATCGCGGTTACATGATAAAAAGAGAAGTGCCCCAAGCAATGATATAAGAAAGGTTCTTTTCATGATATTAAGATTTTGTTTTTTACTGCTATCGTTTGCGCATGTGGCTTGTATCCATTCTATTATTTAAATACTAGTGATGTTCTGTTCAATCTTATTCACATATTCTTGTTTTGATGAATATTATATAATGCTTGCAATATAGATCCTTTTGTGGGTCGTTTTAAATCATTTTCATTTCAATAAATGAATAGATAAAAAGTAGAACCAAAATTACAACTACTGAAATCTATCATCTTATGTTTTTTTCTTAAATCTGTATCCAAGACTCAATCCGATCCAACCCGTTCGGGGTGATAAATCAGCTTTATAAAAGGTAACCCGATAAAACAGCGGATTTTTTGCAGCGTTAAAGCGATATCCAACAAATCCCTGAATTGGATTTCCGAGCATTGAAACTCCAAATTCAACAAAATGAATGTTTTTACCAATCAGTAATTTTGCATTTGGTAAAGGAAGAAAATTAACGCTTTTTCCCGAATCAGAATCCGCCGCACTCAAACTAAATCCAAGACTAATTCCGGGATTAAAACTCAAAATTTTAAATATGCCCAGCCGGTATTCATAATTAATTGAGGCTCCCAAAAAATAGGTTCCTCCAACTTCAACGTATGTGTTGCTCTTAGTATAATCTATTGGATTATCCTGGGAAATTACCCATGTTGACTGAAATGTGAGGAAGATCAAACAAATAACTGGTAAAATCTTTTTCACTTTATGGGTTATTTGAAGTATGTGGTTAAGATGCTCTTCATATGGTAAGTCAATATTTGCTTTTATGATAAGCTCAGATTGGTAAGTTGTTGCCTTTTTCATGTCTTTTACTGATATTATTTTTGTTTAAGTTTGCTGGGCTGATCGTCTGTGGCGGTTTAAAGGGCGTTCCGCTAGCTTTAATGGCTCATAGGCGTTGGGTTTAGATCTATTATTTAAGTCGATTCTCCAGGTTCATTCATTCTTGCAAAATCCTTGTAATTTTAATTGTATTTTCAGCCGATTTTCTGTAAAAAAATATATATCGATTTACTCTAAGTTCAAGCAGATCAGGGGCAATTACTTCATAACTTTTACCTAATCTCGGATTATATGCAATTTTCTGAAAATTACCCAGTAACATTTCATAATATTTGTCTGCCTGTTTTTCAGACCATTGCTTAACAGTGTATTTCGAGATTTCAATCAGGTATTCCACAGCTTTATTAGTCAGTTTATAATTAGCCATTTTTTATATGTGTGGCTTTTAATTCTTGAAGAAGCTTAACTGGATCAAAATCGTGAGCAATTCCTCTATCAATTCCATCTTGAATAGCTTCTTTCAAAGCCATAACTTTGCTTTCCTCATTTTCTAAAAGTCTTAGTCAGGCTTTTTTAACTTCACTTTCATTTTTAGATCTACCAGCTGAAACCTGTGTTTGTGCACTGTTTTTTAATTTAGCTTAAACCATTTTTCTTTTAATATTCCTTCTTGTATTTCATAACCGATATAGACTGAATCACCTACCAGATTTAGCGAATCTATACACGAGACTGGATTAGCAGCCTGACATTGTATTTCAGGGTTAATGAATTGAAGTTTATGCGAAGAGATGCTTTCAACCATTAATTCCGTTCCTCCTGCTCTTGGATCACAGTGTATAATTAATTCCTTGTCCAAATCCATGTATAACACAAAGGTTCTACTAAATGGTATTTGCTCTTGACTAATTGGTAAGAATATTATTTCATGGCATCCTGTTCCACAATATTGTTCCAGTACAATGTATTTATCATTCTCACAATAGAATTCTGGTTTATAAGTAGATGGGATTTTACAATTAAAAGTATCCCTGTATACTCGTGTTTCATCTTCAATTTTCCATGTGATTAAATATTGGGAGTTGTTCTCAATTCTTTTAAATTCTATTTGATGTCCTAACTGAGTTTTAATAGTTGGATGATATTCAAATTCATCAATACAATTACAGATAGAGTCTCGTTCAACTATTGAATTTTGAGCATAGATTAGTTGTTTGCCACCGTAAAAGACAAAAATGATTGTCATTATCGCTATTTGTTTAATCATACGGTTCTTATGTATTGGCTTAATCGGTCAAATCGTTATTCAAAAAAGTACACAACTCGTTTAAATCGCCACCTTATATTATAATCCATTTGTAAATTCCTACCACTCATAATTTTCTATTCTTAGCTATTGTTAAGCACATACATTCGACCGCAGTCCTTTGTAAACATGTGATTTTAGAGTGTTGACTGGAACGTTATCAGGATATTTCAAGGCTTCTAATTTTTTGGGCTAATTTAATAAAAATGATAACCTGAAAATAAAAAAAGCCCGGCGAAATCCGGGCTAAACTTTTAATATCGTATGCAAATTTTAAAACCAATCAGGGATATATCCTGTTCCAGTCGGTTTTCATGTCAACCACCGTCCAGCCTCTGGCATTCGCTTCATCCAATCCTTTATCGAGTTTGCCAATGTGTGAATCCCTGTCGTAGGCCCATTCGCGTTCGGCATCGGTATGCTGAATATAAACCATTAACCGTTTGCCCTGCCCGGAGGCAGTCCACTGTAGCATTTGCAGGTCACCGTCGGAATTGCCGAAAGCAGCCACCGGTTTGCGGCCGATGAATTTTTGAATAGCGATGGGTTTGCCTTCCTTGTCATCGATAAAATCAATTTCAGGAAGTTTCAGTATCTGTGGTTGGCCGTCAGTCATTTGCCATTCATACTTACCCGAGCTACCCACCACCTGTTCAGGCGGAATACCATACACTTCTTCGGTCCAGGGCCGCATAAAATCAAGTCCGCCACCCGATACAATGTAGGTTTTAAATCCATTAGCCCGAAGGTAATCAAGCAGTTCCAGCATGGGCTGATAAACCATTTCTTTATATAATTTACCGGTTTTGGGATGTTTGGCTGTATTAATCCATTCTTTTACAATTCTACTGAATTCATCAGTTGAAATTCCTGAATGGGACGTGAGAGTGAGGGTAAGTAAACCGTTCACACCTGATTGTTTCACGGTTTCCATATCGCCTTCGAGCACGGCCTTAAAGGGTTGCTGATCCTTCCATTCGGGATGATCGGGTGCCATTTGTTTGATCCGGTCCATGGCAAACAAAAACTGGAAATACATGGGTTGCTCACTCCACAAGGTCCCGTCATTATCGAAAGTAACAATCCTTTTTTCTTTGGGAATAAAGGATTTGCTGTTGTGATCAGTAGTGGTTGCAACAAAGTCGATAATGGCTTGTTTTGCAGGTCCTGAATTCCAGGAGGGCAGGGGATCACTGTTATTTTTGGATTCTTTTTCTTTTACTTTATCTTCGGTACATGAACCAAAGATGCTGATTGCAAAAATAAATACCAGTGAAAAATGTACAATTGATTTCATTTGAATTATGCTTAGGGTAAAGCTAAAAGTTGTTCTATCGCATATAAAAACACTTAAAACAACTTTTAGCTTATTAAAATACATTAATGATTATTCATTCCTGAAGTCATCTCATCAACCTGCTTTTGCACCTTATCAAGGCTCCAGTCTCCCGGTGTTTGACTGGGTGGGTAATCTTTGAAGGTTGACAAGAACTGTATCGCATATTGCTGAATGGGTGTTATGATAAACGCCCTGTCGATATACCAATCGTAATATGTATTTGAACCGTGAAGTGCTTTTTCAAACGGATCACGGCGTAAATTGAATAAGTAAGGAGCACGTAAATGGACAAAAGGCTCAAGCCAGATTTGTAATTGATCGGCGCGGTTTTCAAGGAAATTAACTTTCCAATCGCCAACCCTTAAACCTGAAATTTCACCACCATCGTTTACATAAACAAATCCTTTTCGTGCTGACTCATCTGTTTTGCCAGTTAAATAATCAACCTGATTTTTACCATCGATATAATTTTTATAGGTGCGACCTTCAAGTGTAACACCATCTCTGAGTTGTTCAGTAATATTTTCATTTCCGGCAATGGCGGCAAGTGTAGGTAACCAGTCTTCATGAGCCACAATTCCATTAAGGGTAACTCCAGCAGGAAAATGACCCGGCCAGCGAACAAAAGCAGGAACACGGAAGGCGCCTTCCCAGTTTGAGTTTTTTTCTCCGTGGAAGGGTGTTGTAGCTGCATCAGGCCAGGTATTGTAATGCGGACCATTGTCAGTTGAGTACAATACAATCGTATTATCAGCAATTCCCAATTCATCCAGTAAGTTGAGTAATTCACCTACCATCATATCGTGTTCTACCATTCCGTCGGAGTATTCATCCTGTCCGGAAATGCCACGATGTTCCTCTTTCACATGTGTACGGAAATGCATCCTTGTGGCATTCCACCATACGAAAAAGGGCTGTCCGGCATCGTTTTGTCTTTTAATAAAATCTTCAGCAGCAGCGAGTGTTTCGTCATCCACGGTTTCCATCCGTTTTTTGGTCAATGGTCCGGTATCTTCCACTTTTTGTCCGCCTTTTCCATCGGCCCAACTGTGAATTACACCCCGGGGGCCATATACCTGCCTGAAGGTTTTGCCATTTGCCATCACCATATCGGTCGGGTAATCTTCATTCTCAGGCTCCTCTTCTGCATTTAAATGATAGAGGTTCCCAAAAAACTCATCAAATCCATGCATAGTCGGTAAGTGTTCATCCCGGTCACCCTGGTGGTTCTTGCCGAATTGCCCTGTTGCATATCCCAGACTTTTCATAACTGTAGCAATAGTTACGTCTGTTTTTTGCCAGCCCTCTTTGGCTCCGGGCATTCCAACTTTTGTCATACCCGTACGAACGGGAACGTTCCCGCCTAAAAAAGCTGCACGACCTGCTGTACAGGATTGTTGTCCGTAATAGTCAGTAAAGCTTACACCTTCGTCGGCAATCCGGTCGATGTTTGGTGTTTTATATCCCATCATTCCACGGTTGTTATGACTAATGTTCCAGGTTCCAATGTCATCACCCCAAATAATGAGGATATTAGGCTTTTCCTGTGCTGAAAGGTGCACTGTAAGCAAAGCAACCATCAGCATTAGAAAGTAGGTTTTTGTTTGTTTCATTTTTTTTTGAATAATTTGAAGTTAATACTCTTGATAATTTATAAATCTTGATAGATATCCGAATTGAGGAAATATGACTGGTCATTGAAAATAATTTTCCGGGTCATTCCGGATATTTTTTTCACCAGAAATGTTTTCATCAACCCAAAAAACAAGTGAATTATTTTTGATTTTGTAAGTTGTAATCCAGGGATAGAAATGAAGTTGAGCTTTTTTCATGCGATACCGGGTTTGATTTGGTTTTCAATGCAAAAATAATCAAAGTTCGTGGAAGTGGATACTTTAAATATTTTTTTGCTTAGCATAAGCCAAAGAATACATCAGTTTGGATTGTTTCAATTGGAAACAATCAATTAACTGAAAAGTTTTGGAAAATCGAAAATATGTTAAAAAACTGCAAAGAAATTAATTTATCCACCTTATATTTTGAGATCAGCGTAAACTGTTCAGGTTTTGACTTGTTATTTTTCCATAGGTATATAGATAAATTATATTTTTGCCCCGACTTTAATTTAATGAAATAATGAAGAGACTCAAAAATATGCTCTTTTCGATGGAGTTAACCGGCTTGTTGCTGGTGTTATTTTTTGTGGCAATTGCTGTTGCTACCTTTATCGAAAATGATTTCGGAACCCTCACTGCCAAAGCTAAAGTTTACAACTCCACCTGGTTTGAAATTTTATTGTCGCTGCTGGCCATAAACATGACCGGAAGTATTTTTAAACACAAACTTTACCTGAAGCATAAGTGGCCGGTATTGTTGTTCCATGTTTCCTTTCTGATTATTTTTCTCGGTTCGGCCCTTACACGCTTTATTGGGTTTGAAGGGATGATGAGCATTCGCGAAGGAAGCGCTTCCAGTGAGTTTATGTCGGACGAGACTTATATTCGGATCTGGGCCGATGATGGAACGATGCGTTCATACAAAGAGGATAAGGTGCTTGCATCACCAATTTCTGCCAAAGGTGTGAGTAATACCCTGAAATTGGGCAATCAGAAGGTATCGGTTAAGATTGTGGATTATTTTACACATGCTGCCGAAACTTTTGAGGAAGCACCCAGAGGGGAGCCGATGGTATGGCTGGTGCTTTCCAGCGGGAATTCAGGCCGGCAGAATATGTATTTGCGCCCTACGCAAACCAAACAAATGGGTGGACTCACATTCCATTTTGGTGAGGATGCAGTTCCCGGTGCAATGAATATTACCCGAAATGAAGGCGCTCTGTATTTTCAATTTGCCGATACGGTTGCGCATGTGAATATGATGGCTGGAACTACCACTACCGTTCCTGCTGATAGTGTTTATCCGCTACAATCGATGAATTTATATGAGGCAAAAGGATTAAAAATTGTGATGAAGGCATTTTATGAGAGTGCTGTTCGCAAACTGGTTAGCACCGATGGAAAGGATGGCATGGGCTCCATGGATGCGCTGCTGGCCCGAATTACCGCCAACGGAGAAACTGTGGAATTGCCCGTTTATGGGGGAAAAGGATATACCGGTGATGTTGCCGAAACAACGGTGGGCGGTATCAATGTGGTTATGCGATATGGCGCCATTACCCGCCAATTGCCTTTTGCTATCAAGCTCCTTGATTTTCAGCTTGAACGGTATCCCGGTTCCAACAGCCCTTCGAGTTATGCCAGCGAAGTGGTTTTGATGGATCAGGAAAAAGGAGTTGAAATGCCTTACCGGATTTATATGAACCACATATTAAATTATCGTGGCTACCGGTTTTTTCAATCCTCCTACGACCGCGATGAAAAAGGAACCATCCTTTCGGTAAACCATGATGCACCCGGAACCATTGTTACCTACATCGGATATTTACTGATGGCAATAGGCATGATCATTACGATATTTTCAAAAGGCAGCCGCTTCAGAACATTGATCCGCTTATCCGAAAAGATGAGGGAAACGCGCAAAAAGGAATTAACTGCTGTTCTTGTGCTGGGAATATTACTTGCCGGTGCATCGTTTAATCCGCTAAGGGCGCAGTACACACCCGATCAAATACCTGTGATTGATGAACAACATGCCTCCGAATTTGGCCGCCTGTTGATTCAGGATGTTGGCGGAAGAATTAAACCTGTAAATACCCTGGCCTCAGAAGTACTTCGAAAACTGGCGCGTAAAACTTCCTATTACGGTCAAAATCCGGAACAGGTATTTTTAGGTATCATGGTCTATCCCGAATATTGGGAAAATGTTCCACTGATTAAAATTGCACATCCTGAAATTGCCAATATGCTTGGTGTTGAAGGAACGCTGGCCACCTTTAACCAAATTGTTGATTTACACAATGGGGGCGGATATAAGCTTAGTGAGTATGTTGAAAGGGCTTTCGCCAAAAAACCTGCTGAGCAAACTAAATTTGATAAGGAACTGATCAAGGTGGATGAACGGGTAAATATTTTTTATCTCACTTACACGGGGACTTTCCTGCGTGCATTTCCAATCCCGAATGACCCCAATAATAAGTGGGTCACAGCGGCAGATTCCAAAAAATTTGCGAATGCTGATGATGCCAATTTTGTAAATGGCATTTTAGGTATGTATTTTAACGAAATTGCTGGTGCCGTTCAAAGTGGTAATTGGTCGGGGCCTGATCAAACCTTCAATTCAATCCGCCAATTTCAGATGAAATTCGGGTCGCGGGTTTTGCCGTCAGAGTCTAAAATTGATCAAGAGATTTTATATAACCGCATCAATATTTTCAAGAAGCTGGCACATTACTATCTGTATGTTGGATTTGTGTTGATGGTGCTATTGTTTATCAATATCCTGAAACCCAAAATGAACCTGAAAATGGTGATCAGGATAGCGTTAATATTAATTTTGATCCTTTTCATTGCGCACACAGCCGGACTTATACTTCGCTGGTATATCTCAGGTCATGCACCCTGGAGCAATGGTTATGAATCGTTGATATTCATTGCCTGGGCAACTGTTTTGGCCGGGATCATTTTTGCACGGAATTCGGAGGTTGCGCTTGCTGCTGCATCGGTGCTTGGTTCTATCTTCCTTACCGTTGCTGGTATGAGCTGGATGGACCCCGAAATTACACCACTGGTGCCGGTATTAAAATCGTATTGGCTCATCATCCACGTAGCGATGATCACTGCAAGTTATGGATTCCTCGGTCTGGCTGCAATCCTCGGATTGTTCAACCTTTTCCTGATGATCTCAAAAAATAAAAGCAATACGCACCGCATCAACCTTACCCTGGCTGAGCTAAATTATATCCTTGAAATGACCATGGTTGTGGGCTTATTCATGCTCACTATCGGAACATTCCTTGGAGGTGTGTGGGCCAATGAATCGTGGGGCCGCTACTGGGGCTGGGATCCGAAGGAAACCTGGGCCCTCGCAACAGTGCTGCTTTATTCGTTTATCGTTCACATGCGTTATATTCCCGGATTCAGGGGGCATTATGCGCTAAGTTTGCTGGGACTACTGGGTTATAGTGCGGTAATGATGACCTATTTTGGAGTAAACTATTACCTTTCCGGTTTGCATAGTTACGCTGCAGGTGACCCTGTGCCGATCCCAACATTTGTATATTATACTTATGGCTCCATTGCTGTTATCAGTGTAATTGCCTATCTGAAGGATAGAATTCACCAATAAAAGCTTATTTAAGCATATATAGTTTCATAGGGAACGCATAGAATATATGTGTTCCTTTTATTTTTGAATGGCGGTTTCCTTTATACTTTTAAAAAAACCCGTACCTTTGCGCCCATTTTTGAACAGACTATTATGACAGAAATTAGAAATATAGCCATCATCGCACACGTTGATCATGGCAAAACTACACTCGTTGACCGCATCCTTCATCAGGTTCGCCTTTTCAGGGATAATCAGGATATGGGCGAGCTTATCCTCGATAATAATGATTTGGAACGGGAGCGTGGAATTACCATCCTTTCCAAGAACGTCTCTGTAAGATACAAAGACACCAAAATCAATATCATTGATACACCTGGCCACGCCGATTTTGGCGGTGAGGTTGAAAGGGTTTTGAATATGGCGGATGGCGTGCTGCTCGTGGTTGATGCTTTTGAAGGACCCATGCCACAAACGCGTTTTGTGTTGCAAAAAGCCATTGAACTCGATTTGAAACCGATCGTAGTGGTTAACAAAGTGGATAAACCCAATTGTGATCCTATTTGGGCTCAGGATGCGGTGATGGAGCTTATGTTTAACCTGGATGCTTCCGAAGATCAACTCGATTTTCCAACGGTATTTGGATCAGCCAAAGCAGGCTGGATGGGCCCCGACTGGTCAGAGCCAACCCAGGACGTGAGTTATTTACTCGACCAGATACTGGAGCACATTCCTCCGGTAAAAGAAAATCCGGGAACCCTGCAGTTGCAGGTGTCATCCATTGATTATTCGAGCTATGTTGGCCGGATTGCAGTGGGAAGAGTTCATCGCGGAACAATCTCCTGGGGACAAAATGTATCCCTTGTGAAAAAGGATGGAAAAGCCATTAAAACCAAAGTGAAAGAGCTTTATACCTTTGAAGGACTGGGTAAAGAAAAAATTAAAACGCCAGTAACCAGTGGCGAACTGGTAGCTGTTTTAGGGATTGAAGGATTCGATATCGGGGATACCATTGCTGATTTTGAAAGCCCGGAAGGTTTGAAAAGTATCGCTATCGATGAGCCTACCATGAGTATGACCTTCACCATCAACAATTCCCCGTTTTTTGGTAAAGAAGGGCAATTTGTTACCTCCCGCCACCTGAAGGAAAGACTGCAGAAAGAAACCGAGAAAAATTTGGCATTACGTGTTGAAGAAACCGATTCAGCTGACATATTCAATGTGTTTGGCAGGGGGATTCTTCATTTATCTATTTTGATCGAAACCATGCGTCGTGAAGGTTATGAACTGCAACTTGGGCAGCCCCAGGTTATCGTAAAAGAAATTGATGGTAAAAAGCATGAGCCCATTGAATTACTTACGGTGAATGTTCCCGAGCCTTTAAGTGGTAAAGTTATCGAGCTGGTGAGCGCCCGTAAAGGTGAATTTTTAAATGTTGAAAGCAAATCCGACCGTGTAAACCTGGAATTCAACATTCCATCAAGGGGTTTGATTGGTTTGCGAAATAAGGTGCTCACAGCAACGGAAGGAGAAGCGATCATGGCGCACCGTTTTAAAGAGTATGCGCCCTGGCGCGGTGAGCTCCCTACCCGTAAAAATGGCTCGCTGGTTAGTATGGAAGGAGGAATGGCAGTGGCATATGCGCTGGATAAACTACAGGATCGGGGCCGCTTTTTTGTTGCCCCCGGCGAAGATGTTTATGAGGGAATGGTTGTGGGTGAAAATAGCAAAGAGGATGACCTTACCATCAATGTTTCAAAAACCAAAAAACTTTCCAATATGCGGGCCAGCGGTGCTGACGACAAGGTGAGAATAGCTCCGCCGGTGAGGTTTAGCCTGGAAGAAGCACTTGAGTACATCAAAAATGATGAATATCTTGAGGTGACGCCAAAGGCTTATCGTATGCGTAAAATTATTCTTAAGGATATCGACCGGAAGCGGGCTAATAAATCGTAATCTTTGTTAAAAATGTGTTAATCTTCAATGGCTGCTTCAGCAATATGCCGGGGCAGTTGTTAATGTGTTGTTAATCTGAAACATATTTTTTACAAATGAAAATTAATCTACCTTTCGTGATCCTGATTTTTGCAGGGTTATTTTCTACCAATAATTTATTTTCTCAAGGCGTTCACGCACGCGAAGAATCAAAGTTAAACGAAGCCTTACAACAATATCCTCTGGATGGGGAGGGAATTGTTATTGCCATGATTGATCGTGGTTTGGACTATTTTCATCCTGATTTTCGGGATGAGAATGGCAACACCCGCTTACTCTATTATTACGATATGATCAACCAGGAAGGTGCCAACGATCCTGGCAACCCGTATGGCGTAGGTACCATTTTTACCGAAGAAGAGCTTAATAATTCCTTGCAATCCAACACTGTTCTGTCCACCGATCGGTATGGACATGGCACCGCTACAACCGGTATCGAATGTGGTAACGGATCGGCTGTTTTGAGTGAGGATTTTAAAGGTGTGGCGCCCAAAGCAAGGATCATTGTTGTGAAGGCTGTGCAGGATTATTTTCCGCCCTTTAACGGCCAACCGGGGCAGGATCCTTTCTTTAATGCTGATTATGTAATGATCGCTTTGCAATTTGTTAGGGATAAACTTGATGAACTGGATATGCAAGGGGTGGCATTGATGAACATCGGCTCTGTGGGTGGCCCTACAGATGGTACCAGCGAAATGAATCAGGCGATGGATCAGTTTGTAGATGCCGGTTACCCTTTGGTTTGTGGTGTTGGTGATGATGGAGGCAACGATAATCATGCCTCAGCAAATGTTGGAATGGGTGAAACGGTGGAGCTTCAGATCCAGAAAAGTGAAACAGGTAACCTGCGTTTTGACTTGTGGTACAGCGAAAACGACCGTTTTGAGATCAGCATCATCCGGCCGGATAATACCACCGAAGGACCCTTTGCAGCGCCGGCAACCGCCAATAGTGCGGATGACCATTTTCTCAGTGAAATCAATTATTATCATCGCGGCGCCAATGTCGAGTTTTTTGGTGCTACCTCCAACAGGCGTGAATTATTGATTGATTTTACAGGCGCTACAGGTACCTATAAACTTCAAATTACAGGTACTACCATCGGAGATGATGGTTTGTTTCACGCAACTTTAAATCCCTCCAGGCATGCTAACAATAATCGTTTTCTGAACTATGCTGTTAGTGGATACAACATCAATGATTATTCAGCTGCGTTCAAAGTGATTTCGCCCGGAGATTATGTGGTGAAGAATGACTGGATCGATACAGGCGGAAATCCGCAACAAATTACCGGTCAGGGTGATCCCGGTGAAATTTGGGTTGGATCCAGTGCCGGTCCTACCAATGATGAGCGCCTGGGTACCGATTTCGTAGCCTGCGGTGAAGTGTTATACGGAGCTTACAGCCCTGATACATGGTATTCTCAATATCCGCATCTGCTTGTTCAGGGAGGTGAAGGTCATTATGGAATCCAGAATGCAGTAAGTGCAGCAGCACCCTTAACTACTGGGGTAATCGCATTAATGCTCCAAATGAATCCAAACCTAACACCCCAACAAGTAAAAGAAATACTTCAAATGACTGCCCGCAGTGATGAGTTTACAGGCACGGTTCCCAATGCCCAGTGGGGTTACGGAAAACTGGATGTGCATGAAGCACTGAAGGAAGTTGAAAAGACGCTTGGAGTCACTAGTTTTTCAAGCCAAAACCGTTTTGTGAAAATTATGCCAAACCCCGTCCAAAATACTTTATCAATATCTCTGGAAGAGCAAACTGGATCCGACTTCGGGGGTTTGCAAATATTTAATGTTTTTGGTAAGGAAGTTTATTCAATGAGGAATTTAGAAAACAAATCTGCCATTGATGTCTCTGGTTTGGCCCCCGGAGTTTATTTTGTTAAAATTGAAGGTGAAAACCAAAGTGCCACTGGCAAATTTTTAAAACAATAATTGCATCAGATTGGAATTCCCGGCACAAGAAATAAAGCCATGCCGATGAAATCGAGGTAAGTGCCATATCCCCAATCCTGATTCCACCAGGGATATTTAAAATTGAAGGACATAAATACACTGAGGTAAACAAGCAACCCCGCCAGGCTGTAAAAGGTGGTTTTCAAAAGGATGCCTGATCTGAGTATCCGGTCGGTTATCCAGGCCATCGGAAAGGCCAGCACCGGATAAATATCTACAAATCCTCTGTGGCCGAAAGATGCTGCCAGGCTGGGAAGCCACCAGCTTGCATATAAGTAGGTCGTTGTTAGCAAGATGATCGATACTGCCCAGGGTGATCCCACTCGCTTTCGGAATTGATATACTACACCCGCAAAAGCAAGTAAAACAAGCGGAGAATACAATAACCATCCACCATGCGGACCAAATAGAACCGTTTTGAATTGCGGGTTTTTCCAAAAGAAAAAACCTTCGGCTACATTGCTATAGTGGTAGGGATTTACAAATATTTTTCCGGTTAATGCATGCCAGTAAAGCGATTGAGGGATATAAAAAATCACGATCGCCAGTGGGATTGAAATCAGCGGAACCCAATAATTACTCAGGAAATGCAGGTTCTTCCTTAAATCCCTAAAACTGCTTACCCTGAAGAGTACAAGATAAATACCTATCAACAGGTGTGGAAGTCGGATCAGGGCTAAAATGCCCAATGCAACGGCCATAATGATGGCGGCTGTCCAGCCGGGCTGATCGTAATATTTATGAACCGAATATATAAAAAGGGAGATCAGGAAAAAGGCATAAACATGCGACATGCCCGGTTCGCGGTAAGTGTAGAAAACCAGGTTGGTGCCTAAAAATAGAATTCCCAGGGTTATGAGCGTCGTTTTTAAACTGAACTTTCGTCGGAGTAACTTAAACAGCAATAGCAAACCAAGGTATGCGTAAAATACACCGCAAAGAATTACCCCCACGATATAAGCATTCAGTTTGCCATCATTTGGCAGACCAAACAGTTTAGATACTAAATGTGATACAATATAAAAAGGTGACTGAAGTAAAGCTACTCCATAATTGTATTTGTTAAAAAAGCGACCATCATCAAGCACAAAGCTAAAGGGTTGGTGAAAAATATCATTGTGAATGAAAACTGCTGTAAGGTACTGATTATAACCCTCCGCATCCGATGAAACCACGATCGACAGGCCCTGATGATAGCGATGATATTTTACATAAGTAAAAAAAGAGACCACAATGATAAAAATGATCCCAGAAATAATCGCTTGTTTGATTGTGATTGTCTTCAAATTCGTTTAACCTGAAATTGATCAGCCTTCAAAACTACAAAATTGCTGGGATTAGTATTTGGCCAGGATTTTATCGGTTATTGCGTCTGCTATTGTGAAATAGCCCAACTCATTAAAATGACAGCATTTATCGCTGTAAACGCTGCGTTTTTCATTCTTAAAAATGCCGGATAAATCTGTATAATTCACGCCATCGTTGAGCAGCTTTTCACCTCCTGTTCGCAGCAATGGATAACCTTTTTGCGCTGCGGTTTTGTAGGCAAACGGACCTGCCTCGAAAGCAATGTTCAGTTCTTCTTCTGTGAGAACTTTAGATCCTTCATCGTATTGATTGGGCTGAAGAAAATGGTAATAACGGAAATTTCCATCTTTTGCCAGGGCCGAAAGTTGTTTGGAGGTGTTAACCCAAAAATCGACCTGATCCTTTAAAAAAGTAATTGTATCAGGTACATCGTAAAACGGGCCGGTCGATTGGTAGTCACTTTCTTTATTTTCGATGTTTCTGCGAAGCTCAGCTTCCACCTGTAATATTTTATTGTTTTTCTGTTGATCTGAAATTTTCCATAAAAACAAAACAAAGTTGCTTTGCCTGAAAATTGAGTTTGCAAGTCTCCTTCTTGAACTTTCTCTTTTTTCATGCAGTTCTGCTTGTTTTCCCATTTGCAAAATCACCCTTTGATCAAGTTTTTTCCGTGAATAGATATTCCAGTGGCGCGGATAACTCGGAAAGACTTTGAAAGGCAGATTGTCGCTCAATGGCAAAACAATTTCGTTAAAACCATCGAGATTGATCACAATGTCATACTCAGCCCCCAGGGCCATCATGTAATTTACTGAAAGCAATTGCTGCGGTTGTTTAAATCCGCCAAGAGCAAGAGAAATGATATTCACCTTTTTACCCGAAAATGCCTGATCTTTTTCAAGATTGTTCCTGATCCGATCAGCGGCAACCTGGTATAACTGTTTGGCTACCGAACCTCCGGTAATACAAATATTAACAACATCGTCACCTTTTTTAAGTATTGGGTTTGGACCAAAAAAGCCAAGTTCGTTATATCCACTTCGGGGAACGCTTACATAACCCAGGTAAGGATGCAAGAGATGTTCGCCAAGATAACCCCCGTCATCATTGGCAAGCTGAATAGTGGAATCCTGATTTGTAACTGATTCAACAAGCAGTTCGCGTTTAATTTCCCGCCGGGAGTATCCATCATGAATAAATACTTTACCAGCTAAAAAGGGAATGATTTCGAGGGTGGCTAAAATGATCAGAACTGTTACCAGTCCATTAATGATTTGTTTTTTCAATCGCTTTGATTATAAAATTCGGAAATAAAAGTAAGTTATTCTCGGCAAACAGGGCAATTCTTATTTCTGATTTTGAATTTATGAATATAAAAAAGCCCTCATCCGAAAGTGGGTGAGGGCTTTTTTTTGGAAATTGTTATTTCTAGTAAGCCAGCATATCTTCTGCTGCTTTCTTAATCTTTTCAGCATTTGGCAGAATGGCCGCCTCCAGTATCCTGTTAAATCCAACAGGTGTAAAGGTGGAACCAACACGTTTAACTGGTGCATCCAGGTATTCAAAGGCTTCTTCCATGATAAGGCTTGCAACTTCACCTCCAAATCCACCAAAAACCTTATCCTCATGAACCACCAGCGCACGGTTTGTTTTCTGTACCGATTTCAAGATCGCTTCCTTATCAAGGGGGATTAATGACCGTAAGTCGATCACTTCAATACTTGAACCTGATTCTTCTTCAATTTTAGTGGCAACTTCCAGACACATCGGGGTAGTATTTCCATAGGTAATAATGGTTAGATCGCTACCTTCCCGACGAATTCTTGCTTTCCCAAAGGGTACCTCAAAATCATCCGGAACCACGGTCATTGACTTAGGGTCATTGTACAACGCTTTGGGTTCGAGGAACAAAGTGGGACCTTCGGAACGCATGCTGGTTCGTAGCAAACCTGCAGCATCATCAGCAAATGAAGGGTAAACCACCCGGATGCCGGGGAATGTGGTCAGGGCGCCTTCGGTGCTTTGACTGTGATACAATCCGCCTCCGATATATCCTCCCGATGCCAGCCTGATGGTGATATTAGGAGAAAATTGACCATTGGTCCTCCAGTACTCATGCGTAAGCTCAACAAACTGCTCCATGGCGGGCCAGAAATAATCGGCAAACTCAGCACCTTCAATTACGAGACGGATCTTTTTATTGAAGCGGCTCATGCCGTTTGCAGTCCCAACAATAAAATCTTCAGCGATTGGCGCATTAAAAACGCGTTCAATCCCGAATTCCTGTTGCATCCCTTTTGTTACATTAAAAATGCCCCCTTTATCTTTATTGGCCACATCCTGTCCCCAGATATAGGTGTCAGGATTCCTTCTGAATTCGGCCTTTAAAGTTTCGTTCAGCGCTGTAATGAATTTTATTTTTTCGCCTTCTTCGTTGTGGGTTCCGTCAGGATATTTTTCAGGAACATACGCATCCGGCAATACAAAATCAAAGATCGAATCGGCAGTTGGATTGGCAGCTTTTAAGCCCACTTTGTGAGCTGCCGATACCATAGCTTTTGCTTCTTCATCAATGGCATCCAGTTCCTTTTCGGTAAAGCGCTTTGCGGCAAGTAATATCTTGCGATAACGAAGCAATGGATCAGCGGCCCGCACGCAATGTCTTTCGTTTTCATCACGGTAAAGGGCATGGTCATCAGAATTAGAGTGAGAGCCCATTCTAACTACGGTAGCATGTACGATAACCGGAATGTGGTTTTCTTCTGCGTACTTTTTTGCTTCAAACATGGTGTTCATCGACTGGAAAACATCTTTTCCGTCGCAGCGCATGATCCTGAGATTTTTGAAACCACGGAAATTATCGGCAGCACGCAGGTTAGCTGTTTGATCTTTTTTCGGAACAGAAATACCATAACGGTTATCCTGAAAAACAAAGATCACCGGGAGCTTTTCGTTACTTGCCCCGTTGATTGCTTCGTAAACATATCCTTCTGAGGTGGACGATTCACCCTGCGAACTGATTGCAACACCTTTGGCATTGTATTTTTTGATTCCCCTGGCAACACCCACAGCATGCAGGGTATGATTGCCGGTACATGAAGAAACGTTGTGAATATTCCATTCCGGTTTGGCAAAGTGGTTCGACATGTGCCGACCACCGCTGGCCACGTCGTCTGCTTTTGAAATACCGTTAAGGATGATTTCTTCTGCAGTTAATCCGGCTGAAATATTGGTAAGCATATCCCTGTAATAGGGGAAAAGATGGTCGGTTTTTTTATCAAAAACCTGCCCAATGGCCAGTTGAATGGCATCGTGCCCGGCATAAGGAGCATGATATGACCAACCAAGTGCTTGTTTCAAATAATTGGGAGCTTTATCATCGAGCATACGCCCCATCGACATCATTTGATACCAATTGCGAAGCGTTGCTTTGGGAGTTTTTTCAATCGTGAATTTTTTTGTAGCTGTCATGTTAATTACTTAAATTCCATACTCTTAAAATCGGCGCAAAATTAACACTTTTTTAGCTATCTAAACAGTTTCTAAATAAGAAATCGATAACCAGTGTTCAGGCAATAAACAGCTTTACCTGTAAAATGTTTAGATGAAAAGTTTCAGATATCCGTATCTGTCAGGGGATGATACAATTCCGGTCTGCGATCAAGGAGTGCGTGATTTCGGGGAGTGATCATTTTGTCGTTGGACAGGGATAAATCAATGTCGGTAATAAAAACAGCATCCTGATCTGCCGGGGCTGTGTAAAGCATTTTGCCCTTGGGATCGCTTACAAATGAACGGCCGCTGAAGGTTACTCCGGCCTCCGTTCCGTAACGATTGGCAGTTAATCCGTAAACCCGGTTCATCATGCATTGAACCGGAACGGCTTGCTGGGCGTAAGGCAGCACCAGGTTTGAAGGGTGGCAAATGATCTCCGCTCCCCTTAAAGCCAGTATTCGCCATGCCTCCGGGAAAATCCAATCGAAACAAATGAGTATCCCGATTTTGGTGTTATTAATTTCAAAAACAGGAAACCCGGTATCCCCTTTTTCAAAAAAATCAAATTCATTCCAGAACAGATGTGTTTTGCGGTATTTGCCAATATAACCGGATGGGCCTACCAACACAGCAGTATTGTATAGTTTTTCTCCGGATCGTTCGTTCAATCCCGCAACTATGAACTGATTGTTTGCTACAGCCATTTTCAAAAGTAACTTTACATAGTTACTATCATCAATCGGTTCGGAAAGTGCAAGGGCTTGCGATTTACTGCTAAAGTTGTACCCTGAATTTGCCAGTTCAGGCAGTACAATCAAATCAGCATCAATTGCCTGCTTTAACAGCTCTTCTGTTTTTTGGTAATTTGATTCTAAATTTCCAAGTTCCGGTGCAAATTGAATGATTCCGGCTTTCATATTAAAGGATTATTCACGGATTATTTCAAATTCTCCATTGGGTTTTAATCGAATGATGGTGGAAGCTTTGGCTTCTTTTAACGTAGTGCGGCCGGTTTCGGTAACGTAGCCTACCATTTTCAGCATGTCTTTTGAAATATCCTTGAACATAACAGGTGCGGGTTCACCGGAGAAATTGGCGGATGTAGAAACAATCGCTTTCCCGAATTTTTTGATCAGTTCGTGTGAAAAGCCCGATTTTACAACTCGGATGGCAATACTACCATCGGCAGCCATAACGTTTTTTGCCAGATTTTTTGCCCCGGGATAGATCACAGTCGTTGGGAAATCAATACTATCCAGCAAATCCATGGTAATGTCGGGTAGTTTGCTGACATATTCCGATATTTTTTCAATCCGGTCAACGAGAACAATGAAATTACTTTTCCCTTTGCGACTTTTGATATTGTAAATCTTCTGAGCGGCTTTAAAATTGGTTGCATCGCATCCTATTCCCCATATAGTGTCGCTGGGATAAATAATGGTTCCACCAGCTTTTAGTACTTCGATCGCCTTTTTGATATCTTCTTCCATATTATGACAATCGTTTGGTGAGTTCTCGTTTATCTATGGTGAGTGCGCATTTAAAATGGCCTTCGGGGCAGCTTTTAAATCCGTGCAAACCGCATGGGCGGCAGTCCAGGCTTAATGGTGTTTCTACTACAACAGCATCATCTGATTTGGGTCCAAATCCAAAGCTTGTAACTGTTGAACAAAATATGGCCGTTATTTTTGCATTCACCGACGAGGCGAGGTGAAGCGGTGCAGAATCATTCATAAAATTCATGCTCGCATCGCGCATCAGCACGGCAGTATCCAGGAAACTGGTTTTTCCGGCAAGATTCATCGAATTTGTATGTTCAGATTCTTGAATGATCATATCGCAAATATCAGAATCTTTTTGAGATCCCAAAAAATAAATTCGGGTACCGGGATCAACCTCTTTCACAAACTCAATCCATTTTTCGGCAGGGTATTGTTTGGTAAACCACAGCGAAGCCGGACTGATAGTGATGTATTTTACCGTTTTAAATTGCGACATGCGGGCATCGTGGGTGGGAGTAGGGTAAAGTTTAATGGGGAAACGGCCAGGACCGGAAATCGGATCAAGAAGAGACAAATTGCGTTCTGTTTCATGTTTATTCCCCTCACGAATGGTATGTTTGATCCGGTGATTAAAAAATAATGAGAACGGATTTTTATCGAATCCTATGGTTTTTTTTGCCTTTGAAAATGCTGTCAGAAACCCGGTTGACCCAAAGCGTTGTAAGTTGACCACCACATCGTATTTCGTTTCACGGACTGTCTGAATGATCTTCCTGAATTTTTTGTATTTATCTTGTGATTTATCCCACACGATGAGTTGATGCAAGTAAGGATGTCCTTCAAATAAACTTTCGTTTCCTTTTTTCAAAAGAAAATCAATTTGCGCCTCCGGGAAATTCGCATGGATTTTTTCAATGACTGGAGTGGCCAGTATCACATCCCCGATGGAAGCAGTCTGTATGACCAGAAAGGAGTTTATGTTATTTGGATCAAACGTCGACATTATAATCCCTTAAAGCATCATTTAATGAAGTTTTTAAATCGGTTGACGGTTTTCGCTGTCCGATGATCAACGCACAGGAAACATTAAATTCACCAGCCGGGAATTTTTTGGTGTACGATCCCGGAATAACCACACTTCGGGCCGGCACTCGACCTTTCATTTCTTTGGGCTCATTGCCGGTAACATCAATGATGCGGGTTGATTTGGTGATCACCACATTGGCTCCCAAAACAGCCTCTTTTTCAATATGAGCGCCTTCCACAACAATACTGCGCGAACCAATGAAACATCCATCTTCAATAATCACCGGCGAAGCCTGAACAGGTTCAAGCACACCTCCGATTCCCACACCACCACTCAAATGTACATTTTTTCCGATCTGCGCACAGGAACCTACTGTGGCCCAGGTATCCACCATTGTTCCTGCATCCACATAAGCGCCAATGTTTACATAGGAAGGCATCATTATAACTCCCTTTGAAATAAATGCCCCATAACGAGCCACAGCGTTGGGTACCACCCGAATGCCAAGTTGGTTATAATCCTTTTTCAAATCAATTTTGTCATGAAATTCTAATGGACCTGCTGTACTTTTCACCATGGGCTGTATCGGGAAATAGAGGATCACTGCTTTTTTGATCCACTCATTCAGCTTCCAGCCCGAATCGCCCGGTTCCGAAACCCGGATACTTCCTTTGTCAAGCAAAGCGATAATTGCCCTGATGGCATCCCGATATTCGGCAACTTCCAGTAACTTGCGATCATCCCAGACCTGTTCAATTTTTGTTTTTAAATCTTCGTACATATCCTTTTTTTCGTCATTCAAAATTATATATTTTTTCACAGTACCGTTCTCTTTATTAATTTTGCAGTCGCTTTATAGCAGTTATGGGCAGAATTTTAGCAATAGATTATGGTCAGAAAAGGGTAGGCCTTGCCGTTACTGACGAGCATCAGATCATCGCAACAGCGCTGGATACGATTCACGTGAAGGATATCATTGCTTATCTCAAACAATATGTTCAGCAGGAAAAGGTGGATTGTATTGTGGTGGGTGAGCCCAAACAAATGAACAATAAAGCGTCAGAATCAGTTAAATACATCGATCCGTTTGTGAAACATCTGAAGAAAATTTTCAGTGATATTCCCATCGATCGGTACGATGAACGGTTTACTTCAAGCATGGCCCTCCAATCGATGATTGATATGGGATCGAAAAAAAAGGACCGGCAAAAGAAAGAAAATATTGATAAAATAAGTGCAGTACTCATTCTGCAATCATATTTGGAATCAAAAAAGAGGAGAATTTAAAAAATGATATTACCAATAACGGCATACGGTCACCCGATCTTACGCAAAGTAGCTGTGGATATTGATAAAGACTATCCCGGACTTGATCATTTGATCGAAGATATGTTTGAAACCATGTATGCCAGCAGTGGTGTTGGTTTGGCAGCCCCTCAAATCAATAGGTCGATTCGGTTGATCGTAATTGATGCTTCCCCGTTTGAGGATGAATACCCCGAGACGAAAGATTTTAAAAGGGTGTTTATTAATGCAAAAATGATGGATGAAAACGGCGAGGAATGGCCTTTTAATGAAGGCTGCCTGAGCATCCCTGACATTCGTGAGGAGGTGCAGCGCAAACCGAAGATCAGGATTACCTATTACGACGAAAACTGGGAGTTCCATGATGAAGTATATGACTCCGTGATGGCCCGCATCCTGCAGCATGAATACGATCACCTGGAAGGAGTTCTTTTTGTGGATAAAATAAATAGTATCAGAAAGATGTTGTTAAAACGAAAATTGCAGGATATAAGCAAAGGCAATATTAATGTGGAGTATAAAATGATTTTTCCCAATAAAAAGAAGGGGCGTAAGTAGTTTTAAATTAGCTTTGAAACATGAAAACATTCCAATTATTTTTCGCATTGATCGCAGGCATAGTTTTAATTTCTGCCTGTTCAAATCCGCAAAACGACAGAAAGGCTGCTATTAAAGCGCTTGAGGATGAGTTATTCTCAGATGAAACAAAAATGGTGGACCGTGCAAAAGCCAATGAACTGATCTCAACTTATGTGGCCTTTGTTGATGAATTTCCGAATGATG
Organism: Bacteroidales bacterium; assembly: GCA_020438105.1. Taxonomy (GTDB): domain Bacteria; phylum Bacteroidota; class Bacteroidia; order Bacteroidales; family JAADJA01; genus JAADJA01. The sequence continues at coordinate 164,812 of JAGQVE010000003.1, forward strand.
CCGGCAGTCCCGAAATTTTATTCAAAGCAGGTGACATGGCGATGAATTTAAACCAGGGGAGAAGGGCAATTGAAATTTTCGACCGTATTATCCAAAATTATCCCGATTTCGGCAAAACACCCCAGTGCCTTTTCCTGAAAGGTTATATTTATGAAAATGACCTGGGCGACCTGGAAAAAGCAAAAATGATCTACGAAGAATTCCTGCAGAAATACCCGGATGATGAATTTGCCGACGATGCAGAAATTTCAATTCAAAATCTGGGAAAAACACCGGAAGAGCTTATCAGGGAGTTTGAAGAGAAAGCAAAAAATCAGGAGGCTATTTAGATTTCCCTGCAAAAGAAATATTTAAAGGAAAAAATTCCACAGTTACAATATTGATAAAAATGTTGTCGTTAATTGTACCAGGATAAATTGGTAATTTTTTTCATCCAAAAAGCGTCGCTCCTCAAGTTCGGCGCTTTTTGGTTTTTTATTCTCCCAGCAAGTTTTTCTTGAGGTCGGCTTTTTCAAGTAAATTAATATCTCCCCGCGAATCGATACACTCTACGATCTTTTTCTTAAACTTCCAGCAGGTCATTTGCCGTATATTGAGCTTTTCAGAAATTTTGGAGGTGGAAATATTGGGATTATGACAAACCAGGTAAGTAATTTTGAAAGCCTCAGTTAAAGGAAACTTACATTTATGAAATATGGTGTTTGCGGTGGCTGATTCCTCCGTCTTGCATTTGGTACATCGTCGTGAATGGGTCTTTTTACCTTTACAAAAATTGGTGTGACCGCATTTTCGGCACACAAATCCTGATTTCCATTTTTCATCTGCCAGGTATTGCAAACACTTCTCTTCCGTGTCGAATTGCTCGTCAAACTCAATGATGTCGATATTTTTAAGAATAGTTTCCATAATACTTAACCTGACATTCCAACTGACATGCTGTCAATTGGAATGGAATTTGACTGCAAATTTACAAAAAGTGATATTTAAGCGATATATTTTTAAAATTTTTTTATTTTTGCAGCGTTAAATTTCACGATCACAAATACAATAAATATGAAAAAACTCATTGCAATTTTTACCATAGCCCTGCTGGCAGGATTTCAGGTGGTTCAGGCCCAGGATGAGGAAGAACCTAAAACCGAGCATTTGACCGTTGAAACCTTCAAAGAAAAAGTTTATGACTACGAAGCAAATCCTGACGAGTGGGTTTATGAAGGTGATAAACCTTGCATTGTGGATTTTTATGCCGACTGGTGTAAACCTTGTAAGCTGATTGCCCCGATACTGGAAGAACTCGCAGAAGAATATGATGGTCAGATCATTGTTTATAAAGTAAATACCGAACAACAACGTGAATTATCCCGCGTGTTTGGCATTCGCAGTATTCCATCGGTTTTGTTTATCCCCACTGAAGGAAAACCGCAGATGACACAGGGTGCGCTGCCCAAAGAAACATTTAAGCAGGTTATCGATGAGTTTTTATTAGGTAAAAAAGCAGATCAATAGATTAAAAAACATGACAAGATTTTTTCAAATAATGGCAATCGGACTGATGTTGACGTTCGTTGCTTGCAATCAATCGGAAACTAATTCTTCTTCAACAAATGCTGAAGCAAATGATCAGGTATCTGAACAAACACCGGCTTCCCATAGTGATAAGCAGGAAGTGACTGATAACGGTGATCTCAAGCCGATTTATCTAACTACAGCAGAGTTTAAAGAAAAAGTATGGGATTATGAAAACAACCCGGAGGCCTGGGTTTATCAGGGTGAAATTCCGTGTGTAGTTGATTTTTATGCTGACTGGTGCAAACCTTGTAAAATGGTGGCTCCCATTATGGATGACCTGGCCGATTATTACAATGGCAAAGTGCAGATATATAAGGTAAATACCGATAATGAAAAGGAACTTTCAATGGTATTCCAGATCCGCAGTATTCCTTCGGTATTGTTTGTACCCATGCAAGGTAAGCCAGCCATGCAGGCCGGCGCTATGCAAAAAGAAGATTACATCCGGATCATTGATGAAAACGTATTAAAAACAAATAAAGGAAACGACAAAACACAATCATAAAATGGAACATTTAACAAAACAAACCTTTTTTGACAAAGTATTCAATTACGAACAAAACAAAGAGTGGAAATTTGAAGGCGACAAGCCTTGTATCATTGACTTTTACGCCGACTGGTGTCAGCCCTGCAAAATGGTAGCGCCAATCCTGGAAGAGTTATCAGAAGAATTTAAAGGACAGATCGATATATATAAAGTAGATACCGAAGCAGAGCAAGAACTGGCTGCAGCATATGGTATCCGCAGCATCCCTTCATTGTTGTTTGTGCCCAAAGATGCACAACCACAAATGGCAATGGGTGCACTCCCGAAAGATACTTTTGTTCAGGTTATCAATGATGTATTGTTAGGTGCCCCGAAAGAGGCTAACTAATACAAACTAATTTTAGTTGATTGGGGTATGATCCAAAGGGGTTGTACCCTTTTTTATTTGCTAATTTTGCGGGTATGAAAGCAGTTAAAAAAATACTTCTCTCAACAACCTACCTCGGCCCTGCAAGCTATTTTGCTGAAATAGCCACCGCGGACGGAATAGGAGTGGAGGCATTTGAAACCTATCCCAAACAAACCTATCGCAACCGCTGCCGAATAGTTACGGCCAACGGCCTTTTGAGCCTCACCATTCCGGTTGTTAAAGTGAACGGGAACCACACCTTGCTGAAAGATATCGAGATTTCGTATCATACCAAATGGCAGCAATTGCACTGGCGGGCAATCACCGCTGCTTACCGGCATTCGCCCTATTTTATGTTTTATGAGGATGCCCTCAAACCCTTTTACGAAAGGCGTTATCAATCGCTGCTTGAGTTTAACCAGGAACTGTCTAAAACCGTTTTAAATCTTGCCGGAATAAATAAAGCACTAACCCTTACTGAAGCGTATGAAAAAAGTGTTTCCAAAGAGATCACTGATCTCAGAAATGCGTTTTCACCTAAAATGCCATTTGAAAAGAAATTACCCACTTATATCCAGGTTTTTGAAGAACGGAATGGATTTCAACAGGACCTCAGCATAGTGGATGTATTGCTGAACTTAGGACCCGAAACTGCCGCTTACCTGAAGTCCATCACTGAACAGTAGGTTTCTTAAATTTCACCACCGATTTATCTGCCAGTTTTACAAGGTCGTAAATGTTGCTCACGTTTGAAATATCCTGTTTGTCGACAAAGAGAGCTTTTACCTGCAAATAGCTGTTGACAAGGATTTGTTTGTCGCCCATCTGCTTTACCGAAAACTTAAATGAGCCGTAATCATTATCAATTTCTATTGGATCGGGCATTTCAATCACTTCAATGGGTTCAGGAAAACTGATCATATAGGCCCAACTATCCGTTCCGGCAAAGTCAGAATAAAAATTCAGCAAACGACCTTCGGTATGCAGGTCAGGTAGAATCACATGTTTAATCCAATTTTGAAGATCAAGTTCAAAGTTTTCACCATCCTTACTTATCAACCCGGAAATGCGGTATACTGCATTCACCGAGGCATTAAAAGGAAAGTAATAATCCACATGGTCAAAGGTTTGATTGATGAGATTGAGGTCGGCACCCAGATCATAGACCTTGCTGAGGTAAATCGGGTTAATGGTTGAATCCACCTGTTTATCAGTATAAATATTCCGTGTAAGTGTGGAATATTGCCCCGAAAGGCTGATCCGGGTTGAAAATTCAATAATCCCTTTTTCAGGATCGGCTTTGGCCATGCTGTTGATCTTCCTGTAATTATCATTCACAGTGCTTCCCGGTGTATTCGAAATCCGGAGCAGGTCGTTGAAGTTTCGTTTGTAACCCGCATAATCGCTGGCATAAATCAATATGGCCGGGGCATTTTCATAATAAAATGGCAATTCTTCGGCAAAGAGGTTACGTTTATCGGATTTGGGTAAAACAAACGCTACCTGTTTATTGTGCAAAATTGATGCAAATAACAATTCATTGTCGTACATCGGTGCATAATATTCGCGGCTGATATAGCCATCGCGGGTATCGGCCGTGTAGGCCGTAAAAAAAGTATGGTTGATCTTTGGGAGCATCCCGGCATAAATAGATTCTTTGGTATGTTCCTTAATGACTCCTCCCAGCAACTCGGTTCCGGGTTTATCCTTTTTATAAGATTCCTGGTTTATGAAATAATTATAATCATTGTCGTAGCGGGTGCTGTCGATTACATACCGCTGAAAATACCTGAGTTTTGTAATACCGCTGCTATCATCGGGAGCCATGGCCGTCCACCGGTCGGCCAGCTTTTGAAAACATTCATGATCTTTGTTCTGGATACCAATTTCATTGTTGAATAGTTCTGCAACAATACGCTCTTCACGCAGCAGCCCGAACAGGTACCAAAAAGGAATAAATTCCTGTTCAAAGGTATTATAGTGTTCATATAGCAAATCATAAGGTTTGGGTGTGAACGAAAACCAGGGTAGTTCAGCATGGGCACGGGCACCGGGCTCATCAATACATCCCGGCAGGTTTTGGAAGGTCCAGAAATAGTGAACCTTTGACTCATCGGTGCTTATTTTGGGCTTTTCCAGATTGATGAAATTGGTATCCACTTCGAGGTGCTTGTCATATGACCAATCAACATACATCAGCTCTTTCGGATATTTCCCGTGAAAAAATAACCTCGTCGACAATAGCTGAAACCAGTTTTGAGGAAAAGGAAAATAATAGGAGTACTGAACGACCAACTCATCCCCGATATCCAGCCCTTCCACCGAATAATTGTAAAGATAATCTTCACCAAAAAGGCCTTCATCATTTACCACCTTGATTTGCTCGTGCTGGAGTTTCGGGACAAGTTTGGAACTGATTCCATCGTGAATCATTTCAAAGCTTATTTTCGAGATTTTAATTTCAGTATAAAGTCTCCTGGCATTCCTGATCCCGGAACTATGGGGCCGATACATTTCGTCAATCGGTTGAGGTAAACTCAAATTGCTTACCTCATAAATGCCCTCCTTATTCAAGATTTTATAGCAAATTGATCGTTGAATGGAAACCGTCATTAATCCGGCCTTTTCGCCGTTATAACTCACATGCAGCGAATCCCAGGTTATAAGTGCTGTTTCATTTTTGAGCGACGCTTCAAAACCTGTTTCCAGCATTTGAGATTTTGAACTAAAAAAGAAAGCGGATAGGAAAAGCAATAAGGAAATTCGATTTTTCATAGCTTACATTTTCATGTGAACAGCTAATTTACTAAAGATGTAAATATGCCGGGATCAATTTTATTCATTAGCTGGTAATTTATATCGAATATAAATTGAAACCCGATTTTTAGAAGGGTATACAATTCGTCAACAATCAATATTTTACTACTTTTGCGCCTTGATTTTTTAATACTAAGATTTTCGAAATTAAGATGGAAATTCCCAGTAAATACAACCCCGCAGCGACTGAAGAGAAATGGTATTCATTCTGGATGGAAAAAGGTTTTTTCAAGAGCGTCCCCGACGATCGTGAGCCTTATGTGATTGTGATCCCTCCGCCAAACGTTACGGGAGTGTTACATATGGGACATATGCTAAACAATACCTTGCAGGATGTTTTGGCAAGAAGAGCACGCATGCAGGGGAAAAATACGCTGTGGCTCCCCGGCACCGATCACGCATCCATTGCTACCGAAGCCAAGGTGGTGGGTAAATTGCGTGAACAGGGCATTAAAAAATCTGACCTGAGCCGGGATCAATTCCTGGAACATGCCTGGGACTGGAAAGAAAAGCATGGCGGGATCATTCTTGAGCAGTTGAAAAAGCTGGGCGCTTCCTGCGACTGGGACCGTACCCGGTTTACCATGGACGAAGCCCTTTACGAGTCGGTGATCGATGTGTTTGTGGATCTGTTTAACAAAGGGCTAATCTATCGCGGGGTGCGTATGGTTAACTGGGATCCGAAGGCACTTACCGCCCTTTCCGACGAAGAGGTGATCTATAAAGAGGTTCAGTCGAAATTATATTATTTGCGCTATCAAATTGATGGAACAGCCGATGAATGGGTGACCATCGCTACTACACGCCCGGAGACCATTTTGGGTGATACCGCGGTTTGTATCAATCCAAATGATGACAGGTTTAAAGCCCTCCGTGGTAAGCGCGTTTTGGTTCCGCTGCTCAACCGTTCGGTTCCCATTATCGAAGACGAATATGTGGATATGGAGTTCGGTACCGGCTGCCTGAAAATTACTCCGGCCCACGACATCAACGATTACGAGATTGGGATCCGTCATAAACTGGAAAGTATTGATATATTCAATGATAACGGTACCCTGAGCGAAAAAGCGGAATTGTACATTGGCGAGGACCGTTTTGATGTTCGTAAAAAGATCGTTAAAGACCTGGAGGCTGCCGGAAACCTCGTTAAGATTGAAGATTATGTAAACAAGGTTGGCTTTTCGGAGCGCACCGACGAGGTGATCGAACCCAAACTTTCATTGCAGTGGTTCCTCAAAATGGAGGAGATGGCCAAACCGGCGCTGGAGGTGGTGATGAACGACACTGTTCAGTTCCACCCTGCCAAATTTAAAAACACCTATCGCCACTGGATGGAGAATGTACGCGACTGGTGTATTTCGCGGCAGCTCTGGTGGGGGCAACGGATCCCTGCATGGTACCTGCCCAATGGTGAGTTTGTAGTTGCCAAAAACGAAACCGCGGCCCTTCAAATGGCCAAAGAAAAATACAATTTGACCGATCTGAAACCGGAAGATATGAAGCAGGACGAGGATGTGCTCGATACCTGGTTTTCATCGTGGCTGTGGCCCATTTCGGTGTTCGACGGCATTCGTAATCCGGATAATGACGACATCAAATATTATTATCCCACCAACGACCTGGTGACTGCTCCCGAAATTCTCTTTTTCTGGGTGGCTCGCATGATCATGGCGGGACTGGAATACAGGAATGAGGTGCCCTTCAAAAATGTTTATCTCACGGGTATCGTGCGTGATAAGCTGGGCCGCAAAATGTCCAAATCACTTGGTAATTCACCCGATCCCATTGAACTGATCGAGAAATACGGAGCCGATGGCGTTCGTGTGGGTATGTTACTAACTTCCCCGGCAGGCAACGATCTGCCTTTTGATGAGGGGCTTTGTGAGCAGGGCCGGAATTTCAGTAATAAGGTTTGGAATGCACTGAGGTTGGTTAAAGGCTGGACGGTTGACGAAAAAATAGAACAGCCCGATTATGCAAAAATATCGCTTCAGTGGTTTGAATCGCAGATGAATGCAGCCATTGAGCTCATTGATGACCACTTTTCAAAGTACCGCATTTCAGATGCTTTGATGGCCGTTTACAAACTCGTGTGGGATGATTTCTGCTCCTGGTATCTGGAGATGATCAAACCGGCTTACCAGAAACCAATTGACAAACAAACCTACGAAACTACCGTTGCCTATTTTGAAAAACTGATGAGGCTGATCCATCCCTTTATGCCCTTTATTTCTGAAGAGATATGGCACCACCTGGAAGAACGGCCGGCAGAGGAATCGATCATGGTTTTGGAAATGCCCGGGGTCAAACCCTTTGATAAAGTGCTACTGGACAGGTTTGCTAAGGAAGAAGAAGTGGTGGTTGCCTTGCGTAAACTGCGCGCTGATAAAAATATTCCCAATAAAACGGCTATCGACCTTTTCATTCGCAAGAACAACGATGAAAAACCCGACCATACTTTCGATCCGGTGATCATGAAGTTGTGTAATGTTTGCGAAATAAATTATGTTAAAGACAAGGTTGCAAATGCTGTTTCCTTTATCGTTGGGGCTACCGAGTTTTATGTGCCGCTTGGCGAATCCATTGATGTGGAGGCTGAGGTTGCCAAACTGGAGGAGGAACTGAAATACACCAAAGGATTCCTGATTTCGGTGGATAAAAAACTCTCCAATGAGCGCTTTGTGAACAATGCCCCGGCCGACGTGGTAAACAAGGAGCGCAAGAAAAAAGCAGATGCCGAAGCCCGTATCGGGATAATTGAGGAGCAACTGGCTGGGCTGAAAGGGTAAAGTCTCTGCGCAAGCTTTTCGTGAATTAGTGTAAAATCAAAATTATGTATGCAATTTTTTTTACCCAGAGAGCCGCGGAGAAGGCGCTGAGGTTCGCGGAGTTTGTTTAGTTATCTTTTCCCTATTAGATTCTCTGCGTAACTCAGCGAAATCTCCGTGAATCTCCGCGTATTAAAATTTTTTATCCTGCTTTTTTCATCCTTGATCAAAAACCTGAAGTATAAATTATTTTCTACACCTGATAATAATTAAAATCCTTCACCACTGTTTCGAGGAATTCGATGGGGATCATAGTGGTTTCGATACCTGTTATTTCGGTTACTTTGCTGTATAGCAGTCCCACGTTATTGTAGCGCATTTTGCGGCGGGCGGTTTGGGTTACGGTTTTGATCAGTTCAATGTCGGTGGATTGCAGTCTCGATATTTTCGCTTTGCCAAATACCGGTTTGTATTCGGGGTCGATCTGCGTGAAAACGGTTTGTTGTAAGGTAACAGTTTCCTGAATTCGGATCACCATGGTGCCGGCAGTAATATCACCAATCCGTTGCCCTTTTTTTGAAACGATCATCACAACCAGTCCCAGTCCGAGGATGCTGTCGATGGGCCGCAGCAAAGCCCTGAGGAAATATTGCCAGAGGCTGGCCGGTTCGCCGGTTTGGTTGATCACCCGGATGCGCACCAGCTTTTTGCCGATGCTTTGACCGTTCATAAACACCTCGGTGAAGAAGTGATAGAAAAAAAAGATGATGCCATAAATGACCCATATAATGTAATTATTTATATTTGACCATTGATAAGAATAACTGATCAGTACGGCCAATGCGGCAAGAAGAATGTAATCAACAAGATAGGCTAAGAAGCGCTCACCGACGCCTGCTTTTTCTGAGATTAAATCTACGTTTTGGGCTGTGTTAAAGGAATAATTATCCATACGATTGATTGATTAAACATGCGTGAAGTTACTTTTACCAAAAAGAACAGTTCAAAATGGACCACTTTTGATTCCTATCTTAATCAGCGTAGCATTGACAATCCTGATAAACTGGCCCGTCTTTACATCGAACTCACCGACGATCTTGCCTATGCCCGTACTTTCTACCCCAACAGTAAAACCACTAAATATCTGAACCAACTTACGCTTAAAGCGCATCAGCAATTATACAAAAGAAAACGGATCAGAAAAAACCGCTTCATCGAATTTTTTAAAACAGAATACCCATTGCTGGTTTTTAAGCACCGCAAATATATCGGTCTGTCCCTTTTAATCCTGATTGTCGCAGCACTGGTTGGCGCCCTTTCTACAGCCCGCGACGACTCTTTTGTGCGGCTGATCCTGGGCGACGGATATGTGAATATGACACTGAAAAACATTGAAGAAGGCAACCCGATGGGTGTTTATGCAGATGAAAACAGTTGGTCGATGTTTTCGTGGATCGCCTGGAATAACATCCGGGTATCCTTCCTGGCATTTGCTGCCGGGATATTTGCTTCCGTCGGTTCGGTCTACCTCATTTTTACCAATGGGATGATGCTGGGGGTTTTTCAGTTTTTTTTCATTCAGAAAGGGCTTGCACAAACCATGTTTTTAACCATTTGGCTACATGGCACCATCGAAATATTTTCGATTGTGGTGGCCGGTGCTGCAGGGTTGGTTATGGGAAATAGCTTTTTATTTCCAAAAACACGTTCCAGAGGTACCAACCTCCGAAGGGGAGCCAGGGAAGGGGTAAAACTGGTGGCCGGGTTAATACCGTTTTTTATCGTAGCCGCTTTCATCGAAAGTTTTATTACCAGGTATTCGGAAGTATCGCAGGTGCTCGATGCTTTGATCATTGGCATTTCATTGTTGGCGATCATTTTTTATTTCGTTGTTTATCCTTTTATTGTTTCTAAAAAAACAGGTAATGAATACCATTCAACAGATTGAGATACGGAAAGTGCGCGACTTTGGTGAAATCATCAGTGTTACTTTTGAGTTTATCCGCAAACATTTTAAAAACCTGATGCGCATCATGTTTATTATTCCCGGTCCTATTTTTATACTGGGTGGGATCATCATGTCAATATACTCATACAGGATAGGCCGGTTAGCCCAATCCAACCCTGATCCAGGATCCTTCTTCCTTGGAGTTATAGGTATTTTTATTATCGCAGCCATCATTCTTGGAATCGGTTACCTGATGCTATTGCTGTCAATCAATGAATACATTGTTTTAAATCTGAAAAAAGGATCGGATGAAATAACCCTACGGGAACTTTGGGGCAATATTAAAAGGTCGTTCTGGAACTACCTTGGTGGCGGCATAGTAATAGGAATTATCGTTGGTGTGGGATCCTTGTTTCTGATCATCCCCGGTATTTATCTTTCCATTGCGCTGATATTTGTCATGATCGCAATCAGCACCGAAAAGAAGATGTTTGGGGATGCAATTGCACGTAGTTTCTACCTGATCAAGGGTAATTGGTGGAGTACTTTTGGATTAATGGTTGTACTTGCCATTATGCAGTTATTAATCACCTATACACTCATGTTGCCGTTTTACGCGGTCAATTGGATTTCAGCCTTATTTGTTGATTCGATGTTAATGAATGATTCTGATTTTTATCTGATCTACTCAGTAGTAGTGGGGATACTTTTTTATACGTTGGCCATGGTCGTTTCAACGATACCTTACATTGCCATTGTGTTTAAATATTTCAGCATTGTTGAGGAAAAAGATGAGGTGGGTATGCAGGAAAGGATCATGCAAATGGGTATGCCGGAAACCGAATGAAGATCAATATATACATAAGCGGCGTTTTGATTATTATGCTGTTTGCATGTAATGTTGCAATGGCAGGATATGCACAGGATTCGATTACCGATCCTCCGGTCCGTCATTTCGATAAAACCGAGCTTGAGCAGTTGGGCTCAAATGATGATTTCTTTTATCTTGATCAGGACCGCGATGCCGAAAAATCCAGGAATGCACTTGAGCAGTTTGGATTATTTTTAAAGGATATACTGGAATCAGTTTTTGGGACAAGGGTTGCTCAATTCATTTTTATCAATCTCGATTTGATCCTGATCACCATCTTATTTATTTTGGTGGTTTTCATTATTTTTAAAATGAATAACCTTACGCTCAATAAGCTTTTTTACCGAAAGCAGAAATTGAAGGCCATCAGATTTTCGGGGGGTGAAGACGACATTGATGAAATGGACCTGGCAGCGCTTATTGAAGAGGCTATGAAAAAACAGGACTACCGCCTTGCTATCCGCTATCATTACCTCGAAACGCTGAAATTACTGGCAGGCTTAAATATGATCAAGTGGAATCCTGATAAAACCAATCATCAATATATCAATGAATTAGCCGGAAAGCCGGAGGCAGGGATATTCAGGCAACTGGCAAGGGTATTCGACTATGTTTGGTATGGCGATTTTAAGGTATCTCAATCGGGTTTTGAGCTGGTGAGTGCTGATTTTAAAAACTTTAAAAAACAACTGCTCCGATGAAAGCCGCACGCGTATACCTGGTCATAGTAGGTTTGTGTTTGCTTCTGCTGGTGCTGGTGGAGGTTTTTAAACCAAAAGAGGCCAACTGGGATACTAATTTTTCGAGCAAAGAAACCATGCCTTATGGTACCTGGGTGCTTTTTAACAGACTTGGTGACCTGTTTCCCCGGCATTCCGTTACCCGAAATTTTGAGAATTATTATGATGCATTTTATGCTGATGACCGTTATGGAAAAAGCTGGATCATTATCAATGAGTCCTTTCAGCCTGATAGGGTCTCCATGGAGGAACTGCTTTATTATGTGGAGGATGGGAATGAGGTGTTCATTTCAGCATTTCGTTTCTCACGTGATCTGCTGGATACACTCGGGATTAGCATTTCAGCAAGCTACAATACCCAAAACGAGCCGATAACATTTTACTTTACCGATCACAAAAACGGGACAAACAATTATATTTACGATTTCCGTTATTACACTTATTTTAAATCCGACAGCCTTGAGAAAGTTTGCGATGTTTTAGCCGTATTTGAGGATGGTTCTCCTGCATTTATTGCTATCCCGCGAGGTGAAGGAACTTTATATTTAAACACGCTGCCCCTGGCTTTTACCAATTATCATATTCTCAAATACCAAACCACCGGTTTTGTGGAGCGTTCGCTCTCGATGCTTGCTGTAAATGATATTATTTGGGATGAATATGCAAGGTACGGGCAGTTTTTTTCAGCATCCCCATTCAGATATGTTTTATCGGAAACCGGCCTGCGAAATGGCTTATACCTTGGCCTGGTGATCATGATCGTTTATATGCTGATTGGCGGTAAACGGCGGCAAAGATTGATCCCCGAGATTCCGCCATTGCAAAACAGCAGCTTTTATTTTGTGGATACGGTGAGCCGGTTGTATTTGTACAAGGGTAAACATGCTGATATTGCAAAAAAACGAACACAATATTTCATTGATTATTTACGAACGCGGTTCAATATTAAATTCAACGACCGGGATGATATTTTGATAAAAAAACTGGCGCTCAAATCGGGTGCTTCACAGGAACGGACGAAAGACCTTGTGGAGGCCATTCAGTTTGCACAGCATGCCGAAGAGGTGAGTGCTGATTTTTTAATACATCTGAGCAAAGAAATCGACTTTTTTAAGGACGGGAAACGATGATAAATTGAAATGAAAATACTTTAAAATTAAAATACAATTCACATGGAGGAATTTGAAAGCAGAATTGACCTGACTAAATTTTCTACAAAAGTAGAAGAGCTTAAATCTGAGATTAAGAAATACATTGTGGGGCAGGAGCGGATGATCGACCTGCTGGTCATCGCTTTGCTGGCCGATGGTCACGTACTCATCGAAGGGGTACCTGGGGTGGCCAAGACCCTCACAGCGCGTATTCTGGCCCGTACCATCAATGCCGATTTTAAGCGGATTCAGTTCACCCCCGACCTGCTGCCTTCCGATATCATCGGAACCCTGATCTTTAACATGCAGGAATCGAAGTTTACCTTTAATAAAGGGCCTTTGTTTTCGAATATCGTGCTGGTGGATGAGATCAACCGCGCCCCTGCAAAAACACAGGCCGCACTTTTTGAGGCCATGCAGGAAAGGCAGATTTCAGCCGATGGTATCACTTATCCCTTGCAACCTCCTTTTATCGTTCTTGCTACCCAAAACCCTATTGATCTGGAGGGAACATACCGGCTGCCGGAAGCCCAGATCGACCGTTTCCTATTCAAGATTATTGTTGATTATCCGAACCTTGAGCAGGAGGAGGCTATCCTGGAGGCATTTCAGGAGCGGAAGGCCGATATAGATGTGTCGAAGGTGAAGAAGGTGATGACGGTTAAGGAATTGCTTTCGATCCGAAAAACGGTGGCAGAGGTGCATGTGGAGAAACCGATCATTCAATACATCGCCCGCATCATCGATAGCACCCGGAATAATCCGGATCTTTTCCTGGGTGGGTCACCACGTTCTTCGCTGGCTATTTTGGGAGCTTCCAAAGCGATGGCAGCCATGAGTGGTCGCGATTTTGTAACACCCGACGATGTGAAATTCGTTACACCGCATGTGCTGGTGCATCGCCTCATTTTGAGTCCTGAAAAAGACATTGAAGGCATGAGCAGCCACGACATTATCGAAGATATTTTATCCGATATCGAAATTCCGCGATAGTGAAGTTTTTCAGGGCCATATATGTGCACAAGCGGTTTTATGTAACAGGTGTTTTACTTGTTGCCTTGTTCATTATTGCTGCATTTGTTCCGGCGCTCATGTTGCCGGCACGATTGGCAACTGCCCTTTTTCTTGCATTGCTTTTGGTAGACGGGATCATGCTTTTTGGCCAAAGAAACGGCATCAATGCCCGACGAGTCACTGCAGAACGTTATTCGAACGGTGATGAAAACAGGGTGGAGCTGATCGTTGAAAACAATTATGCTTTCAGAGTTCAGGCAAACATCATCGATGAACTGCCCGCAATCTTCCAAATCCGCGATTTCAGCATTGAAATCTCCATTGAGGCCAGATCGGAAACACGGCAGAAATATTTGCTCCGGCCTGTCAAAAGAGGCGAATATCACTTCGGGAAGATCAATGTCTTTGTCCGTTCATTTGTCGGTTTGCTGGAGCGCAGGTATGCCGTTCCCGCCCAACAAATGGTAAAAGTGTATCCTTCCTTTTTCCGGTTGAAAAATGTGGAGTTCCTTTCCTTTGCCGATATCCGAAACCGCCTCGGTTTGAAAAAGATCCGGCGCATGGGTTACAACAAAGAGTTTGAGCAGATCAAGGATTTTGAAGAGGGTGATGAGATCAAAAGCATCAACTGGAAAGCATCTGCCCGTCGGCATAAGCTCATGGTAAATCAATACCAGGACGAGCGGGCCCAGCATATTTATTGCGCCATCGATATGGGCCGCAGTATGAAAATGCCTTTCAACGAAATGACCCTGCTCGACTATGCCATCAATGCCAGCCTAACCCTTTCGCAGGTGGTGCTAAAAAATAATGACCGCATCGGGTTGATCACCTATGCCGATACAATCCATTCGGTGGTGCCATCCGACCGGAAAAATACGCAGTTGACCCAAATACTTGAAACGCTGTACAACCAGGAGACGCAATTTAATGAATCCGGATTGGATCCGCTTTATACCTTTATCAAACGGAAGATCAACAACCGGAGCCTGTTTATATTTTTTACCAATTATGAGAGTATTTACAGCCTCGAAAGGCAGTTGCCCACTTTTATCCAGCTTTCACGCAGCCACCTGGTGCTCATCGTTAGTTTTATCAATACCGAGGTGGAAAAGATCACCCAGGAACCGGTTAGCGATATTTCCTCCATCTACCGCAAAACCATTGCTGAAAAGTTCCTGTTTGAAAAGTCACGTTTTATGAACGAGCTCACCCGGCATGGCATCCAAACCCTGCTCACCGCCCCGGAAAATTTAACGGTGGACTCGGTGAATAAATACCTGGAGATCAAGGCGAGGGGGTTGATATAATGCTGAACTCAATTCATTTTATCGATCATTGCGAGCCAGGGGGCGGTATTGTGGGTATGAGCGAAGCAATCTCCATGTAATTCAAAATCCCAAATGTTGATTGAGATTGCTGCGCTCCGGCGCAGTGGCTTACCTGATGGCTCGCAATGAAGTCGTAAATAATCATTAATTGTTCTTAATTACCTTCGCTGAACGCTGGACTTCACCATTTACGAGGTATTGCAGAAAATAAAGCCCGGATTCCCAATTAGATGAATTTACTGTAAATTGCTTGCTTTCCTGGAGGATTTTGATTTCATCTACTTTGATCCCTTGTGAGTTATACACCCTAATGATCTTTTGACCAACTTCGAACTGCGAACATCGAACTTCGAACTTTCCATTGGTTGGGTTCGGCCATACGATTAATTCATTAGAAGCAATTGAAGGGAGTTCAAATACCTGCGTACCGGTTGCACACCCTGGTGTATCGCAGCCCATGCTGTCAACTTTTACAATCCACATTTTATTGTTTCCATCTATATCCGAACGGGCCTGGCCTATGGCTATGAAGCCGTTGTCGGTGGTGGGGTAGGCATCGTAGAAAAAGTTTCTGTCATATTGATTATTGAAATGATTATAATCTCTCATCCATATACTATCTCCTTCTTGTGAGAATTTGTATAATAAGCCTTCATAAACCCATTCCGAAACAGTATCATTGTATGCCCAACCTGCAACTATCAGATTACCGTCATTTGTATGTCGAAGGTTTTTTAAATATACATTTCTTTCTTTGGGGCCAATTAATTCATCCAAAATTGTATTACCGTCATTATCTATTTTTAACAACCTAATCCTACCAGTTCTTGAGGTTGGGGAAACTACCCACTCTCCATACACCGTAGCCATCAGGTAATTCCCATCATCCGCCAGAGCTACCAGTGCCATATCATCATCCACATCGGGGTTGCCATAATAGTTGGTCCATTCTTCATTGCCAAGGCTATCTGTTTTGATAAGCATGGCGTCCTGGCTATGGTCATAGCCGGGTTTCCAGAAATAACCACCTAATAAATACCCTCCGTCAGGTGTTTCGATGACATTGGTTCCATGTTCTGCCCAATATCCACCATATAACTGATGCCATTGATAGTTGCCCAGGCTGTCCATTTTTAATAAAAGTGCATCTGAAAAATCTTCTTCTGATTGGAATACCCAACCGGTTATCAAGTATCCATTATCTGAT
>JAGQVE010000040.1 GCA_020438105.1 Bacteroidales bacterium
TACTTCTTTGTATCTTTTATTCTCCAAAGTCTAATGATATAAAATGTTGCAAAAACTGCCCATCCTATCAGTAGTCCGTAAATTACAATCATGTATGTTGTCATATTCGTCAAATTTTTCTGTTGTGCATTGGCAAAATTTAGCTCTTTTGGTTTTTTCTTCTTTGGCTTTGTGTGTCAGCAAAAAACCAAATGTGCTAAATGTGTGCTGGCATTTTCACAATGAACGCCAACTACGTTATATCCCCACCCCTATTACGTTTATTTCCGCTTTATCCGCTATATTCAGTAATCTGTTATAAATATTTACAATGGAATAACTTCGCTCAGGAACGGGGTTTGCGCGGGTAGCACCCATTTGTAAGCAGGTATAAAACGGTTTATATAATTTGGTGTCGTCGTGCTGTTGCACAGGTTTATTTTTAGCCTCGCTAAGCTAAGCAATAAAATGTTTGGAATGGTTTTAAATTAGGGGCATAAAAAAACTACCTCCCTTTGCAGGGCAGGTAGTTTTTTGAGCAGCGGCACTGTCGCGCTTATCCTCAATTAAACATTTATGAAGCTATGCAGAAGATTTGGATAAACGTTCGAGCGCTTCTGCTGCCCAAACCGGTGCGGTATCTCCAAGTTCGTTGCTGTTAGTCAGCGCATCCATCAGGTTTTTATACTCCAGTTTTTCCTTGTCGGTAAAAAGCGCATTCAGCACATGGTGGGCTCCCTGCCTGATGTGCAGCGAGTGTCCGGTACTTTCAACCAGCTCCAGGACCGGCAAAATACTTCCCCTCCCGATTTTGCGCAATCCTTCGGCAGCCATCCACCGGAACTCCGTTTCATGGTCGTGCATCATTTTTATGAGCACCGGCAGGCTGTTCACCGAGGCAATATCTTCCAGGGCTTTGGCGGCTTCCCAGCGCAACTGGTGATTTTTGGCACGCACCAGGTAATGAAGGTCTTGCAGCACCTCCTCCCCTTTGGACTCAAGCCAGTGTCTTGCATCTTTCCGTTTGATGGTGCTGTCGTCCATCAGGTCGTTTAACAATGCCCTAACTTCGGGTTTCAGTTTTTCTTCGTTTATTCCTGTTTCAGGATTTACATTCGTTTTCATTTTATTTCGTTTTATTGTTATTTATTTAATTGATTTCCACATTATGTAATAGATAAAGACTCTCAAGATGTTTTTCCCGCAGATATCGCAGAAAACGCTGATACATATACTGCCTTTCTGCGCAAATCAGCAGGATTAGCGAGTAATTTTGTTTAGCGGTATCATTGCGGATTAGCATATTAACTTATTTTAATTTCTTTGTGCAATGGCATTTCCAATGGGATTATGCGATTCAACCATTTTATAGATCATCACTTTTGCAAAGTCTTCCACCAGAAACCAGGCGATACAATAAGCCCAGACAATTCCGGCAAGTTTCCATCCAATGGGTGTCATGAACAAACCGTAAACAGCGATGAGGGTGGCCACTGCCTGGGTGATGATCACTGCAAAAAGCAGGGTATTGGAGGGCCGGTCGGTCCAGAAATTTTTCCGGGTACGGGTAACGAAGATCGTAAGGTGTCCGGCCACTGAAAGTTTCAGGTAAATGAGTGTTTGCAGCAGTTCCTGCGACATTCCGAGATATTGTTTTCCGATATAAAGCAACCCGAACGATTCAATAACACCGATGGTTCCCAAAACCGTGCTGAGCGTAAAAACCAGCGGCATATTCCAGGCTTCGGGGTGCATGGCGCTTTTGGCCCGGTCGTAGGCGATGGAAATGATGGCTCCGTCGTTGAGCAGGGCCAGCAAAACGATCATCACGGCGGTTACCGGGTAAAAATTAAAGGTAAGGATCGACAGGGTCATGAATAGCAGCACCCGAATGGTTTCGGTGATCCGGTAAATGGTGTAGCTGTTCATCCGCTGGAAAATCTTCCGGCTCTCTTTAATGGCATCAATGATCACCGACAGTCCTGGAGTAAGCAGCACCATGGCGGCGGCGGCACGGGCAGCATCGGTGGCTCCTGAAACGGCGATTCCGGCATCCGCTTTTTTGAGAGCGGGAGCATCATTTACGCCGTCGCCGGTCATTCCTACAATGTGTTTTTTCTTTTGCAACACGTCCACAATATGATATTTATGTTCGGGGTACACCTCTGCAAAACCGTTGGCTTTTTCAATCCGTTCTTCCATTTGTCCGGCTTCATGGTGCTTGGTATCCCTGAACAAACTTGCATTCAGAATATTATTCCCGATTCCCAGTTTGCTGGCAGTTTCGCGGGCAATGGCTTCCTGGTCGCCGGTAACCATTTTCACCGAAATTCCCATTTCTTTGGCCTGATCGATCACCGCTTTACTATCGTCGCGGGGCGGGTCAAGGAGGGGCAGCAAACCAAGGTACTGCCATTTGTTTTCTGCTTCGGCCACGGCAACTCCCAGTGAACGATATCCCCTGCCAGCCAGTTCATCAATCTTCGCTTTAACATGGGCGGCAGTTGCTTCGTCGGGTTTGCACAGATCGAGGATCACTTGCGGAGCACCTTTAGAGACGAGGTAGGTATGTCCTTTTTCATCTTTCACTTTGGCTTCCGTGCGTTTGATCACCGGGTCAAAGGGTTTAAAACTGAGTGTTTCAAAATGATCATTGGCAGCAATATCCGTTTTGGCATTGAAAATAGCCGTATCGATGGGGTCGTCATCTTCAGCACGGGATGCGAGTTGGGCAAACCGGAGGATTTCATCACTTGAATGTCCGTTTAGCGTGATCACCTCACCCACCTCCAGTTTGTTTTTGGTAAGTGTTCCTGTTTTATCAGAACACAAAACATCAATCCCGGCCAGTTCCTCGATGGAAGACAATTTCCTCACGACGGCCTGTTTTTTAGAGAGTAATTTGGCTCCAACCACCATGGTAACTGATAACACGGTAGGCATGGCCACCGGAATGGCAGCGATGGTAAGCACCAGCGAGAATCTGAGAATGGTCAGGAATTCATCGCCCCGGAAGAGGCTCACGGCCAGAATAGTTGCTACCAGTATCAGTGCAATGATGATGAGGTAATTCCCGATTTTGAGCACGGCTTTCTGGAAGTGGCTGGTGGTGTTTGCTTCTTCCATGAGGGAAGTGGTTTTACCAAAGAAAGTATGCACTCCGGTAGCCGTAACAATGGCGGTTGCTTCGCCTTGTTTTAAAATAGAACCTGAAAAAATCTGATCTTCCTTTTCCTTTTTAACCGGAAGTGATTCGCCGGTAAGGGCAGATTGATCGGCCTGAATGTTTTCACTATCAATGATAAGGGCATCCGCCGGGACTACATCACCCAGACGTACGCGGATGATATCGCCCGGCACCAGCCCTGCTGCATCAAGGGTTTGCCATGTTCCATCGCGAAGGGCCCTGGCTTTTACTGCCAACGATTTTTTTAGGGCATCCACCGCATTGTCTGCCTGGTATTCTTCAATAAACCCTACCACAGCATTGGTAAATAACAATAAAAGAATAATTCCAAAATCTGTCCAGTCGGCAACCACCGCCGATAAAATAACCGCAGCCTCAATCATCCATGGAATGGGGCCCCAGAAATATCTCAGGAATTTGATGATGGCACTTTGCTTTTTTTCAGCAATTTCGTTGGGTCCGTATTTTTGGATCCGCTCTTTTACTTCATTTGAATTAAGACCTTTGTTTGTTGTTTCAAATTGGCGGTAAGCATCGTCAATTGAAATTTTGCTTTTAGTTTGCATAGCTTCAATTTTCTGCGGTGGGATCAATTGGTGTTCCCCAACGAGTAGAAAATGGGTTTATTAAGATTGTTTAACGTTTGCTGACAATCCGCAGCACCCCCATGTAAAGCTTATGGCACAGGGAATACGAAAATATTTTAACGTCTTTTAACTGCCAGATCGGCAAGGTTACAATAGGCAAAAAAATGAAAAACAGGGCCGATTTTCAGCGGGTGTCATTTTTACAGTTTTTGCTCGTAAATGGCGAATGTATAAGGATAGGGGTTATTTTCATCGGGATCGGGATGATGCTCTTCCGACACCAACTGCCATATCTTGTCATCGAGTTCCGGAAAAAAAGTATCGGCATCAAAAGACTCATGCACCCAGGTGATGTAAAGCTTATGAGCCAGCGGCAGAAACTGCCGGTAAATAGAAGCCCCGCCAATGATGAAGTTTTCCTGTTCGGGATTCATTTTTGAAATAGCATCTTCAATGCTGTAAGCCATCATACAATCATCAATTTGCTCACCGGGGATATCCGTGAGAATAATATGTGTCCGGTTTGGCAAAGGCCTTCGGGGTAGCGAAAAATAGGTATTTTTTCCCATGATGATATAATGTCCGGAAGTAAGCGATTTAAAACGCTTCAGGTCCTCCGACAGGTGCCAGAGCAGTTTATTGTCTTTTCCGATGGCATTGTTCTTTGCTACGGCTACGATGATGGAGATTTTTGGCATAGGATGTTAGTTGAGATGATTATTAATTAATAACTGGTTAAATTAGTTGAATTAGTTAATTAGGGGGCTGAAGGGTGTTATTCAACATTTGAGTTTTATTTATTCAATTTCGATTCGATATAGGCAATGTAGGCATTCAGCCGTTTGGCCAGTGTAGTAAGTTCAGCATCCATTTTTTCGAACACTGCTTCCGAAACCAGTTTTCTTCTTTTGGCTTTAAGCAGAAAAGTTTTTGTTTCATAAAGTGATCCCCTGGCAATGTAGGAAAACTGTCTGTTCTCTTTAAAAAAATAGCGGCCATATCCTTCCGAAATATTTGCAGCTATTGAGTCAGCGGATCTTACGATTTGGTAACCCATCGAATTTTTAGCAAAATTATCCCATTCGATAACCAGGTCCCAAACTTCATCACCAATTTGCATACTTATCTGGTAAATTTCAAGGTCGTTCAAGTCTTTTCTTTCCATGATTTTCTGATTTTAATTTAACAATCGTTTATCTATTTTTCTTATATTTTATCTTTCCTAATCAACCAATTCAACCTCCCTATAGCTATCGGGATCAACCAATTCCCCATTTAACCAATTTAACCAATTTAACCAATTTAACTAGTTTCCCAATCCCCCAATTCAAACAATTCAACCAATCCCCCAATTCACCAATTCAACCAATTTCCCAATTCAACCAATTCAACCAATTCAACCAATTCACCAATTCAACCAATTCAACCAATCCCCCAATTCAACCAATTCAACCAATCCCTCACACACTAATCTCCCCCTTAATATGCGGATGCGACTGATAACCCAGCAATTCAAAATCTTCAAACTTAAATCCGAAAATATCTTTTACCTCAGGATTGATCTTCATTTGCGGAAGCTGATAGGGATCTCTTGATAATTGCAATTTACACTGATCAACATGGTTCAGGTAAATATGAGCATCGCCCAGAGTGTGGACAAACTCACCGGGTTCCAGACCGGCAATCTGTGCCATCATCATGGTAAGCAGGGCATACGAAGCAATATTGAAAGGAACACCCAAAAAGATATCACAACTGCGCTGGTACATCTGGCAGCTCAACTTGCCGTTGGCCACATAAAACTGAAAAAAAGCGTGGCAGGGAGGCAGGGCTGCACGGCCTGCAGCTACATTTTCAGCAAACGTTTTACCTGAAAGTGGCAGCACACTTGGGTTCCAGGCGGCGACGAGCATTCGGCGGCTATCCGGGCTGGTTTTAATGAGGTGGAGCACTTCCGAAATCTGATCGATGCCATCCCCATTCCAGTTACGCCACTGGGCACCGTAAACAGGTCCCAGGTCACCGTTTTCATCGGCCCATTCATTCCAAATGGAAACCTTGTTTTCTTTGAGGTATTGGATATTGGTATCGCCCTGCAAAAACCAAAGCAGTTCATGGATGATGGAGCGCAGATGCAGCTTTTTGGTGGTGAGGACCGGAAAACCCTGAGCCAGATCAAAACGCATTTGATAACCAAATACACTGATTGTTCCCGTTCCGGTGCGGTCGCTTTTTTCAACGCCGTGATCCAGTACATGCTGCAATAAATCAAGATATTGTTTCATGAAAATAAAGACAGTTAATTAAAACCCTGCAAAGTTAGGTTTAGCCATTTAATTGACCCGGCAAAACACGGAACATTTAGTTAATGAATTATTAACAAAAGGAGAATTTAAAGGTTCCCTGGCTTTGTGCAGAGCAACAACAATCTATAGACTAAGATTTTTAAAGTACTCAGAACTCTGAACCCAGAACTCTGAACCCAGAACTCAGAACCCATTAACCCAATATCATCCCCACGATGGTAGCCGAAAGTAAACTCGCAAGTGTTCCTCCGAGGAGAGCCCTCATTCCGTAACGACTGAGCAATACTCGCTGGTTGGGCGCCAGTGATCCGATACCACCGATCTGTATTCCGATGCTGGCAAAATTGGCAAATCCGCAAAGCATGTAGGTAGCCATGATGATCGATTTGGGATCGAGCATACCGGCTTCTTTAAGATCGGAAAGGCTCATATATCCGATAAACTCGGTCATGATGATCTTCTCGCCAAGCAACCTGCCAACCATGGTAATGTCGCTAATCGGAATACCAATAAGCCACATGATTGGAGCAAAAGTATACCCTAAGATAAACTGTAACGACAGTTCATTATACCGTCCGTCAGTGGCAGCGGCAATGGATTCGTTGAGGTGTGTCCATGCGCCTATCTTCATGGTAATCCAGTTGAACATGGCAATAAAAGCAATAAAAACAAGCAACATACCAGCTACGTTTACGGCCAGCTTAAGCCCCTGACCCGTTCCGTTAGAAATGGCATCCAGAATATTACTACCCACATTTTCTTTGGACACTTCAATGGTTTTATCGATATCTTCTGTTTGCGGAACCAATATTTTACTTATCACGATGGCCCCTGGTGCCGCCATTACCGAAGCTGTGAGCAGGTGCTTGGCAAATAGCAGCTTTTGAGCAACATCGTCACCACCCAAGAAGTCGATATAAACCGCCAGCACTCCGCCGGCCAAGGTCGCCATCCCTCCCATCATTACTAACAGGATTTCTGATTTATTCATTTTTGGAAGGTACTCCTTGATCATGAGTGGTGATTCGGTTTGCCCCAGAAATATATTTCCGGCAACCGATAAGCTCTCAGCTCCCGATAGTTTCATGAGTTTAGTCATTATCCAGGCCATTCCGTAAACGATCTTTTGGATAATGCCGAGGTAAAACAATAAACTTGTGAGTGCTGAAAAGAATATAATTGTGGGCAATATTTTTACGGCAAAAGTGATCATCGCTGTTTCGATATTACCTGTTACCATTGAGGCAAACAGAAAGTCAACTCCTGCCTGTGTAAAGTCGAGCACTTTAACAAACATCTTTCCTGCAATATCAAAAAATGCCTGTATGAAGGGCACATATAAAACTCCCAGAGCCAGCACCACCTGAATTAAAAGACCGGTGCCGACCACCTTCCAGGAAACCGCCTTTCGGTTGGTGCTAAAAACCCAGGCAATGCCAATGAGCACGAGCATACCAAGTAATCCGCGCAGGATGGTTACAAAACTGAAATCCGATCTGTTTTTATCGCGATCGAGCAGTAAATTGGACCTGCTGCCGGTACTATCCTGCTTTTCACTTTCAATAACCGCCGTTTGATTGCTATCAACCGGTGATTCAATGGTTGTTTGTGAAGTATCAACAACGCTATTAGCAGAATCATCCTTTTGTGTTTGTCCGTAAAGGACAAAGCCGGATACGATAATGGCCAGCAACAAAACCGGTACAAGCAGCTTTTTATTCATATAAATGGATTTTAAAAAACAACGGGAAACACATTTAACTGTATTTCCCTTTTGTGTTTATTCACTGTGATTACTTTTTCTTTTTCCGTTTGTCGATCTCGTCCCTGATCCTGCTGGCTTCCTCGTACTCTTCTTTTTCAATTGATTTGCCCAGCATATTTTTTAGTTCTGTGAGCGTTAATGATTCATAAGGGCTGGCTTCTTCCTTCACTTTTGTTACCTCTTCCCTGATCTCATTTTCTTTTTTGTCTTCCACAATTATTCCGGCTGCCGACATGATCTTTTCGTTGGTATACACCGGGCAATGAAATCGTAAAGCCAGGGCCACTGCATCCGAAGTTCTGGCATCAATACGATGTTCGGTGGTACCATCCAAACATACCAGTTCGGCGTGGAAAACCCCCTCAATAAATTTATTGATCACCACCTCCTGCAGGGTTACATTTAGCGTATCTGCAAATCTTTTAAATAAATCGTGGGTAAGTGGTCGTGAGGGTTTCATCTTTTCAAGTTCAATGGCAATGGCCTGTGCTTCAAACCCTCCGATAATAATAGGTAGTCGTCGTTTCCCGTTTTTTTCACCCAGTATGAGCGCATAAGCGCCACTCTGCGACTGACTGTACGACATTCCTATAATTTCCAGCTTAATTTTCTCCATCTCGGTTTACTTACCTTTAAATTGAGATAAAAGTAATATTTATTCCTTACACAGAAATTTTTTGCCCGGAATTTTCTTGACAATCCTGTTTTAACAACTTTGGGATTGCCCGAACCATCTGCAACCTAAAAATAGGTTTTGCAGAGCGTTCTTTAAAATTATTGAAAAATTAACTTTTATAAGTAGAGAAATACTTTATATTTTAGCGCCTGATTTTAGAAACCAAACAACATTTATGTATGAAAAAATTACTTTCCTTAATTTCAATCCTGGCCCTTCCGGCGTTATCGATAGCAAGCGAGGCCGACCTTGTAATTCCTGAGGGTATTAAATCGGAAAGCATCCTTTATTGGGGATTTCTGATTACCATCGCCGGTTTTTTATTCGGGTTATTCCAGTTTATTCGGGTAAAAAAATTCAAGGCGCACCAATCCATGCTGGATGTTGCTCATGTAATTTACGAAACGGGTAAAACCTATCTTGTTCAGCAAGGTAAGTTCCTGGCCATTTTGTTTTTATTCATCGGAGCAGCAGTGGCTTTTTATTTCGGATATCTGTCCGATGCTCATTTCGGATTTGGAGGCGTACTGATGATCCTCGGATGGACCATTGTAGGTATCCTCGGATCTTACAGCGTAGCCTGGTTTGGTATCAGGATGAATACCCTGGCCAACAGCCGTATGGCATTTGCTTCGCTGGAGCGTAAACCGATCAAACTGCTGAATATTCCGCTGAGTGCAGGTATGAGCATCGGCGTAGTGCTGATCTCGCTTGAGCTGATCATGATGCTCATCATCCTGATGTTTGTTCCGGGCGAATATGCCGGTGCCAGCTTTATCGGATTTGCAATTGGTGAATCTCTGGGTGCTTCTGCACTTAGGATCGCCGGTGGTATTTTCACCAAAATTGCGGATATCGGTTCCGACCTTATGAAGGTGATCTTTAAAATTGGTGAAGATGATCCGCGTAATCCGGGTACCATTGCCGACTGTGTTGGCGATAATGCCGGTGACAGTGTTGGACCTACCGCCGACGGATTTGAAACCTACGGAGTAACTGGTGTTGCTTTGATTTCTTTCATTTTATTGGCTGTTAGCAGTATGGAATACCAGGTGCAACTTTTAACATGGATTTTCATCATGCGTATTTTGATGATCGTAACATCCATCGTTTCTTACTGGTTGAATGGCGCTTACAGTACCGCCAAATATTCAAAAGTAGATGAACTGGATTTTGAAAAACCATTGACTTCACTGGTTTGGATCACATCCATTCTTTCCATTGCAGTTACTTTTATAGTTAGCTACTTTGTAATTGGAGACTTACCAAATAACCTGTGGATCACATTATCGGTAATTATCAGTGCCGGAACCCTGGGCGCAGCCCTGATTCCCGAATTCACAAAGATATTTACCTCACCCAAATCGACACATGTGAATGAAGTGGTGGAAGCATCCAAAAAAGGAGGTGCTTCGCTCAATATCCTTTCGGGATTGGTTGCCGGTAACTTCAGTGCCTTCTGGAAAGGAATGGTATTTATCCTGCTCATGTTCATTGCCTATTACGCAAGTACCTACAGCCTCGACACCCTCATGATTTACCCATCCATCTTTGCTTTTGGCCTTGTTGCCTTTGGTATGCTCGGTATGGGGCCGGTAACCATTGCTGTTGACAGTTACGGACCGGTAACCGATAATGCACAATCAATTTATGAACTTTCTCTCATTGAGGAGATGGAAGGGATTGATGCTGAAATCGAAAAAGATTTCGGATTTAAACCCGATTTTGAAAAATCAAAATATTACCTCGAAGCCAATGATGGTGCCGGAAATACTTTTAAAGCCACTGCAAAACCGGTATTGATCGGAACGGCAGTAGTTGGAGCTACCACCATGATCTTTTCACTGATCCTGGTAATTAAAAACGTTTTGGGAGTTAATCCCGAAGAGATCCTCAACTTGCTGAATCCATATAGTATTCTTGGATTTATTGCGGGCGGTGCTGTTGTTTACTGGTTTACAGGAGCAAGTATGCAAGCTGTTACCACTGGTGCCGGACGTGCTGTTGAGTTTATCAAGAAAAACATAAACCTCGATCCGAATGCGCCTAAAAAAGCGGATGTAGAAAAATCACGTCAGGTGGTTCAGATTTGTACCGTTTATGCACAAAAAGGGATGTGGAATATTTTCATTGCCATTTTCTCATTTGCACTTGCATTTGCCTTCCTCGCTTCGCCGGCTACAAGTAATGCTCCTGTATCGCTGTTTGTGAGCTACCTGCTGAGTATTGCATTCTTCGGTTTGTTCCAGGCTATTTTTATGGCCAATGCGGGTGGATCATGGGACAATGCTAAAAAAGTTATTGAAGTGGATATGAAAGAAAAAGGTACCGAACTCCATGCTGCCTCTGTTGTTGGAGATACCGTTGGTGATCCGTTTAAAGATACCTCTTCAGTGGCATTGAACCCGATCATTAAGTTTACAACATTGTTTGGTTTACTTGCAATGGAAATTGCACTGGCACCTGATTTCAGGGCCGTTGCCCATTACATAGGTGCTGCATTTTTGCTGATCGCGCTGTATTTTGTTTACAGGTCGTTCTTCAACATGCGGATATCAAACTAAATTATTTATAAAATATGGAAAAGCTCCGTCACAAGACGGAGCTTTTTTTTGATCACAACTGACAAACCAAAACTTGTCATAAAATTTCAAATGAGATAACTGACACTATGTCCTGATTCGGGCAATGGCAGATTTTTTGCAAACCATGCCGACAGAATTTTCGGATAAAATTCAAGTGGTAGAATGAAAAGAAATACTAAAAACGTGGCAAAGAAAAAATCAGAAAAAAATAAAGCGGCGGCAAAGCATGAAAAGGAGCAGGAAATAAAACAAACTGCTGAAAAGGAAATGGCTGAAAAAGCAGATGATAAATCACAAGAAGCTGACAAAATACAGGAACTTGAAAGCCGCTACAATGAGGTAAACGATAAATACCTGCGCTTGTATTCGGAGTTCGACAATTACCGCAAACGAACCATTAAAGAGCGGCTTGAACTATCTAAAACCGCATCGGAAGAAGTGATCATTGATTTGTTGCCTGTTTTGGATGATTTTGACCGGGCCCTGAAATCAACAGAAAACATTGAAAATTGTGATCCGGTTAAAGAAGGCATAAAACTCATTTACAATAAACTTTATGGGGTACTTGATAAAAGGGGATTGAAGCCAATCGAATCAATCGGAACACCTTTCGATACAGATTTCCATGAGGCCATTACCTATATTCCTGCACCCTCCGAAGAATTAAAAAATAAAGTTGTGGATGAGATTCAAAAAGGGTACAAACTTCACGACAAAGTGATCCGTTACACCAAAGTGGTGATCGGGCAATAATCGCTGAAACAGCAAAGAAAACAGAACAATCCAACATGTCGAAAAGAGATTACTACGAAATACTGGGAGTTAGTAAAAATGCTTCTGATGCCGAAATTAAAAAGGCCTATCGTCAGATGGCCCTGAAGTATCATCCCGACAAAAACCCGGATGATAAAGAGGCGGAAGAAAAGTTTAAGGAAGCTGCAGAAGCATATGAAGTTTTGAGTGATGCCAACAAGCGCAGCCGCTATGATCAGTTTGGCCATGCCGGAATTGGCGGGGCAGCCGGCACCGGTGGATTCTCCATGTCGATGGATGATATTTTCAGCCAGTTCGGTGATATTTTCGGTGATGCTTTTGGCGGGGCTTTCAGTGGTTTTGGAGGATTTGGAGGAAGCCGTGGTGGCCGCAGACGCCGGGTAAACCGTGGTTCAAATCTCAGGGTTAAAGTAAAACTCACCCTCGAAGAAATTGCCAAAGGAGTTGAAAAGAAGATCAAAGTAAACAAATACGTTTCGTGTAATACTTGCAGTGGAACAGGTGCCAAGGGAGGCTCATCCTATTCCACCTGTTCAACGTGTCATGGTACAGGGCAGGTAACCCGTGTGGCAAATACTTTCCTGGGGCAAATGCAAACCTCTTCCACCTGCCCTACTTGCGGTGGTGAAGGCCAGATCATCGAAAATAAATGCCCGAGTTGTATGGGCGACGGAATTGTAAAAGGGGAAGAGATCATCTCCATAAAAATACCTGCTGGCGTGGAAGAAGGCATGCAGCTTTCGATGAGTGGCAAAGGAAATGCAGGCGCCAGGGGTGGTGTTCCGGGCGACCTGATCATTTTGATTGAAGAAATAGAAAATGAGCATTTTGAAAGAGATGGTGTAAACCTGCTTCATGAAGCTTATATCAGTTTTACCGATGCTGCACTGGGTACCACACTTGAAGTACCTACCATCGATGGGAAAGCAAGGATCAAAATTACGCCCGGCACTCAGGCCGGCAAGGTGCTCCGACTGAAAGGGAAAGGGCTGCCTTCGGTAAATTCATATGGCACCGGCGATCTACTGATCAACCTGAATGTGTGGACACCCAAACATCTTTCGAAAGAAGAAAAAGAAATGCTGGAAAAGTTAGGTAAATCACCTAATTTTATTCCCAATCCCACAGCCCATGACAGATCATTCTTTTCACGAATGAAAGAATACTTTTCGCAATAAACCAGAGTACCTGAATGCAACCGGCAATAGAAGCACAACATATCATCAAAGATTTTGCGAACCATCGCGCGTTGGATGATGTGAGCCTGTCGGTTCCGGAACAGCAGATTTTTGGTCTTTTAGGTCCGAATGGCGCCGGAAAAACCACCCTTATCCGCATCATTAACCAGATAACTGCTCCTGATAGCGGCGAAATCCTTTTTAATGGCAGGGCGCTTCGCAGCGATGATGTTTCGCAAATCGGGTATTTGCCCGAAGAACGCGGCCTCTATAAAAAAATGAAAGTGGGTGAGCAAGCCATGTACCTCGCTCAACTCAAAGGGCTGTCAGCAAATGAAGCCAAACAAAGATTGAAAAGCTGGTTCGAAAAGTTTGATATCATGAATTGGTGGAACCGCAAGGTGGAAGAGTTATCAAAAGGGATGCAGCAAAAGGTGCAGTTTATTGTAACGGTGGTGCACGAGCCTAAACTGATGATCTTTGATGAGCCTTTCAGTGGCTTTGACCCCATCAATGTGAATTTGTTAAAAGATCATATCCTTGACCTTAAAAACAATGGCGCCACAATCATTTTCTCCACGCATAATATGGCTTCAGTTGAGGAATTGTGCGATAATATTGCCCTGATACATCGGTCAAAGACCATTTTGCAGGGATCTGTCGATGGTCTTAAAAAACAATTCAAACCCGACAATTTTGAGATTGTTTATTCCAACGGAAAATCTGATCTCCGGCAGCTTTTGGGTGAACAATTCATGGTACTTGAAGAATCAAAAAAAGAACATGAAACCATTGCCAGAATACACCTTGAACCGGGAAGTGATGCCAATCAATTGATCGCAAAATTACTCCCTCATGTTAACATTCACGCTTTTCGGGAAATATTGCCTTCCATGAATGATATTTTCATCAGCCAGGTAAACAAAAACGAAAGGAGCAATGGGTAAAATCAAGCTGATCATATTAAGAGAGTATCTCACGCGGGTTCGTAAAAAATCGTTCATCATCATGACCATCCTCGGCCCTTTGCTGATGGCTGCACTATTTGTGGTTCCTGTTTTCCTGGCCCAACTTGAGGGCGATACAAAAACCATTGCCATTGTTGATGAAACCGGGCTTTTTGCCCCCAAATTCAAGGATTCTGAAAAGCTGCATTTCGAAATTCTGAATGAAGATCCTGAAAGCATTAAATTACACCTAACCGATCGTGGATTTTATGCATTGTTGCACATCCCGATTACGGAGCTTTCCGTTCCCAACACAGCTAAATTGTATGCCAACGGGCAGCCCAATATTATTGTAACGGGGTATGTTCGTGAAACCATGCGAAAAGAAATTGAGTCGTTAAAACTAAGCGCCTCTGGCATTGATCCTGAAATTTTAAGAAGCATCAAATCCACCGTAAACCTGCTTACCATTCGCGTTGACGAAGGTGGTAACGAACAAAACAGCAGCACCGAACTTTCGATGGTTGTTGGTTATATCGGGGGCATTCTCATCTATTTCTTCATATTTATGTATGGCGCACAGGTAATGCGGGGTGTAATTGAGGAAAAAACCAATCGCATTGTAGAGGTGATCGTGTCGTCGGTGAAGCCTTTCCAGTTGATGATGGGCAAAATAATCGGGGTGGCCATGGTGGGTTTAACCCAATTTGTTTTGTGGGTTGTATTTACTATTATAATAGTTACCTCGGTACTTTCCGTATTTTCAGCCGATATTAATGCATTCCGTTCATCACAATTACAATTGGAAAAGGATCCGATCATCATGTATGATTCCGGGGGAGAAACCATCCAACCACAAAATCAAAACATGGAGAACCCGGAGCAAATAAATGAGGCGGTAGTGGCAATTTTTGACCAGATAAATTCCATTGCTTTCCAGTTGATTTTGCCCATGTTCCTGTTTTACTTTATTGGTGGTTATTTGCTTTACGGAGCGCTGTTTGCCGCTATAGGATCGGCGGTGGATAACGAAACCGACACCCAGCAATTTATGCTACCGATAACGGTACCGCTGATACTATCCATCATGGTAGCACAGTTCATCATCATTAACCCGGAAGGTCCGCTTGCGTTTTGGTTGTCCATAATCCCGCTAACATCGCCGGTGGTAATGATGGTAAGGCTGCCTTTTGGTGTACACTGGGTTGATATTACGCTTTCGATAACACTTATGATTGCCGGCTTTTTATTTGCAACATGGCTCGCGGGCCGTATTTACCGGACAGGCATATTGATGTATGGCAAAAAACCCAGTTACAAAGAGTTGTGGAAATGGCTTCGGTACAGAAGTTAAAGCGTGTTTTTATGGATTCAGGAATTGAGAATTGAGGCGTAACAATACAAAACGACTCCAAGGAATTAAATAAAACACTGAAAAAGAATTATTTAAATCAGCTGTAAAGGCTGTTAATAAATCGCAAATATTACAATATAGATAATTGTTTATTTAATAATGTTGTTCTATATTTGCACCCTCAAAAAATTTAGGTAGACATAACAAAATCAGAAAGAAATGCAAAGCAGAGGAGCTATTAAATTTTTCGCAATTTTATTTGCAGCGGTTTGTTTATTTCAGCTTTCCTTCACTTTTGTAACTTCACGTGTTGAGTCGAAAGCAAAAGACTATGCCCAAAGTGCAGTTACGGATAATATGGCCAAAGAAATGGCCGATGGAAACGAATTACTGGAAGGATTTCTGAAAGACTCCATTTCAAGAGCTCGGGAAAACTATTACCTCGATTCGATGGCCAACGTTGTGGTTTATAACATCGGTCTGAGAAAATATACCTTCATGGAATGTAAAGAGCGTGAGATCAACCTCGGGCTCGATTTGAAAGGTGGTATGAACGTTACACTTGAGGTTTCTATTTCAAGTATCGTTCGTGGTTTATCAGGCAATAGCCAGAACCCTACTTTCCTTCAAGCCATGGACCTGGCAAAAGAAAAACAGAAAAACAGTACTGAAGACTTTGTAACGCTGTTTGGTGAATCAATCAATGAAATAGACCCCAATTTCAGCCTGGCATCTATTTTCCTGTATGAATTCCGTGATAAAGGTATCACCGCCAATTCAAGCAATGATGAGGTAATCAGGGTTATCAGGTCGGAGACCAATGGAGCATTCGACCGCGCCTTTAATATTCTTCGTACCCGTATTGATAAGTTTGGGGTTACGCAGCCGAATATTCAAAAGATCGCTTCTTCAAACAGGGTTTTGGTTGAATTACCGGGCATCAAAGACCCGGAACGTGTTCGTAAATTGCTGCAGGGATCTGCTAAGCTCGAATTCTGGGAAACATATCGTTTCAGCGAACTTGACCAATATTTCAGTGAAGCTAATAAACGTCTTGCAGATTTGGCTTCGAGTAAAAATACTAAAACTGAATCAACCGAACCAAAAGAAGAAACAACCCAACCGGAAGAAATCGCAACACCGGAAGAAACCACAGCCGACACTACTGAAATGTCGTTGCTTGATCAGCTCTCTTCTGATAGCACAATGACTGATTCACCGGAGAATTCACAATTTGATCAATACAAAAAAAACAATCCGCTTTTTGGAGTTTTAAATCCAGCATTGGTTGAAAATCAGGGACAATATTACCCCGGACAAATGGCAACTGTAGGTTATGCAGCCATTAAAGATACAGCCAAAGTTAACCGCATGTTAAAGCAAACGAAGAACCTTTTTCCGCGTGACCTTAAACTTGCATGGATGAACAAACCACGTGAAGAGGGTGGCGACTTCCTGGAGCTTATTGCATTGAAATACTCTAACCCACGGGAAATGAAACCCGCACTGGGAGGTGAAGTGATCACCAATGCTCGTCAGGATTATTCACAAACAGGTAAAGTGGAAGTATCCATGTCGATGAATGCCGAAGGTGCTAAAACCTGGAAACTGCTGACCGAAGAAGCCGCCAATGATGGTAATCGTCAAATTGCCATTGTACTTGATGGATACGTATATTCGGCACCCACAGTCAACGGCCCGATTCCAAACGGACAATCATCTATTTCAGGAACCTTTACCGTTGAGGAAGCGCAGGATCTTGCCAACATTCTGAAAGCCGGTAAACTTCCTGCTCGCGCCAGCATTGTTGAAGAGGCAGTTGTAGGGCCCTCACTTGGTCAGGAAGCGATCAACGCGGGATTGTGGTCATTTGTTATAGCATTTATCCTCATTTTGGTTTACATGCTGTTTTATTATAACCGTGCCGGACTGGTTGCCGACCTTGCCCTGATAACCAACATTTTCTTCCTGTTCGGTGTACTGGCTTCTTTTGGAGCAGTACTAACACTCCCCGGTATCGCCGGTATTGTATTAACACTTGGTATGGCCGTGGATGCCAACGTAATCATCTATGAGCGTATCAAGGAGGAAGTACGGGCAGGTAAAGGATTGAACCTTGCCATTGCAGATGGATACAAAAATGCTTATTCTGCCATTATCGACGGTAACGTTACCACACTTCTAACGGGTATTGTATTATATGTATTCGGTTCAGGACCTGTTCAGGGATTTGCTACCACACTGATCATCGGTATCCTTTCATCACTTTTCTCAGCCATCTTCATTTCAAGGCTGATATTTAACTGGGCATTGAAACGGAATTTTAAAGTTGATTTCGCAAATAAAATGACCATCAACTTCCTGGCTGATTTAAATTTTAACTGGCTTGGAATACGTAAAATAGGATATATCATTTCATCTTTTCTAATCATTGTTAGTATTGGTTCATTAGCTATTAGAGGATTAAACTACGGAGTTGATTTCTCTGGCGGTCGTACTTACGTGATCCGTTTTGATAAAGATGTAAAAACAGAAGATGTTAGAAATGCGCTTTCCGCTGTATTTATTGATGCTGAAGGTAATTCGGTAACTCCTGAAGTTAAAACTTTTGGTCCTGACAAACAGGTTAAAGTAACTACAAGCTTCATGATAGAAAACGATGCACCCGAAACTGATTCAATTATTCAGGCTAAAATTTTCGAGGGTTTGATTCCATTATATAATGATCAAACCATTACATACAGGAAATTCAGCACCGATACAGAAACCGAAGATAAACTGCTAGGTATCCTGAGTTCACAAAAAGTAGGGCCTACCATTGCGGATGATATCAGAAACAGGGCTTTGATGGCCGTTGGTTTTGCCCTGATCGTGATCTTTATCTATATTGCTTTGCGTTTCCGCAGATGGCAGTTCGGTTTGGCAGGTGTAATTGCACTTTTCCACGATACCATTATCACCCTGGGTCTTTTTTCGTTGTTCTACAATTTTCTGCCCTTCAACCTTGAAATTGACCAGGCATTTATAGCAGCAATTTTGACCATCATCGGTTATTCGATCAACGACACGGTGATCATTTTTGACCGTATCCGTGAGTATATGGGAATGTATCACAAACGCGAACTGACCGAAAATATCAATGGCGCTTTGAGCAGTACGCTGGCCCGTACGATCAATACATCAGGTACTACCTTTATCGTATTGCTTACCATTTTCATCTTTGGTGGTGAGGTTATCCGCGGATTTACCTTTGCCTTGATGATGGGTGTTGTAATCGGAACCTACTCCTCAGTATTTAATGCAAGTCCGATTGCATTTGATCTGATCAAAGGGAAATTTAAAAAAGAACCAGTTCCGGTTAAAAAAACGAAGTAAGAAAAATCAATAATATATAAAAGTCTCCTTCGGGAGACTTTTTTTATATTTGCCTGTTAATTTTTTACAATGGGAAATTTCCTTTTATTCTTTAATATCAGTGGTGGCGAGATATTGGTGATCGTACTGGTTGTATATCTCGTGTTCGGACCGAAAAAAATCCCCGAACTTGCACGTATGTTGGGCAAAGGAATTAATGAGCTGAGAAGAGCCACCGATGATATCAGGAAGGAGATTAACCGCGAAGCCAATAAAATTAAAGAAGAAGTTAACCTGGATATTGACGATCCGCTTGATGAGATCAACAAACGCAGAAAGCGACAGGAAACACAGGCAGAGAAGGAAAAAAAGGAAGCTGAAAACCCGGAAAAAAAGGGAAAGGAGGAAACCTCCAAAACAGTGTATACTGAGCCTGCAACTGATGCTTCTATTCCCAGAGAATACATGAAGAACAAAAAGGAAGACGTAACAGACAATTCAACCGATTCAGAACCTGCCGGCAAGAAAGCTCCTGAGAACCTTTCATGATTTTGCCAAATTCGGGGGAGATTATTTTATTTCAGAAACGCTGTTAAAATAACCATTAAATGATTCATGTAATGCAGCGAAGCTATCCCTTTGGGATGTATTACAATTTTAACTTATAAAACTAATTTTTATAAAACCTGGACAGAATTTTACTTTGAGGTAAGTATATCCTTCATCCCCCTGATCTGATCAGGAGTTCCCAAAACAAACAACTTTGATCCCGGAAAAACTTTCATATCGGGTGTCGGATTAAGTATAAACCGTCCGTCGGGCGTTTTAAAACCGATGATATTGGCACCGGTCTTCCGGCGAATTGCATACTCTCCAATGGTCTTGATATTATCGTCAGAAAGGGCCGAACACTGAAACTCCTCAAGGGTTGTGGGGTCTTCTCCATGAACAGATAAGTGGTCCATGAACTCAATCACATCAGGTCGGGTGATAAGGTTAGCCATATGCGCGCCCCCTACCCTTTCAGGCATCACTACATTATCCACACCTGCCATGCGCAATTTGGTTTCCGAACTTTCATTGGATGCCCTGCTGATGATCTCCAGGTTAGGATTTAGCGCTCGCGCCGTTAACACCACATACAGGTTATCTGCATCAATTGGTAGCGTGGTAACAAGTGCGCGAGCCGTTTGGATATTGGCTTTGAGCAGCACCTCATCCTGTGTTGCATCACCTTCTATCACAGGGGTATTATCTTCTTCATTTTTAGCAACCACCTCGTGGTTTTGATCGATCACAATAAACTGATCCCTGAGGACTGTGAGCTCATTGGCTACCTGCTGACCATTTCGGCCATAACCGCAAATAATAACATGGTTTTGCATCTTTTTAAAAGTTTTTTTGCCATAACCCCTCAGAATATAGTTTAACTGACCTTCGAAAAAGTGAGTTGATATGGTGGTAAGGGCGTATGCATAAGTAGTAAAACTGGAAAAAATAAGGAAAATAGTAAAGATCTTCCCGCCCTGACTCAGCTTGTGGATCTCCCCAAATCCAACTGTTGAAATGGTGATCACTGTCATGTAAAGCGCATTCAGGAAATTATCGCCTTCGATGATCATATATCCCGAAACGCCAAGGATAATGATTCCGAACAACATAAAAACACCAATCAGAATTCTTGTTCGACTGCTAAGTCTTTCCATGGGGTTGATTTTAAAACAAAAATAGCAAAAATGGGCGCACTCAATCAGAAATTATTTTACCAGTTACTTCTAACCAGCCTGGCACCGATGGCACAATGCAAACAACGCCTGCGGTCACAATATTCCTTTTTGAGTTCGAGCAATGATTGTGTTTGAAATGCCGACCGGGTATTCATTCCCAGTTCATGCCATTGTCTGATTAATGCGTTTGATTCACCCGAAAGCTGTTCCAGAAACTTTAATGAACGATCCACAAATTCGGGATTACCCTTTTGTTTTCCATAAGCAAACAGAAAAGGAATAACCGTATTGATAAGGATAAGGTTGATGCCGGCCTGACCCAGCTTTTTGGTTTTACCTTTTTTAAGTTTGCCAAAGGAATAATGATCGTCCCAGTATTCAGAGGCCTGGCATTGGAACAATTCAGCAAGTTCAGTAACCAATTCAATGCTTAATATTTTAGAAAACAGGTGGGAGGAGTGATGGATCAAGGCCGCAAACTCCGACAGCCGGATAGTAGGGAAGTTGGAAGGCCGCAGCCGCAAAAACCGCCATAGATGCGCATCCATATTTTCAAGCAAATATTTCTTTTTCAGAAAATCATACTCCGACTTTAATTTCAGAAAATAACTATCCCTGCTTTTGGCCGATAAAAGGCCCGACTGCCCGAATACGAGCGCTTCAATCTGCTCCGGCTGATCCTTATGTTTTGCCAAAATATTTAGCGGTAGCGAACGAGCCAGCAATTCCATGGGCAGTGCGTTTACCCGAAATCCAAAATTGCGTGCCAGCACCTGGTAAAAGGTTTCCGACCAGTCGCCTTTGTTAAACTCCAGACGTTCGTTGATCTCTTTGGTTCTCTTTTCCAATCGCTCTACCAATACCCGGTCGAGCCAGCTATTTCTTGTTATCCGGTCGACCGACCCGATCAGTGAAGCACAGGGTATCCAGCTTTTATTATCCATGAGGGTTTGGTACCTCCTCAATAGCAAATTATCAAATTTACCTGAAATCTCCAGCGATGGTATCGCCTCGCCCGATTTTCGTTTTACGGTTTTATCTTCCACATACACCACGTGCAGGATCACATTATCATATGCATCATCCTTTTGGTGCTCGTGGCGGTACCAGTCGCTGGCACTGATGTGTATTTCCACATTGCCCGCCCAAAGGGTGTCATCAATTCTGATTCGGGCATTCAAAAAGTCAGGGCCTGCATGTGTATTGTGTGTTCCCGGATTGATGATCTGACAAGCTTCGCCGGTGGTAAGGGTGAGTGAAGGTTCCAGCAGCCCGAACTTCCATAAATAGTGTAAAAAATCTTCCGTCATGGTTAATATAGTTTCAGGACTAAAATACACTTTTTTTCATTGTT
Organism: Bacteroidales bacterium; assembly: GCA_020438105.1. GTDB lineage: Bacteria > Bacteroidota > Bacteroidia > Bacteroidales > JAADJA01 > JAADJA01. Next base: position 21,774 of record JAGQVE010000040.1, read on the forward strand.
TCGGTTCTTAATCCCTAAAAATCACCCTCAAATAATAACTGCATTCATTCCATTTGTTAAGCGAAATTTACCGTTTGAAAGGTTCAATAGTTTTCCACTTACTTCTTTATTATATTTGCATCTGAACAAGCACAAGCCTTAACTTTTTAAAATGCGATTCTTACAACATATCGCGACATTTCTGTTTCTGATTGCTGTTTTGAGTGCACATGCAGGTAAAAACCAATCGATCGACAGCCTCCGGCAACAGTTAACGGAAAACCTTACCGACACAGCCCGAATGAATACACTCGTTCGACTGTCGAGGTATTACGCGATCAGCATGCAATTTAACCTCGCCGATTCATTAATAAACCGTGCTGACGAAATTGCAAAAGATAAAAACCTGAAACCGACCTGGCAAATGCTATGGGCCAAAGCGGAATACCATTTTGAAAAGCGGGAACTTGAAAAAGCGCTGGATTTTATCCAGCAGGTGATTAGCAATGAGGAACTAAAATCACACAAGGCCGATTATGCCAAAGCGGTTAATTTTAAAGCCTTGATTTTGCTGTATTGGGGCCGTTTTAAGGAGAGTATCGAAACCTACCAGCAAAATATCGAGTTCATAAAAAAGAACGATCTTCCGAAAGTTCTGCCTTATTCTTATAGCGGACTCTCTTACGTATACCGGAATGTTGACAATACCGAAGAACTTCGTCGCACACTGGTGCTGATGGCCGATGCCGCGGCTAAAACAAACAACAAATATTATGAAGCTGATGCCTGGCTCCGGCTTGGGGATGTAGGCATGGAAAAAGACAGCAATTTCGTGTATGCCATAGCGCAGTACAAGAAAAGCCTGAAACTCTACCAAAAACTTCAGGATACGGGTAAAATTTCCTTTTTGCTGCTTCGTGTGGGCTGGAATCAATACCTGAATAATGAACTGGATTCGGCACTCAACACGTTTTTGCACTCCCTGGAATACAGCCTTCCCATCGACCGGCTTACTGCTATTACCAATGCTTATGGCAATATCGGCACAATATACCGCGACAAAAAAGAGTACGATAAGGCGATTAAAAGCTACAAAAAGAGTATTGAATATTCCTACAAGGCAAAGGACTGGTACAACCTCTCGTGGCTGCATAACGACATGGCAAGGATGTATGCTAATCAAGGCAAATACAGGGAAGCTTATGAAAACCATATTCTATATAAAAGATTCAGCGATTCGCTGGAGATGAAAAACTATAATAACCGGTTATCGGAAGCACGAACCAAATACGAAACTGAAGCTGCCAAACAACAACTCGAACTGCTTCAGTTGAAGCTCAAACAACATTCATTCTACACCTACGGATTTGCCGGACTTGTAGTGATCGCCATCATTATCGGGTTTTTGGTCTTCAGGCAGATCAGGGTCAACAGCAAACGGAAGATCACGGAAATGAACCACAAAATTTCGGAGATCACCCAAAAGAACCTTCGGCAGCAAATGAATCCCCATTTCATTTTCAATACGCTCAATTCCATTCAGTATTACATGTACCAGCACGATAAGATTTCCACCAATAACTACCTCACCAAGTTTTCGATGCTGATGCGAAAAACACTTGAAAACTCACAGCATACTGCCATCCCGATAAAAGATGAGCTGGATGCACTGCAACTTTACCTCGAGTTGGAATCACTTCGTTTTAAGGAAAAATTCGATTACAAAATTGATGTGGATGAGGATATTGATGTTTTGATACAGAAAATTCCAACCATGCTCATTCAGCCTTATGTGGAAAATGCCATTTGCCACGGACTGATGAACAAGGATGATAAAGGTTTCCTAAACGTAAACCTGCAACTGGAGCACGACCACATCACCTGCACCATTGAGGACAATGGAATCGGGCGGGAGGCGGCCATGGAGATCCGTGACACCAAAAACAAAAACCACAATTCACTGGGCACCAGGATTACCGAATCACGGCTAAATCTTGTGAATTCACTTTATGGGAAAAACATGAAAATTGAATATACCGACCTGAAAGATGAGAACGGCAGGCCCGGTGGCACCAGGGTGGTGATACAAATTCCGGTAATAACTTAATGCAACCAAGATGGACCTATTGAGAACAGTGATCGTTGATGATGAAAAGGATGCTGTGGATTTTATCAGCTCCATCGTAAAAGAATACTGCCCCAAGCTGGAGGTGGTAGGAACCGCCCATTCGGCAAAGGATGGAACCAAGGTGATCATTGACAAAAGTCCCGACCTGGTTTTCCTCGATGTGGAAATGCCCCACGGCAGCGGCTTCGATCTGCTGGCCAATTTCCCGGGAAAAGCATTTGACGTGATCTTCATCACTGCCTTTAACCATTATGCCATACGCGCCATCAAGTTCAGCGCGGTGGATTACATTTTAAAACCGATCAACATCAACGAGTTCATCAGCGCGGTGGACAAAGTGATCGAAAAACGGACTTCCAACCAAAACCAGCACACCGATTTTACTACCTTGCTCGAAAATGTGCGCAGCAACCTGCCCGGCAAACTCGCCATCCCCACCTCCGAAGGCATGGAATATCTCAATACCAAAGAAATACTTCGCATTGAGGCCGACCGCAGCTATTCGTGGTTTTATTTGCTGGACCGGCGCAAACTACTCGTTTCGCGCAACTTAAAAGAATACCAGGAACTCCTCTCCGACCGCAACTTCTTTCGAACCCACAACTCCCACCTTATCAACCTGGAGCATGTAAAAAAATTCATCCGCCACGAAGGCGGCGCCATCGAACTCATCGACGGCTCACAAGTGCCCATCTCCCGTGGTAAAAAAGATCTGTTTTTATTGCAGATGGCGAAATTGTCGAGGTAGATAGTATTTGCTGCCAAACATTTCTTACCTCTTTTCAGAATCACACATAAACAAAATCTATTTTTTGCATATGTACAATTGCAATTAATTCATGTTGTAATACCATAAAATCAACTAAATTCCACCTAAAAGCCTTAGCATAAACCAATTCCACACATAACCCCCACCAAAGTCCTGACAAAAGTGATTCACCTATTCACCTCCCGTTAGCTATCAGGACTATCGGGATCAACAATTCCTGTAACTCCATCTATCACTTAATCAGCGCATCAATCCCTGGTTCTATTTTCCGAAGTTTAAAGCTGTTTCATTAAGCATTTCCTTTTCGGCGTTAGGTACTTACACAATTCCAAAACTCCGGGGTTTTAAAGGATAATATTGAATATCCCGCTGGCGATGCACTCCCGCTCTGGATTTTTGGATTTTTGTATTGATCTTTGATTACCTTTGAGAAACAAAAAACAAACCGATTGTATTAATTTCATACCAATAATGGCAAATCAAACCCATAAACTAAACGAAGAAGTTACTGACTTTTTAAATGCATGCAATCATCCTTTCAGAAATGAAATTGAACGGGTGAGAATATGCATTTTATCGGCCAATTATTTGTTGCAGGAAAACATCAAATGGAATAGCCCCAACTACAGCATTAACGGTGAGGACCGCATTACGATGAGGATTCATCCGCCGCGAATGCAATTGCAACTGATTTTTCACCGTGGTGCCAAAAAGCAGGAGCAACCCAAAAACAAACTGATTTCGAGCAAAAGTAAGTTGCTCATCTGGAAGGAGAACGACAGGGCCATCATCACCATTAAAAATTCAGCACAGATTGAAAATGCACAAGCTGAACTGATCGAAATTATAAATGCCTGGATTGCGGCAACGAGTTAGAATAAAAGAAACGTTACTACAATACAAGCATTAGAAATAATAAGTTTTGGTATTAAACACTTATCCCCAAACCAATGAAATTAAAATTATTGACAACAATAATGGCAGTAGCCCTCACCTGCCCCGCTCAAATGCAATCAGGGCGTTATTTTGAGAACATTGTTGGAACAACCTGGCAAACCACTGAAAAATTCGATTTAGCAAACATAAGCGAATTACAAAGATTTGGATTAATCATAGTTGAGCAGGAGGTAGATTCAATACCTTTTTCTGGTACTTTGTTTTCATTTGATGAAATACTAAAAATTGAACAGTTAAATTCTAAAACGCAGGAGCGCCAAACCTTGCTAGAATGTAGTTATAAGCAGGACAAATCAAAAAAGCAACTTTTCTTATTCATCGATGATCAGGTTTTAATCTACAGCTATTTGCCAGTATCAACGGGTACCTATGTGGGGTTTACTAAAGTCAAAAAATAAAAAACGTATAGTCATTTACAGCTTGCACAGGTGTTGCAACTTTTAAAATCATCCACAGAACCAATTCCATCCCACCCCTCTTTACCCGAAAGGGGATTATCCACCAAATGAAATTTGTTCGAAAAGCTCCCCAAATTAACCAGTTCAACCTCCTGATAGTCACGATAGTTATCAGGATCGGGATCAACCAATTCAACCAGTCCCCTACTCCTGAATCTCCATCCACTCCAAAGTAAGCTCATCAAGCCTTGATTCTACCTCCCCATATTTTGTGGCAGTCTCCGTAAGCGTTTCCGCATCGGCATTGGGTGCGGAGAGCAAATGGGTAAGCCGGTCCTTTTCCTTTTCAAGTTCGGCGATTTCTTTTTCAAGTTCATCCAGCCGGCGCTGGGCCATGTACGAAAGTTTTTTAGGTTTATCACTTTGAGCAGGCATCTCCTTTTTCGTTTTCACAACAGGCTCCTGCGATTTGGCGGCAAGCTGTTTCTCCTTCTCCCTTTTGATCCGGAACTCGGTGTAGGAGGCATGATAATCTTTGATCTTTCCTCCACCTTCAAACACAAACAGGTGATCGACGATATGATCCAGAAAAGCGCGGTCGTGGGTGGCGATGAGCAGGCAGCCCGTGTAATTCGACAGGTAATCCTCCAGGATGCTCAACGTTTGAATGTCGAGGTCGTTGGTGGGCTCATCAAAAATGAGGAAATTGGGATTGTGCACCAGGCTTAGCAGCAGCTGCAACCGCCGCTTTTCGCCCCCGCTCAGGTTGCGGTAAAAATTGTATTGGGTGTTGTGATCAAAACCAAAATAAGTAAGGAACTGTGAGGCACTCATGCTGGAGCTCTCGCCGGTGGGGATCACCTCCGCCACCTCCTTCACCATCTCAATCACCTTTTTATCCTGATCCGGCTCCAGGTAATTTTGCGAAAAATAACCAAACTGAATGGTTTGTCCGGCCACGATGCTCCCCTGCGTGGGTTTAAGCTGCCCGAGGATCAGTTTAAAAAAGGTGGATTTCCCGGAGCCGTTAGGACCCACCACACCGATCTTTTCGCCCCGTTTGAAGGTGTGTGTAAAATCCTGCACCGTTTTGATATCGCCGAAGCTGTGGTGCAGGTTATTGATCTCGAGGATCTTTTTCCCGAGGCGCCGGGCTTTCACGCTGATCTCCGGCCGCTCTTCTTCCAGTTTTTGTGCCGCTTTCTGACCAATCACATCAAATGCATCAATCCGTGCCTTGCTTTTGGTGGTGCGCGCCTTAGGCATACGCCGGATCCACTCCAGCTCCTTGCGATAGAGGTTTCGCGCTTTCAGCACCTCCTGCTCCAGCGCATTTTCCCGCTCCGCCTTTTTCTCAATATAATAATCGTAGGTTCCCTTGTAGTGGAAAATCGTCTGCCGGTCGATCTCGATGATGCTCTCGCACAGATTATCGAGGAAGTAGCGATCGTGGGTCACCACCAGCATGCTCATTTTTTGCCGCGACAGAAAACCTTCCATCCATTCGATCATATCAATGTCGAGGTGGTTGGTTGGCTCATCCAGGATCAGAAAGTCCACCTCATCGATGAGCACCCGGGCAAGGGCCACCTTGCGGCGCTGACCGCCACTCATGTTACCTACAAGCTGCTGAAAATCCTTGATATTGAGTTTGCCCAGCACCTCCTTCACCTTGTGCTCAAAATCCCAGGCCTGCAACCGGTCCATTTGCTCCAGCGCCCCCTCCACCAGCTGCGTGTAATTGGGCGTTTCCTGCGGAAGCTGCATCACCAGCTCATAGTTTTTCACCGCCTGCACATAAGCCGTTTCCGACGAAAGGATGGCATCCAGCACCGAAAGCCCCGGATCAAAAACCGGCATTTGCGAAAGGTAGGCCACCTGCACCTCCTTGTGCCAGCTCACCTTGCCGCTATCGGCAATATCGAGCCCGGCCAGGATATTGAGCAGCGTGGTTTTGCCACTGCCGTTTTTGGCCAGCAGCGCCACCTTTTGCCCCTCCTCAATGCCAAAAGTGACCTCCTCAAAAAGCAGCTTCTCACCGTAAGCCTTACTCAGATTTTCAACCGACAGATAATTCATAACAGGCGCAAAGGTAGGGGTTTTGGGTAATGGGGGTGAGGAAAAGATATTTTAATTAAATTAGCATCGGAATAAATTAAAATGTTACCCAACTGGTTCGAGTCATTAAGCAAGGGCTTAGCTATGGCGAGATTCGGATCATTGATTGACTATTCAGTTCATTAAGACAAAGACATGAAAAAAACAAAAAATCCAAAGTTTCAGACACTAAACAGAGCCTGGTTAGCTTTATGCCCACATAGAAAAGATTCTCTTCTGCTAAAACTTATCTTATTTACATGTTTATTCCTACTTATCCAAATTGATACCATTGCGCAACCCTGCCTCCCAGAGGGGATTACCTTTACATTGCAGGAAGAAATTGACAGCTTTTCGGTGAATTACCCGGGGTGCTCGGTTATTGAAGGAAGTGTTCATATCGTAGGTGAGGATATTCAAAGTCTTGATGGATTATGGGTGTTGGATGAGATTGGCGGAGACCTGGTGATCGGTGAAGCTGATTCAACCGGCACATCCATTACTGATCTTTTTGGGCTCAATTATCTTACGGCCATCGGAGGTGATTTTATCATTCAAAACAATCCCCTGTTGGAAAATTTAATTGGGATCAGCAACCTGGTACTTGATTCGTTGAACAGTTTAACCATTATCAATAATCCCGAATTGTCGCTTTGTGATGTGCATGCCATATGTAATTTCCTTGCACTGCCTGCTCCGCAGGTGAACATTCACGACAATGGTCCCGATTGTGAGAACCCCGAAGCAGTTCAACTGGATTGTGAAAATAACTGTCTTCCTCAAGGTATTTATTTTGGCACCCAGTATGAAATCGATATGTTTAAGGCTAACCATCCTGGCTGTACTGAAATTGAGGGGTTTGTAACTATTGAAGGAGATAATATCTCATCTCTTCTGGGACTGAACGATATAACTACAATACAAAGCCGATTGCTAATTGGCAGGCTCTATCCGACTACAACAAATATTAACTTGATTGACCTGAATGGATTGGAAAATCTGACTTTTATCGGAGGATTCCTGGCTATAAACTGGAATACCAGCCTGGTAAGCTGCAGTGGCCTTAATAACCTTAAACACGTAGGTGATTATCTTTCATTTTGGGGTAATGGAAGTTTGATCAATTTAGCAGGTTTTGAAAATCTTGAAATGGTAGATGGTGGTATAAATATTCATACAAATTATGAATTGGAAGATTTATCCGGCCTCAATTCCCTTAGCTACATCGGAGAGGGTTTAGGCATTCAATATAATTATAACCTGCATAATTTAAATGGTATCAACCCAACTGGTTCTGTTGTAATGGCTGAAAATATGATAATAAGTCAAAATCCAGTTTTAACAGACATTTATGGATTACAGAATTTTGAGTTCAGCTCGGGAGCTCACCTTGTGATCAATGCAAATGGGGCGCTATCCTCCTGTGATGCACTGAGCATTTGTGAATTTATGGTAAATTCAACGGGCACTATACAAATCAGTGGCAATGCTTTCGGTTGCAATAATAATGGGCAGGTTCTTTATAATTGTCAAGCCTGCCTTCCCAATGGCATAACCCTTAGCACACAAGAACAAATTGATAATTTTCAGGTGACTTATGAGGGCTGCAAGATTATTCAGGGCCCCTTGATTATCTCAGGCGGAGATGATATTACGAACTTAAATGGTTTGAATGTTTTGGAAAGAGTTGAAGAGGGTCTTTATATTTATGATAATATCAATCTGGAAGACTTAAGCGGATTAGATAACATTTCGTCCATCGGGTCCGAATTGGTAATCCACAATAATGAAGTACTAGATAAAATTAGTGCATTGAGCAATATTGACCCTGAATCAATTGAATACTTAGAAATTACAAGTAATCCGCTTTTATCCAATTGTGCCATTCAAAGTATTTGTGGATTTGTAGTTTCCCTTAATGTAAACGCGGATATAAATTACAATGCAGCTGGATGTAATACAATTTATGAGGTTCATAATGCATGCTGGACGGCCACTGCGGAAAATAATGCCGGCCAATTTTGTAAAATATTTCCAAATCCAACCGCAGATTGGATAATCATTGAAACAGCAACCACCAGTTCAACATTTGATTTTATTATCCAGAATGTTATCGGGCAGGTAGAAATTCATAAATCAAACATCTCCTCACCAACTCATGCAATTGATCTTTCAGAGTTGACTGATGGTGTTTATTTCTATACGGTAATGGAAAATGATATAACTGTAGGAAAAGGTAAAATCATAAAAAATAAATTTTAAAAATTACTGCACTGACCCCCTCCTCCGCGTAGTCTCCCGACTACGCGGCATGAAAAAATGATTACCTGATCAATAACCATATTCCAGAGTGACTGTAGCCATCTCACACAACAAAAACAAGCCGACAGAAATCACAAAACCTTAATTAAATCTATAATGGGAATTCCCTCCTCCGCGTAGTCTCCCGGCTTTACAGATGGGTTATACGACATATAACTTTCATCAGCACGTAAATGCAGCTCATTTTGCATCCAGCTTCCGGCTCAAATTTTTCAAGAAATCCCTCTTTAATTAAGATCACCCAACTTAAAGATTTGCATACTAATACCTGAGTATTTTTAATTTCATGTATTAATTTATTCCAACAGAAATGTATATTTGTTTGACTTTTGGGGAATCCCTGCAAAACGATTACTTTTTCATAAAAAAATACAGAATGAATACAATGAGGTTTATTTACACAGCAGTTATACTTTCAATAATAATCGCCATTAGCAGCTGTGCGAAAAAAGACAGTACCAACCCCGACGATAACAATGATACCGGTATAAATCCGCAGATCACAGGATATGTAATAAGTTCAGGTACCCCCACCCAGAAATCGTCTGTCGGGATCAGCATAGTGGACATCAATAATCAGGGCCTCGGCATTACAGGCGCTTCCATTCAGGTAAATGGGTTGGAGGTAAACGATGTTGGGGAAGGTTCATACAGCCTGTTGATCACCGACAATCCGGTATCAGAAGGAACAGAAGTAAACATCGTAGTTAAGATTGAAAACAAAACCTATGAGGCTTCCGGGATTATGCCTGCCACAGGTGAACAAATAAACATTATGTTTTCAGGAGGAGCATATAGCGAATCCATGGTTAATCTGGCAAATAATGAATGAGAAAAGGATCGTTCCCGGCAGATGAAATACATTGATCTTTTTCTGCCCTTCTCCAAGAAATCCTCATTTTCCCGGTCAGTTTTAAAAAAACCTGCGGGTTCCTGAATGTTGCATAGTTTATTATCTTCATCTCGTTGACATCAACATATTCCCTATTTTTATCGACAAAGCCAACGTTAATTATTGTCATCCAGCAATACTAACATTAATACAATAAAATAAAATGCTAATTGTAAATTTCAATCCATCAAAATCTGTTATTTTTGGAAAAACAACTGCTACTAAAATTTAAAATTCTTTAAGAAGCTATGAAGAGAACAATCTACTTATTAGTGATCGGATTTTTACTTACTAACTGCACCCACCGGATAAAGAGGGTCGGGTATGATGCAAAAAAAGACTATTACCAATTTTGTGATGTTGTAATCAATAACAACATACTTATTAATGATTCAATATTTGTGAAAGTGGGGTCGATCACACTAGGAGAATCAGGGTTTTCAACCAGATGTAATGAATCGGATGCAATTCGTATTCTTCGTGGAGAAGCCTGTACTGTGAACGCTGACCTGATTGTTATCACAGATGAAAAACGACCCGACGTGGTTAGTTCCTGCTATCGATGCAAGGCTGATTTTTATCAGTTCAAAAGCGAGGACCTGGCTTACACAATCAAGGATGATCAGCAATATGAAATCCAGAATACACAGAGCAGAGTCCAAAAGGATAGGTCTACAAATGCAACAATAATTGCTGCCGGATTTGCAATTGGATTTATTATTGGGCTACTAATGTTCCAGTGATTTCTTAGTTAAACATACAACCCATAATTCAAATTCGTAGACAGGTCTCAATTTCTCCAATTTTTGAGTCATTAAAGCAAACAGCCGTTCCACTCTACTTGTTTGAAGATCAAACATCCTGAACACTTATCAAACTTCTCCCCTTTCCCCAAAACCATTTCCCCAAAAAACCATATAAGTACTCAATTCATAAAACATGCATAAATTTGCAGTTTTTCAAGCAACATTAATTTTACAGCTACAATAACGAACTACCATAATGAGAGATAAAATAAAAAGCCCCTGTATCCAGGTTTGTAAATACGATAGCGACGACATTTGTATGGGCTGCCACCGCTCCATGGAGGAGATCACCGGCTGGCTGTTCATGAGCGACGATAAAAAACAGGAAATCATGGAAAGGGTTGAAATACGCAGATCAACGGTAAAAACCGAACAAAATAACTACGATCATTACGTGTAAATAAGCAACGTAAATCCCGCCAACACTTTAATCAGAATGAAACGCAGCACCAATTTTAAAACTACCGCATCCGGCGCCTATGGAGTATGATTTCACAACGTTGATGGTCGCCTTCGGCCTTACCCTTTTCGCCGGACTGAGCACCGGTATCGGGAGCGCCATTGCGTTTTTCGCCAGGCAAACCAACACAAAATTTTTATCCGTTTCGCTGGGCTTCAGCGCCGGGGTGATGATCTATGTTTCATTTGTGGAGATCATCGTTAAAGCACGCGTGGAGCTGATCAACGAGTTGGGAGTTCGGGGTGGTCACTGGGCTACTGTAGCCGCCTTTTTCGGGGGCATCCTGTTCATCGCCATCATCGACAAGCTGGTTCCGTCGGCTGAAAACCCGCACGAGATAAGGATGGTGGAAGAGATGGAAAATGACCCGGCCCACAAAAATCGCAAGCTGATGCGCATGGGCACCTTCACCGCGCTTGCCATCGCCATCCACAACTTCCCGGAAGGACTGGCCACCTTTACCGCTGCATTGACTGAGCCAAGCCTGGGGATCGCCATTGCTGTGGCCATTGCCATTCACAACATCCCCGAGGGGATCGCCGTTTCGGTGCCCGTTTATTACGCCACCGGAAATCGCAAAAAAGCATTTACACTTTCGTTTTTGTCGGGGCTGGCCGAACCCGTGGGAGCCCTGATTGGTTATCTTATTTTAATGCCATTTTTGAGCCCCGTGGTTTTTGGGGTAGTATTTGCAGGTGTAGCTGGAATTATGGTGTTCATTTCTCTGGATGAGCTGCTGCCATCGGCACGGGAGTATGGCGAGCACCACCTCGCAGTGTACGGACTGATGGCCGGCATGGTGGTTATGGCTATTAGCTTACTTTTGTTTATCTAAAATCAACTGAATGAAGAAATTTACCGGAATACTCATCTCACTTCTATTGCCCTTCCTACAAGGATTTACCCAATCCGACAGCATCCCGCCCATCAGCACCGACCGCCCCACGCAAAGTTCTTCGCCTTATTTTGTTCCCAAAGGTGCTTTCCAATTGGAAACCGGCTTCATATACACCGATCGTACTGATGATTATGATGAGCGGCAAATGCTGAGCATCGCCAACAGCAACCTGCGTTATGGCATTTTTGAAAATTTTGAAGTGAGCGTAATGGGCTCTTACGAATCGATGACCATCATCCCGAAGGATGACGCCAACGACACCACCGTTTCAGGCATGGGAGGCGTATCGGCAGGTTTTAAAACTTTTGTTTGTAAAGAGAAAGGGATCAGGCCTGAGATCGCCATCGTGGGTGTGATTTCGTTCAGGCACCTCGGCAATGAAAACTTTGCCCCCACCTTTTCCTATCCACTGGGCAAACTGGTAGCAATGCACAACCTCAGCAAACGAATGCAACTCGGTTATAACATCGGCTTTTCATACAACGGAGAGGATGCCGATGGTTTTTTTGTTTACTCCGGTTACCTCGGCTATTACATCACAAAAAGATTATGGTCCTTTGCAGAAGCCTATGGCAAATTTGACCATGGCAACTTCCCCAAGCACCGGGTTGATTTGGGATTTACCTACATGCTTAGCCGAAATTTTCAACTTGACATTTCAGCCGGTAAAGGTATTTCCTCCCTCGTTTCGCGTGCTTTTGTGAGTGCGGGACTAAGCTGGCGAATTCCACGCTAGTTATTCATCCAGCATTTTAAGCATTTCCGATTTCAGATAATAAACACCATCCAGTGCTATCATCGCATTGGCCGGCAACGTAGTGAGTGGAACCACGCTTACACTTCCATCCTCGGTAAAACCTGTTTCCACATTGAATTTATAAAATGAAACCGCTGCTGCATTTGGGTCGTCGGTAGTGTAAAAACCGTACTTCTCTTCATCATTGTCGATCACGATGGCATTTTCAGGCAGAGCATCAAGCATCTGCTCGCTGGTATGAATTTTAGCCGAAACAAACATGCCTGGGATCAGGTCGAGCCCTTTGGTTTGAATTCCGGCAATGACCGTTATCACCCGTCCTTCAGGATCCACTGTTGAGCCCATGCTCTCCACAAAAGCTTCATTTTCATCCGACTCATCACCCGAAAAGCTGAACGTAACTCGTTGTCCGGTTTTGATGAGGGGAATATCCTTTTCAAAAACCTTCACCTGCAGTTTGAGGTTGTCGAGGTTCACGATCTCAAAGAGGGGCTGTTGCATATCGGCAAACATGCCTATACTGGCGTTCACCTGGTCGACGATGCCAGAAATAGGTGCCCGTAACAAAACTTCAGAAGTAATTTTTCCTTCATCGACCTGTGCCTGGTCAACACCCAGCATTTTGAGTTCAGCTTCTGCGGCATTCAAATCCGCTTTAGCTAGCTTGTAACCGGCTTCGGTAGCCTGGAACTCCTTTTCAGAGGTGATATTTTCAGCCACCAACTTCTTTTGCCTTTCGTATTGTTTTTCGATCAGATCAAATTTATTTTTGTTCGAAATGTAATTTTGCTGCACCTTTAAAAAGTCGGGGTGGCTGTATGAAGCAAGTGCCTGCCCCGCGCCAACCCGCTGACCCTGGTTCACAAAGATCTTTCGGATTACGCCGCCCATCAATACCGAAACGGAGGCTTTATTTTGGGGCAAAATAGTGATTTGTCCGCGTGCATTCACGTCGTGGCTTAGCAGCACCTTTTCAATCTTACCAAATATTACCCCGGCCCGCTTGATCTTATCCTGCGATAATAGGATGCCTTTATTTGTGGTAGCGACCACTTGCTCTTCCACCACCGCTTCCGGTTGTTGTTTACATGCATTGAGGATTAGCAATAACAGGCCAATCCCAATAATATATTTCATCTCTTTTTTCATTTGTTTATTGCTTATTGTGCTGATAAATATTCTAATTCAATTACTGACTGATTGTACTTTAGCAGGGTATCGAAATACCTGAGCCTTACATCAAAGGCCAAACCGATGTTTCTCACGAACTCAAAATAGTTGATCTCACCGGCCCGGTAGCTTGTTTGCAAATTGCGGATCAACTGATCGATCTGCTCCAGTCCGCCGTTTTCATAATATTCAAGCGAGGCACGATAGCCTTCATAGGCTGCCATTTGCTTTTGAAATTCGCGGATGAGATTTTGTTTCTCAAAATCGAGGGCATTTTCTGTTTTGGCCACTTCGATGCGTGATGCCTGAACTTTACCGGAGTTCGACCAGAACCAAAGCGGCAAAGAAGCCCCCACCTGGAAACCTTCAAACCCGTTCACGCGATCAATGGACTGGTTGAAATAGCCTACAAAAAAATCGGGCAGGTGATTCATTTTTTCACGATTCAGGCTTGACCGCTGCACCTCTGTTATTTGGGTGATATAGCGGGTGCGAACATTAGAAGTATCTACCGGTTTTTCGCCGTTAATCGCAGGCACCTCCATCTTTTGAAGCTGACTGGTTGGTATTATATTGAAGCTGACTCCCATCAACTGAAGCAGGTTTTGCTTTGCCATTGCCAGCTCTGTTTCCATTTCGGTAAGCTGACTTTTCACCTGTGTGGCCTCCGATCCGGCTAGGACAAAGGCTAGCTGATCGATGTCGCCAGTCTCAAACTGAACCGAAGTGGCATTGTTGAAACCTGCATAAATACTGTCTTTCTCTTTGAGAATGCCGTATTTTTCATACAAAATACTCCAGGTGCAATAAGCCGATTTCACGTTGCGGATCAACTGCTGCCTGACAAGCAGGTAACGGCTTTCATTTAGTTTTTCAACTTCGCGGTAAAACCTCGATTGAGAGGTGTAAACAGTAGGGAAGCTAAAGGGTTGCCGGATCGACCAGTAATGATCCTGCAAGTCGGAATTGAGCTGCCCGTGATCATATTCAAACTCAAGGGGCGAAAGATCGAAACCTGACTTTTTGAGTTTTTGAGCAGCTTCAATATCCAGGCTTGCGTTGCGTACCTCCACATTGTTTTCGGTGGCAATGGCGATGGCTTCATCGAGGGTCAGTGCCTTTTCCTGGGCATTCAGTTGAAGCACCGGAATACTCATCAACAATACAAAAATTGCTACAGTTACTTTATTGCTTTTTCGCATTTTAAATCCTCCGTTAAACATCACATAAATCACCGGTAAAATAACCAGAGTAAGAAATGTAGAGGTTACAAGGCCACCGATCACGACTGTGGCTAGCGGTTTCTGAACCTCAGCGCCGGGAGCGGATGATAAGGCCATGGGGAAAAAGCCAAGTGCCGCCACAGATGCAGTCATCATAACGGGCCGCAGCCTGAGTTTGGTACCTTTGAGCACCCGTTTGATCACATCATCC
>JAGQVE010000041.1 GCA_020438105.1 Bacteroidales bacterium
AATAAAGCGGCACCGACACGATATCACCAATGATCCACAGGGTCCAGTTTTCCAGCTTTTTATGAGCCATCAGCCACATGGCGGCAAAAAACACCCCGGTAGTAAAGGTATCCAAAAAGGGTGTAGCCATCCGCACCTGATCCAAATTCCCTGAAAACAAATGATCAACAGCATACTGCGCGCTGGCTGCTAACCCAAGTTCGTTGGGCATTATATCGGTGTACCGATACACCACAATGACAAAAACTGAGGTAAACAGAAATATCCCGATGGCCTTCAATTTATCCATCAAATTAGTCCGGCTGATTTTAATGTGATGGTTTTCGTCATCAATCACCTTGCGCCACATGTACCAGCCGTAAATGCTCATCAGGGTATAATAAATATTTATTATCAAATCGCCGTACAAAGCCCACTGCGAGAGCAAATAAACGTACAACGCAGTACTTATGATCCCGGTTGGATACACCAATATGTTTTCTTTTCGGGCATAAAAGACACTGAGAACACCGAAAAATGCTGCAATAAATTCCAGAGAAATGTTCAGGAATGAAGCGGACTCATAGGGTTCAATGAAAAAGTGAAATATTTCGCTCATCGCTTAAAAAGCTAATCCTGTAAATCGGCATTGATGATTTTCATCACAAAAACGGAGTGTGGATTTTCAAATGATTTATGGATTTCTTTGGTTAAAACATCCATCACCTCAAAATATTCACCAAAAACCTGTGTGCTCATTCCATTGGTAACTGCTTTGATATTTTCATGAGCATTAAGCCGTTTAATGAAATCAAGAATCGGGGTAACAAATTCAGGCCGAAGCGGGTAATAACTCATTTCCACAGAAATTTTCATAATAATTTGTTTTTTGATTCTAAAAAATTTCAACAAATGTACCTTCAATTTTACACTTGACAGGTATAATTGGTATTTTTGATGAAAATTACCAACCATGATCAGAAGAGTTTTACAATTTACTGGTATGCTGATATTAATTGTATTTCTATCGAGTTGTTTAACAGTAGAAAAAAAGACCTATACCTTTGAACTCAAGGACAACAATTCGGGAACGCTTACCATCAAGTATATCAACATTATGTCGATGAAAGAGGATACATCCAATGTATCACAAAAAGATTTTGATGAGTTGATAGGCAGCTATATTGAAGGCAATGAAATTGAGTTGGAATATGAAAATGCACAGGTAAGAGGTAAAAGGCTGTTTGAGGAAAACGGGCAACTTTGTGGCGAAGTAATAATTGATTTTAATGATCTTTCAAGTGTAGGTTTGTTTCAATACGACAATAAAAGCCCATACATGTTCAATGTGGGCTCATTCCTCGATAGTGAAACATATTTAAGCAGTAATGGCGATTTTGGGGGAGATGTTATGCCGGTGGTATTTTGGTCGAGGTCGACCGAAGTGCTTAGTTTAACCACTTACGTTACCGACCCCGACGAAACAACATTTAGTTTATTGCAACAATACAAAAGCTGGAGATATAATTAATATTTATCTACCTCCCCGCGGGCCGGCTTCAGGGCCTGCAAATCTTCGCATTAATTCAAGTTTGAAATCTTGCTCAGCTTTGATCAGTTTGAGAATTTTTTGTGGCGGCAGCACTTTTTGGAGTTCTTCGTTAAATGCAAATTGCATATCAAGCATTTTTTGTTCATGTTCCAGTTGTGCGTTCAGTCTCTCAATTGCTTCCTCATCACTCATCGAATCAGGATCCATACCTTCCAGGCGGTATTTTTCCCTGAAAGCTTTTCGCTCAGCTTCTACTTTGTCACGATTGTCGTTGTATAGCGGCCAAAATTTCTCGGCTTCTGCAGGAGTCAAATCTACTTTTTCGGTGATAAAGGCAATTTTGTGGGCCTCGATTTTATCCCGCTGTTCTTCCATTCCCGGCCTTCCATAACCAGGTCCTCGCTGGGCGAACAAAGTTGAGGTATGAATGAGGGTAAAAAAGGCCAAACTTAAAACAGCGAAGTAAATGTTTTTAGTTTTCATATCTTATAAATTATAGGTTGTACAAATATTCTACATCAATATTCTCTTCATCAAAATAATCAAGTATTTCTTGGTTTGTAATGGATGAATCCGACCAAATGGCTGAAGCAGGATCATCCATATTATCTGATGAAGTGATCAATACTTCAATCATGGTATATTCATCCATATCTTCGAAAAACTCAGGATACTGATCCATGGTTTCTTCCAAATTGATTCCTGTAAACTGATATTCATCATTAAATCCCTTATCGCGATTAAAAATGAAAAACAATGCAACAATGAAAAACATGGAAACTACAGGAATTAAAATTCGCTTTTGAACGAGACCTGGGAATGTCCGCATCCGAACACTTTTTTGATCTTTTGCGAACACTCGCTCCTGAATTTTTGAAGGCAGACCATCAAAATATTTTTCAGGAACAGGAAAAAGCGAAGATTTATTAACATTTTTCAAAACTTCAGGAATTTCCATCTCGTTTTCTTCTGAATTATATGTTTTATTTTTTTCGTTCATGTTTGCATTTGATGAAGTTGCTATTATTTGGTTTAATCAGTTTTCAAGTTTTCTTCAATTTTCTTTACGGCAATATGATAGGAGGCTTTAAGCGCACCCACCGAAGTCCCTAATACTTCAGATATCTCGTCGTATTTCAGTTCTTCAAAATATTTCATTTGAAAAACCAGCCGTTGTTTTTCAGGAAGGGTTAAAAGGGCTTTGAATAATTTCTTTTGAATTTCATCGCCTGAAAATGAATGACCATCCGACAGTTTGCTCTCCAATACCCGATCGTAATCAACCAACGGGAGCATAAAACGGCGCTTTTTCTTATTTAAAAAGGAGAGTGCCTCATTGGTGGCAATGCGGTAAATCCAGGTAAACAATTTGGAATCGGAACGAAAGCTCTCCATGTTTTGCCATACTTTAATAAAAGTTTCCTGAACAAGGTCATCCGTGTCGCTGTGGTCAATTACCATGCGCCGAATTAAATGATATACACGCTCCTGGTATTGCCTTACAAGCAGGTTAAATCCGTAGTTCCGCGATTCATTGCCACGGATCATTTCAAGTAATTTATGATCAGGTATGGATTCCAAAATAGTGCTTCAAGTTTTGAAAAGTTCAAGTTTGACTGCAAAGAAAGAAGAAAGTTTA
The DNA here is from genome assembly GCA_020438105.1 of Bacteroidales bacterium. GTDB lineage: Bacteria > Bacteroidota > Bacteroidia > Bacteroidales > JAADJA01 > JAADJA01. The sequence continues at coordinate 3,171 of JAGQVE010000041.1, forward strand.
AAATTATGTTAAAATTCATGAAGTATGCACATTTTATGCATATCTTTAATCCATTGATCTGGACCCCATAAAACCAAAAATTTCAACATGAAAACATCACTGCTTTTATTATTTGTCTACTTGCTATCATTGGGTGGAACAGGGCAGGATGAAGTGATGGCGTTTAAACAATTGCAAAACTATTTGCCAGTTCATATTGATGGGTATACTGCCGGTGAACCTGGTGGTCAATCCATCAGTATTGAGGGATTGACATTTTCAAGTGCCGACATTGAATTTACCAATACCGATGGAGATTTTATAAAAATTTCTCTTTTGGACTATGCAGGTGCCTCCACCCTATATCAAACCGCAGCAGCTACCTGGCAGGCCGGAGTAACCTACGAAAGCGATGATATTACGTTTAATCAGGTCACCTGGAATGAACATATTTCCGGGTGGGAACAATACCATAAAACAGAAAGGAAAAGCATCATCGCTTTGGGCATTGCCAACAGGTTTTTTTTAACCATTGAAGCCTCCAACCAGGATAATCTGGACCTTGTTATTTCAATTGCGGAAAATATGGACCTTGATAAGCTTGCTTTAAAATAAAATGAGCCTTTTAGTTGTTTTGAGAAAACAATATTTATTTTGGATTTGTTAATTTTGCAACATGAAATTGATTCTGCAAATAATTATTTGCTTGCTACTTCCGGCAGGCAGTATTTTAGCCCAGGAAGTAGAAACAAGTATTGACTCTTCCAGGCTAAGCCCGGAAATTACACCTGAATTTCTGAATCAGAAAAAACTCAATGTAAATGTTGAGTTTGGTAGTTATTTTAGCACATCAAAAGGCCTTGGTAGCGGATTTGGCACCTATGTGGCACCTCAATTAAGATACCGCTTTAATCCACGTTTTAGCTTATCAACCGGAATTCAGGTTTTTCAAACGCAGGGTATATTTGGCCTTGAAAACACACCATATTACCAACCTACTCCTTTTACAGGGCCAAGCTATGGCAGTCTCCTTTTTGTTAGTGGTGATTACAGGCTTACTGACAAATTGGTCGTCAGTGGAACTGCTTACAAACAAGTTGACCTGTTCCGGTTGAACCCATCCAGCCAAACAAGCATGAACTATGACTATCATAGAATTATTATGGGAGTTGATTACCAGTTGGGCGAGCATTTATTTATCCATGGCGAAGTTGAATTTTCGAATGGATATAATAGTTTTGGGGGGCAAAGTCCATTCATGCATAATCAGTTTAACAACTCCTTCAGAAACTCATCTTTTCAACATTAATACCCCGGAGAAATCAAGCGTGAAGCCATTTTGAGCATGCTTTTTGCTACCTTTGTTCAAATTCATTAAAAATTTCATTTTAAACCATTGGAAAACGTACTAACTATATCCAATCTCGATAAACGTTACGGGAAAATTCATGCAGTTAATAATTTATCGATTGCAGTTGAAAAAGGGTCTGTTTATGGCATACTCGGACCAAACGGAAGCGGAAAAACAACCACCCTGGGCATCGTATTAGGAGTTGTGAACTCAGGTGGCGGAAGTTTTTCCTGGTTCAATGAGCCCAATTCAAAACAGAACCGTAAGCGCATTGGTGCCATATTGGAGCAGCCACTGTTTTACCCTTATCTCAGTGCACTTAATAACCTTAAGATTGTGGCTGATATCAAGCAGGTAAGCTATGATGATATTGAGCGGGTTTTAAAGATTGTTGACTTATGGGAACGAAAGGACTCTAAGTTCAAAACATTTTCGTATGGGATGAAACAACGCCTGGCCATTGCATCGGCACTTCTGGGAAATCCCGAGGTGCTGATCTTCGACGAACCCACAAACGGGCTTGATCCAAGAGGAATTGCTGAAATCAGGGAACTGATCATTGACATTGCCAGGCAAGGAATAACAATCATTTTAGCCAGCCACCTGCTGGATGAAGTTCAAAAAACCTGCTCTCATGTAGTTGTTTTACACAAGGGTGAAAAACTTTTTGAGGGAAAGGTGGAGGACGTTCTTAACCTTTCAAATACGGTGGAAGTTGCCTCAAATAATGCACAAATACTTGAAATTGCCTTGAATGAGTTTGGTAAGATCAATGAAATGAAAAGAAATGGTGAGCAGTTTTTATTAAGCCTGAGCGAGGGGATTACTACCACCGACCTAAATACTTACCTGATCGATAAAGGAATTATCGTGTCGCATCTTTCGGTCCGTAAAAAATCATTGGAAGAACAATTTCTTGAATTATTATCAGAATAAATATGATCCGGTTACTCAAAATAGAATTTAAAAAAGTAGTCAGTTACAAAGCCTTTTGGTTTATGATTGGATTTTATGCAACATTGCTGGCAATCATGATCTTTGGTATACCTGGGCTGATTGACTATGTTGCTGAAAAATCAGGTGAAGCCACACAATTCCGGATATTTAAGGCCATTGTTTTCAATTTCCCTGATATTTGGCAAAATATCGCTTTTGTTGCCAGTTTCAGGTTTTTTATAAAAATTGTGCTCGGTATCATAATCATCATTCTGGTGACCACCGAATTTCACTTTTTGACCATCAGAGCTAACATCATCAATGGCTTCAGCAGGGGTGATTTTCTGGCCGGTAAACTAATGATGATTATATTACTGGCTGTTTTCAGCACAGTGATAATTTTTTTGTCGGGATTATACCTTGGATTTACAAATTCAGTGGCGTCGTCGATGGGGCAGGTTTTTGGAAAAATGGAATACCTGGCAGGGTATTTTCTGGAGGTGAGCACATACCTCATTTTTTGCCTTTTCTTTGCCATTTTGTTTAAAAAAACCGGAATTACTTTTATTGCTCATTTTGTTTATCTGATCATTGAGCCTATTCTCGACTATAAATTGCCTGATGGTTTTGATCCGTATCTTCCGCTTAACGCGATGAACAGGATCATTCAATCGCCAAACACTTCACTTATCAAAGTTAAAACAGATGAATTTAATTTTGACTTCCAGGAATTTATAGCCTTTCAGGATGTGGCTGTTTGTGTAGCTTATGCGGTGCTTTTTACCGCACTTTCATATTTCATTTTAAAGCATAGGGATCTTTAATTTCTGATTTACCAGATTTGGTTAAATTTGGTGCATTTGTGGGCCATCATGAAATATTGTAAATACATTTTTGCCATTTATTTCATTTTCGTTTCGTGTAAAATATTCAGTAAGGAACACGAAAGGGACAGCCTTTTGCATGAATTGCATAAAACCATTTTACCTTCAGATAAAATTGAGATTTTGAATTTGCTTGCTGAGGAATATTTCAGCAAAGATGAATCGCAGGCAGAAAATTATGCCTCGCAAGCGTTATTTCTGGCGCAAAGTATAAATGATGAGCTTGGTGAAGCTATTGCACAGTACCATCTGGCTGGTATCGCTCAAAATCATGATCATTTTGATGAAGCATTTCAAAAATTAAAAATGGCCAAATTGGGGCTGATAAATTCATCAAAATCATCATGGATAGGAAAAGTAGATGTGAGGCTTGCCATTGAATACAAAAGACGTCTGGAATATGAAAAAGCACTTTCGCTGTTGCTTGAAGCACTCGATATTTTCACCAAACTAAACGACGAAAATACAATCGCTGAGATTAACAATCACATCGGCGGAGTTTACTTTGATCAGGGTAATTATGAAAAAGCTTATCAATATTACCAGAATAGTTATTCAATTTATTCAGAGATAAATAACGAAGAAGGTATCGGTTCGCTGCTAATAAATCTGGGAGAGATTTACAGGTTAACCGGCAAGCCTGAGGATGCAATGAGTTACTATAAAAAGGCACTTTTAATTAATACAAATCTGAATAGGGAATACCAGCTTGCAATCATTTACAATAATATCGGGAATATCTATTTATCTGCAGGAAATGCTGATTCCGCAACGAAGTATTTGCGTCAAAGTTTAACCATCGGCGAAAAGTTGCAGGAGCATGGATTGATTTCTTCAGCAAGCATAAGTTTAGGCAATCTTTTAATTCATACAGGAAATCCGGCAGCAGCCAAATCTTATTTTAGCGAAGGATTGGAAACTGCAGGTATAAAATCAAATATAGGAAACCTGCGCGATGCCTGCAAAGGCTTGAGTGATATTTATGCAGCATCAGGCGATTATAAAATGGCCTATTTATATCACGATCGCTTTAAAAGTTTAAGTGATAGCATTAACAGCGTGCAAAATCAGGAGAAAATAACCCGGCTCGAAATGCAATATATTTATAATCATGAGCAAAATATTAACAAGGTTAGAAAGCAAAAAAAACAACTCAGATATTTTTTAATTGCTTCGTTTCTTGCCATCGTTTTAATCGCTATGATTTTAATTTATGGCCGTCAAAAAATAAAAATTAAACATACTACGGCTTCAGCCAATAACCTTAAACTGGAAAAACAAAAGCTGCAGGAAGAGATTGAATTTAAAAACCGCGAACTTACAACCAATGTGATGTATATGGTTCGCAAAAATGAGCTTATCAATATTATTTCTCAAAATTTAATCAAGGTCAGGAATAAATTTGATGCAAAATTACGACCCGAAATCCAGGAAATTATTATTGGCTTACAGTCAAATTTTGACAAAGATATTTGGAAAGAATTTGAGGTTAGATTCAGGGAGGTCCACAAGAACTTCTATGACAACCTGATGAAACAACATCCTAACCTCACTGAAAATGAAAAAAAATTGTGTGCTCTGTTACGTTTGGATATGACTACCAAAGAAATCGCTGCAATTACACATCAAAACCCCAGTTCCATTGAAGTGGCACGAACCAGAATGCGTAAGAAAATGAATTTGAGCAACACGGAGATTAACCTCAATAGTTATTTGTCAGGGTTATGAAAAAGCTGATCTCCATACTAATTGTGTGTTTTGTCCTTACGGGTTATTCAAAGGCTCAGTTGTCACCCATGATCGACAGCTTGCTTGTAAAACTTAACTCCACCCAATCCGATACTTCCCGGGTTAATATTCTGAATCAAATCGCGTCTGAAGTTTTTTATGTTAACCCCGATGATATCAAGAGTTATGCTGATCAGGCCCTCGAACTGAGTGAATCAATCGGATACAAAAGAGGTATTGCGCAGGCTTATAACAACCTTGGTATTTATTATCGTGGATTGGGCATTTACGACAAAGCCATTGATTATTTCTTTCATAGCCTCGATATTATGGAATCTCTGAATGATGAGGCTGGTGTAGCAAGATCATACAACCTGATCGGGATTCTTTATTATTACCTCAATAATTATGAGCTGAGCCTTGAATATTATCAAAAAGCCCTGGCCATGAATGAAGAACAACACGATAAAAAGTGGATTGCAGGAAATTCCAATAATATCGGAATGATCTACGAACGAATAGGAGAATATGACCTGGCCCTTGAGTATTACCTAAATGCAATCGAGATGAGCATAGAATTAGGCAACAAAAACTGGCTTGCGAATCACATGGGGAATCTTGGAAGTTTGTACTTAAAGATTGGTCATCCTGAAAGTTTGAACTTGTTTGAGCAACGTCTTGAAATAAAAGAACAATTAAAAGATACAACCGGGATGGCCCAGGCTAATTACCTTATAGGTGATTACTACTTCCAAATGAAAAAATATAAGCTTGCACTGCCATTTTTACAAAAGGGATTTGTTTATGCCCGGAAGACAAACCAACTTTCTACCTTAAGCCAGAGCAGTGAATTATTGAGTAAAACTTATGCCAATCTTGAAGATTTTGAGAACGCTTATTTCTATAATAAACTTTTTAAAAAATTCAATGACAGTCTTGATCTTCAGTCAAATACTGAAAAAATTATGCGGCTGACACTTCAAAATGAATTCAGAGAAGAACAGCAAACGGAGGAGATAGACAGTCAAAACTCAAAAATTCGGCAAACGCTGCTCGCCTTTGCCCTTATCGGTGGAATTTTACTGATTTTATTTTTGTTTTGGCGTCAACGTTCAAAAGTAAGGCAACATTTTTTGCAGCAGGAAAAACTTGAGATTGAAAATGAGGCTCTGCACGATGAACTCAATTATAAAGACCGGTTAATGGGTGATAACATCAATTACCTGTTACACAAAAATGAATTACTTACCGGAGTTATTGAAAAGCTAAATATCCTAAAAACCAAGCTAAAACCAGAGAACCAAAAAATAGTAAATTCGATTATTTATGAATTACAATCAGGAATACATGATAATACCTGGGAAGAATTTGAACTTCGTTTTAATCAAATACACAGTGATTTTTACGAAAAGTTAAATAAAAAATTCCCTGACCTCACTTCCAGTGAATCACGATTATGCGCTTTTTTAAAACTCAATATGACAACCCGCGAGATATCTGCGATTACCGGCCAAACTACTAAAAGTATTGAAACTGCCCGTACGCGCCTAAGAAAAAAACTCAATTTGGTGAATAAGGAAATTAACTTAAACGACTTCCTCCACGAATTTTAAACAGCTGTACTACTGAATTTTAAGGCAACTTGTATTGGTGATGTTTTGGCCAATATCCGAACCTGTATTGGGTGAATATGGGTTTTACAACCTACCTGTATTGACAAAGTAAGATTAAAAAACTTGCCTGAAAAAATAGCTTCAGTCATCTTTGCACCGCAAAACAATCAACTCTTTGTATGGAACATAAAACAAAACTTTCTTCACCCGGAAGTATTGACGATGAAATTCAGATTTACATTAAGAAGAAGAAAGAAGAGAACTCAGCCCTGAAAAAGCTATTAAATGCTTTGGAAAGTGCTAAAAAAAGTTCCGAGTACGCAAAAAGTAAGCGTTTTTGATCTACTGATGATGACAGAAGTAGCTGAAATAACTGGTAATGAGGTTTTTTTACAAAACACATTACAATCACGCGAACTACTTTACAAGCACTTTGCTCCAAAGATGTACGGTATTTGTCTGAGGTTCGCCGGGAATAAAATGGAGGCTGATGATATACTTCATGAAGCATTTGTGAAGATTTATACCAAGATTAAAAACTTTAGAAACGAAGGTTCTTTGGAAGGTTGGATAAGACGGACAATCATTAATACAGCCATTAATTTTTACAGGCGTAATTCGCGTTATTCGCAAATGCTTGAAGTTGATGATCTGGAGATCCGGTCGGAAAAACACAATGCAATTTATGGTGATATTTCCAGGGAGGAACTGCTAAACCTCATACAGGAATTGCCAATTGGATACAGAACGGTGTTTAATTTAAACATCATTGAGGGTTATACCCACAAAGAGATAGGTGAAATGCTAAATATTTCTGACAATACTTCAAAATCGCAATTAACTCGGGCCAGGATGGTTTTACAGAAAAAAGTAGAAGCACTCATGATTGAAAAAATTACGGTGCCTTTTGAAAATCTCAAAATCGTGAAAAGGGAGAAAACAAAAAAAATCGAACCTGCAACGAAATATCTTCAGGCTGTATAAGTTGGGTTATGTTATAATTTGTTACACAATAAAATTGAAAAAATCCAATATTAGAACAGATAAATCGTTTTAACTAACAAATGGTACGAAAATTGATCTATAAGATCAGCGTTCTTAAAAATATTGAAAATAAAAAAGTAAGGTGTCTTTCCTTAATTGGTTTTGGTTAATAATTAGGTTTATTCTTTTCCTTTCTTTAAATAGCCTTACTTTTAAACCGATGGTATAAAATTTACCATCGGTTTTTTTTTGCCCTATACATTTTTAATAGCTTTCCAAAAATTTCTGCGAACACCCGTTTCTATTGAACCCGCTATTGCCATAAAAAATAAAAAGTTATCTTACTTTTGCGAAAATTAAATTAACCTCATAAGGCATAAATATCATTTACAATTGGCATCAGACAACAATCGTATAAAAGGAATTCTATTTGCAAGTACAACAGCATTTTTCTGGGGTTTCCTGGCGATTGCACTAAAAGTAGCTTCCGGCCTGCTCGACCCCCTCACCATTGTTTGGTTCAGGTTTTTAATTGCCTTTTCAGTATTATTTTTCTTCTTTCTTATTAAAAAACCGAGGTATCTAAAAATTTTGCGGCAGCCCCCGCTTTATATCATTATAGCTTCACTTGGTTTGGGAATTAACTATCTCGCATTTTTGTACGGCCTTAAGTTAACCACACCAAATACTGCACAGGTAATAATACAGGTGGGGCCAATCATGTTAGGTGTTGTTGGCCTCGTTTTCTTTCATGAAAAAATCAGCAAACGTCAGGCATTGGGATATTTGGTGGCAGGAACCGGGTTATTTATCTTTTACCGCGAAAGTTTATCATCAATTATTGGCGATGAGGAAATGTTTAGTATGGGAATATTATGGGTGGTGGTGGCTGCTATGGCTTGGGTAGTTTATGCAACTTTCCAGAAAATGCTGGTAAAAAAATACCCTGCCCAACAATTGAATCTATTCCTTTTTGCCCTTCCGGTATTATTATTTTTACCATTTACAAAACCTTCTGGTTTTATTTTGCTGGGATTTTGGGAATGGATGCTGATGATTTACCTGGGATTAAACACATTAATTGCCTACGGAAGCCTGGCTATGGCATTTAAATATCTTGAAGCTTCCAAAATAAGTATCATTGTAACTTTAAATCCTATTATTACATTTATTATTATGGGTAGCCTAACCCTGGCAGAAGTCAGTTGGATTGAACCTGAAATATTGTCGACCAGGGGATTAATAGCAGCTTTACTTGTTTTAACAGGTGCTATTATGGCAGTATCCTTGGCAAAACCGGTGAATAAAAAAGAAATCCAGTCTTTAATAAAAAAATCTTCGGAAAATGAGGAATAGAATTTTAAATATATCAGGGATTTTGGTGATTCTTCTATTTTCCTCCATTAATAAATCTTATGCGCAGGATAAATTTGTGCCGGAAACATATGCTGGTATTCGGGTTAGTTATGGTGTTTCAAGGGTTGGTTTTGATCCGGTAGTTGATCAGCAGTTTTATCCGGGATTAGGTTACGGCATTGCTTTAAGTCATATATCACAAAAAAACTTAGGCATTTACACAGAAATAAATTTTGCTCAAGCCGGCTGGAAAACTACTTCTGATTCAACCGGGAATTACAGCAGAAGATTAAATTATCTTCAGATACCTTTGTTAACGCAATTCAACATTGGGAATCGGAAAAGCAAAGTTTTAATTCATATCGGACCATGTATTTCTTTTTTATTATCGGAATCTGAAAGTATTGACACCCTGTCCGGAGCATATAATAAGCCTTTCATCGGGATGTCGGTAAAAAATACCGTTGATTATGGATTATGTGCTGACCTGGGATATATACAGCAAACCGGTATCGGAGCATTTCAATTAGTGGCCAGATATAATCAAAGTTTAGGTAGTATCTTTGAATCATCAGGAAACGCAGATTACCGCTTTTCAATGAATTCAATTCTGGAAATTGGAGTAGGTTACTTCATTGAACCTCGTAAGATTTTTAAGAAACACTGAGAATATAAAAATTCAAATCAATATATATGCTTCGGGTAAAACCTGAATTAAAACCCGGTGATGATTGGCTGCATATTAAAACTGTTGATATGCACACAGGGGGCGAACCATTACGCATAATTTACGATGGACTACCTGAGATTTCAGGAAAAACCATTCTTGAAAAAAGACAATATTTTAAGAATAACCTGGATCACATTCGCACAGGAGTTATTTTTGAACCTCGGGGTCATGCCGACATGTATGGGGCTGTAATAGTGGAGCCTGAAAGATCCGATTCAGATTTCGGGGTTATATTTTTGCACAATGAAGGCTACAGTACGATGTGCGGTCATGCTGTGATTGCCCTGGCAAAATTTGCTTTCGTAATGGGCTTGATCGCAAAAGATCAGAAGGAATTAAAAATAGATGTCCCGGCCGGACAGGTTTTCGCCAGGTTAAATTTTGAAAAAAATACCCTTTACTCCACCTCATTTCGAAATGTACCTTCATTTGTTTTTGCACACAATCAGCATTTAACAATCAGCGAAATTGGTAAAATAACATTTGACATAGCCTACGGGGGCGCATTTTATGCAATTTGCAAGGCTGAAGACTTTGGAATTATTATCGAACCTGGCTCCTATCAGCAAATCATTCATACAGGTAAGATCATAAAATCGCAAATTACACAATCCATCCAGGTTGAACATCCTTTTCAGGATGAACTGAGCTTTCTGTACGGAGTAATATTTACGGCTCCCTCTGAAAAATCGGGGGTTTATAGTAAAAACGCCTGCATATTTGCTGAAGGTGAGCTGGACCGATCGGCCACAGGATCAGGTGTTAGTGCCAGGGCTGCCTTGTTATATAAAGAAAATAAAATTAAAATCGGGGAAAATATTACCATTGAAAGTATCATCGGCTCTAACATGCAGGTGTGTGTTACTGAAACTTTGAAATACGGGCCTTATGATGCTGTTATTCCCGAGGTGACCGGTATGGCTTTTTTTACAGGCAACCATGATTTTTATTTCGAACCAACAGACCCTTTAAAAAAAGGATTCATATTAAGATAAGATATGCAACGGATAAAAACATTTACACTTACACTAATTCTTTTTTCCGGCCTCCTTTCTTTTGCAGTCGGACAAACCCTTAATGACAAATTAACCGCACTTAAAGAAACCCACGGTTTTACCTTTAAAAAGCTGGAATCTAATTCTTTTTTTTCTGAAAAATACGAGATTTATTTTGAGCAACCACTTGATCACAATAATCCTGAAAGTGAATTTTTCACACAACGCATTTTAATTTCACATGTTGATTTTAATAATCCGGTAGTTTTTGTTACTGAAGGATACGCCGCCCATTATGCTGCTAATTCAAAATACATCAATGAGCTCTCAACCTTACTAAATGCTAACCAGGTAGTTGCAGAGCACAGGTTTTATGGAGAGTCACTTCCATCAAATCCGGATTGGCAATATTTAAATACCTTTCAGGCTGCCAGTGATCATCACCGGATTATTGAGCTTATTCGGGATATATATAGCGGACCAATAGTGAATACGGGTATTAGCAAAGGGGGTCAAACAGCCATGTACCACAGGTTCTATTTTCCTGATGATGTAGATGTAACAGTAGGATATGTTTGCCCGCTTAATTTTTCAATTGAAGATAAAAGGGTTTATCAATTTCTTGATCAGGTAGGGGATTCATCCAGCAGGTCTAAGATTTTAAACTATCAAACCGAAATGCTGAAAAATAAAGACAATTATTTACCTGCCTTTCAAAAGCTTGCTAATAAAAAGAATCTCACTTACCAAATGGGGCTTCTTGAGGGCTATGAACTTACGGTGCTTGAATATTCATTTGCATTCTGGCAATGGGGAGCCATTGATCCGGACTCAATTCCGATGTTTCCGGAGAATCCTGAATTAATGGTAAATCACTTAAATAAAATTGCAGGAATTGACTGGGTTTCAAATGAAGGTATTGCACGAATTTTCCCATTTTTTTACCAGGCGATGACAGAAATAGGATTTTATGGTTACGATATAGCCCCTTTCAAAGAGTACATAAGTTTTACTGAAAATCCAACATTTACATTTACCATCCCCGAAAATATCAAATACAGTTTTAACCCTGAAATAATGCATCAGGTTGACTGCTTCATCAGGCATGAAGCCGAACACATGATTTTTATTTATGGAGAAACAGATCCCTGGTCATCAACAGCGGTGGATATAACTCATGAAAAGGATGTGCTAAAAATTGTCAAGCCTGGTGGAAATCATTTAACACGGATTTCAAATTTGCCTGCTGAGTATCAAGCTCAGGTTCTAGAAACACTGAAAGGGTGGTTAAATTTAAACTAAAGCGATTGAAGTACAATTGATAACTGTTCAATATCAACCGGCTTTGTAAGGTAATTATTCATTCCGGCGTTATAACTTTTATCTTCGTAATCCTTTAAGGCATGGGCAGTTAAGGCAACAATTGGTATATGAGGATTCCTTACTTTTTCTTTGCCTGTTCGAATAACGCGTGTGGCCTCAAGCCCATCCATTTCAGGCATTTCAATATCCATCAATACTGCATCAAAATCATTATGGGCAAGTTCTTTAATGGCTTCAACTCCATTTACTGCAACCGAGGACGAATGCCCCAACCTGCTTAGAAAAGCTGTAATAACCTGCGCATTGAGCATGTTATCCTCTGCAATTAAAACATGGAGTTTCTTTTCCTTGGCAAAATCTTCTTTCTTTTTCATTTCTAATTTTCTTGTGTCTTTTTTAAGGACAAGTGTGAACATAAAATTACTACCGGCTCCCTTGTCGCTTTCAACCCAAATGTTACCATCCATCAATTCAACAAAATGCTTGCTAATGGTAAGTCCAAGACCAGCTCCACCATATTTTCGGCTTGCCTGATCATGTTCCTGGGTAAAGTCAAGGAAAATAAGCTTCTGCTTCATTTTTGATATCCCAATGCCGGTATCCTTCACGGAGAATAATAATTTAATATTTTCTCCTGCTTGCGCTTCATCGGCTGGTTTAACTGCAATATCCACGGCACCGGTTTCGGTAAATTTAATGGCATTCCCAACCAGGTTAAACATGATCTGCCTGATGGCGTCCTTATCGCCAATCAACAAATTTGGAATTTTACGATCAATATCCAATCCCATTTTTATCTTTTTACTTTTGGCATCCAGGTAAAAAGCATTAACCACCGAACCCAGAATTTCCCTTATATCGAATGGAACCCGCTTCAATTCGGTTTTACCATAATCAATCTGCGAATAATCTAATACATCTTTGATGAGGGCAAGCAAATGCTGCGTACTATCTTTGATCCGTTTCAGATTGGTTTGATGTCGTTCTTCAATTCCAGATTTTATGGTCAGATCACAAAAACCAATAATGGCATTTATGGGTGTGCGCACTTCGTGGCTTATGTTGGCCAAAAACCTGTTTTTCGTTTCATTGGCCTGTTCTGCCAGTTCCTGAGCTATCTTTCTTCTTTCGTTTTCTTCGCGTAAGCGGCGGGTTCTTTCCTCCACACGTTTTTCCAGGTCTGCATTGAGTAATTTCAGTTCCTGATTGGTTTTAAGTTTGAGCTTGTAACGAGTCCATAAAATAAACATCAATGAAACAGCAAGCAAGGTGATAAAAATGATAACATTCCGGATATTACGCTCTTTCAGGATCTTCGTACTCAAATCAATTTCCCTTATGGTTTGTTTTTGAGCCTCGTTTTTTAAATGATAGCCCAACTGCATAAGCGACATTTTATTGGAAGTTTGCTCTTTGGCAAGAGATTCCTTAATTGATGAATATTGCTGATAAAAATCGAGGGCATTTTTATAATCGCCGATTTCTTTGTAAACGTTTGAAAGTTCTTCCAGGCTTTCTAATCGTACCGAAGCCAATCGGATCTGCTCGGCAAGAACATTGGCTTCCTTTAGGTATTTTATAGATTGATCGTAATTTTTTTCTGATTTGTGTGTTACACCAATATTTTTCAATGTAACAGCAATCATATTTTTATCACCCACATCCCGACTTAACCTTAATGATTGTTCATATTTGCCAAAAGCCTCTTTGAACTCACCTTTCATCCGGTATACATTACCTATATTATTTAAAATTCCCGATTTATTAAATTCACTTTCAGGATGTGAATTAATAATGTGAAGTGCTTCTTCGTAGTGATAAAGAGCTTTATTATTTTCACCACTGTACCAATAAATATTTCCCTTAGAGATCATAGCATCAACAAGTGCCAAATGATTCCCGGTTTGTTTACTCTTGTCGATTGCTTTATTATAATATTCTAAAGCAAGATCGGAATTGCCGATATTTCGGTAAGCCACACCGGCATTGATGAGGGAGTTGGCAATTCCATTGTCATCTTTAATTTCCTCATAAATCTTCAATGCTTTTAAATGATGTTCAAGTGCAGTTGAATAATCCCCGAGATACCTGTATATCTTACCGCTATTATCGAAACTCTTGGCCATTCCCAAAGCATCATCCACCTCTTTGTATGTTTTTTCTGCTTTTAAATAAAAGTCAAGACTTTTAACATTATCGCCTTTACCTCTGTAGCCCTGGGCAATGTTAAAAAATGCATCTGCCTGCTTTTGCAAATCATTAGCTGAAACTGCAATTTCGAGGGCCTCAGAAGCAAACTCAATAGCTTTATCAGGATTTTGAGAATAAATAGAAGCCGATAAAGTATTTAAAATTTCGCATCTTTCAATTCCGTCGGATGCCTCAAGAAGACGGACAAGACTATCCTGTCGGGTGATAGCCAGCACCTGAAATGACATTACAGCACTTATTAAAATGCCAATAATTTTAAACTTAGTAATAAACAACGAATTACGATGAGTTAAATAATTATAAATAAGCATATTCCGAAATTCCGGAATAAAAAAATTGTACGGTAAAAATGGGATATAGTTAGCCTGCAGAACAACTTTTTTTTGAAAAGAAAAGCCAGATTATTAACTTTTCTGAAATATTGCTAATTTTGCGGTCACATTTGATTTGGTCCCGTAGCTCAGCTGGATAGAGCAACAGCCTTCTAAGCTGTGGGTCACAGGTTCGAATCCTGTCGGGATCGCAAATAATAAAAAACCTGTTTCTTTGAAACAGGTTTTTTCATTTTACGCTTTATGTTCTTTCCAAACCAGAGCTGCTGATCCAAGAACAGCGGCATCACCGGGTGGTAATTCAGAGGGTAGCAACTTTACTTTGTTTTTGTAAATATTGAGTAGAAAATGTTCCATATATTTCTGAACAGGTTCAAATATCAACTCTTTTGCCTGTGACAATCCTCCAAATAAAAATATAGCTTCCGGACTGGTATGAGCTATTGCGTCGGCAAGTTTGAGACCTATCATTTTGCCTGTAAAATCAAATGCAGCCAGAGCAACCTGATCACCATTTCGGGCTGCTTCATCAATTTTCTTTGCCGAAAGATCATTATAACTATAACTTCGTAAAATACTTGCATCAGTCATTTCGGACAAGAGATAAAATACAGTTCGCTTGATTCCGGGGGCCGAAGCATAAGTTTCAAGACATCCTCGCCTTCCGCATCCACATTGCCTTCCTTCAGGATCAACAATTACATGTCCTATTTCTCCGGCAAATCCATCATGACCATAAACCAATTCGCCATTCACTACAATACCACTCCCTAAACCGGTCCCTAACGTGATCATAATAAAGTCTTTAAAATTTCGGGCTCCTCCGTAAATCATTTCACCAATAGCAGCAGCGTTGGCATCGTTGGTTAGCAAAATTGTTTCATAATTAAATTTATTACGGATAAAATCCACTACCGGAACCACCCCTTTGAATTTCAGGTTTGGTGCAAATTCAATTGTTCCATTGTAAAAATTACCATTAGGCGCACCAATTCCAATCCCAAGAATTTCATGGTCATTTTTAATTTCGTCAGCCATTATCATGAGCTTCGCTGAAAGTGCATTCATGTAAATGGAATAATCAGGATGCGTTTCCGTGGGCATAGTGTTTTTTTTAAGCACATTGCCCGATTCATCCACTACTCCCATTACCGTGTTGGTACCACCTATATCAACACCAATTGCTACCTTTTTCATATTGCCTTGCTATTAGTTTTTCTTTTTAATATTATAGTTCATCGAAAAATCTCGCATTATTCAACTATTTTAAGAACTCTCCATGATGAATAAAGAAAATCATCCTGCATTGTAAAATCTTCACTTGTAAAAAAATATTTCTGATCTTCAGTATCATTAAAATCATGTATTATCGTGTCGTTACCAGCCGGAACTTCAAAAATATTCAGTTTAGCACTTTTCCCTGAAATAAAAGTAACTGGCAGCCCCGCCGTGATTACAAACGGTTTTTCATCATTAGATGAGGTCTCCATGTCCATTTTCCAGGGGGCTAAATCTTTATGAAGTACAATTTCAGTGTACGCAAGAGCATTATTGCCAGCTGTTTCCGGCAATTTAAATCTAAATGCGATCCCATTATCACTTACAATAAACTGCAAATAGAAAGTAAAGTTATCTTCTGAATTGGTTTTAAAGCCAATTTCAGCTTCATTATGGGGGTTTTCCCCGTAAATTGTTTCCTGAATTTGTTTGGGTAACTTTTTTTGAATTCCAGGTTTTGTATCGGTGGAAAAATGCTTCCATAATAAAGCAGAGTCAACTGCTTGATCCGATGCATATAAATTAGACCAGCCTACAACAATATCCTGCTTTTTGATAAGGTAATAAATGAGCCCTTGATTTACGGCAATGTACAATCTTAATTCCTGACCGGGAGAAGGTATAATGGTTTCAAAATCGACTTTGGAATGCTTGCAAGAAGCCATCATTGAGCAAATAATCAACAAAAGAAGTAACTTTTGATAAATATGCATTGGTGTCAGAATATCATGCTAAAATAAGCATGTATTCCGAATTTCAGGGAATAAAAAGGATAATTTGAATGTGAATATTTATTTGTGATTATCAAAAACTAACTCGAAATCCTCAAAAAGTTGTTATTGCCCGAGCAAGTTTGCAATAGCCTCAAGAAATTCCTGACGTTTAAATGGTTTGGATATGTAGTCATCCATTCCTGCTTCGATACAAAGATCCTTATCTGATTTCATGGCGTAAGCGGTAAGTGCAATAATTGGTGTTTTTGATCCTCGCTTAGCTTCAATTTCCCTGATTTTTCGGGTGGCTTCGTAGCCATTCATTACAGGCATCTGAACATCCATTAAAACGAGATCATATTCATTTTCCAAATATGCCTGAACTGCCTTTTCGCCATCGTCAACAACGGTAATGTCCCAGGGTTCACTCTTGGTAATTGCTTTTATCAAAAACTGATTCGCTTCATTGTCTTCAGCAAGCAATATCCGAATATTCCCTGATGAATTTTCTACATTTTTTTCCTGGTCTTCCATAAATGTTTTTGAGTTTACTTCGGATTTGTTTTTCATGAACAAAGATACTGTAAATCTGCTTCCCTTTTCAGGTTCACTTTCAGCCTCAATGGTACCCCCCATGAATTCAACCAGTTTTTTTGTAATTGCCAGGCCGATGCCAGTTCCTTTGATCCGCTTGGTTAAATAATATTCCAGTTGCCTGAATTCACTGAAGATTACCTCCATATCCTCCTTCATTATTCCAACTCCGGTATCACTTACTACGAATTCAACGGCAATTTTGTTCTTATGAAATTTGGATTTGGCTGTTAAATGAACTGCCCCTTCATTGGTAAATTTGATGGCATTGCTAATAAGATTAACAAGAATCTGACTAAATTTTGAGCTATCACCAAAAACAACATTTACTTCAACATTTTTAAGATCAGACGTTAATTTTAAGCCTTTGGTTTTAGCCTGATGTTTGAAAAATGCAATTGCTGATTCAAAGTTTTCGGATAAATTAAACTCCCTTTCATTCAGTTCAAGTTTCCCTGAATCAATGGTAGAGTAATCAAAAATATCATTGATAATACCTAACAACTGATTGCCTGATTCTTCAATCATTTGAAGCATCTTTTTCTTATTTACATCTTCTTCTCCCAGAATCAGTATCTCTGAAAAACCCATTATGCCATTTAACGGAGTCCGTATTTCATGACTCATATTTGATAAAAACTGGCTTTTTGCATCACTGGCAACTTTTACCTCCTCCATGGCACTGTTAAGACTTCTTTCAAGCATTAATCTTTTAAACTCCAGAGACAGTGCATTGGCAAGCGTTCTGATCAACCGAAGCTCAAGAGGCGTAAATTTTCGTTTTTCAAGGTAAAGTACACAAAGGGACCCTACAACTTCATTGTCAACTTTAACTGAATGCCCTAGATAGGCTTTATAACCATATTTGGAGATAACCGGGTCGGTTTTGAAAAACTCTGTTGATTCAAGATCCTCAAAAGCTGATATTCCATTCGCATCCTGTATGGTAGATTCAAAACATATCCGCCCTTTGGCCGAATCATCTTTTATTTGCGGATCTATGTTAAATCTGGCCCAGTTTATCAGCTTTAAACTTTCTTGCTCAAATCGATTAAAAAGAGAACAATCACCTTGCAAAACTTCGGCCGATTTACGAACAATGATTTCAATATTTCTTTCCGGATGAACCTCCAATTCATGAAAAATTGTATTCAGGTGCATCAATTGGTATTCTGATATTTTTTGATCAGAAACATCCCTTACCTCACTTTCAATATATTGAACCTCTCCATCAGAATTAAAAACATACCTGATGTCCTCCCTCAGGAATACAACCTCACCATCTGCTGTTTGCCAGGTAGATTCAACATTTGAAACGCTTCCATCCGTATTCAGCAATTCAATAATTTGATCTTTTGAATAATTCAAAGTAAATCGGTCGGAAAGGAGGCTCCTTTTAGCAATATCATCAAAATCCTTATGTTTTAGTAGTTCAATTAAATATTGGTTTGCAAATAACAGTTTACCGTCGGGTAGTACCTTATATATACCAACATCCTGGGTATTTGGTATTGGAATTTCTGAATCTTTATGCTGTTCAATTTGCTTAAGTACCAAACTGGCTTTTGATGATTTGAATTTACTGAAATACACTTCATAATGCGCATCCACCGAAGAAATAAAAACTTTATATGCTTTACTTCCAGCCTTTAGCTCAATTTTTGGCTCATAATTTCCGGCTAATACAGATTCAAATTCTGGAGCCAGCGCAAGTAATTGTTTCCCTCGAAAGTACATTTTAGGTTTGCCAAATATCTCGGCAAATCCCTTGTTAACATCTTCAACGTAGATATCTATTTTCCCCGCTTCGTCAAGCTTAATAATTTTACCGCTCACAAAGGCCATTGGTAAATGCTCCAAATAAGCCAGTAACTCATTATTTTTCTGTTCCAGAATATTCATTTAATTTTCCGGGATGTTCTGTTAATAAATAAAGAAAATGATCCAGTGTGTTTTGGAAACTTTGTTTGTGGTTTTAAACAACCTGTGTAATTCCATTGGAATAACTGGTTTTAAACACCACAAATTTATTAAAGTTCAATGTAATTTAAGAAATCATAAGCCATGTTGATAAAATGACCTAATTGATTATATCCGGAATAGAAGAAAACAAAGTTTTATTGATTATCCGCTGATGTACCAGAAAAAGCCTCTCAAGATGTTTTTCTCGCAGATATCGCAGAAAACGCCGATACATACTGCCTTTCTGTGCAAATCAGCGGGATTAGCGAGAAATTTTGTTTAGTGGTATCAAAGCGGATTAGCATTAAAGTTTTTAAAGCAGAAAACTTAAAGATGCTCCTGGTTGATATTCTTTAGGATCCTGCCCGAACTTGAATACACGCATCGGTCGTTTACCCATCAGCTCAATTTCATCATCATTAATTGATAGCAAAGTCCCCTCACGTAATCCAACCACATAAATATTATTATTGATCACCATAAACTCCTCCAGCCGTTGCTCTCTGGTTTCGCCTCCGTGTCCTTCTATTGATGCATCAAGGTAATGCGGATTAATTTGAAAATTGATCAGGCTTAAACAATTTAAACTTTCAGGTTCAATAATGGGCATATCATTGGTAGTGCGCATGGTGGGACAGGCAATATTACTTCCGGCACTCCAGCCCATAAACGGCAAACCATTTTCAACCGCATCCTTGATCACCTTCATCAATTTAAGTTCATGAAGCATATAAACCAAGTGAAATGTATTACCTCCTCCTACAATAATTGCAAGTGCATCCTTTATTGATTGTTGAGGATCTTTTTCTCTGTGAATTGAATAAATTTCAAAACCGAGCTCATTGAATACCCCGTTAACTCTTTCTTCGTATGCATCATAAGAGGCTTCAATTCCATTTTCAGAAAGGGCAACACCTGCATAAGGAATAAATAGGGCACGTTTTATACCGGTTTTATTCAGGAAATCTTTTATGTAAGGACGTGGCCATTCAAGGTAGGGTTCGCCGTAATTCGTGGAATTGCTAATCAACAACAATCTTTTTTTCATTATCTCCAGTTTTATGTTAATTCAAAAGAATTGTCGCTAATATACAAAATCTTTACTTACAATTTCCTGAAAATCAATTTTAAGAAATATATAACGGTTCTAAATAAGCAGGGAATTAACGATTTTTTATATAGGCCTTTTTGAAGTGTTTATACCATGAATCACCGTTGGTATATTTTTCAACGTCAAGCTTTGGATCAGCATTTTGCGCAGATTCTTTATCAGCATATGCCAGCTTTTCGGCTAACTTTTCCTGTAAATTTCGTGTATCTTTTCCGGTGTAATTATTGGCCTGAAGTACCTGCAAAATTTTGAGTGCAGTGTTAAATTCTTCTTCACTTTGATAGTCGTTAATGCTATGCTCAAGAAAAGCCAGGTTTTTCTTAACACTGAATAAATAATGCAGTGGCATGGGCTCAATTCTCTTTCGGATCACTTCGTAATTCTCCGAGAGCGTTTCCATCTCTTTATAAAGCTCTACAAACCGATCACGATCGTTTTCATAAAGTGCCTTTTGCGCTTCTTCGGCAAGAACCTGATAATCTGCAGCCGGTTGGTATTTTGCTTCCAGTATTGCCACCTTTGTCCTGTCAAACTCGCAATAGTAATTTTGATTTGAAATTTCTTCGGTTTCTTTCAAAGTTTCCATGGCCAGAACAAAATCACCTGACTCAACCTGGTTATTAAAATCAGCAATGATATGCTCATAATCTTCGTTGGCCAACTCACAGTTTTTTGCAAAAATATTGTTATTCAGCAAGGCAAGACTCGATTGCAAAGCTGGTTCATAATTGAGGCCGTAAGCACTTTGCAGGTTAAAACAACGATCGTAAATCATTCTTGCTTCGTCCAATTCATTTTTAATCACTTTTACCTCTGCCAGTCCGCATTGATCAACAAGGTAAGGCGTGGCTGCCTGGGCAAATATTTCCGGAAGCGGTTGATAAATTTCAAACTGTGATTTTTCTTCCAATTCTAAAGCTTGCAGCAAACGCCGGTATGCAAGGGAATAGTTGCCCTGCGAGAGCAGCTTTTTACCTTCTGAAATATCTTTTAAATAAACCTGGTAATTCAGTTCCGATTGAATACTTTTAAACTCAGGTGAAATGGTGATTTGAGTTGGAAATTCGAGTGCAAGATCATACGCTTCATCCAGTTGATCCTTAGCTTTCATTTCATTGCCTTCTTCAATATTGAGTTTGGCTTTATCAATCAGTTGCGAATAATAGCCGTTTCGCGATTGGATGAGACCATGTTTGATCACATAGTCCTGATTAAATTGCCCAATATTCACACAAATTCGCTGTGCCTGTTCAAAACAGTAAATAGATTCACCAAAATCTTCATCCTGGGCTATTTCATATCCTTTATTTATATACAGCTTAACAAGCTCTTCCGATACCTGCCGGATATATTTATTGGAAATAATGGTAGAACTGTTATCTGCCTGGAAATTTCTGGCTTTTTCAATGTAGTTTTCTGCCAGCTCATAATTTCCTATGTCAATGGCACGGTCAATCAAATGGAGGTAGGAGTTGTAAATTCCATAATTTGCCTTGGAAAGCAAAATATTCAGCTCAAGCGGAATACGCTGGCCTATTGCAATGGAATAAAAATTTTCAGCGTTGATCAAAATACCTTTAGCAATATGATATTGCTCATCATTGATAAGCTTGTCGGCACGGCGCAGGTAGGCATTGTAAATTTCAACCTTGAGTTTATCATAAACAAAATCAGTATCATTACAATATTTTGTTTTCGACAAAATTTTAAGCAATCCTTGCTGAAGATCCCCAATAATTGAAGAGGAATACTTTACAGTGCTCAGGTTATAAAAATAGGCTTGCTGTGAATGGGTTGTATTTTGTGATAAAACAAAAAATTTACTCACTTCTTCCACATAAATTTCAGCAACATCAGGGATCAATTTATCAAGTTCGATGTAATCCATTGAGCTCAAAACGGTGCTCAGCCTGTCCTGACAATTATCAAGTTCAATCCTGAATTCCCTCAATTTTTTATGATACCCCCCTACATCATTTGTTTCGAGATTCAGTTGCTTCACAAATTCGGAGGAAGCGATTGTATTAAAAATCCGCTCATATTCACTAACCCTAATGAAATTTTCAGTGATGGAACTCACCCGGTAATTGAGGTGCTTCATTTCATCCAGCACCTTGTTCATCGCGCTGATGGCTGCATAATAATTGTCGATATAACTGATCCTGTCGTAAAATATTTGTTTATCAGCTTCGCTTGAATAAAATTCGAGGTTATCAATTACCACATCGTAATCGCGGTTTAAATAATTGGTTTCAAAAACAAACGAACTGTTAAACCCTGAGCTACCAGTATAATTAAGACCAGCGAAATCATGCGCATAATAATAGTTTCCATTATCAACAACCACTACAGTAAAATCGGCCATATCGGGTTGTAAAATATCAGATATATCAAAATTGCGATAAAATACATCACCTGAAAAACCATCACCTATCAGTGCCACATCTACCGAATAAGTATTCGGATCTATTTTGTTAAAACTTTTGGAAACCGTGTAATGGTAAACAAAATTGGTATTTCTAAGAGAAGTAAGGTTATGCTTTGCAAGCTCTTTTATAAAAAAATTATTAATCTTAACCTTTGGTGATTTATCAGCGGAATACTCAAATTTATACGTAGCACTTTCGTTCAACTCAAACGATTCGGCAGCGATCACGGTATTTTCAACCATGCCAAAGACAAATGTTACAAGCAACAAAATACTAAAAAACAATTTGTGTGTCCGGATGAGGGCGTACATTAATTTTTTACTGTTTACCGATGCAAAGATAAAGTTAGCCATTGAATTCCCAAAACGTTTGTTATAGAAGTTTATACGCCTTTTTTGAAAATGGTTGCAATCGGCTTAATGAAAAATGTTTAAGGGGAAAAAATGTAAGTGCAAAATAATCCGTGAAAGAGGAGAAAAATATCGGAGATTAAAGAAAAAACGCCGAACTTAACAGAATCCGGCGTTTTGTTTTTGGTGCCCAGAACAGGAATCGAACCTGCACTTCCTTACGGAAACTAGTCCCTGAAACTAGCGCGTCTACCAGTTCCGCCATCTGGGCAAACTGTTTAAAGTTCGAAGTTTGATGCTTGTTTGAAAGTTAACTTCGACCCTCGAACTTCAAACTTTTAACTTTCTTGGTGCCCAGGACAAGATTCGAACTTGCACACCATTGCTGGCGCCAGCCCCTCAAGCTGGTGTGTCTACCAATTCCACCACCTGGGCAAATGGGTGTGCAAAAGTAGTAAATTTTGAATAACACAAAATTATTTTTTCATTTTTCACTTTGGTGCACCTCCTCTTCATATTTTATTACTTTTGCTTTTTAACAATTTAAACTGAAAACCCGCGATATTATGACAAAAGCAGTAAAGATTTACGGTGAAAGGAACTCCGGCAATATTTACCTGGAATGGTTACTTGCTAAAAATCTCGAAGTCGATATTCTCGACAGCCCGGCCTATGGATGGAAACATCGCCTGGCGCCATCCGATGAAGAACTAACACCTGAAATGAAATCAAACACTGTTTTTGTTTGCCTCATTAAAAACCCGTATTCGTGGTTACTCTCCATGCACAAGCGGCCATATAACCATGAATCACTCCGGAAACTACCCTTCAGCGAATTTTTAAAATATTCTTTTGGTGATTACCGCAATCCTATTATTATGTGGAACCAAAAGATCAAATCGTATCTTGACCTGAAAAATTATGTTCCGCAATATATCTTGTTTAAATACGAAGATTTACTTGAAGATTTCAAGGTTGAATTAAATCGTTTTGCAGATCAATTTGGCCTGGAGAAACCTGAACTTTATAAAAACATCAACAACCTGCTCACACATTCTCATGGGATTAAAAGCGCCGGTTTTCATCGCGATTTTTACATCGAAGAACGCTGGAAACAATCTCTTCGCGGAAAACACATCGACTTTATCAATGAACATCTTGATCAATCATTAATGAATCAATTGAATTATTCAATTTTATAATAGCCAATGTTTACTAAAGAAGATATTCAGCAAATTGAAGCCAGGGGAGCATCAATTGCACAAGTTGAAAAACAAATTGCAAACTTTAAAAAAGGATTTCCCTATGCTAACCTAGTAAAACCAGCCACTAAAAATGATGGCATCCTATTGCTTTCAGAAGATCAAATTAACAGGCTGGTTAGCTATTTTGATGATCATAAGGCTCATCTTAACCTTTTAAAGTTTGTTCCGGCTTCGGGTGCAGCAAGTCGTATGTTCAAAAACCTTTTCACTTTTCTTGAAGAAGCAGATCAGGAAAACCAACAACTTTTACTGGATAAAGACAAAGGATTTAACTCCATTTTTAATGTTATCAGTACATTGAATAAGTTTGCCTTTTACCCTGCTCTCAAATCAAAAATGGCCGAAGATGGAATTGATATTGATAAGTGCCTTAGCAATGGCGATTTCTACCAAATCATTAATTATATCGTAAATCCGGCCGGACTCAATTATGGCAATCTCCCCAAAGGTCTGCTTGATTTCCACAGCTATAATGGTTATGGTCGTAAGCCACTGGAAGAGCACCTGGTGGAAGCTGCCCAGTATGCTTCCGACAACACTGGCATAGCGCGCGTTCATTTTACAGTTTCACCTGAACACATGGAAAAATTCCGTGAAACGCTTAACCTCGTTAAAGCAAAATATGAAACTGAATATAAGGTAAAGTATGAGGTGGAGTTTTCTATTCAAAAACCATCCACCGACACCATTGCTGTGGACGAGCAAAACGAACCCTTCCGGGAACAAGATGGCACATTGCTCTTTCGGCCCGGAGGACATGGCGCGCTCATCGAAAATTTAAACGACCTTGATACTGATATCGTTTTTATTAAAAACATCGACAATATTGTTCCCGACCGCTTAAAACCGGAAACAACTCTTTACAAAAAAGCCTTAGCCGGGTTACTCACCAGTTTGCGTAGACAGGCTTTTGAATATATTAATGTATTGCAAAACGGAGGGTTGGAACCCGACACACTGGAGGATATTCGTGTATTTGCAGAAAGCGACCTGAATATAAATATCCCCAATGAATTCAATGGATCCAGTGACACCGAAAAAGCTGAATTTCTCCTTAAACACCTCAACCGGCCTTTCAGGGTTTGCGGCATGGTTAAAAATGAAGGCGAGCCTGGAGGCGGACCTTTCTGGGTTAAAAATTCAAAAGGGGAGATATCCTTGCAAATTGTTGAAGGATCTCAAATTGATATGGACAATAAAAAACAGGTGGATATTTTGCAGGCAGCTACGCACTTTAATCCTGTTGATTTGGTGTGTGGACTAAAAGACTACCAGGGAAATCCTTTTAACCTTCATCAGTTCATTGATCCTGAAACCGGTTTCATCTCCGTTAAATCAAAAAGTGGCCGAAACCTTAAAGCACAGGAGTTGCCCGGATTGTGGAACGGAGCCATGGCCAACTGGATCACCATTTTTGTTGAAGTGCCCATTATTACTTTTAATCCTGTTAAAACAGTTAATGATCTATTGAGGGATCAACATCAGCCGGGCTAAATAAAACCTAACTGAAACGAAGATTTCACTCAAGCCTGATTGATCTAATATATTTCAAAAGCGTATGGATTACCAATCGCAGCTTCTTATTGTAATGATAACCTACATGACACTCCTTATTTTATGGGGTGTTTACCAGGGTCGTAAAGTAAAAACCAATACGGATTATGCCATCGCAGGCCGAAAACTGCCGGGATGGGTAGCTGCCCTTTCTGAAAGAGCAACCGGTGAATCATCATGGGCACTTTTGGGCTTACCCGGAGCAGCTTACGCAACCGGACTTACCGAAATTTGGACGGCCATTGGTTGCGTTGCAGGAATTATTACCGCCTGGGCAGCCATTGCCTGGCGCCTCCGCAATGAGGCCGAAAAACATGAAGCCGATACATTTACAGATTATTTGGCCAAATCACACAACGATTACGGCAGGATGATCAGAATGGTAGGGAGTTTTACCATCGTGTTTTTCTTTTTCTTTTATGTGGGTGCGCAGTTTTTGGGTGGCGGAAAAGTACTGCATACCATGTTTGGAATTGAACCCATGTACGGGATGATCATTACCGCCGGCATAATTGTACCTTATACTATATATGGTGGATTCAGGAGTGTGGTTTATACGGATGTGGTTCAAGCTATTGTAATGATCACAACGCTCGTTGTCGGCCCCATCGTAGGTTTGATTTATTTATCCAACCATCCCGAATTGTTTGCTCAGTCCATTCCGCAGGCACTCGAACAAGCTGGCACATCTTATACTTCAATGACAAGGGCGGCATCAGGATTTGGAGCGGGTGTTGTGATTGTTGGGGGATTCAGTTGGTTTTTCGGATACCTCGGTGGCCAACCACAATTGAGCATGCGATTTATGGCCATTTCGGATCCGAAGCAAGCCAAAAAAGCAAGAAACGTTGGCATAGCATGGACAGTAATTGCTTACATCGGAGCGCTGATGATCGGCTGGATAGGAATAGCCATTTTTGGCCCCGATGGTTTGGCCGACCGGGAATATGTGATGCCCTCGGTTTTGCTTAAAATCTTTCCGCCGGCAATTGCTGCAATTTTGATCACCGGAGCCATCGCTGCCATGATTTCCACAGCCGATTCACTGCTGATACTTTCATCTACCGAACTCTCTGAAAACCTCATTAAACCTGCCTCAAAGAAAAAGATCGATCCGAAAAAAAGTTTGACTCAATCCAGGATCATTACGGCTTTGCTCGCGGTGGTCGCCCTGGTGCTGGCCAATTTTGTTAAAGAAGATACCATATTTACACTCGTAAGTTATGTATGGGCAGGTATTGGCGGCACCTTCTCCATTGTGGTACTTTTTACCCTTTTCTGGAAACGTTTTCATGGCAAAGCTACCATCATTACTATAATTACAGGTATGCTATTTACCATCATCTGGATTACAACAGGTATGGATGAAAAAATCACTGCCCGATTGATGACCTTTATTGTGGCTGGTGTTGTAGCCATGACTGCTACATTTTTGATTCCCGAGAAGTAATCAAATAATCATCGGATGACTTTGAGTCATCCGATGATTAATGTCCATTCTCTGGATTACAACAGGTATGCATGAATAAATTACTGCCCGTTTGATGACCTTTATTGTGGCTGGGATCGTTGCTGTGGCATCTACCCTGCTTATTCCGGCAAAGCAAGAACCCGGATAAACTTATCATTTTCCCAATCGTTTTACAAAGAGCCTAATCTATTTTGCAATCCCTTTAAATTTCACAGAAAAAAATTCAAGATTTTCACCTGATCTTGAATCAATTATTCAATTTTTTCTCTCAACTCTTTCTTAATTCAAAAAAAAAGTTGACCTTTGCACCCCTTTTTGTAAGGAGAATACTTTTAAATATTTATTAATTAATAATTTAAAGAATGCCAACAAAAATTAGATTGCAGAGAAAAGGAAAAAAAGGACGTCCTTTTTTCCACATTGTAATTGCGGATGGTCGTGCACCACGTGACGGGAAATTTATTGAAAAGATTGGCACCTACAATCCGTTAACAAAACCCGCTGACATTGACCTGGATTTCGAAAGAGCACTTTATTGGTTGCAAACAGGCGCACAGCCTACTGATACCGTAAGAGCTATTTTGTCCTACAAAGGAATCCTCTATAAAAATCACCTGCAAAATGGTGTTAAAAAAGGAGCCCTCACCCAGGAACAAGCCGATGCCAAATTTGATGGCTGGCTGAAAGATAAAGAAGCTAAAATTGCCGGAGCAGTTCAGAAAGTTGAACAAGCCAGCACCGACGAACAGAAAAAACGTCTGGAAGCTGAGCGCAAAGTGAATGAAGACAGGGCAAAAGAATTGCAGGCTAAAAGAGCAGCGGAATTAAAAGAAATGGAGAAGGAAAAAGCGGGAGCTGAAGAAGAAGCTACTGAAGAAGCAGAAGAAGCAGCACCGGCAGAGGAGACTACAGATGAGACTCCGGCAACTGAAGAAGTTGCAGAAGAAACAGAGGCTAAGGAAGAACCTGTAGCTGAGGTAAAGGAAGAAGAACCCGCTAAAGAAACTCCTGCTGAGGAAGAAGCTGAAGAAGTGAAAGAAGAGCAGGAAGCAACACCCGAAGAAGAAAAACCGGCAGAGGCTGAGCAGGCTGAAGAAACTGAAGAAAAGACTGAAGAAGAGCCCGCAGCTGACGAAGACGAAGAGAAAAAGGCTGAATAATTAAATTCAGTTCTGATGGAGAAAAAGGATTTTTTCTTTCTCGGTTCAGTGGTTAAAACATCAGGTTACAAAGGTAGCCTGGTGTTTTTTTTTGATGTGGATGACATTGAAACATATAAAGACCTTGAAGCCCTATTTATTGAAGTTGCAGGCGAACTCATTCCATTTGCCATTCATGACCTCACTTATAAATCAGGGCAAACATTTTTTGTAAAACTCGAAGATATCGATTCTGAAGAGCAAGCTGCAGCACTTATTGGTTGCGAATTATACCTACCCCTCTCCTTTTTACCTGAGCTTAAAGGCAAGCAGTTCTATTTCCATGAAATAATCGGATTTAAAGCTGTGGATAAAATCAAAGGTGATATTGGAATCATTCAATCGGTTATTGAGCAGGGCAAACAGGCTATTTTCAGCATTCAGTTTGAAAATAAGGAAATACTTATTCCGGTTTCTGACCATTTGATCACCAAAGTTGACCGGCCGGGGAAAACCATTCATTTTGATTGCCCTGAAGGGTTGATCGACATTTACCTTTAAAATCCAGCCATGCGCCGGCCTTTTCAATTCAAAAACTTTTCAGTTCAGGATACAAACAGCCCCATGAAAGTGAATACCGATGCGGTTTTACTTGGTTCCTGGGCCGTTCACCCTGATCCAAAAACCATACTCGATATCGGAACCGGCTGCGGTGTAATTGCGTTAATGCTTGCCCAGCGAACCTATGCAAAAATTACGGCCATTGATATTGACAAAGGAGCCATTGAGGATGCATCACAAAATTTCGATAATTCTCCCTGGGCAAGCCGGCTGGAGGCTGTCAATCTGGATTTTGCACATTATCAATCTGATCATAAATTTGATTTGATCGTGAGTAATCCTCCGTATTTTGAAAACAGTCTGAAATCACCATTCAGCGAACGAAATCTGTCGAGGCATAATGATCATTTAAATCATCAGCAGTTACTTTCAGGATGCATTGAATTAATTAAAGATGATGGGATATTTGCAGTGATATTGCCGACGGATGTTTTTGCAAAATTTGAATCGGAAGCTTTGGTAAATAAGCTTTTTCTTCACCGGATTTGTCATATTCGGCCCACTGAACATAAAGCCCCAAACAGGATATTAGCAGAATTTAGAAAATCAATTGCCATTCAAAATGTTATTGATGAATTGGTACTTTTCCACCCGAACCGAAAACCCACGGATGCATACAAAAAACTTACCTCCGATTTTTATCCCGCATTTTAATAATTGGAATTATTCTTGTATAAAATCGTTCGGTTTTTAATTTCCAAAACATGAAAATAAACATTCATCTCAGCATTTCAGGCTTTTTATTTTTTGGATTTTTTTTGATTACTTCAAATAGCTTTGGACAAAAAATCTTTTCATGCGACAGCAAAT
This sequence comes from Bacteroidales bacterium, assembly GCA_020438105.1. Taxonomy (GTDB): domain Bacteria; phylum Bacteroidota; class Bacteroidia; order Bacteroidales; family JAADJA01; genus JAADJA01. Next base: position 32,890 of record JAGQVE010000041.1, read on the forward strand.
ATGAAGCTGATTTTAAGGTATTTGTTGTAAAAAGCAAATACGAAGCCGATTTATGTGTTTACAAAGTCGACAGCAAATACGAAGCCGATGACAACAAAGGACTTTGGTATTTTACTGATTCAAAATATGAGGCAGATAAAATAATCTATTTCACCGATTCGAAATACGAGGCCGACCTGCTGATTTATATCGTGGATAGCAAATACGAGGCTGAGTGGCGAGAAAGGCAAAAAATGCATTTGCTTTTCTAACAGCCCTTGCCACTCAAATTCAGAAATCTTTCTGTAGCTTGTGGTTACGAGTTAACAATAAATATTTTTACTATCTTCGCGCCCGTTTACTAATCAAATCACAACTTTATGAGAAAATTAACCTCACTGGTGCTGCTGATGGCATTCGTTGTATTCGAGGCTATGGCAGGGGGATACCAGGTGCGTTTGCAAGGGCAAAAGCAAACTGGTATCGGATTGATTGGAACACCTTTTGCCTATGGTGCTTCCAGCATTTTTTACAATCCAGGATCATTATCCTTTATGAAGGATAAATACAGCTTCTCAGCTGGTGTTAGTCCTATTTTTGCTACTGCAGTTTTCAGGGCAGCCGGTTCAGACTATACGGCTGAAACCGACAATCCTACAGGAACTCCTTTTTACTTTTATGGCGCAGGCAAAATTACTGATGATATGAGCGTGGGTGTGGGTGTTTACACTCCCTTTGGTAGTTCAGTTACCTGGGATCCTGACTGGGCCGGTCAATACCTGATCCAGGACATTTCACTTCAAACCATTTTCATCCAACCAACCGTTTCTTACCAAATCAATGATAAAATTGGGTTGGGTGCCGGCCTGGCAATTGCAACTGGCGGTGTGGAACTCAACAGGTCGCTTCCTTCGCCGGTAAATGGTCATTTTAATATGAGCGGAAATACAACAGCCATAGGATTTAATGTTGGTTTGTATCTGAAACCCTCGGAAAAATTCAAAGTGGGCGTTGATTACAGAAGCAAGATTACGATGAAGATTGAAAATGGTGATACCAAGTTTACCGATATTCCGTCGGCTCTGGCTGAATATTTCCCGGCTTCAGGAAATTTTAATGCTGAACTTCCATTACCTGCAAATCTCGATGTTGGATTGGCTTATGATTTCTCTGATAAATTCACGCTTGCTGCTGAAATCAACTATGTTTTCTGGTCGGTTTATGATTCACTCATCATCGATTTCAAAGAAAACAATGAGCGTTTAGCCGATTCGCGTAATCCAAGAGAATATCAAAACAGTTTGATCATCAGGGTTGGTGGAGAGTACAGGATTTCTGATAAATTGCATGCACGTGCTGGATTTTATTATGATCCTACTCCAACCAATGAAAAATACTTTACTCCTGAAACAGTTAGCCTGAACACCATGGCCTTTACACTTGGCCTTTCATTCATGCCGGTTGAAGGATTGAGTATCGACCTCAGTTATCTGCAACTGGAAGGACTGGAGGACGACCGGACCTATGAACCCGATAATTTTGGCGGAACCTATCACACAAGGACATTCATTCCGGGTATTGGTGTAAGCTATAGTTTCTAAACTTAAAATAGTACGAAGATGAAATTTAAATACTTAATCTATATAACGATCATCGGGTTTTTGTTTTCATGTAAACCCGAGGTGGATGAGTTTTCCCTCTCCAGCGGCAGCGCTGATTTTTCAACCTATGTTTCAATAGGAAACTCCCTTACAGCAGGTTATGCAAGCGGATCTTTGTTCCGTTCAGGACAGGAATCCTCCTATCCTTCAATATTAGCTATGCAATTCCAGAAAGCAGGTGGTGGTAATTTTGTACAACCCCTCATGGAGGGTGAATTTGGCATTTTGCCTGGCAAACTTAAACTGGGTTACTCAACAGATTGTTTAGGAACAACCAGCTTAGCACCTGTTCCTGACCAGGGTCAACTTGATGCCATTGCTCCAATTGGATATACTGTAAATAATATGGGAGTACCGGGAGCTAAATCATTTCACTTACTTGCACCGGGTTATGGAAGTTTAGCTGGTGTTCCTCTTGGGCTGGCCAATCCTTACTACGCACGTTTTGCAAGCAGTGAACAGGCAACGGTAATTGGCGATGCAATAGCTATGGCACCTACATTTTATTCTCTTTGGATAGGGAATAATGATGTATTGGGATATGCAACATCCGGGGGAGTTGGAGATACAATCACCGGCATAAACACTTTTGCTTATGCATTGAATACCATCATTACAGCTATGAATGCAACAGGCGCAAAAGGCGTTATTGCGAATATTCCTGATGTAACGGCTATCCCGTTTTTCACAACTGTTCCTTATAATGCCCTTGTGCTTACACAACAAGCTCAGGTAGATGCACTAAACGCGGCTTACGGACCACTGGGAATTACTTTTAACCTGGGTCAAAATGGATTGATCATTGCGGATGCAAATGCACCGGCAGGATTGCGCCAGATAAAATCAAACGAATTGGTTTTACTCACTGTGCCGCAGGATTCAATTAAATGTGCAGGCTGGGGAAGCCAGGTGCCTATTCCGGATCAATATGTTTTAACCGAGACTGAGATCAATAACGTTCAGAATGCAGTGTCAGCTTACAATTCCACGATAAGCCAACTGGCATCTCAATTTGGATTGGCACATGTGGATATGAATGGTAAAATGAATGATCTGAAAAACGGGCTGGTTTATAATGGTGAAACATTTACTTCCACATTTGTAACCGGAAACTCATTTTCATTGGATGGCGTTCACCTCACACCTAAAGGTTATGCATTGGTAGCTAACTTCTTTATTGAGGCTATTAATCAAAAATTTGGAGCTACACTTCCAACCGCTAACCTGGTGGAATACCCGGCTAACGAATTGCCGTAAACCATATTTAAAACGCTTAAAAAATCTTTCCTGCCCTGGCGGGAAAGATTTTTTTATTTTCGCTAAAATCTACTTAATATCATGGAACTTGTATTTGCCACAAACAACAAACATAAACTTGAAGAAATTAGCCACATTTTAGATGAACACTATAAAATCGTTTCATTAAAGGAAATTGGCTGCAACGAGGATATTGCCGAAACGGCAGAAACGCTGGAAGGCAATGCCTTGCTCAAAGCGCGATACATTCATTCGAGGTACGGCAGGGATTGTTTTGCCGATGACACAGGACTTGAAATAGATGCGCTGGAAGGCAAACCGGGCGTTTATTCGGCACGGTACGCAGGTCCGGGTCATGATCATCAGAAAAACATGGATAAGGTGTTGTTTGAAATGGCAGGCCAGGCAAACCGGAAAGCACAATTCCGAACGGTGATTGCATTAATCCTTGAGGGGCAAGAATATTTATTTGAAGGAATAGTTAAGGGTGAAATACTTACTGAAAGACATGGTGATAAAGGATTTGGCTACGACCCTATCTTTAAACCGGATGGGTTTGATCTATCGTTTGCAGAAATGGATCTGGATGATAAAAATGAGATCAGTCATCGCGGAAGGGCTACCCGGAAACTGGCAGAATTTCTAAACAAATCATAGCTTACCTTTAATTAAGTTTAAAATATCACTTTTATCTGAAGGCTGAAACCATTTATAAACTTCATTCTTTTTAAACCAGGTAAGCTGACGTTTGGCATACCGACGGGTGTTGGTTTTTATCTTTTCAATGGCCAGGTCGAGGCTCCATTCAC
>JAGQVE010000042.1 GCA_020438105.1 Bacteroidales bacterium
CAACAGTTTTGAATCCGCCAACTGGCGGATCAGCCACTCACCCACCTCTCCAAAGTTCCTCAAATGCTCTTGAGCAAGCATCATCAGCCCCTACGTTTAGGGGAGTGCAAAAATATAAAATTAATCTTTCAAACAAGGTTTTTATGATAAATTTTATCTCCCGGAAAAGAAATATCTAATTTTGCTCCAAAACAAATACCATGGGAATAATTGATAATCTCCTGAATATTCGTCAAAATGTACCAGATCACGTAAAGCTTGTAGCTGTTTCTAAAACCAAACCAATTGCTGATATTTTAGAAGCATACAAAGCAGGTCAAACCGTTTTTGGGGAAAATAAAGCCCAGGAAATCTCATGGAAACAAACTGAATTGCCATCCGATATAGAGTGGCATTTTATCGGGCATTTGCAACGCAACAAGGTAAAATATATCGTCCCATTTGTAAAACTGATACATGGTGTTGACAGTTTGCGGCTATTGAATGAGATTAATAAAGAAGCTTCAAAAATTGATTCCATTGTTGACTGCCTCCTTCAATTTCATATCGCCTCTGAAGAAACAAAATTTGGATTTTCACTTTCAGAAGCTGAAGATATGCTCCGTAAAGATGAATTCAAATCATTTCAAAATGTAAGGATCGTCGGGGTTATGGGAATGGCAACTTTTACCGAGGATCAATCGAAAATACGTAAAGAATTCAAAATACTCAAATCCAATTTTGATTCACTTAAAAATGATTTCTTTGGTGATGCCCCTTATTTTAAGGAAATATCGGCAGGCATGTCAAATGACTATAATATAGCTATTGACGAAGGTAGTACCATTGTTAGGATAGGATCTGAAATTTTTGGAGAAAGAAATTACGGTTGATTTATTTTGAAACAGGTATCTGGGATGATTTGCCAAAATTGACAATCCAGAATTCATTCTTATCTACATTACTTACCTCTCCGTTCATATTCAGATCAGAGGAGTAATAACCAACATTCCCGGCCTCAGGATCCCAGGCACCAAGTTTATCGGTATTATTAATTGTTCCGTCGGCATTAATATCACCAGCCATCATCAATGCGATACCCGACCCATTGTCTTTCACGGCTGAAGCACCTCCGTATGCATTAGCCACTGCAGTAGTAAAATCCCATGAATATACTCCAGCAAATTCGGTTAGCGGCCCCGATGACATAATTTTTAAATGATTCCGGTGATGCACAACAACAAACAGGTTATTGGTCAACTCTACTGAGAATCTAACCTCAGCCGATCCATCCAGATTTACGATCTTACCTGTATTATCAATAAAACATGCCTTTTGCGCTATGATAGTCCCTCCGGTGGCTGATGCAGCATCTGTCGCATCTCTTAATTCCAGTAAAACCCAATCCACAATATCAGCAGGCAGGATGGAATAGGACTCGGTTCCGGTGTAATTCCATGGAGCCCCGCTAAAAGGCTGATTTAACGGAATAACAGCGGATAGATTATCATTCATATCGGTTCCATTAAAAGGCCCTTCCAGAAATACATTTACATCTACACTAATACCTGACAATGCATCTATGATAGCATCCCTCCATTTCTGCGCCATTTTTTCCTCCCCTATTGCATTTGGGTGGGTGCCATCACTTTGGTTATCAGTCACGGGGTCATATCCTGTAAATTGATCGACAATTACAATGGGCGAATTCGGATCATATTTGGTAACCGCGATATTTGGTATTTCTGCATTGAGGGTTTCAATCTTCCAGGCCTGATTAACATCTGAGGTTGGTATTAACAAAGCCAGAAGGATAATTACGTTCGGATTGTCAGCACGAAGTATATCAACGATCGTTTCCAATTCGCTGATGGTGGTATTAATGGTATAATTTCCGCCAGTTCCCTGGAACAAATCATTAGTTCCGAGGTGTATCAGGGCTATATCAGGAGTATAATTCATAAGCCAGTCCGACAATCCACCTGAGCCTCTGCAGTTACTCGTTCCACCATCGCCATCTATCACCTCATCGCATCGCCATCCCCAATGCCCCTCATGATCCATGTCAAAAGATTGCCCCAAATAATCAGGAAAAACAGGTGTTCCGCAATTATAATGATCCGTTTGAGAACCCACAAAATTAAAATCAAGTCCATCGTCCAATAACTTTTTCCAAAGTTCATAACGATAACTTTTATAAAGATTTGAAGCTTGCGTTATTGAATTTCCCAATGGCAAAATTTGAATGGGTTGAGCATGCAAACTATCTGCTGAGTACAAAAGAATAAAACCTGCTAATATATTTAGTAAAAAACTGCGCATACTTAAAATGGTTAGTGTAATAAGTTTATGTCTTTTTAAAACTACATATAGCCAACTTTGTTCATGTGATAAAGATGAACACTAAGTTTTACCAGAAAATATTTGATTTAAGGTGTTGGTTGGTGCGGCAAAGATAGAAAATAGATTTAAAATTGCAATGGGTTAAAAGGGATTGCCTGTGAAAATTGATACTGAACCCTTATAAGTTTTATCCTGATACTCTCCATCGCATTGAAGAATATAAAAATAAACACCATCCTTCAATTCACCGCCATCCCAGTCATTTTCATAGTTATCCACCTCATAAACTTTTTCACCCCACCGGTTAAAAACGATTAATTTGGTACTGATATAGTATTCGTTCAGATCAAAATCATCACTTCCCTGGGCCCATGAACTTTTTGTCGATGTGTTATTCTCTCCTGTATCCTCCCAAATCTCAAAGAAATCATTTGCCCCGTCACCATTTGGAGTAATTACGGTAGTAATCTTCAGTTTTACAGGTTTAACTTCCACTGATATGGTATCAGCCCCCTCACACTCATAAAAGGTCCTGAATTTAAGTACTGCATCATATCTACCCACTTTTTTATAAGTATGGGTGGGTGAAGCTGCGACTGACTTAACACTATCACCAAAATTCCATTGCCACCAGTTCAAATAAAAGGTATCTACGCCAAGGCTGTCGTATTGCGGATTTTCAAACGAAAAGGTTACGTAAGGCTTTTGAATGTAAACGGTATCTCTTGGATCAACACTCAGCTCAAGATCAGGAAGCCGGTGGGCTTTAACCTTGAATTCATCTTTTAACGCACAACCAATCGAATCAGTAATGGTTATTTTTTTTACGCCATCTGTTAATCCAATTGCAAACGAAGGATCTTCAAAGAGTGGAATTGCCTCTGCAGGCCAATCGTATGTATATGGCGGAAAACCACCACTTACCTCAAGTTTAATTTTTGCCTTATCCTCGCCCGGACATCCAATACTGGTTTGAATCACAGAGTCAATTACAATACCGCTATTTACGTCAACAAAAACACTATCGAGGCAATAATAAACAGAATTACCAGGATCTGAAATTTCAGTATACCACGTATCTGATTGTTTGGGGGCAATTTCAACAGAATCAGCTTGTGTAGAAATATTTATCCATAAATAATCATAATAAGGATCCGATCCCTTCAAAACTAGTGTATCACCACAGTTAATTAATGTGTCGTTTTGAACAATCTTTGCGTTCACAAAAATAATTTCAAATTCATCTGTGAACGAAACCGTATCATTTACTTCAACAGTTACTGAATAAAATCCCGAAAATTTAAACCATGCAGTTTGTGAGTTATAACCATTGCTCCAGGAATAGGCTTGATATCCTGAACCTGCATCAAGCATTAAGCTATCCACTTTACATGAACGAATGGTATCCGGGAAAATGGTATTTTGTGCATCAGACAATAAATAGGAGAACAAAAATCCCAATAACAAAAGTCGGCTGAAATATTTTTGAAGTAAAGTTTTGAGCATTATTAAACTGATAACATCCAGGTACAACTGGTCAAAAAATATGATCAATTAACGCACAAAGATGGCTAAAATTTTAGAATTTCGGATTTTGTAAACAGCTTATCTTTTAACAATTCGGTCAAATTAACAGAGATTCATTTATAAAATACTATTAATCAGGCCATAAAGTCACTTTTTATACTTTTAAAAATGCCATTTTATCCGAAATTTGTAATAAAAATCATCTGGCAAAAAAGTTGATTTTGTTGGTACAAATTTAAAAGCAGCATAAACTATGAACTTTAATAATTTCACAATAAAATCACAGGAAGCGATACAGAAAGCGCAGGAAATTGCTTCCGGCCACCAACATCAGGCAATTGAGAACATCCATATTCTTAAAGCGCTTATGACTGTTGATGAGAATGTGATTCCCTTGATTTTGAAAAAGCTCGATGTTAATACCGGCATTCTGAATAAAGCCATTGAGAAAATAATTGAAACCCTGCCAAAAGTTACGGGAGGTGAGCAATATTTGAGCAGAGAAGCCAATGCAGCCTTACAAAAAGCCAGTAAATATCTGAAAGACTTCAATGATCAATATGTGTCGATGGAACATATATTATTGGGAATTTTTTCAGGAAATGACACGGCAGCGAAACTTCTAAAAGATAATGGCATCAATGAAAAGCAACTGATCGAAGCCATCAAACAACTTCGGAAAGGTGCTACAGTTAACACTCAATCAGCCGAGGAAAGCTTCAATGCATTAAATCGTTATGCTAAAAATCTTAATGAAATGGCTCGTGTGGGAGCTCTTGACCCTGTAATTGGGAGAGATGAGGAGATCAGGAGAATTTTACAAATCCTTTCGCGCAGAACCAAAAATAACCCTATCCTGATAGGTGAACCGGGTGTTGGTAAAACAGCTATTGCAGAAGGACTTGCACACCGTATCATCAATGGTGATGTGCCTGAAAACCTGAAATCAAAGCGAATTTATTCGTTAGATATGGGAGCACTAATTGCAGGAGCAAAATACAAGGGGGAATTTGAAGAACGGCTTAAAAGTGTTATAAAAGAAGTGATTAGCTCCGATGGTGAAATAGTTCTCTTTATCGATGAAATTCACACCCTGGTTGGTGCTGGTGCGAGTGAAGGAGCAATGGATGCGGCAAATATCCTGAAACCGGCACTTGCAAGGGGCGAATTGAGGGCTATTGGAGCCACAACCCTCAAGGAATATCAAAAATATTTTGAAAAAGACAAAGCCCTTGAACGTCGTTTTCAAATTGTGATGGTGAATGAACCGGATACACTTGCTGCAATTTCAATTCTTCGGGGACTCAAAGAGCGATACGAAAACCATCATCATGTCAGAATTAAAGACGAAGCAATTATTTCAGCAGTGGAACTTTCGCAGAGATACATCAGCGACCGGTTTTTACCTGATAAAGCAATCGACCTCATCGACGAAGCGGCATCAAAACTTCGACTGGAAATTAATTCACTGCCAGAGGAACTGGAAATCCTTGAACGAAAAATCAAACAACTCGAAATTGAACGTGAAGCCATAAAAAGGGAAAAGGACGATGTAAAATTGGGTTCAATTAAAACTGAATTAGCGAACCTCACTGAACAACGAAACCATCTTTTTGCCAAATGGAAAGCTGAAAAAGAGATTGCCGAGCAAATTCAGCAATCGAAAAAAGAAATTGAAAATAAAAAATATGAGGCTGAGCAGGCAGAGCGGGATGGTGATTTTGGCAAAGTGGCTGAGATTAGATACGGCCAGATAAAATCGCTCGAAGATAAAATTGAGACCCTGAAAGCGAAACTTACCTCAATTCAAGCCGATTCCCCCATGATCAACGAGGAAATCGGTTCGGAGGAAATAGCTGAAATTGTTGCAAGGTGGACAGGCATTCCGGTAAGCAAAATGCTTCAAAGCGAACGGGAGAAATTGCTTCACCTTGAAAAAGATCTTCACAAACGGGTCATCGGTCAGGATGAAGCGATAGGTGCTGTAGCAGATGCAATCAGAAGAAGCAGGGCAGGTCTTCAGGATAACAAAAGGCCGGTTGGTTCTTTTATTTTCCTGGGAACTACAGGAGTTGGTAAGACGGAGCTGGCTAGAGCACTGGCAGAGTACCTTTTTAATGATGAAAATGCGATGATCCGCATTGATATGTCGGAATACCAGGAAAGACATGCTGTTTCAAGATTGATAGGAGCACCTCCGGGATATGTGGGATATGATGAAAGTGGGCAGCTCACCGAAGCTGTCCGAAGAAAACCATATTGTGTAGTTCTGCTTGATGAAATTGAAAAGGCACATCCCGATGTTTTTAATATTTTATTACAGGTGCTTGATGACGGCCGGCTGACCGACAACAAAGGAAGGCTCGTTGATTTTAAAAATGCTATCATTATCATGACTTCAAACGCCGGCTCTCAAATCATTCAAAAAAATCTTGAGAATATCGATTCAGGAAATGAAGAGTCCATCTTTGAAAAAACCAGGATAGAAGTGTTTAACATGTTAAAAACGATTATCAGGCCGGAGTTTTTAAACCGGATTGATGAAATTATCATGTTTACTCCTTTAAGCAAATCAGAAATTCGGGAAATTGTAAAACTGCAATTCGGGCTTTTGCAGAAAATGCTACTCAAAAACGGCATCCAGATTACAGCCGATGAAAATGCCATCAATTTTATTGCTGATGCCGGTTTCGATCCGCAATTTGGTGCAAGGCCCATAAAAAGGATGATTCAGAAAAACATCATGAATGAATTGTCAAAAATGATTTTGTCTGGTGAGGTTTCAAGGGATTCAAAAATTAAAATTACGACCCAGAAAGGTAAGCTTCAATTCTTTAACAATTAATTTTGTAATTTTAAATCGAATTTATAGAACAGCCGCAACAATTTATTTCCTCCTTGGTATAAATTAAAAAATTAATTGCGCTGTTCTAGATATTTTTTATTTTGAAAATCAATTTATTAAGACAGACAAAAGAAAAGAAATGACCCGATTCTACTACATAAAACATATACTTGTGGCCGCGGTACTCAGTATTTCTGTAGCCACCACTTTTGCGCAATATTCAACCGGCGGTAAGTTGGGAGTTAACCTTGCAAACCTCAGGGGGTCATCCGTGCAAAACAACAGCATGCTCATCGGCTATAATGTTGGAGGCTTTTTTAATTATAGTATGAAAGACGCCATGAGCGGAGATATTGCTGACATATTGAGCTTTCAGGCTGAATTGCATGTTCAGACAAAAGGAGCCAAGGCCGATTACTATTTTATAAGTCCCTTGGACCCAACTGAAACGATTATCACAGTGGAAGATCTGCCACAAAAATTCACCTACGTTGACATCCCGATATTAGCAAAATTTACCTTCTCTACAGGCCGCCGAAGTGACCTATCAGTTTTTGGTGAAGCCGGGCCGTTTATTAGCGCACTATTCAGAGTTACCATTGATGGTGAAGTATCCAGGGATGATGATCAGGATAAACAAACTGATCCACGTAAGTTCAGGGAAGAATATTCCGGTTTTGATTTTGGTGTTGCGGCCGGAGCAGGATTAATGTATAAAATGCCATTTGGTGGCCGTACTCAACCATGGTCTGCCATTTTTAATGTTAGGTATAGCCTTGGCTTTGCAAATATTGGCCAGTATAAAGAAAAAACTATCGACATTCCTGAATCAGCGCTTGAACAAATACAAACAAATACAATTAGTATAATGCTGGGAATGGCCTATAGTTTCTAGCAATGGGTAAACTTTTTCGAAGGGCGGTCTTATTCGACCGCTTTTTTTTTAACATTTGTCATGATTAAAAAAAATCGCCTTATTCTACTTTTCAAATTCGTATTTGCAATATTGATTAATTCATGTTCTCAATCCGAAAATGAAAGAAGACCCCAAATATTCAGGTATAAAAAGATCACTATACTTTTGAATACGCCCCATTTTCTCATCTAAGCAATAGGTATTGCCACTAATTTTCAGATTGGGTCATTATTGGTGGTGAACTGGCAGCCGGAATATTAATTTATACAGTTCCTTTCAATAAACTCGAATTTCCAAAAATCGGCTTGTTTTATCTATTTATTTTACCAATCAAACTAGCATTGACCTGGGCGTTTTTTATGCTTTTGAAGAAGAATACCAACCCTTTAGATGATTTGAATCTGACCTTTTTTATGGAAGCGAAAATATTAAAATCGGTCAGGGTTTGCAAATAGGCATGTTTGACTATCAAATGTCGGATGGTGGTGAAGAGAATTTTGAATTTATAATCAGGTTGCTAACCTTACGAGTGGACCTGTTGTTATTCCTACTTATTGCAAAGCCCCTTCAAAGGTGAAGAGGCCATGCGAATTCAAAGAAAGGGATAGAATTTTATAAATATGATAGCGGGAAGAATCATGCAGATAACTTAAACCGACTTTCGGATTCATCCCAAGTCATATATTGAGCCCACGGATTTAATGCAATAAACTTAACATATTTACGCGCCATTATCGGATTATACTTAAGATAAGTTTCAAAAACGACTTTCTTGCCTGCATGACTATATATAGTCTCTATTGCTTTTTGCTCCTGCTTGCTAAGTTCTATATTTTCAGGCCAACTGTTTTCCATTTTTTCAGTTCTGATCTTTGAGTAAAATGAATGTCTATTTTTAGTTTCCATTGCAGATAGTTTTAATGAGTTCGTTGATTTTTGGATAAAACTAACTGACAAATTGATTTTCATCAAACAAAGATTGGTGAACAGGTATATAAAGTTATTGAAACAGCTATTTTAACCAGTGAGCAAAACCATCTTTCCTTTTTTTCCATTAGATTCATTTGAATCATAAATCTATGTCCAAATTTTCAGATTTTAACTTTTGTTTTTTTGTATAATAAAACGATAGTCCTATAGAAACCACGGCCAGGACTAACAATGCCAGTACCCTGAAAACCATTTCGATGCGGGCCAGGTCAATGATAAACAAATAAAAAGCTGCAGCAAACATGGTGGCAAGCGCCAGGTACCTGTATTTAACATTTTTCAAAACCAAACTCAATACGAAATACACCATTGCAGCTGCAGCCCATGAAATAGTTATATATTGATCGGCAACCAAATGATAAAGCATGAATAAAACCATAAAAAATGCCACCAGTAAATAGAAATTCCTGATATACTCTGTTTTAATCGTTAACCGTTCCTTTTTCCAGTTAAGTATGCGCGCTGTTGCCAGTGCAGCTATCGAAAACGAAATGTTCATACTGTTCATAATGGGTGAAGTTGACAGGTATACCATTAACAGTACCAGGAAAAGAAAGCTATTCATTATAACAATGAATTTGCTTCGGAACCAAATGGCAAATGAAACCACCAATAAACTTTGTATCGCCAGCAGGAAATAAGCCCTCGGAAATCCATAAAGCCCATATATGCAAACACTTAATGTTACAAATCCGAATAAGGCAAAAAGGGCAGCAATGATCTTTCTATTGGTTTTAACCTGCAGGATAAATGCATAAGTAAGGCAATACAAAGCAATAGAACCGGTAATTCCTGCATAGGCTTCCTTGAAAAAAGTAAGAATGAACAGGGCAATGACAAATGTGAAACCCAATCCGTTTAGAATAATAGAGCTCATAACAAAAGCCTGATTGTTGTCATCGGCCTGTTCAGGCAGCAAAGCAACTAATGCAAAAACTGCTGCTGTTAGAAATATATAAATATAACCTGAGAAATGCTGCTTGATGATCATGACTTCATGCCCCATAAAGGGATCATTAAACAGCCAGATCAGTTGAACCAGATAGGCAAGAATAATCGCCAGGTAAACCAACCTTTTCCATCCAAGCCTGAAAACCATAACAGTTGAAGTTATAGCAATGATAAGGGAAACAGGAAGTATTACATGTGTTTTATCGCTTAAAACACCCACCGCTGCAAACATTAAAAGTGCCAGCCCTGCCAACGTAGTATTTTTATTCCTTAAAGCTATAAAGCCAGCAATAAGAGGGAATATCAGCACCAATAGCAAGGAAATCATTTCGGAGCCGATGAGCGGTTCAATTGAAAAATAGTGAAGTTTAAGTACGATATAAAAGATCAGAATATAGCCATTAAGGTTCAAAATTCGCGACATGAAGCCATTGGATTTTGTGAGGTACCTCGCCAGCAAAAATATACCTGCAACGGCTATGAGTCCGAAAAGTGGTGATACCAGCTTATATCCTATAGCTTGTAAATAAGACACAAAAAAAGTAATCCCAAAGAAAAGCACAATGTTTCCCAACCATGCCAGTCCGAATTGACCGAAATGTGACTCCAGGCCCGATTCACCTTTATTTCCAAAACTAAAGCCGAAGTTCAATTCGTTATCGGGTTCTTCAGCTTGATTGGTAATCACCCCTCTATTTTCCAGCCTGGTAATTCTTTGTTCGAGCAGGTTGATCCGTTCAATTAATTGCTGAACCGACAGAGATTCTGATCCTGAATTCATAGCAGTAGATGTTAGTTAGTAAAGAATAAAAACAGTTGGATAAGCCGGGCTTATCAAAGAAAGACTATTCCTGCACTTTTTTCCAGGGCGGCAAAAGCCAAAGTAAAAAGGCAAGTATCATGAATGGCAGGATTATCCAAACCATCGACCACAACAACCCTTCGGATCCTGCAATCCTGATTTTATAATCAGTAAAACCGTAAAAACTTTTAGAGAATAATTGACCGCCAATCACCACATTCCAGCGCATGAAAAATATGCCAAACAACACAAGCAAACTACTCACAAGATAAATAACCCTGCGGGTGAATTCCTTTGGTTTGTAAAATTGAAGTGTTCCAAGCGCAGCAAGCGGAACCAGCGTTCCCAACAAAATCTGGAAAATAAAAAATGTTAGAAATAGCGGACCATGCACTAGCAATGATAGAATTTCAAATGATTCTTCTGCTTCGTAAATCCTGTGTATCTGATCTAAACTTTCAAGTGTAAAATCGATTATGAGAATATAAAAAAGATACTTTGCCACTGTATCCAGTGCTTTCATATCGATCTTTTGCTTTCTGAGATAGGATACCGCCATGTATATAAACAAAACGAGCGCTATCCCGGAAACCATTGCCGAGAAAAGGAAAATAACCGGCATCATCACCGTTGACCACCATGGATTTGCCTTTACAGATCCAAAAATAAATCCCACATACCCATGAAGTAAAAATGCAGACGGAATACCTACTACAGTAATAAAATAGCCGATTTTTTCGTCCCACCTCACTGTTTTCGGACTGATATCAGTTACACCCAGCGAAAGTATTTTATAAAGCTTGGCCTTAAACCCCTTTTCCTGCTTCGACCATATCACCATATCGCGCCGGTAATCAAACCAAATCTCGAGTAATAGCACCACCATAAGGTACCATAAGTACACAAATCCAAATATCGCCATGGCAGAGGTGGAGTGCGGAGTACTTAAAATTTCATAAGCCCGCCACGGATGGCCAAGGTGGGTCACAAGGGGCATGGTCGCTACAAGCAGAAATGCCAGTGCTGTTAACAGTGCAAGCTGATAGGTAGGCTTAAGAACCTTTACATTAAATACCCTTTCGAGCGATGCCAGGATAAACGCCCCTGCCACCAAGCCTGTAATGTAAGGGTAAAGGACTATGAGCAAACCCCACTGCAGGTCAAGTTCATTGGGAAAAATATATCCCTGAACCTGCGATAACATGTCGTATAAATATTGATAGTGCTGTTCCATATTATCTTACCTCCCCGCTTAATGCATTATAATAAAGTTTACTTCCGGTATTAAGGTGTGGCTTGAGCACCAGGCAGGTGTGATTTTTCATAAACTTAACAAGCTCACCGTCCTTATCATTTAAGTCACCCAAAATGCGGGCATGTGTCGGACAAACCTCCACACAAGCAGTGGTTTTGCCTTTGCTTATGCGATGGTAGCAAAGTGTGCACTTGTCAACCACATTTTTCTCAGGATGAATATACCGGCATCCGTATGGGCAGGCCTGAACACAATATCTGCATCCGATACAATAACTTTCATCCACCAAAACAACTCCATCAGGTGTATCGTAGGTTGCCCCAACAGGACAAGCCTGAACACAAGGAGATTTGTGACAGTGATTACACATCTTTGGAACAAAGAATGATTTGAAAATTTCATCATCCGGAACGATTTGTTCAAAACCATCGATCCCTCCGTTGGGAGATTCAACCTGAACCGTTCCATCATTTTTAATAGTATACTGCTCAACCCATGTTCTGAAATAGAAAGGCTCGCGGGGAACATTGTTTTCTGTTTTGCAGGCATTGGCACAGCGGCCGCAACCGATACATTTTTCAATATCAATACCATATCCCCACCACGGTTTTGTAGGGTCGGTAGGCTGCTCCGATGCAAAGATCACAGCATTGAACGGATTGACAATTCCGGTTGCCAGCAAACCTCCGGCTGCTGCAGCGGCTTTTATAAAGTTTCGTCTCGACTGATTTACTCTGTTATGTCCCATGGTAAGTGCGGATTATGACATTCAATACATTTCTTTTCGGGGTAGTGCTCTTTCAAATCAATTTGCGCCAATTTTTTTTCACGGTTAAAATTGCGCTGATGGCATAAACCGCAAAATTCACGTTGATCAGGCACCAGGAGCCTTGATGAATCGGGTTCCTCGTAATGGGCAAAACCCGGACCATGACAGGTTTCACAGGATAAACCGGCATGCATGTCGGATTCCATTTCCATAACATAATCTTCATGACACTCGTTGCAGGCATCCTTATCGGCATATTGAAGTGGTTTTTCTGCATTTTCAACAATGGAATTAAAGCGATAATGACCTGCTTCTCCGAAAGATTCGGGAACTACAAGGTGCCGCCCAACCAGAAAAAGTACGATAAAGATTGCAAAAAGCGGAATCAAAGTTTTTAATTGTGGAGGCATAGGATACTGGATTGATTGTTTCGTAAATTTAAATCTCTACATATGTCAATGTCAAAATTTCAGATATGATATAAAACAGTTTTTCACTATCAATAAAGATTCTAAATAGAAGTGATATCAATAATAACAGTAAATTCAGCCTATACAGAAGATGCTTTTTGAAAAATCAATTTTAACAGTAATATCGCATTCGAAAGTAAACCGATAATTAAATAATGAACTAATAATTCCCAAGTACCTGTAACCTGAAGGCGGCCTGCTCGTCATATTTTTATTACAACTACCATTTTAAACCATTTGAACTATGTTAACGAACCTCATCAAATACAGTCTGAGGGCATTAAAACGTCAGAAAGCCTACGTTTTGATAAATATCCTTGGCCTGTCAATCGGCCTTACCTGCAGCCTCATCATTGCTATTTTCATCCGCTATGAACTCAGTTACGACCAATACAACGAATACAAGGATCAGATTTACCGGGTGATCCTTCATGGTAAGATCAGCGGGCAGGAAGTGCAGGTTACATCAACGGCATCTCCTATCGGGCCTACTATGGTGAACGAATTTCCGGAAGTAGAAAATTACCTTCGCATCAACGGCTGGGGCGAAACCATCATCAAATACAATGACATTCCTTTTACTGAAGATGCTTTTATTGAGGCCGATTCGTCCTTTTTCGACTTTTTTTCCATTCCGCTTTTGCAGGGCCAGAAAAAATATGTACTCAATGAACCTCATACCATTGTTCTTTCGGAAAGCACGGCCAAGAAGATTTTTGGAGATGAAAACCCGGTAAATAAAATGCTGAAGGTGAGCAACGACAGTGTGCTTTACCGGGTTACCGGGGTGATGGCCGACATACCTGCAAACACGCATTTTGATGCAAATATGATTGGTTCGTTTATGACCAATCCACGCGCCAGCGACGATCAGTGGCTTTCCAACAGCTTTGATACCTATGTTATGCTTCATCATGATACGGACCCAAAAAAAGTAGATGATCGATTTAAGGGGATGATTGAAAAATACGTTGGCCCAATAATTACAAAATATTTCGGGATTACGCTTGATGAGTTCCGAAGCCAGGGCAATAAGTATAATATGTACCTGCAAAGTCTTACAGATATCCACCTCAACCCTGAAATTGAACAAGAACTAAAAGCGGCCAACGATCCGAAATATTTATGGATCTTCGGTAGTATCGGCTTGTTGATAATCATTATTGCTTCCATCAATTTTATGAATTTGTCAACGGCCCAGGCCTCCAAAAGGGCCAAGGAAGTTGGGATTAAAAAGGTAAGTGGTTCCACCCGAAGTTTGCTGATTGGTCAGTTTTTGATGGAAACGTTAATGCTTTCATTCATAGCGCTATTAATTACCATCATTATCACCGAAATAGTCCTGCCATACTTCAATAGCATGCTCGGAACCGATTTGCATGTTGGCTATATCAGTCATTGGTATACCATTCCTATTTTGATAGCAGCAACTGCCTTCATTGGTTTGATCGCCGGCAGTTATCCGGCTTTTTACCTGTCATCCTTTAACCCTTATATGGTGCTCAAGGGCTTACGAACAAAACAAGGACGTGGCATTAAACTCAGAAGTGTGCTGGTGATTTTACAATTTGCCATATCGATTGTACTGATCATTGGGACCCTGATCATGTTCAGGCAGATCAATTTTATGCTTACCCGTGATCTTGGCTTCGATAAGGAACAGGTATTTGTGATCCGCAGGGCTTTTGCCATCGGAAGTCATACGCAAAGTTTTAAAGATGACATCCGCAAAATTCCAGGAGTGCTTAATGTAGCCACTTCCACAGCTGTTCCCGGTCATAACAATAACAATAACGGTTATGCGGTAAAAGGCCGCGAAGAGGAATCTTTTCTTTTGCAAACCAATTGGGTAGACTATGAATACTTTGAGACTTACGGTTTAAAAATAGCTTCAGGCAGGTTTTTCGACAAATCCTATTCAACTGACAAAGATGCTTGTATCATTAATGAAAATGCTGTGAAAAGCTTCATTTTCAATGATCCCTTTTCAGTAAAATTTATCAACCGGGATGATGACACAGGTGAAACCACCTATATGCCTGTGATCGGTGTGGTTAAAGATTTTCATTTTGAATCGCTGCGATCTGGAATTAATCCGTACCTCATGCGGTTTAAAAATGAGGATATACATTGGGGCTATATTAGCATAAAGCTTGCGCCCAGTGCCAATGCCAGCACGATCAGTGAAATAGAAAATGTTTGGGGTTCTTATACCAACAATGATCCCATGCAATCCTTTTTTATGGACAAGGATTTCGAGCGGATGTATCGTGAAGAAAAACAAAATGCAAAGCTATCGATCCTTTTCACGATTCTTGCCATATTTATTGCATCACTCGGATTGTACGGACTTACAGCGTTTACCGTTCAGCAGCGCACCAAGGAGATCGGCGTTAGAAAAACTTTTGGAGCCTCCATTTTTAATATCTGGAGTTTGGTAGCAAAGGAGATCCTCATCCTGATCGCCATATCAACGGCGCTTGCCTGGCCATTGGTGTATTGGGTTGCCAGCAACTGGCTTCAGAATTATTATTATCGCATCACACTTCAACCCACCGACTTCCTCATTGGATTTCTGGTGGCCATCGTCATCGCACTGATCACCATCAGCCACCGGACCATAAAAACCGCCTTGATAAATCCATCGGATTCATTGAGGTATGAATAGAAATAAAAAGAATTGATCTCAAGTTAGAACCTTGATAACGATAATCGACTATTTGCTTTTCACAAATTTGCACTGATCAATAGCGCCCCTTTTGGAAGACGCCTGCAGCATATACACTCCGGGCTTTAACGCCGAAATGTCAATTACTGTTTGGCTTTCATTGCCTGTAATTTCCATTTGAAGTACAATTTGCCCGCTGGAATTGATCACATCAATATTAATAACATCGAGCCCTTTTAAATTAACCCTGATTTCTGATGAGGCTGGGTTGGGACTTAATCTTTGCTGAAATACAATATGGTCATCCACCAATGTGCATGGGTCAATAAATACCTCAACCACCTCAGATGCTGCTTCACAGTTTGGTGAAGTTTCTGTAACAACAACGCTTCCATCGCCCGTCATTCCCCATTGAACCATAATTTCAGAAGTTCCGGCTCCATTAATTATATCTCCGCCAGTAACCTCCCATTGATACGAATTTTCTGCTATATCATCAGTAAAATAAGTTTCTGTGTGGCCCGTGCACACCGTATCAGGCCCCTGGACTGCAGGTGCAGGAAGTGAAAACACAGTAATGAAATCGGTCATAATTAAGTTGTTTGAACCAGAACCATTCGTAACCTCCAGCGTTACATCATAAGTTCCTTCAGAATTATAAGAAACAACCGGATTCTGTTCGGTTGATGATGCTGGTTCTCCACCTTCAAATGTCCACAACCACGATTCCGGATTTCCGGTTGATTCATCCATAAATGCGATCGATTCACCGGCGCATATTTCCGTAGCATCAGCACTAAACGCAGCTATCAACACAGCAGGTGGCCTAACGGCAAGTGTACCTGTCCATATGCCCACCGAGCCAACCAAAGTATTGGCACCTGTGGAAAGATCGATAGTCCATAATTCATTATCGAAAGTAAATACATTATAGGAGGTCATATACATGGTTTCCGTTTGGGGATCAAAATCAAGCCCATGATGCGGAAGGCCGGAAACCGCTGTATTGAAATCACCAATATAGGTCGCCTGACCTGTTGTTTTATCTATGGAGTAAAATTTTCGTACCAGGTAAATTCCATACATCTGACCGGTATTGTCAAAAGCAATTCCAACCAGCCCGTCTTCAACAGCTCCCGTTCCTATCAATGTCGTTTCGCCGGTTTCCGTATTTAGCGTTAACAGGGAACTGTTATTCCCATCGGTACTGCATACATACATAGTTCCATCCGTGGGATCGCAGGCCATTCCTGTCCAGAACTCTGAGCCGGTTGGCGGCAATGTTGCCACTAATGTTGAACTTGCATTTGTGGTATCCAATATATACAAACCATTATCAATTCCGCTTATGACAAATAAAACTCCTTCTTTATTAAAGTCTGAGGCGCCTATCTGGTTAAGGGTAGTGCCAATGAATGTTGCATTGGTAGGATTGGTCAAATCACGCTTATAAAATTCGCCAAATGCATTGGGAGTAAAGCCAACCTGAGCAAGTAGCCAAACTGATTGAAAAACAAAAAATAGAATTACTGATGCCTTTTTCATTTTTAAATTTTTATTATTTCAAAGGTAAGGAATAAAAACTTAAAGCTTTCAGAGGCAACATAAAATATAAATGTCTTTATATTTGCATTTCGTCCAAAACAACCAACAATAAAAATGAATCTCCTTCTTATCAGTGCAATATTGCTTTCGTTTGGCTCTTCGGCAGCAATTTTTCTCAGAAAGAAAAATAAAACAACTGCTGACACTGTACTGGCCATTTGGCTCATTTTTCTTGGCCTGGATTATTTAAGAAGTTATTTCATTTTTGAGAAAGACATCCTGTTTTTGCTTGGTTTTGGATACACCCTTCCGGCATTGAATGCGCCCTTTTTATTTGTGTATGTTTATTTTCTCACCTCGCCAAAAGCCAAATTCAATCCGAAGAAGTTGCTGCACCTGATACCTTTTGTTTTGTATAATCTTTACCTCGCCTCGTTTCTCTATTTTAAATCGCCAGCGGAACGATACGATTTCTTTCATGAAACCTCTTTAGCCGACAGGCCCTTGCTTTTCAAAATATTTGAAGGATTGATGATCATTATTATGCCCGTTTATGTAGTGGGAATTGTTAGATATCTGCGAAAACATCTTCAGGATCTGCGGAACCGTTTTTCATGTCGTGATAAAATTGATCTGAGTTGGGTTAATTATTTATTGATCAGTGTAGTTGTACTATGGACCGTGATTATTGTAACTAAAATTGTTACCGGTTATTACAACGATATGAAATACAATGACACCCTGCTAACGATGTACTATTTTGAGCTGATAATCATTGTAATTATCGGCTATTTTGGATTTCATCAGGAGGTTATTTTAGGCAAATTTTACGATCCGAATATAAAGGATAAGCAGGTAAAAAAATACTCCTCTTCCGGCTTGTCAGAAGATGGGGCTGACCTGGCAAGGACCAAACTCATTAATTTTATGGATCAGGAAAAACCATACCTGATAAGCGACCTTACCCTGGATAAACTCTCGGAGATGGTTCATATCCCTGCGCATCATATTTCACAAGTGATCAATGATAAGTTGGATAAGAATTTTTATGAATTTGTTAACCATTACCGGGTGAAAGAGGTGAAAAGATTAATTGAAGAAAACCACGGAGAAAAGTATACTTTATTATCAATCGCACACGATAGTGGTTTTAATTCCAAGTCGACTTTTAATAGTATTTTTAAAAAATACACCCACCTCACACCCAAAGAATATATGAATCAGGTGAATTTACGAAATTGATCAAATTCTTTGACATCCAACCTTATTTAACTACCTGTCAACAACTTGCATCATTATATCTCAATTCCCGGAAAGTCCGAATACTTAGCTGCACCTCCGAATTTATAAGTTCGGACGACTGGCACTGACCGGCCTGATACTTTTGCGCCAACATTTTTAAAACAGATGAATATGCAAAAGTTAATAAAGCCAAAATGCCTGATCGTGGATGATGATCGCACATTCCTGGTGTATTTAAAAATACTGATTGAGCGAAACGGATTTGAAGTAAAACATACTTCAAGTGTAACAGATGCACTTGATAAGCTCAAAAAAGATAAATTCAATTTAGTGATTTCGGATATTGAAATGCCCAGTGAGGACGGATTCGAATTATTGGCAAGGATAAAATCAGATACAAAACTGAATGATTTACCCTTCATTTTTATAACCAACTCCACCGACCCTGAATATGTGAAAAGGGCATTTGATTTGGGTGTTAATGGATTTATTAAGAAACCGTTTCTCAAACAGAAAATCGGAAAACTGCATGCGTTGTTGAATAATCTGGAAGGCAGCGATTCATGGACGGAGTTAAACAAGTATTAGTTGATTGTTTATTGTTGGATTAACTTTTGAAGAATGTGGCAAGAGGGAATAATTTCAAGGTAAAAATCTGCGTATAGCTGCAAACTTCTTATTTGTTAATTCATCTGTACCCGGGACTCTCTTTTGGTGATGAGCCTTTGAGAGGACCGGGTTTTTTATTAGAACACAAATGAATTTAATCCGCTCTAATCAGCTGGATCTGCGTCATCTGTGTTCTATTTTATTTCATCCAAAAGACCAGTTCCCCTCCACCAATCAAATCCAAATAATCCACAAAGGGCCCATCCAGCTTTTTACCATTCAAAGTCACCGATTTCACATGCACATTCTCTGAAGTTTGATTTTCTGTTTTGATGGTCAATGTCTTGCCATTTCCAAGATCAATTACAGCCGATTTCACCAAGGGGCTCCCCAACGCATAGGTATCCGAGCCTGGACAAACCGGGTAAAATCCCAGCGAAGAAAAAATATACCAGGCGCTCATTTGTCCGCAGTCGTCGTTGCCGCAGAGGCCATCCGGCGCATTGGCATACATGGTATTACAAATCATCCGCACCCGCTCTTGCGTTTTTTCAGGATGACCGGTGTAATTATAAAGATACGGAATGTGATGCCCCGGCTCATTTCCATGAACATACAGGCCAATTATCCCATCCCGCGTGATGTCTTCATTGGCTTCGATGTGTTTGTCATCCAATTGAAGTGTAAACAACTGGTCCAGCATTTTCGTGAATTTCTTTTTACCACCATACAATTCCACCAATGCTTCCGGATTTTGTGGAATATACAAACCATAATTCCAGGCATTGCCTTCGATAAAACCCTGTCCGTGCGTATCAAGCGGATCAAACTCTTTCCTGAACGTTCCGTCTGACAATTTGGGCCGCATGAAGCCGATCTCCGGATCAAAAACATGTTTGTAATTTTCGGAACGCTTCATAAACCGGTCATACACCTCCTCATTCCCTGCTTTTTTCGCAATCTGTGCGATGGTCCAGTCGTCGTAAGCGTACTCCAGCGTTTTACTCACCGAACTTCCGTTTTTATCTTCAGGCACAAAGCCCATCTTCATGTAATATTCCAATCCGTCATAAGGTTTGTATTCAGCAGTTTGAACACAGGCATCCAGGGCTTGATGGATATCCCCGGTAAAAATATTTTTCTCAATCGCATCTGAAATGACTGGAACGCTGTGATACCCTATCATACACCAGTTTTCGTTGCTATAATGCGACCACACCGGCAACATGGGATGCACACTCTGATCAAAATGGGCCAGCATGGAAAAAACCATATCGTTGTTGCGTTTTGGCTGAACCAGGTTATAAAGCGGATGCAAGGCACGATAGGTATCCCAGAGTGAAAAAATTGTGTAATTCGTAAATCCGTCGGATTGATGGATGTTCTGATCGAGCCCGCGGTATTGGCCATCTACATCTTCATAAATTACCGGGCTGATAAAAGAATGGTATAGGGCTGTATAAAACACAGTTTTGTCGTCCGGGGTCAGGGTTTCCACTTTGATCTTTGAAAGCTCCATGTTCCATTTTTCTTTGGCTTCGGCTCTTACTTTTCCAAAATTCCAATCCGGAATTTCAGCCTGCAGATTTTTAATTGCTCCTTCGGTACTCACCGCCGATAGCGCAAACTTCACATTCAGTTGTTCATGTTCTTCGATCTTAAAATCAAAGTGAGCCCTGATTTTCCGGCCGGCCATTTCCGGGAAATTTTCTTCTTCATTAAATTTCCTGTAAAATCCGCGATAAACCGACTCATCATACTTTTTATGGCCATAACTTTTCATCGGTTTGCTGAAGACCATGGCAAAATAAACTGTTCGGGTCCTTGCCCAACCCGAAGTTTGACGATAGCCGGTAACCAGGGTATCATTCTCCACCCTAACGAAAGTCCACACATCCTTTCCATCATAATTATAAATCCCATGGATCAGATCGAGGATGATATGTGCTTCATCGGTTTCAGGAATTGAGTATTGATGAAAGCCCACCCGTTCAGATGCCGTTAATTCGCAGGTGATGTTTTCTTCGGTAAGTTTTACACGGTAATAGCCAGGTTCAGCAGCTTCAGTTTCTTTGTTATAGGTTGAACGATAACCCTTTTCAGGATAATCTTCTGTACCTGGATTTAATTGAAGTGCTCCTGTAGTAGGCATGATCAGGAAATCCCCCAGGTCGGAGTGGCCGGTCCCGCTGAAATGGGTATGGCTGAATCCTACAATGGTTGGATCATCGTACTGATAACCGGCACAATATTCATACACCTTGCCGTTGTATTTTTGCTCTTCTTTATTCCAGTATTGAATGGTATCAGTATCCGGACTCAACTGCACCATCCCAAAGGGCACACACGCCCCGGGAAAAGTATGGCCCATACGCTGGGTACCGATGAATGGGTTGACGAATTGGGTAAGATCAGTTTGGGCAAACAACTGAATTGTAATACCAATTAAAAGGAAGCTAAGCACAAATTTTCGCATACCGGTTCATTTTACCGGTAAAAATAGTGCAACTTAAAGTTCCTGATAATATTTAATTGTATAAATTAATTTATTGGTTGTAGATAAGGCCGGATGAAAATCATCCGGCCTTATCTAATTTACATTTATTTTTTAAAAGTTTCTATTTCACCAAAACCCGTTTTGAAATAATCCCTTCATCTGTTTCAATCTTTACCACATACAATCCGGTGGCCAGATCAGTAAGGTTCATTCTGTAACTATATGCATCGACTATCTGTCTGTAAGCAACTTCACCTGTTGAATTAAAAATCAAAAGGGATTTTATTCTAAATTCAGAACTGACATTTAATAAATCAGAAACTGGATTTGGGTAAAGGGCTGTTTTTCTTTCCAACTCATCCTGAAAACCAGAAATCACAACGTCAACCATTACCTCATTGGACGGGTCCGACTCTGCTCCATCATAAACTGCTGTTACATAATAGTGATGTACACCGGCAGGAATTTCCTGATGTGCATAATAATTGTCTTCCACAAACATCAGCAAGTCATACGGATCATCCCCATATTTATGATAGATATTAAAACCCATCAGTCCTGCCATTGGCTCACTGTTATCGGGTTCGTCCCAATTCAGAACAACATTATTTGCCAGCAACTGGCTTTGCAAATCGGTTGGAGCAGGTGTTGTCAGGATTACTTCAGCCTGGTTAGAAGGATCGGATTCACCTTCATTGTAAACAGCCGTAACATAATAGCTGTGCGATCCTGCAGCCGTAACATTCTCGTGGGTATAATTATTTGAAACGGTGGTTTCAAGCAAATCAAAAGCGCCGTCTCCCATTTTATAATATACCTTGTAGCTGGTTGGATTTGCCATTCCGCCATTCCCCAAAACCGGCTCATTCCAGGTTAAAGAAACATTATTATTTGTCACTTCTGTTTGCAGCAATGTGGGTGGAGGTGTTAGGCTTTCTTTTACCAAAAATATTGTTCCAACTTCAGGATATGGTTCCGGATCATCCCAATAATTATAATGCATTTCGAGGGTGTCATTCTGGAAATAAACCACTTCATAATAAAAGTGATCATAAAAATACTGGCCACCCCATACAGTGCCGAGGTACCACCAGTGCATTCGATTTGAGGAAGCTTCATATTCACATTCCTGGGTATCAGGATAAAGAGATGGCATCAAATGGCCCGAAGTTTCAGTATAAAATCCATTGGATTCGATGGTCATGGTCATAGGATCATTGTAGCCACCAGAAGAGGTAGAGCTAATGGTACCATGCCAGGTACCGACAAAATCCCCAAAGCTGTAATTTTGCCCCTTTGATATCGAAGCTGTAAATACTAAGAATACAGTTAATAAATTGAATAGTGCTATTTTTTTCATTTATATTAAAATTAATGGTTAAGGTGGTTGCAAAATAAAATCCAGTGTATCACGAAAATATCACAGGAGTTTAACAAATTAATTATTCAGCTATTAACCAGTATGTCAAACATTTGTTCAACATAACTATACAAGCACTTTATTTTAATATAACTGTTACTTGTACATAATATACTGGGTAATTAGTATAGCAATATTTAGATTTTGAAAAAATCTACAAATAACTATACACTTTCACAGCGGATTCTAATACATAGGCTTCACACAAACCTTTCGATAGAAGTTTTGTTAAAAGTATATTAATCATTTAGAGTGCAAATGCAATCAGTATTACATAAAGCAGATTCAAGGGGCCACGCTGACCATGGCTGGCTCGATACATACCACACTTTTAGTTTTGCAAATTATTACGACCCCGATCGTATGCATTTCGGGGCTTTGCGGGTATTAAACGACGACACTGTGGCACCGGGCATGGGTTTCGGCAAACATCCGCACGATAATATGGAGATCATTTCCATTCCGCTTTCAGGCGATTTGGAACATGGCGATAGCATTGGAAATGAAGGCGTAATCCGTGAAGGAGACATACAGGTAATGAGCGCGGGAACAGGCATTATTCATAGTGAAAGAAACAGAAATCGGGATAAAAAGGTGAATTTTCTTCAGATATGGATTTTCCCGAATAAGCAAAATGTGGAGCCCCGTTATGACCAGATTTCATTGAAAGATATTGAAAGAGAAAACGAGTTTTACCAGGTACTCTCTCCAAATCAGGATGACCAGGGAGTTTGGATACATCAGAATGCGTGGTTCTTTATGGGGAATTTTACGCAAGACTGGCAAGGGAATTTCGATCTGAAAAATAAGGCAAACGGCGTTTACTTTTTTGTTTTGGAGGGTGAGGCAAACATAGTTGGAGAGGAATTAAGCCGCCGTGACGGACTGGGAGTATGGGAAACCGGATCAATCAATATAAATGCGAAAGATGGAACACGGATCCTTGCCATGGAAGTCCCGATGAATTTTAATTGATGAAATAAAGAGAAAATGGAAGTAATTAACAATGTACAACAAAACCGTTTTGAATTTCATATTGACAGAAGGATCGCCAAAATCATTTATGAAATTAAAAATGACAAATATTATTTAGTTTCAACCCAGGTACCAAAAGAATTATCCGGACAGGGAATAGGATCTAAATTGATAAAAGAAACATTGGAACAAATTGAAAACATGGGATTTAAGGTGGTTGCAATTTGTCCATTCATCCAGGCCTGGTTTAAAAGGCATCCGGAGAAAGCTTATCTTCAGGCCGACTCGTAGTTTCAATCCACCCCAAATTGGCATCTTCTTTCATATCAAAATCCCGGATATACGGTTTGACATCCAGCAAAGGTGTTCCATCCAATATATCCAGCCCGGAAGTGTAAATCCGGTTTCCTTCAATTTTTTTAATTTTTGCAATGGTCAACCCGATGGGATTAAAGCGGTTGGGCGATCGTGTGGCAAACAGTCCAACCTCCTTCCCTCCCCCGCGCGGTGGATGAACCCTGAGGCTCGGCTGCTTCTTCGATTTATGGATGTAAAAAATGAGGTAGCAATAATTTAACTCATCGAGTAGATAAAGGCCATCGATGTATGCTTTATTCAGCTCCACATAAAACTCACCATCAATTTCCTCGTACCTCGTGTAGGGTGCATCATCGGCGTAAGGCGTATGTATAAATCCGATCGGTTTAAATTGAATGTCCATGATTATATCCGTAACTAACTTCGGACCGGTAAAATTTATTTCTTCATTTTTGCTTTCAACCATTTATACCATGCATCCATTCCTTCACCGGTTTTAACCGAAACTTCAAAAAATTCCAGGTGATGGTTGACCTGCAAGGCATATTCTTTGGCTTTTTCAAGATCAAAATCAAGATATGGCAAAAGGTCGGTTTTATTGATAATACAGATATTGGAAGTCTGGAACATGGTGGGATATTTTAAAGGTTTATCTTCCCCTTCGGTGGTACTCATGATCACCACACGGGCCTCTTCGCCCAGATCAAACAAAGAAGGACAAACAAGATTGCCCACATTTTCGATCATCAATACAGAATTATCTTCTACTTTAAGATCCTTCACTGCACGGTTTACCATGTCGGAATCGAGGTGACAGCCGTTGCCGGTATTGATCTGAATAACGGGTGCTCCTGCGGCATCAATGCGGTTGGCATCGTTCATGGTTTGCTGATCGCCCTCAACCACGTAAAATTTAATTTCTTTTCCCAGGTCTTTGATGGTGCGCTCCAGCAAACTGGTCTTCCCCGATCCGGGTGAACTTACTAGGTTTAAAGCAAGGATATTTTTCGCTTCAAAAAACCCACGATTGCGCTCAGCCAGCAGGTTGTTTTTAGATAAGATATCCTGCTCCACCACAATTTCCCGCCCATGTGAGTGATCATGGTGATGCGTGTGATTATGATCTGCATGGTGATGATCATGCGGGTGATCGCCATGATGGTGATGATGATCATGATCGTGGGTATGCGTATGATCGCCATGATCGTGGGTATGATGGGAATGATCGTGATCATGAGCATGGTTATGTATATGGGGATGACTGTGAGTTTCCCCGTTGTGTGAATGTTCGTGATCGTGAGTATGCTCGTGTTGGTGAACATGTTCGCCGGCAGCTTCATCGCCGGGTTTTCTGAAAGTGACGCCATCGCCGTGGCCGCAACCGCAAGTATCGCACATAATTCCTGTTTTTTTAGGAGTAAATATTTAAGCTACAAAGATATTTTTTTCATTCAACTTTTAAGGATTTTACCCGCAATTCTCTGCCCTGGTAAATATCTGAAAATGGATTTTCACATTCAGGGCAGGGGGTGAACAGATCGCCGGTTTCAAATTCATGGCCACAGGAGGTGCATCGCGCCAGGGCCGGAATTTCATTTACCACCCATTCCGCATTTTCCAGCATTGTTCCCACCTTTGCCGATTCGATGGCAAATTCCAGTGCCTCCATCACCACACCGGCCTGCTTGCCGATGTCCAGTTCAATTTCTGTGATCACTGAAGCGTTTTCCTTTTTGGCATTCTCTTCAGCGATTTCGATGATGCTCATGACTATTGATAACTCATGCATAATTGATTACTCATTAGTCTTTCCCGCGTATGCGGGAATCTGATTAATCCAACGTGTTAAACAAATCCAACCACTCGGGATTGAATCCGGTAATTAATTCATCCTTCCATGCCCTATTCCATTTTTTCATCCTTTTTTCTCTTTTTATTGCTTCCCTAACATCCTTAAAACATTCGTAGTAAACGAGTCTATCAACATTATACCTGTAGGAGAACCCTTTATTCAATTTACTCTTATGTTCCGAAACGCGTCTCTTCAAATTATTCGTTACCCCAATGTACAAAACACGATTAGATTTATTTGCAAGTATGTAAACATAATAATTCATTGCAAATATGGTGTTAAATCCATTCAGATGCCCGATTTCTCGGGCATGACTTTTTCAAAGAAGCAATCAGCAAATCCGGGGCAATTGCTCCCCAGCCAGCATATCGATGATGCGCCGGCCGCCAATACCGGTTGTTATCCAGGCTTTGCCGTGATGCTCATCCGTTACTTCACCGATGATTGCCGCTTCTTTTCCAAATTCATTTTTCTTTAATGTTTCCAGCACTTTTTCAGCATCATTATTTCCCACGATCATCAACACCTTTCCTTCGTTGGCTACATACAGCGGATCAAATCCCAGCAATTCACATATACCTCTAACATTTTCTTTTACCGGAACTTTTGATTCGTCGATCTCAAATCCGAGTTTTCTGGATTCTGCGAGTTCGCATAAAACTGTTGCAAGACCTCCGCGTGTGGCATCCCGCATGAATTTCACCTGTTCCGAAACTTCCAACACCTCCCCGATCATCCGGTTCAAACTGGCACAATCCGATTCAATTTCCGCCTGAAAACCCAAACCTTCACGCACCGACATAATACACATCCCATGATCAGCCAGTGTTCCGTTGATGATCACCTTATCTCCGGCTTTAATTTCTGTACCTAATCCAATCTTTTGTCTTTTAATATCTAACGCCCCGACACCTGTCGTATTGATAAAAACCTTGTCGCATTTGCCGCGATCAACCACCTTTGTGTCGCCTGTAACGATCTTCACACCTGCTTTTTCAGCCTCCTCCGACATGGTTTTTACAATTTCTTCCAGATCCTTAAAAGGCAAACCCTCTTCGATGATAAACGACGCACTCAAATAAAGCGGTTTTGCTCCCGAAACAGCCAGGTCGTTCACCGTGCCGGCTATGGCCAGCTTGCCAATGTTTCCACCCGGAAAAAAGATCGGATCAACTACAAAGGAATCGGTGGTAAAGGAAATTAATTCCGATCCAGGTTTTAAAACAGAGGCATCGGTTTGCTGATCAAGGATGTCGTTGTGAAAATATTTCACAAAGAGGTTGGTGATCAGATCGTGGCTTAATTTGCCGCCGCTGCCGTGCCCGAGGAGTATGTTTTTTGTCATATCTGAAATTTAGTTCTGAGCCTGCCTGCCGGCAGGCAGGTTCTGAGTTCTGGGTTCTGAGTTCTGGGTTCTGAGTTCTGGGTTCTGAGTTCTGCCCGCCTCCGCCGGTTGGCGGATTCGGACGGGAATTCCGGGTTAATATTAAAATTAAATGACATCAGTTTAATCCCGGTTATACCTGTAGTATGCGTGGCAAGAACCTTCGTGGGAGACCATGCAGGCACCCACCGGATTCTGCGGTGTACAGGCTTTTCCAAATAATTTACAATCTTTTGGGTTTTTGATCCCTTTCAGGATTTCACCACAAATACAACCTTTGTCTTCACGGGTGGGCTCCACCTCCACCGGTATCTGCTTTTCTGCGTCCCAACGTTCATAATTTCCCCTGATCTTCATGCCGCTCTCAGGTAAGACACCCAGCCCGCGCCACCAGTCGTCGCCAAGGTAAAACACCTCATCAAGGTATTGTTGAGCCTTTACATTTCCTTCAGGCTTTACTACACGGGTATATTGTATTTCAACTTTCGGATCATCATTTTCAATTTGGGTTACCAGCATCAGAATGGATTGCAAAAGATCAACCGGTTCAAAGCCGGAAACCACCACTCCCAATCCATATTTTTTTGGGATGTTTTGATAAAT
Organism: Bacteroidales bacterium; assembly: GCA_020438105.1. Classification (GTDB taxonomy): domain Bacteria; phylum Bacteroidota; class Bacteroidia; order Bacteroidales; family JAADJA01; genus JAADJA01. The sequence continues at coordinate 27,961 of JAGQVE010000042.1, forward strand.
GCTCGTCCCGGTAATGGTGCTTACATGTCCGGGTGCGATATAACCACTCAACTGCACACCCTCATCAATCAGTGCTTCCATGGCAGGAGGCATCACTTTGTGAGAACTGAACAGGTAAAAATTCCGAAGGCCGGCCATCTGTGCACGAATTACGCCGGCTGCTGAGCTGGGTGCTGTGGTTTCAAAACCGATCCCGAGAAAAACCACTTTTTTGCTTTTGTTCTTTTTAGCAATTTCCAAGGCATCCAAAACAGAATAAACAATCCGCACCTCAGCGCCTTTGGCTTTTTCCTGATCCAAAGTAGATGTAGAACCCGGTACGCGGATCAGGTCGCCATATGTTGTAATGATCACATCATCGAGCCGGCTGTAGGCAATGGCCTGATCAATATATTTTCGGTCGGAAACGCACACGGGACAGCCCGGACCTGAGATCAGCCGAATGTTGTCAGGTAATAAAGATGGTATACCGAATTTCTGGATCGACATGGTATGCCCCCCACACACTTCCATGAAGGCGACGGGTTTTTTTGAGACTTGTTTTATTTGTGTTACCAGTTTTTCAACGAGTTCTTTATCTCTGTATTCGTCAATGTATTTCATTTCTTTTTAGTTTCGAGTGACTAAAGTTTTAAGTGAACTAAAGTTATGAGTGACTGGAGTTTTGAGTGGGCTAAAGTTGTAAAGTGAGATCATATATTCATATAAAAATACATTTTATCTACTTGTATTTAGTTTTTGTCCGATGGCTGAAAAAATAGAAAGCAATTCTTTAGATTCTTTCTGTTCATGGACCAAAGCAACCTCCGGCAACCATTCCATCAATTTAATAATTGTTAACCAATAGTCCGTTTCACTCGATTCACTTTCACATATTTTAATTTTATTTTTAAAATCCGCTTTACTTCTGGCTCTATTGGCCTCTCGATAATTAGCACCAATACTGGTTCCCGATTTGGCTAATTGATTCCGAACAACATTTCCTTCCGTGCTATTTGGAAGCTTACCACAAAGTTTTAACGTTTTTATTGCAAATTCAAGGGTGCGATTTTCAAGCATCAAAGCAAATTCTTTATTTTCCATTTTTATTGTGTTTTGATTAATAATGCACCAAAATAAAAAAAATTTCAACTCGCAATTTTCAACTTAAAAACTTTAGCTCACTCTAGTCACTTACAACTTTAGCTCACTTTACTCACTCTCAACTCCAGCTCACTTTAGTCACTTGTCACTTTAGTTCACTTTAGTCACTTACAACTATAGCTCACTCTAGTCACTCCCAACTCCAACTCACCCTACACAATCCTCTCCCCCGTTTCTTTCTCCTCCTCATCCATCTGCTTATTCAAATCATCAAATTCCTCAAAAACCCTCAATGTCTCCTTAGCCTCTTCCTCACTTATCTTTTGAATCGCAAATCCGGTGTGGATCAATACATAATCTCCTACCGAAACATCATCCAGCATTTGCAAACTGGCGTTATACTTTGCGCCTCCGACTGACACTTGGGCCATGTCGCCTTCAATGGATTCTACTTTTGCCGGAATACTTAAACACATACTATTTTTGATTTACTATTTACGATTTTTGATATGGTTTTCCCAAAGAACGTAATTTGGCTGCAATGGCCAATTGGCCCAGTGCAATACCGCCATCATTTGCCGGAATTCTGTTTTGTGTATACACTTCAAAACCTACACTTTCCAGTAACTTTTCGAGACGGCTTAACAAATACCTGTTTTGAAAGGTTCCACCTGTCAGCGCCACTTTACTGATATCCCGCTGTGTTCTGGCCAAACTCACAACTGCAAAAATCGCATTCATAACCGTGTTGTGGAATCTGGCCGAAATTTCTGTCGTCGAAACTCCATCCTGCATATCCTGAACAATATCACGGATGGTTGGCTGAAACGAGATCGATTCACCAAACTCAAAAGGATAAGCCGCTTCAACTGTTCCGCTGGCCAAATCTTCGAGCCGCATGGGCGCTTCGGCATGAAACTGCGTAATCGTGCAAATATTCATGATGGCTGCCACTGCATCGAACAGGCGTCCGGCACTGCAGCTTTGCGGTGAATTGATCTTTTTATCGATCGCTTCCAAAATATAATCACATTTTGCTTTGTCAAGGTTTTTAACAAACGGAAGGTCAAGATTCCAAAGCTCAGCACCATATACCATATACAAATAGGATAAGCCGGTACGCCAGGGCTCTTTGGTTACGCGGTCGCCGCCTGGCAGAGGCACATATTCAAAATGATTGAAACGCTCATAACCGGCCAGGTCGCAGATGAAAATTTCACTACCCCAGATGTGACCATCCGTTCCGTATCCTGTTCCGTCCAAACTCACGCCAATCACCTTTTCATCCAGGTTGTGTTCCGCCATACAAGATGCCACGTGGGCATGATGATGTTGCACACCCACAAGCTTCAGGCGCATATCTTTGGCAAAACGTGTCGAAAGATAATCAGGATGAAGATCATGAGCGAAAATCTCCGGTTTAACCCTGAAGAGTTTCACAAAGCGATGGTAAGATTCCTCATAAAACTCAAGTGTTTCGAGGTTCTTCAAATCACCTATGTGCTGGCTCAAAATCGCCTGATTTCCTTTACCGATGCAAAAACAATTGACCAGCTCAGCACCGGCAGCAACGATTCCATCCACATCCAAATCCAAATTGACCGGCTCAGGAGAATATCCGCGCGACCTTCGGATGATCCGTTCTTTATCGTTCACCACCATCGCCACCGAATCATCGGTTCGGTTATAAATTTCACGGTTATAGATCAGAACGGCATCGGCGATTTGTGAGAGCATTTCTTCAGCCACATTATTATCAATCACAATGGGTTCATCCGAAATATTGCCGCTTGTCATCACCAACGCCGGCAAATTAAGCTTTTCAAACAATAAATGATGAAAAGGCATGTAAGGCAGCATGGCACCGATGGTATGAAAACCATTGCTAACAGCGGCAGCCAGTTTTTTCTTCTGGCGCATGATAACGATGGGTCGACGCCAGGATTCCAAAGCTTCCTTTTCGGCCGAATACATCACCGTAAATTCTTTCACAGCATTGATATCGGCAAACATCACAGCAAAGGGTTTTCCCTCACGGAATTTGCGCTGACGCAATAAATTAACCGCTTCCTCATTTTGTGCATCGCAAGCCAGTTGGAAACCACCGATACCTTTGATAGCCACAATCTGACCCTCTTTTATCAATTCGGTGACTTTATCAATAATATGGTCAAAATCTTTGAACCGTTCATTTTCAATCACCAGTTCATATTGCGGTCCGCAAGTGGCGCAAGCTACCGGCTGCGCATGGAAGCGCCTGTCCAGCACATTTTCATATTCTTCACGGCAGGTATCGCACATTACAAAAGGCTCCATCGTGGTTTTTTCACGGTCGTAAGGCAGATCTTTTATGATGGAGAAACGGGGGCCGCAATTGGTACAATTGATAAAGGGATAGTCGATGCGGTGAGCTTGTGTTTTATAATCATTGAGGCAATCATCACACACGGCAATATCAGGGCTTACATCTGTAATTTGTTCCGATTTATTTTCACTTTTTACGATCACAAAATCGGAAAAACCATTGGCTTCCTCATCCGAAACTTGGATATGCTGAATATTTGATGCTGGGGGTGATTTTGGCCGGATATTATCAATGAAATTGCTGATTTGCTCCGCTTCGCCTTCCACCAGAATGATCACACCATCGTTGCGATTCTCAACCCAACCCGTAAGGTTATGCTCATTTGCGAGCCGATAAATAAAAGGCCTGAAACCCACTCCCTGAACCAATCCTTTAATATGAATCCGTTTTGCCAATACCAGTTCTTTCTTTTTCAATATGTTAACTAAATCAAGTAAGCTTTTACCGAAATAAAGCTACAAATTTATATTTTGTTAATTAAATAACAGCAAAAATTGCGGGAATAAATACAGGAAATGAAGTAAATTCCCTCCATTAAAATTTTAAATTCAGAACATTGATTTATTAATAAAATAATTGACAACCTCATCATTTTGAATTACTTTTATAGGTCCTCAACACCCAAAATTTGAAAAAGGAGGTTATCATGACAAAAAACATTTCCCTGAACCTGAAATGCCCCAATTGCGGAAAATCATTAATGGATAAGGAATTCCCGCTAAATGACCGGCCCAGTGTAAAATTAAATATAGAAACAAGCCACGAACGTGGAACCATTCGGTTATGTTCGATTTATGGATGTTACGAACATGTTTGTGATTTTGATCTGCACGAAGGTGAGATTGCCAGGTTTTATTGCCCGCACTGCAACCGTGAATTGAAAAGCAACAAAGAATGCGATACCAAAAACTGCAATGCTCCAATGGCAGCCATGAATCTGGAGGTAGGCGGTAAAGTATATATTTGCACGCGGAAGGGTTGCACAAATCATTTTGTAGCTTTTGAGGACCTTGCTACCGAAGTGAGAAAGTTTTACACAGAATACGGATTTTAACTAGTATCCGAAATATTTCATCATTTTGAAGTAGATCTCGGTATTTTCATAAACACCCATGAAATATTCCTCGCCGGGACCTTTGGCAAAAACAGGAACCATTGCCCCGGTATGCAGCCAGGTCACAAATTTCCCGGTTATGGTTTGATTGGCAAGATTGCCATTGGTTAGCGCAAAACCGGCTGTTTCATGATCGCCGGTGATGATCACCAGGGTGCTTCCATCCATCTCGGCAAACTCAAGCGCCACACCTACTGCAGCGTCAAAGTCTAGCATTTCGTCCATCAGATAATCCGGATCGTTTTCTTCGCCGGCCCAATCTATTTGCGCTCCTTCCACCATCAGGAAAAATCCTTTATCAGATTTTGAAAGGTTTTCAATTGCTTTTTGAGTGGATTTTTGCAAAACCGGTCCACGACCTTCTGAAATCCGGGCTGGACTTCCGGGAGATATAAAGAGCGCAGTTTTTTTAATTTCGGTGACTTCATCAGGTGAATTTAAAACCTGGTAACCCCTGGCAAGCAACGAATCAATCAGATTAATTCCATCCGATCGCTGGTCAAAATAGTTTTGACCTCCTCCGGCAAAGAAATCGATGCCACTTGCAACAAGTTCAATGGCAATATCTTCATACTTAAAACGATCAATTTGGTGTGCATAAAATGCGGCTGGTGTAGCATGCACGATGGTGGAAGTGGTGACCAAACCAGTTGCCAGGCCATCCTTTACAAGTGTTTCAATAATTGTTTCCATGGGATTTCCATCCGGGTCGACACCCACATAATAATAATTTGTTTTTTTTCCGCTCGACATAGCAGTGGCCGAAGCTCCTGAATCGGTAACATATTTGTCGGCGCAGTGGGTGGATTGAATTCCGATGCTTTTACAATTGAGCATGTGCAGGTTTCCACCATTAACAGTCCGCGCCCCGGTTATCTGGGTTAAACCCATACCATCGCCGATCATTAAAATGATGTTTTTATATTTTTTTTCCGGTTTTGGTTTTTCAGTTGAGGGTTTTAACTCGTCGTCGCTTGATGAGCAGGCCATTATAAATAAAAGCGGAAGAAGTATCAGAATTAACTTTTTCATGTTAAAAAGGTATTTTCACTTTGCGGATAGTATTCCGGATCAATGCAAGGTATATGATGAAAAACAGCAAACCCTCTGCAATTGTTTGCCAAAGTTTGGGTGAATAGTTTTTTCGCAGGAAAAAATCTATAACAAGCTGTACCAGAAGTATTAAGATAAAAACCACAGTTTTTCTCATGTAGGTCTTATTTCTGAAAAATCCCACCGAATCCTGCAGGTAGAAATAAAACAGTATAAATAAATAGGAGATAAAAGTGGTGATTGCCGCCCAGTGATAGCCATACATGGGGATCATGATAAAATTCAAACCAATGTTCAGAATGCTGCCGAGGATCACACCAACAGCAATGTTTTTGAGCTTATCGGCGAACTTAAAGCGGATTTCAATAAAGAGGAACAACCCATACATAAATGCAGAAATGAATACCCACGGCATGATGATATAACCGCTGCGGAAATCTTCTCCGAGCAGGATAAATGCAATTTCTTTCGGGAACATGCTCAGGTAGGTGATAATGGGAAGTCCAAACATTAAAAATGCAAAAAGGTAATCCTGAATTAACCGGTCCGAATTTTTGAAATCGAGCTCCAGCTCCTTGTTCAGCTGTGGATTAATGGTGTTAAAATAAACATTGACCAGCGCCACCACACTGAACTGGCAAATGTTATACACCTGGTTGTAAATTCCAACCGTGGGCATATCTGTAAAAAGTGCAATAATATAGCGGTCGGAGGTGGTGATGAGCATAAAAAAGAAGTTGGAGACAAGCCCCACACTCCCGAATTTCAAAAGTAATCCCAGGGTTTCCTTATGAACTGACTTGATGGAAATGGATGCACCTTCACGGTTGAAAAGTAAAATGAAAAGCAGAGCTAAAATATCAATGAAAATGGCACTTAATATCACTGCTTCGATGCGGTAATGCATCACAAATGCCATCCAGTACAAAACCGCAAAACTCAAAACAGCCCTTGCCGAATGAATCACATTGTATTTTAAGGCTTTGCCTTCGAGCCTGATGATGATCAAATACAACCCAATAAATTCTTTGATGAAAAACTGAAGAAAAGAGAGCATGATCAAATTCCTAATTAAGGGGTGCTCAGCCAGTAAGTACCATACACCGGAGGCAATCAGCATTAAAACACTCGCCCCGATATAAATGGCAGTCATGTTGGAATAGAGTCCCCTGAGGTTGTTTTTGTTTTTGAAAGCATTGTAATAACGCCATAAACAGCTCGAAAGCCAGGAATAAAGGAAAATGGAAATGTATGAAAAAGTAATGGTAACGATACCGAGGTACCCATATTCTTCCGGCGTGAAATAGCGTGTAAAAATGGGTGTTTTGATGAAACTAACGCCCATGGGGATGACCGACCCCACAAGGTACCAGCCCATATCGCGGATAAACAGCCTATTATTTGGTTTGGAGGTTTCCACGATCAGGCCATCAGGTTTTTATAAATTGAAATCAGTTTGTTTTCCATCAGCTCCCAACGGTAAAATTGCCACGCAGCTTTTTGGCCATTTGTTGAAAATTGCTGGTATAGTTTTTCATCTTCTGTAAGTTTTACGAGCGCATCAGCTATTTCCTGTGGATTTTCCGGATCAACCGGAATTCCACATTGATGTTTTTGAATAATGGCATTGATGTGCCCAAAATTGCTCCCAACGATTGGTAATCCAAAATTCATGTATTCAAATATTTTAATCTGCAAAATGATCCGGTGAGTAGGAATGGGCAAAAATATGCCCAGACCGATTTTGGATTTTCTGTAATAATCTACCACCTCGTTGTATGGAACCGATTCTTTTAAAATTACATTTTCCTGAATTTGATTTCCTGAAATAAAATCCTCCATTTCTGTTTTCATGGATGCTGGAAACCAGGACCCCAAAAAGAGCATTTTAAATTCCGGCCTTTTTGCCGCAATAATTTTTACAGCTTCCAAAATCTTGAGCGCTCCCCTGAGCCGGGTAATTCCACCTGTGTAAATGGCATCAAATTCTTTAACATTCTCCGAAGTGAAAGCATTTGGGGCCGGCAGATTTGTATAATTGTAGATGATCTCAACCTGTTTATTGGTGAAATAAGCACGAAAGCGATTTTGCAAATTTTCTTCCGTAGTAATGATCAAATCACAGTTGGCTGCCTTGCGCTTTTCCCAGTTCCGGATCAACCTGGCGTATTGTTTTTTCAAAATTGGTATTTGCCCATGGTCATAGTCGAGCATATTTTCAGGATAGGGTTCATGCACATCGTAAATCACTTTGGGTTTGTTGGGCAAACTTTTTAATCGTTCAACCAATCGCAGCACTTTCAAATCGTGCAGGTGAAAAACATCGGCTTTGGTTGAAGCAGCCTTTTTAAGCAGATTTTGATAAAGTCCACCAGGAGCAAATCGCTTTAATAAATAATTGAAATAGCGATTGGATGACTGATCACGCTGCAGGATGTAAAACTTTATTCCCTCATCGGTTACTCCTTCTGAATCATGATCTCCGGCCAAAACATAATGAACCTCATACCCGGCTTTCACCAGCGAGCAAGCTTCCTTCCAATAGATGCGATCGTCATACAAT
>JAGQVE010000043.1:0-16575 GCA_020438105.1 Bacteroidales bacterium
ATGTTAACAGTTTGGACGAATCAGGTAAAAAAACTCCTTTACCAGGTGTAAATTTGTATTGGTCGGGAACGCAGCATGGAACCATTTCAGATGAGCAGGGTAACTTCACAATTAGTTTACCAAAACACGATCACGTACCCCCAATACTTGTGGCCAGCTTTGTAGGATTTGTGAACGATACAATTGACACAAGGGAAATTAACGGACCTGTTAACATTGTTCTTTCTACTACTAAAACGCTGGATGAATTTGTGGTAAACGACAAACAGAATAGCAGTTTTATTTCCCAAATTTCGCCGCTTTACGTGCAAAATATTACTGGTAAAGAACTGCAAAAAGCAGCTTGCTGCAATCTCAGCGAAAGCTTCGAAACAAATGCCTCCGTGGATGTCTCGTATAGTGATGCCGTTTCGGGTGCCAAAAAAATAGAGCTCCTCGGACTGCATGGAAAATACATACAGATGATGACCGAAAACCTTCCAAATTTACGTGGGTTGTCAACCACCTATGGGTTGGGCTATATTCCCGGATCGTGGATGGAATCGATACAGGTTTCGAAAGGTGCAGCCTCGGTTGTGAACGGGTATGAGTCGGTTACCGGTCAGATAAACGTTGAATACAAGAAGCCGGACGACTCCGAAAAGTTGTACCTGAATGCATATGCCAATCAAATAGGTAAAACCGAAGGGAATTTTAATACCGCACTTAAATTGAATAAAAAATGGTCGACCATGATTTTTGGTCATGCCGAGAACCTGAACAACAAAGTAGATATGAATGGTGACTCATTTCTGGATGTTCCGCTTATTACTCAATTTAACTTTCATAACAGGTGGAAATATGTAGGTGATCATGGTATGGCTCAGTTTGGAATAAAAGTACTCGACGAAGACAGGACGGGTGGTCAGGAAGGCTTTGACCCTGCTGAAAATACGGATATCCCTACCTATTACGGAATTAATATTAAAACAAGGCGATATGAGGTTTGGGGAAAAGCCGGTTATGTTTTCCAGGGGAAGGAAGAAACCAGTGTGGGTTTTATCAATTCATACACCTGGCATGATCAGGATTCCTACTTTGGAACGAATGATTATTCAGGCACAGAGCGCAATTATTATGCGAACCTGATATATCAATCAGTGCTTGGAAACCATCACCATAAATACAGTACTGGTGCCAGTTTTAATTATGATCAATACAATGAAATGCTGAATGACAGTGCATTTAATCGTATTGAAAGGGTTCCGGGAGTTTTCTTTCAATACACCTATTCCAATGAGAAAAATCTGACGGTATTGTTAGGTATCCGAAGCGATTTTCACAATATTTTCGGAACATTTTATACGCCCAGGTTGCATCTTAAATATAATATTTCTGAACATACAATTTTCAGAGCATCAGCCGGTAAGGGATATCGAACCCCAAATATCATAGCCGAAAACAGCTACTTGCTGGCAAGTTCACGACACCTGATCATTCAGTCGGGTATTCAGCAGGAAGAAGCCTGGAATTATGGCATTAACCTGACTCAAATAGTGGATATTGCAGACCGTGAATTGAATATCAATGCCGAAGTTTACCGCACTGATTTTATTAATCAGATGGTGATCGACCGCGACCGGAATGTAACCCAAATTAATATTTATAACCTGGATGGTAAATCGTATTCCAACAGTTACCAGATTGAGGTTAGTTATGAGTTGATCCCTCGGTTGGATGTAGTAGCCGCATTTCGTTACAATGATGTAAAAATGACCATCAACGGTAAGCTTGAGCGCGAACCATTGGTAAACCGTTATAAGGGATTATTGAACCTCTCTTATAAAACCAATCTTGATAAATGGCAATTTGATTTTACAACTGTACTTAACGGGGATTCCAGATTGCCCAATACCAGTTCAAATCCTGTTAAATACCAGCGGCCTGTAAACGGACCATCATATGCAATTATTAATGCCCAAATAACCAAATACTTTAAGAAATGGAATCTTTATGTAGGGACTGAAAACCTAACGAATTTTACACAAAAGGACCCCATAATTGCAGCTGATGATCCATTTGGGCCCTATTTTGATAGTTCAATAGTGTGGGGACCAATTATGGGTAGGAAAGTTTACGCCGGGATAAAAATCAGTTTTAATTAATTCAAAAAAAAGAAATGAAAAAACTTCAAATAACAATTACAATTTTGATGAGCATTTTTGCCTGTACTGCAATTGCTCAGCAAGCTGAAAAAGAGCTTCCAAAGGGAGTTGAAGAAATAAAAATTCAAACCTCAGCACAATGCGAACAATGCAAGGAACGAATTGAAAGGGATATGTCATTTGAAAAAGGGATTAAATATGTGAACCTTGATTTAGATACAAAAATCCTTACAGTTCAATATAAAACCGCAAAAACAGATCCCGAAAAAATCCGCAAAGCCGTTTCTGAAATTGGGTATGATGCCGACGACGTACCAGCTGATCCTAAAGCCTATGAAAAACTACCTACATGCTGTAAAAAGGGTGGGCATGATCATGAGCACGAATAATTGAAAAAAAAGCCCTGACCTAAATTTGGACAGGGCTTTTTTCATAGAAGAAGACTTTTTATCTGGCATTAAAAATAAAAGCTATTGAGGCATAATTGTTAGTTTCACCACATTTTCAGCTGCAAACAACAGCACAACAAACATAATCACCAAAAGCAACAGGATAAAATGTGGATCTATTTTTACAAAAAATTTGTTCGCATTTAATATTAACTTCTTCACTGTACTCATCACGTATTCCCTTTAGTTATTAAAATTTAAATTGTGTTTCCCTTAAGATGGGAATATTAACGGGTAGGTTGCGTTCGAATTAAAAAAATTATAAATCTCTAACGCAACCCTTCCAAATCCTTCATCATCTATTGATTGTTCTTTGAAACACAATTTTTTGCTATCTTAGTTGTTTTACTGTACGCAAAACTTACCAGTAAAACCAGATGGATCAAGCTGAACTTGACGACATAATCAAAGATTGCAAGGCCGGAAAACGGAAAGCCCAGGAGCGGCTTTTTGGTTTCTATTCGGATGAGATGTTTGGTGTTTGTTTATACTATTCAAAAGACTATACCGAGGCTGAAGACACACTGCACGAGGGGTTTATGAAGGTTTTCACAAAAATTGATCAGTTTCAGCACAAGGGTTCTTTGGCAGGTTGGATTAAACGCATAATGATCAACACTGCACTTGAGAAATTCAGAAAACAAACCCAGCTGTATGCGGTGGGCGATGATCTGGAACAAAATAGTGATATCGAACCGGAAAGGGTTACTAGCGATTTATCCTTTGAAGATTTATTGGAAATGGTTCGGGAATTATCACCTCAATACCGAATGGTGTTCAATTTATATGCGATTGATGGTTATTCTCACAAAGAAATTGCTGAAATGCTCAGTATCTCGGAGGGAACCTCAAAATCAAACCTGGCAAGAGCAAGGAGTATTTTACAGAAAAAAGTTAAGGAACGCTTTTATAGTTCCGGAATTATTAAGGATGTTCAATGAACATGGATCACAACAATATCGACAAACTGTTTAAGACCGGGCTGACGGGTTACAAGCCCAGGGCGCCTATAGGAGCATGGGACCGTCTTGACAGTAGTTTAAACGGGCAGAAGCGAAAAAAAGCCATTTTAATATTCCGTTGGGCTGCAGCTTCTGTATTGATCCTTTTGGCTTTTGGCGCAGGGTACTTCTTCGCTACTTATAATCAAATCCAACCCCAGTTTACGGGGAATGAAAACCCACCAATAATTGAAACCGAAAACTATCAACCAAGTGAAGGTATGGTAGAAAATCCGGATAAAACTTTTAAATCTGAAACAGATGGCGCAGCATCTGATCAATTCAAACAAAATGTCAACACAGATAAAATTGATAGGAAAGTAATAATTGCATCTCATGAACATATATCGGATGAGCAATCTGATAAAACTGTTGCAAATCAAAACGAACCAGTTGATATTATCGAAGCTGAAATCCTTGTATTACCAGTGATAGTGATGAATGATGAGGATAAAATTGAAGTGGATGCCGACGATGTTTTGATTTTTGATGACATTGCCATAACGGAGGGTAATACCAAAGAAACTGAAATTAATCCGGAACAGGATATAAATTGGGAGGACTATTATACTCCTCCCACAGATAGCAGGGCTTTAAAATGGACCATTGGAGCCCAATTTGCGCCAACCTATTCTTATCGTGAAATCAGTACAAATTATTCGGTAGGATCCATCGTCGATGATGTTGATAATTACAACAATAGTGAAGAATCATTACTTTCATATGCTGGCGGGGTTAATGTAGCCTATGCCCTTAATTCCAGTTGGAGTTTTAATTCAGGGATGTACTTTTCAAGGATCGGACAGGTAAGTACAGATGCACTGGAATTTTCTGAAAACAAAGGTGATTTGGTATTATCCGGTATTTATACTTCAAGTGGTATAATTGATTTTACAATTGACGATTTGCCTGCTGGTGTTCATAAATTAAACCCTCCTAAAGATTCAATAACCGGAATTGATCCGTTAAATGTAAAAGTTGTACAAAATTTCGATTTATTTGAAGTCCCATTTATGATGAAATATCATATCCTGAATAAAAAATTTAGTGTAAATCTTTCAGGCGGTTTGTCGCCGGCCTATTTGGTACAAAATAAAAACTACCTTGAATTTGAATCAAACAGATATGATATTGGAAGTGCTTCCAATCTAAATAACTTTATTTTGAATTCAACCTTTGGTTTAGGATTGGGTTACCAGTTAACTGAAAAGCTGCTCATCAATTTTGAACCAACCTTTAAATATTCCTTAAGTCCTATAAACAGCGATAGTAAGGTATATTATCATCCTTACTATCTCTCTTGGTTCACAGGGATAAACTACAGGTTTTAAACTCCTGTGGTAATCAAAGTAAAAATATATAAGTAGTGGTTACCTTCTACGGCGCATTGGCAAACGACCCGGGAATCTTCCCTTCGTGCTTTTTCCCCTGCGTGAATATTGATTTCCGTTCTTAAAACTATCAATATAGTAAGTCATACCAATGGTTATCAATGTATAATAATCAAAGTTGTCGTTTTTAACAAGGGCATCTATTTTATCATTTTGTGCCTGACGCAAGGCCATATCCATTGTAGCTCCAAGCCGATGATTAACTTTATATGACAGACCCATACCCATGAAATAAACAAATTCAGGCACAGCTGTGCTACTTTGAATTGTTTCATTGCTTCCTTCAGTATGAACTATAGAAGTGGTATTGAACATAAACTGTCCTATTCCACCATAGGCATTAAATCCCAACTTCGACATATTATATGGCCATAGTACATTTACCAGGTTCACATTTGCCTGGAAATTATACTCCATAAAAGTTGATTCAAATGACCTGCCGCTGGTATTAGCAGCTTTTAATGTTCCGTATAGTAATTGCCCTGATACGGAAAATTTTTCATTGATGTGTTTTGTTAAAAGGGCACCCATCGCCGGACCACTTTCTTTGGTGAATTTATCTACGATTTCAGAGTCATAGATACTAACATCTCCAAAGAACGATGTTAAACCAGCATGGCCATTTATGGACCAATTGTCCCATAATCCTGCTTTTCTGCGTCCCCCCCAGGACTGGGCAGAAATGTATTCGGGAATAATCATTGCAGCGATTAGAACTGCAAACACCAGAAGTTTACTTGATTTTTTCACGATTAAAAATTTTGTAGTTTACCTTATTATTTAATTACCTTGATTTGTGTGTTTTTGATTTGCTTTAACGTCTTCGAATAAGGGGTGATTTCATCCCCATCCGTTTGTAATATCTCGTATCACGAGGCACGTTATTTATTTTAAAAGTTATTCCAATTGAAAAGTAAGAGTAGTAATCATTGTGCTTACTGTTATTTGTACCATCTATCCTGTCGTTACTCATACGTCGTCCCAGGAGTTCCATGTTGATATCAAATGAGTTACTAATATAATAGTAAGCACCGCCTCCAATAAGTCCGATTAATTCGGGTGATTTGGATTCAGCCGTAAGATCAGGAGTATCGGGATCATTATAAATGAGCCTGGAATTAAAATTAAACTGCCCAAACCCGGCTTTTACATATGGATGCAGCCCTGCATCGTTTCCGGGAATCAACATATTTAATAAATCAAGACTGCCATTGAAAGATACCTCCTGAATGTCGGATGTGAAATGAGATTTGGAATTTGAACCAGCCAGTTGACCCATCATAAATTGGACACTTAATGATATAACGGGTGTAAACTTGCGACCAATTTCCACTCCCCATCCCCAGGAGCCATCTTTGCGCATCTTTTCCTCAAACTCGTGATCATAAACACTAACATCTCCGAAAAATGAAGTACGGCCTCCGTTTAGGTTAACCGACCAATTCTTTAGTAACGACGACCAGGTAGTTGGTGGATTATAATACTGTCCGAATGATTTCCCCTGGATAAGCAATACAAGGGTTATCAGCAGTATGTTCCACAGTAGGAGAAAAATAATATTTTTTGTTCGAGCGTTCCGCATTTTTCGGATGATTGCTATAATTTATTATTATCGGCAAACCGTTATTCAATGTTTATACCAAATTTTACAAAACGCTTACATACAGCACATTACAAACCAATAATTATAGCAATTAAAAACAAGACGAGAAAACACAAACATCCAAAAACAAATAAATCGCTGATTTGCAGCGATTTAAATTTTTTACAGCCTGTTAATAATCTTGTTGATATCTCCGCTTTCGTAGGAAAGATAATATATTTATGACCTGATTAAAAGGTAAGATGATTTGCTGATTAACATCCTCCTGCAGCTGCTGATTTTTTGGTTCTTTTAATAGGGCTTATTTGTATGGTTGAATTGGGAGTGACAACTTCCTGGCCTCCGGAAGCATTCTTAATAAACTCCCCATAATCCAAAGCGGGTTTTTCGGTCATATTATCGCCGGTTGCGCCTTCATTACCTGATCTTGAAGATATATATTTACAAAATCCCCCTGATAAAAGCTTAATGTTATCATAGCCCATTTGCCTCCATAACATCCAGGGTGCTGAAGCAGATTGTAAATTATCAGAAAAAATGACAACCGTTTTTGACTTTTTTTGCCAATCAATTAACATGTTAATTACTTCTTTATCCAGTATATCCGAAACCGGAATATTTATTGCATCCCCTATTGTTCCCTTGTTAAAATCATAGGCCTGACGTAAATCAACAAGCACTAAAGCACTATTATTTATATCATTCAACTGGATAAAATTATCGGGGGCATTAACAATTGTCAACATCTCTTGTGAAGTGATGGTATATTTATGGTCAGGTCGCCGAAAAGTGATGAGGCCCACCAGGATGATTAAAACAAATACTATCGTTGCAACAGTCAACCTACGGGTTTTCGTTAATTCAATCATATCATTTAATATTTAGTTAGCAACCACCAGCTGCCGCAGATTTTTTTGTTCTTTGAATAACCGGTAAACTTTCACTCTTATTGGATGTTACCATTTGATCATCCGATCCACCACCAAAATATTTACTTGCACCTTTTCGAAAAGTATATAAATCAAATGCTTCTGCAGGCTCAGTAGGGGCAGGCATCTGAGGTTGCATAATATCTGCAAACCATTGATTTAAACCGCCCTTTAACACATATATGTTTTTATAGCCAGATCGTGTACATAATACCCATGCTTGTTCTGCATATAAATTATCATTCGAAATCAAAACCACGTCAACACCTGTCTGTTCCAGGTAGGGTTTCCACTCATTATCGAGCAGGTTTTCAAGTGGAATATTCAAGGCCCCGGGCAATGAGTATGTGGAATATTCCTCGGCGCTTCGAACATCCACAAGGAAAATTGAGGGATCTTCATCTATCATTCGGGAAGCAACTAAGTCAGGTGAAATATACCTGGATTGACTCATTATTTCTTTGAGTAATTTTTCAGGAGGTACCTGGTCTTTGTTTACTGAATCAGGAAGCAATACCAGCCCAAAGGCCACGATAATCAGCACTGCTCCCAATATAAAATATCTCTTTGACATAGTTTATCAATTAATAATTAACAGGTTTAACCCTTTTGCGGATAAGATTGGTAAAGTAAAAAGCAGCCACAGCCACTACTGTAAATCCAAAAATAAATAAGTGCGGCGAAATATTAAAATACTCCGTAATGGTTATATATCCCAAAAAATCGCCATCAAACATACCTGTTCCCTCGTAAATTCCTTCCAAAACAGGAAAAGCTTCACTAAAAAGGAATATTCCAATCATTAATCCGGTGGTGAAAACAATCCCATCAATTCGGCCAATAGCAGCACCAATCAGGCTGGTTCCGGGACAATATCCACCCGAAACAAAACCGAGCCCCATAATGAGTCCACCAACGATGGCTGCTGTTAAATAAGTTGGATGAATGTACACAAACGACATATCAATCCAGCCCATGTAACTGAAATAATACAGACCAATTGCAGTTACCACAGTGGCCGTAAAGAATACCCTTAGTACAGTAAAATCATATCCGTAAAATAGTCCAACTATTTTTCGTGATGACGAAAATCCCGAGCTTTCCATAATGAAGCCAAATGCCATACCCAGGAGAACGGCTATAACATGGTTCCAGGTTTCGGGGATAATATGAAGAGGAATTAATGGTCCCATAATTCTATTTTTTTAAGTCCAAAGTTTTCTGAAGAAATAAGCAAATCCATAAGCTGATCCAAAAATGGCCATCATGGTAATAAAACCACCCAATGACAATACAGCTGCTCCGCTTAATGCCGCTCCACTAGTGCAACCGCGTGCAATCTGTGAACCAACACCAAACAAAATTCCACCGATAAGAGCAAAAACCAGCCTGCGTCTTCTTGTAATTTTAGGATTGTGTTCGGTCTTTATTTTTAATCGGCCTGCAATGGCACCTGAAAGAAAGGCTCCTGCTAATACACCTATAGCTTCAAAAACAAGCCATGTATTCATAGGATGCAAATCATCACTGATAAATTTGCTATAATAGGTTGACTCTTCAGCATGTTTGGGTGCTACCCTGTCGACGGCAGCGACCACTGTGCTTTTAGCCGCTCCACTGGCTCCAAGACCCCGTCCGGTTATATAAAAGGTTGCCAGTAATATTAGTCCAAGCATTACACCTCCAAAGTAAGGATTGAAGTATGTTTTGCTATGATCATTTTTATTATCCATTGTTTGATGATTTATGTATTAATAAAGGTAACGGGTTATTTGTCCGGCTTCTACCATAATAAATCGGAATATTAATCCTCCTAATAAAATTAAAAATGCCGGAACTGCCACTGGTACTTTATACCCGGCTAACTCAAGCACTTCCAATGCAGCAGGAAATAGTAATCCTAATATGATCACAAATACCCAAAAGCTTACAGTAAACTGCCCACCGAGGAATAAATTGGCTGCTTCAAGCTGGACGCTCGGACCGGCTAAAAATCCCATGATCATATGTGTTATCAAAAACAATTCAATTGTGATAAGCAATAAATCAATGCGGCCCATTACCTTTCTTTCATAGTGACTTTTCGACATCCACATGATGGTTGCTGCGCCAGTCGACATCCCTGATACCAGGAAAAGGGGTCCTAAAATCGAATTATTCCAAAGTGGCCTGGCATTAAATGCAGATAACAAAATCCCTGTATAAATACCTAGAATCACCGCATAAAACATCATGACCCATGCTACATATTTCCTGTTTTTATTGACCCAGGCATCAAAGTCATCAAGTATTTTCATTTTCCAGTTCCAGCCGGGCCACAGCTCTTTCATATACGCAGCTGCCCATATTAATGAAACAGGTGTGATGATCATCAGGGTCCATGCTCCCCACGACATGGGTGATTGAAGCCTGATAACCGTATATAATCTCCAGAAATACAACTGATGTTTTAGGTCAAGAAACAATGCAATTAGTCCGAGGACCAATGCAACAGGCACCAGGAATGTGGCCCATTTTACAGTAGTTTCCATTTCTTTTTCCTTACCCATTACCGTGAATAAGCCGGCAAAAAATAAAATTCCGGCAGCCAATCCACCCAGGAAAAGGTAAATTGGGATTTGCCAGTGCCAGATATTCAAATATGGATCGATATTGGGTATATTTCGTCCGCTAATAAATAACTCTTCGTTCATTGTTTCAAAGATTAAATAAGGTAATAAATCTGCGGGTTAGTGCCAGCTTCATCAGCCAGTACTTTATATTTTCTATTTCGTAATGCATTGGAAACATCACTGTTCGGATCATCCAGGTCGCCAAAATAAAGACATTTGGTTGGACAAACTGCTACACATGCTGGCAACTGTCCCTTTTCAACACGATGCATACAAAATGTACATTTGTCAACATATCCGTCGGGATGAGAATATCTTGCATCGTAAGGACAGGATTGAATACAGGCTCCACACCCGATACATTCATCATGGGTAACCAAAACTACTCCTCCATCCACTATATGACTTGCACCCGTTGGGCAACATCTCACACAAGGCGCATTTTCGCAATGATTACATCGCTCCGACCGAAGCTCAATCTCAACATTGGGATATGAACCGTCCACGGTTTCTGTGATCCAATCGCGACAAAATCCGATGGGAACATTATTTTCGGTTTGGCAGGCTACAACACAATCGCTACAGCCCACACACTTCTTGGTATCTACCGCCATTGCATATCTCATGATTCAACCTCCTCTGGTTTTTCAGTTAAAAACGTAATAAAATTTCCTCTCATTCCGGTCCCACCCATGATAGGATCCATCATCACTTTGGTAATCATTTCGGTATCATTGGCACCTCTTCCATAGGCACGGGTCAATTCCTTTTTTGAATGACCAAATCCATGAACCATATAAACAGAATCCCATCGTATCCTTTCGGTTATTCTGACCTTGATAGGATATGTGGATACCACGCCGTCCTGATTCTTTAACCAAACATATTGTCCTGTTTTTAAATCCCATAGTTTGGCTACTTTTGGGTTTACCCACACATTGTTCTCTTTCTTCAGATCAATAAGATTAGCATTATTGGCCGTACGGCTGAAAGTGTGCATGGGTGCACGACCGTAGATTAACCGGTAAAAGCCCTGGGGTGGCTCAGGGTGCTTGGTAAATACAGGCATTGGATCGAAACCTTCACCAGCAAGCTCATTGCTATATAGTTCAATTTTCCCTGAAGGGGTATTAAATTCAATATTCTCACCTTTGGAAAAATAGAGCGGGCCACTGGTTCTTTCCAGTTTTTTTACACCTATTTTTTGCATCTCTTCCAAAGAAGAGCCAACCTCTTTAAGCTGCCAATCAAGCAACTCTGTAATATCATCATAGGGGAAATAATCTCCAAGGCCCATTTTTTCAGCCAATTGTTTAGCAATCCACCAGCCGGGTTTTGAGTCATATTTCGGCTCAACAGCTGGCATACGCAATGCAATGTAAGGTTCGCGATGGGGTGAAGTCCTGATCAAATCATAACGCTCCAAATAAGTACACTCAGGTAAAACCACATCAGCATATCCGGTTACTTCCATTGGCATGGTATCTATTGCAACCATAAAATCGAGGTGTGAAATTGCATTTAGTGTATTGTCCATATTCGGAAGTGTTAACGGGAGATTAGTACCGTAAACAATCCATGCTTTGAAGGAACAACTCCTGTTTGAACTGGGGATTGTTGCATCACATATCCCTGAAGATAATGCCAGGCTCGCCAATTTAAACTGACCAGGATAAGCATCCCTCCAGGTTCTTTTCGGTGTTGGGAATGGTGGAGTAGTTTCATGAGGCAGGTGGGCCGTTTCTTTCATATAAAATCCACCTCTTGCACCCCATGATCCCAGCAGTGCATTCAAAATAGCTACGGCCCTTATTCGCTGTGTGTCATCACCATACCAGGTAACATGCCGTCCGGGATGGACAATTACCGCAGGAGCAGCTTTTGCCATTTCACGGGCGGTCTTGCGAATAAGATCCGGCTTGATTGTGGTTTTACCATATGCCCACTCGGGAGTCATGTTTTTTACATGCTCTTTTAACATCTCAAACCCATAGGTATGCTGAGCCACGTATTCTTTATTATATAACTCCTCTTCTATCAGCACGTTTATCCAGGATAACAGTAAAGCTAAATCAGTTGCTGGTTTAATGGGCAACCAATATTTTGATTTACTTGCTGCTGTTGAAAATCGGGGATCAACAGTAATAATAGTTGCACCTTTATCAATAGCATCCGACATTTCCTGAACCTGACCGTTATGCATATTTTCGCCAATATGCGAACCAATGAGCACAAGGCATTGCGTATCGCGAATATCTGTAGGTTCCGGCGATCCAACGGCTTCTCCATAGGTAGCTATCCAGGCCGTTTCACGGGGCCCACGACATTGTGCAAATGAGGGTGCTGCAATATTATTGGAGCCAAAGGCTTTTAATAATGTGCCAAAATATTTTCCGCCCGAACCATGATTAAACAAGGCCACACACTCGGGACCATGCTCTGCCGCAACCTCTTTTAGTCGTTTCGCTGTATAATCCAGAGCCTCATCCCAACTGGCTTCACGGAAAGTATCAGGCCCATTTTCATTTTTTACCCGAATCAAAGGTGTTTTCAGCCTGTCTTCATCATTATACATACCGGGGCCACCGGTACCACGCGGACATAACCTCCCATTACAATGCGGATCATCATCATTACCTATAACTTTTACTATATTATTGTCTTCATCCACATATGTCCAGCCGGCACATTTCCAAAAACACACCTCACAGTAGGTTGGATAACGTTTAAGGTTGGTACCTTTGACCTTTTCACCATCACCGGGGGCGGCCATCAGCTTCGAACCGATATTATACCCGGAAGTCGCTATAGCAGCACCTCCAAGTCCCAGGGCTGAAATTTTGATAAAATCCCTTCGGTTTGTCATATCTAAATATCTTGATATATAATTTTGATGCAAATTTAAAATACAGATGGCTTTGTTAATCAATAAACAATACAAATGTATCATATTAAAACATGATTTATATCATGTTTTTTTGTAAAAAGTAAAAGAAGAAACTCTTATTGACTTTTTGATCTATCAGTTTTTCGGAGTGCAGATCTATTTAGTTATTTTTGAATTTTAAAATCTAATTCATTTGAAAGAAGCGAAAATTTCCAGGAAAAAATTTCTACAAACTTTGGCTGGTATTACTGTAATTCCATTCACTTTAATGGCTGGTATTTCGATTCATAAATATCAAAACGTGACGTCTACTAAAATTCTCCGATTGAAAAAACCGGATTCGAAAGGTATATTTTTCATCGATGAGGTTATTATTGTTAACAGCAATAATGAATTAAAAGTGCTTTCGTCCAGGTGCACTCATCTGGGTTGTAAAATCAATAAATCGGAAAATGATATTATGGTTTGTCCGTGTCATGGATCTGCATTTTCAGGTGAGGGTGAAGTTTTAAAAGGTCCGGCACCACGTGCGTTACGAAAATTGAATTATAATACGGATATGGAAACTGGCGAGCTAATAATTAACATCTGATTTATTGAACGGGATTAAAAAAATATGGCAATTCGTGCAATACGACACCAATGGGAATATTGCACTGGCTGCATTTACGATTTGCGCTGTTTCCGGAATTATTCTGGCAATTCCATTTGATGTGGCATATGCTTACGATAGTATTGCATTATTGCTTATTACCAACCCCGGGGCTATTTTTTTTAGAAACCTTCATTATTGGAGTGCACAATTTTTTCTGGCGTTTACTTTACTACACCTTTGGGATCATCTGAAATTGGGATCTTCGGCTCAACAAAGCCGTGGGGTTTGGTTCAGGCTGGTATTATCTATTCTTTTCACTTTTTTTGTGATGCTTTCGGGATTTATTCTCAAAGCCGATGCGGATAGTTCACAAGCACGACTCATACTGGAAACATTATTGCTCGATATACCAATAGTTGGTCAATTAATAAAGAGCTTAATTTTCGGCGCAACCGAAAGTCTTCAACTAATCTATGTACATCATATTGCCACTGCAACCATTTTTTTGATTTATATTATTTATGAGCATATTAAAACCCTGATAACAAAGCTCCAAACCTTCTTAATCACGTTGGCATTCCTCACTTTTATCAGTTTTTTCATCCAGGCTCCCTTTCATGATAGTATTGATCCGGTTATAAAGGGCCCCTGGTATTTTGTGGGCTTACAGGAAATCTTACATTGGATGAGCCGGCCAGGATGGATTTGGTTAATGATCGTAGTTTTATTGATTTTGATCTACCTTACAAAAAAACTCAACCCAAAGGGGCAACTAATTTCCAGGCGAATACTCTGGATTTTAGGAGTATTTTATCTTATACTCACCCTTATTGGGTTTTATTTCAGGGGCGAAAATTGGCAATGGAAAGTGCCCTGGGCAAACGAAAATCAGCAAGTATTGATACCATTTGATTTTGGATTACAAAAAGGGAATTCTAAATACAATAACATAACGGCAAATGACATCCCGATTGTAAGGCGCAAGCGGGAAGCATGCATGGTTTGTCATAAAGATGTTACAGGATTTTCCATTTCACATAACCCGGAAGCAATCGGTTGCTCATCATGTCACCTTGGAAACCCCTTTACTTTAGATAAAGACAAAGCACATCAAAGTATGATTTTGATTCCCGGAAACCTGGATTATGTGGCTCAAACCTGCGGTGCCACTGATTGTCATCCGGATATTCCCAACAGGGTGAATAATTCACTAATGACCACAAACTCCGGGATTGTAAGTGTGGACCGGTGGGTATTCAATGAGGCAGAATCACCGGATAAGTTCGCACGTATGCACGACATAGGCCATTCTCCTGCTGATCAGCATTTGCGAAATTTATGTGCAAAATGTCATCTTGGTAATCCGAAAACGGAAAGCGGACCAGTTGATGAACTTTCTCGTGGTGGAGGTTGCACGGCCTGCCATCTCAATTATTCAAATGAAGGGGAACAACAACACCTGGCCTATCATGAAAATAGTAAATCTGAAGAACGATTACCAAAAATTCATCCTTCGCTTGACCTGAATATTTCCAATAAGCACTGTTTTGGCTGTCACAGCCGATCAGGTCGTATTTCAACAAATTATGAGGGCTGGCATGAAACCTTATTGAATGAAGATGAGATTGATGGTAGTGATAGTTTTCGGGTACTTCAGGATAAACGGGTGTTTGAATTTGTTTCAGAAGATGTACACCACAAAGCCGGGTTGGATTGTATTGATTGTCATAATTCATACGAAACAATGGGCGATGGCAACATTTACATGCATGAGGAAGAGGCTGTTAAAATCCGATGTGAGGATTGCCATTTTTCAGAAAAACCCAAACTGACAGTTTACGAGGAACTCGATACCGAATCGAAAAAAATTTTTGATCTAAGACGATTTAAGCAACAAGATAAATTGATGATCCGTGGAAGTGAATCAAACGTAGCATTGATCAATACCTACCTCGAAAATGATACTGCTTTTTTGATCGCCAAAAACAAAAGAACAAAACATATTATGAATCCACCGGCCTCAAATTGTACTCGTGAGCCGCATAATAACCTTACCTGCAGTGCCTGCCATACAGCATGGGCACCACAATGTATTGGCTGTCACAATGAGTTTGATAAAAATGCCGAAGGATTTGACCTGCTGGCCAATAGGCCTGTTAAGGGAACATGGATAGAGTTTGTTGGCAAATTTTTAGCAAATGAACCAACCCTGGGCGTTTGGGAAGGAGAACAAAAACAAATTAGCCCCGCCATTCCCGGAATGGTGCTTTCAATTGATAAATCGGGATATAATAATAAAGAGGAAGAATTGATCTTCCATCGTTTGTTTGCTCCGGCAGCTCCACATACCACAAGCACCAAGGGACGAAGCTGTAAATCCTGCCATAATAATCCCCTGGCAATTGGTTATGGCAAGGGAAATATGGAATATAAAGTGGTGAATGGAATGGGGATTTGGAACTTTGAACCTGCCTATGCAGCTAATAAATATGACGGACTCCCAGAGGATGCCTGGATTGCTTTCCCGGCATTTAGTCAGGAAGGTTCACAGCAGCATATGGACAGTACAAACACCAACCTGATAGGTTCGCAGGAGCATATGGCCAATGCAAACACCAACCTGATAGGTTCGCAGGAGCATATGGCCAATGCAAACCCCAACCTGATAGGTTCGCGGCAGCATGGAGCTCAAGCTAACCTATCAGGTTGGGTTGCTACCCGAGCAAATTTCCGACCTTTTACCCTGGCAGAACAAAAACGGATTTTACGGGTCGGGGCATGCCTCACCTGTCACGATGAAAATTCAGATATAATGTTTAAATCGTTGGAAGCAGATTTTGAAGAGTATCTTAAGGGTGTTTCTAAAGAATGTATTCTACCTTTTTAACCCCATTTGCTTATCCTTTCCAAAAAAGTGTGATCTTTAATTTCAATACTTTTACCGCTTATTTCCAAAATGCCATC
>JAGQVE010000043.1:16672-18438 GCA_020438105.1 Bacteroidales bacterium
TAACCCCATTTGCTTATCCTTTCCAAAAAAGTGTGATCTTTAATTTCAATACTTTTACCGCTTATTTCCAAAATGCCATCCTTACGAAATTCTGATAAAATCCGGATCACATTTTCAGTGGTCATGTTAATCAATTCACCAATTTCCTTCCGGGATATTGGAAGCTCAAATGTATCCTTGTGATAGATCTTTTTAGAAAACCATAATAAAATATAAGCTATTCGACCGCGCAGGTTTTTCTCATCGATATCGTAGGTGGATTGTAAAACAAAATGAGACGATTTACTCACCTGCTCCAGCAGTTCAAGTGCAAAATCGCCGTTCTGCCGAATAATCGTTTTAATGGCTTCAAGATTGATGGAACACACCACTGATTTATCAAGAGCTGTTATTGACTGTGGATATTCTGCATTGGAAAAAGTTGAAACCAGGCTTACAAAATCAAGTGGTCGGGCTATACTAATAATTCTGTCGCGATTATTATGACCCACAAAATGCAGTTTGACCAGTCCTGTTTTTAGGTACAAAAACTCTTTAACCGGATCACCCTGCCTGATGATAAATTCACCTTTGTCATAAATGATCTCATCTTTAAAATCATTTATGTAAACCAATTCTTCATCAGTAAGGTGGGTAAATAATCTGGATTTAAACCCACAATATTGGCAAAACGAATGACTTTCAATAACTTTCATTCAAACATGATATATATCATATGTAAAAATTTGCATACATACATATGTCCATCGTAAATTTGTACTGTTATTTAATTAACAATGTGAATGCGTAAACAAATCATACATAGATCACAAATTTAATATAATCTGATGAAAAAACTATTGATATTAGGAGCCGGCACTGGAGGAACGATCATGGCCAATAAAATGAGAAAGGATCTCCCCCGCAACGATTGGGACATTACCATCGTTGATCAGTACAAAACCCACTATTATCAACCTGGATTTCTTTTTATTCCATTTGGTTATTACAAAGAAGCTGATGTAATTAAGCCCAAAAGCAATTTCCTGCCCATGGGTGTAAACCTGGTCTATTCGGAAATTGATAAAATTGATGGGGACAATAATAAGGTTGCTTTAAAAGGCGGTGAAGTATTAAACTATGATGTTCTGATCATTGCAACCGGTACAAAGATATCACCTGAAGAAACACCCGGATTAAAAGGCGATTTGTGGCATAAAAGCATTTTTGATTTTTATACGATTGAAGGATCAAAAGCACTGGCCAGTTTCTTTAAAACCTGGGAAGGTGGCGAGTTGGTAGTAAATATTGCTGATATGCCGATAAAATGCCCCGTCGCACCACTGGAGTTTTCATTTTTTGCAGATGCATTTTTCCTCGAAAGGGGAATGCGCGACAAGGTGAATATCACCTATGTTACACCACTTTCAGGTGCGTTTACAAAACCAAGAGCCTCTAAAATGCTCGGAAGTCTTTTAGCTGAAAAAAACATCAAACTGGTAACTGACTTTTTCCTGGGCGAAGTAGATAACGAAAACAAAAGGATCATCGATTTTGGTGGCCAGGAAATTCCGTTTGATTGCCTTGTTTCAATTCCAATCCACACAGGTGATCCAATGATTGAAAGAAGCGGACTGGCCGACGACCTTGGATTTGTACCCGCCAATAAAAACACCCTACAATCCGACAAATTTGAAAATGTTTTTGTTCTTGGGGATGCTGGGAACTTCCCAACATCCAAAGCAGGTTCAGTGGTTCATTTTCAGGCTGACACATTACATGAAAAC
>JAGQVE010000043.1:18538-35511 GCA_020438105.1 Bacteroidales bacterium
CTTGACATCATTCTGGAAGAGGTATTTGCCCAAAAACAAAACCGTGAGTCGATCAATGACCTTATGGATGACCTTTCCATTGTAGGAAAAGATGCCTTTAAAAATACAGTGATTGAGCTGGATAAGGCCGGTGTGGAGGTGGATGGTGATGCGCTTAAAGGAACAGCAATCAGACTGATCCGGAATATCGAAAACATTAACGAATTTCTGGACATGCTCGAAAGCATCAATGATTTTGTGAAAGATGCCACACCCATTGCCCGGCAGGTTGGATTGGACGCAATTCAGAAAATGAATGAATTTGACCAAAAAGGTTACGTGGAATTTTTCAGGGAGCTTACAAAAATCATGGACAATATTGTAGAACATTTTACCGTACAGGATGTGCGCGAACTGGCCGAAAATATTGTAACCATTCTCGAAACCGTGAAAGGAATGACCCAGCCTGATATGCTCCTTGCATTAGACAATGGTGTGAAAGTGTACAAAAGTCTGGATACGCATAATATTCCTGAATATTCAGTATGGAAAGCGATGAAAGAACTTCGTACTCCGGAAATGAAAAAAGGAATGGGTTTTATGATCACCTTTTTGAAAAACCTTTCGAAAGAGGAAAACAATTAATTTTTAATAAATAACACATTAAATTTCAATATTATGGCACAAAAAACATATGCAGGTGTAACTGTAGACGTAAACGATGAAGGTTATTTTAATGATCCTTCACAATGGACCAAAGAAATTGCGGCTGAAATTGCTAAAGAAGAAGGCCTCAGTTTGACTGACAAACATTATGAAATGCTGGAATATCTGCGCAATAAATTCAATTCAGGCGAACAGCTTACTATCCGTGGAATCAATAAGTCAGGCATTGTAGATGTAAAAACATTCTATCAAATGTTCCCGGGTGCACCACTCAAAAAATCAACTAAAATCGCGGGTATTCCAAAACCCACCAGTTGTGTTTAAAAGTTCAGGGTTCTGGGTTCTGGGTTCGGGGTTCTGGGTTCTGAGTTCAGCGTTTTGAGTTCTGAATTGTTTCAATATTATCTGAGGAACCGGAACAAGATCCAATTCTTTCAAAAAAATAAAATTAATGAGTTATGTCAGACAATGATCATCGCATAAAAAAAGTAAGTATCATCTGTGCCAAGGGCACTATTGAAGATGTTTACGCTTCACTGGTTATGGGTAATGGTGCAGTAATGGAAGGTATGGAAGCAAACCTGTTTTTCACCTTTTTTGGCCTGGAGGCCGTTATTAAAAACCGCATGGATAATCTCCATACCGGCGTTGTTGGAAATCCGGCAATGCGTCTGCCCGGCGGCATGCGCATGCCTACCTGGATGGGAATCATACCGGGTATGGAAGCCATGGTTTCGGGAATGATGAAAAAGGAAATGGACAAACTGGATGTTCCGCCCGTTTCTGAATTTATCGAATTGTTTGTAGCCGGCGGCGGAAATCTCTATGCTTGTAAACTGGCAGCTGACATGTTCAAGCTTAAAAAAGAAGATTTAAGTGAGCATGTAACGGGCATTATTACCGTTGGGGAGTTTTATGAACTTGCCGGTGGTGAAGGAAGCCAGATCATTTTTACGTAAAATATTTTTATCTCTGTTTTTAAACTGCACTTTACTTACTTTTACATGGTAAAGTGCAGTTATCAATTTTAAAACAAAAACAATGAAATCAAGGTTTATCATTTCGCTATTCCTTTTGGGAATATTCCAATCAATATTAACGTTTGCATCCGATGAAATTCCACCCTATTACCGGGTCGCTTCATCTGACAAATCAATCAGCGAATTAATTCCAGCCGTTAAAAATGCACTAACATCAGCTAATTTTGAAGTTATCGGTGAATATAATCCCGGCTCGAATGATGACTGGTATGTGATCGCTTTTACCCGAAAAGACTTGCAGGACATTTGCCTGAAAGTAAAGGATCGGGGGGCCCTGGCAAGTGTTTTAAAAGTGGGCTTTGTGAAAAAAGACGGTAAAACACAGGTTTCTTTCCTAAATCCCATGTACCTGTTTTATGCTTATCTGATGGATGAAGCTGATACTTACAAAAACCAACTCACGAAGGTGGAGAATGATGTAAAAACCGCCATGAACTCCGTTGGCACTGAAATGACCGGGTTCGGAGGTGGCGAAGAACCCGATGACCTGAAGGACTACCATTACATGATGATGATGCCTTATTTTACCAACCCTGTTGAGCTAAATACGTTTTCATCTTTTGAGGAAGGATTAAAAATCATTCGCAAAAACCTGGAAGCTCAAAAAGGCAATGCGGTTAAAGTTTATGAGGTGGTATTTGCTGATCAGGAAATTGCTGTGATAGGGGTTGGCCTGCTTGATGCTGAGGAGGGTGAATCTCATTTTCTGCCGATCATTGGCCCTGAAAACATTGCAGCAATGCCCTACGAAATCATTATCCAGGGAAAAGAAGCCACCATGTTGCATGGTAAATACCGCTTTGCATTGCACTGGCCTGAATTGAGCATGAGTCAATTTATGAAAATCGTGAGCACCCCAGGCGATGTTGAAGATACATTGGAAGGGCTAACTGAAAACTAGGCCGTTTCTTTCATTACAAAATAATTGGAAGGAGTTCTGATATTTTCATATTTCAGGATAATTCGTCTTTTCATTTTCCTAAATTTTAGGTGCACTATGTTGTGAATGTAACAATATTTGCGAGTTTGAGGTATAAATGTGTCTGTTATATTAGTTTAAACCCATTTACTTCACCCAAAAAGAATTGTTATGAAATCACACCGATTTTCTCCTGCATTTATTGCATTGTTTTTATCCATGCTCATTATTTTCATTACAAGTTGTATTAAGGACTCTGAACTGGAAATAGAGGAACCGGATATACCTGAATCAGATATTTTAAAACTTGACATTCCTTCCGACTTTGATTACGAAACCGCATCGGTTTTTGAGGTTAATATTGAAACTTTTAAATCAACACAGAGTGGAAATACCAAGTATGAAATTTACCTGTATGACTCAAAAGGCAAAACGATCAATGTTACAACACAGGGCGATGATGGGAATGCAACCGATCAAACCGGGATACTGGTAGATATTTTGAATAACCTCAATCACACCAGGGTAACAGATGATCCTAACTTTTCTGTCAATCTTACCTTGCCTAATTATTGTGATTCCCTGTTTATTGTTAAAAATGAAATGGGCCATTACAGCACAGCTACACTACCACTTACCAGTCAGAAAGCAACAGCTACTTTTAATCAGGAAATTATACGACACAAAAGCACCCGTGATGATCCAACCGATATGTTGTACGGTGTAAACAGCCTTCGCGACGTTTTCACAGTGAATCCACTAACCGGAGAACGAACCATGGTTACCACGATGCCATCCACTTCGGGAGGTAGCTGGGCTTGCGCCATTGACCCCATCGAGGAGATCTTTTATACCGTAGGTATCAATTATCCTTATAGGCTTTATGCATACGACATCAATGAGGATTCATGGTCGACCCAGGGAAGTACTTATTATCAGGGACCGCGCCTCGGCTACAATATAAATGACGGTATGCTTTATTATTCTTTCAACCAATGGGTATTACTAATTAACCCTGACAATGGGAATATGATCTCATACTATGAGCTCATCGGTTTGCATGAACTGGATGGTGGCGATCTTGTTTTTGCTGAAAACGGGAGAATGTATATTTCCTGCACATCCGGATTATATAAATGTGATTTTGGTGGAGGAAATAAAATTTATGCCACAAGGATTTCGTCCGATAATTTACCAAACTATCCTAATTCGCTCACTTTCGACAACAATCAGGAGCTGTGGTGGGCCTCTAATGTAGGATATGATGGCAGAATATTTATTATGGATACAACCACAGGGGGCTGGGAAGACCGGTACACGCTTACCAATAAATACATTCATGACCTGGCCACCCTGCCACTTGACGAAACCCAGATTGAAGAGCAGGATTCGGATGATGATGGAATTATTGATTTTTATGATGAATATCCCGATGATCCTGACCGGGCTTACGATACATATACTCCTTCAATCTATGGATGGGGAACTTATGCTTTTGAAGATCTGTGGCCTAACCAGGGCGACTATGACTTTAATGACCTGGTGATCAATTACCGCTTCACCAATGTATTAAATGCTGACGATAAAGCTGTAGAAACCTATTGGGATTTTAAAATTAAAAACATCGGTGGATCACTCAAAAACGGATTCGGAATTGAAATCGACATGGATAAATCCCTGATTGATCAGGTAACAGGTTATAACCTAACAGAAAGCATGATCAATCTCGCTGCCAATGGCCTGGAAAACGGACAGGGCAAAGCGGTGATTATTGTTTTTGACAATGCCTGGAAAAATGAAGTTGCTGTCGAATTTAGGTTAATCATTACATACAGTACTCCACAATTTGAATCCGATATTATGAACTACAATCCATTTATGTTTGTTGATCTCGACCGGGGACGAGAGGTTCATATGTCAAACTTCCCACCAACTGACCTGGCGAATTATAATTATTTTGGAACTGCTGATGATACCAGTGATCCTACAAACGGAAGGTATTATAAAAATGTAACCAATCTTCCCTGGGGCATCAATATCATTCATGATTTTGTTTACCCGATTGAAAAACATGCAATCAATCTTGGATATACAAAGTTTGCCTCCTGGGCCGAATCAGGAGGATCAGAGTATGCAGATTGGTATAAAGACCAGTATGATTATCGAAATTATTCACACCTGGTATCGGATTAGTAATTTAATCCAAAGCCATCCGGGCTAATATACACGAAGCATGATGTAAGGTTTTTCATCATGCTTTTTTTTCAATGAGCTGAGCTCTTTGTCTAATCATCCATTGATTTTCGTCACTGCATAATTTCAAAACCCAAGAATCATTTTAGAATTTTATTCCGAACTCATTCGGGCGCAATTAACCGGATCATAATGAAGGTATGGATAATTTGATTATTTAAACTTGGATAATTTTTTTTTGATAAAATTGTATAATTTTAACATTCCATAAAAACCAGTTTTTAAATAAAGATTATGCGAATTTTTCTTGCCGCATTTGCTCTCATTTTATTTTTAGTTCCGAATCTTGTCGGACAGGAGACAAATTCAAAGGATTCCTTCTTATATTGGAATAATAATAACCAGCAGGCTATCACATATTCGGTACCGGTTTATTTAGGTTATAAATATGCTTATTGTTTTAACCAATACCTGGGTTTTGGAGCCGGAATTTCAATGGGATTACGAGCATCAAACTTTTTCGATGAACCTTCCGAAATAGCTAAGTTTGATATTTTCTATAGAATATATCTAAATAAAACCATTTATTTAGATGCGGGTGGATTTATTGCTTATTATGGTGAAACCGATGCATTTCGGGGATTTGAGGGGGAATTGTTTTATGGATGGGAAAGAATAAAAATCGGACATGGAATCCAAGTTGGAGAGTATTATCATTCAAATTCAGATAATCCGTATTGGAATTTTGAGATTTTATATACTCCTATTATCCTGCAATTTAATTTCTAATAAGTCTAATCACTGAATTTTCAACTTTAATTCTAATCCAACCGATTCACCACTTCCTCTCGTCATCTTGCGATGACCTAAGTCAATAGATGATTTACACTAATCGTCACCCTTTACCTTTCCCAAAAACCTCGAGCCACTCCCGTGCGTGAATCATCATAAGGGAAAAGCTGTTGATGGGATGACGCAGGATCACCTTTGGTTTGGGCATGGCTTCGATGATCACAGGAAGGGCGGTAAAAGAAAGCCCGAGTGCGGTATAAATTTTATCAAAACCT
The DNA here is from genome assembly GCA_020438105.1 of Bacteroidales bacterium. Lineage (GTDB taxonomy): Bacteria > Bacteroidota > Bacteroidia > Bacteroidales > JAADJA01 > JAADJA01. Next base: position 24,403 of record JAGQVE010000043.1, read on the forward strand.
TTGGTCGACAAATAATCCCGGATAACCGGATTTCGCAATTCTACGCCAAATGATGAAAAGGCAATTACAATGAAAAAAGCCCGCAGGTTCATCTCCAGCCCGATGATCAATCCTTCGGATTCAAATAAGGAACCATCGGATCGAAAGCCATTCCAGAAAAGAGAAGCCAAAAAGGTAAGAATGATCAGCTGACCCCAAAAGGCCGGTTTTTTAAGTCGCCGCAATGAGCGCTTGTACCAGGTTATGCAAAAGGTGGTATAAATGGCAATAAATAAAATCCCGAACTGCAATTCCAGGTAATTGAGAATAATTAAGCCCAAAGGGATCATGATCAGGTGTAAATAAAAAAGTACCACGGTAAAATTTTGATCAGGATCGAGGGTAAACAGCTTATTCTTTTCATTTTTCCGGGGTAAAAATCCCTGCTTATCATATCCATTTTCACTTGCATTTTTACCTACTTTGTATCCGATAATAGCTGCCGAAATACCAAATAATAAATAAACCAGGGTTACAATCACCAAAAGCATCCAGGGGTCAGGCTCCTCAATCTGAACCTGTTTTGCCAGCCAGTTAAAAATGTCCACATACAATTTTACGATGTTCAATCCATACAAAATAATCAAGCTTACAACCTTGTGGATCAAGGCGCTCGAAACGCCCAATGCACCGGCAACAGAAAGAGAAAGCAGGTTATTTCCCAAAAACCGGATAAATAACTCCACGATCAGCGCTTCGGTCATAATGCCGATCATAGGTCCAAGGATAACCGCGCTTGGCGACACCGATTTCATCAGGGCGGTAATCAGTCCTGCCCGCCAAATCAACCCTTTTTCAGGCCACATCTGGTAAAAGGCGATCATTAAAATGGTGCCGTTTGCAGCCAAAATGGTTCCGGCAAATGGGATGCGCAGGTTATGAAAAAAACTACCAATAATGATCTCTACCGAAGCCCACAAGCCTCCCAGTACGGCGGCTTTCAGCCAAACTGAACTTAATGGAACGGGGATATTATGTTGGAGTTCCTCAGTCATTCTGCGATTCTAATAATCGTTTTGCAATCCCCAGATCAACCTCCGAATTTATATTCATGAACAGCTTGCTGTCATTAAAAACATTTGAATCTTCAATCTCCAGGAATAGGGTGTTCAGTGGCTTAACTGCCTCCTGAATTTTATAAACACCAGCCTTGATCTGTGCTTTCAGCGTGGATGTGATGTTTTTATGATAATATGCACAAAGCGGTTCAGCCATCCCATTAAATATCGGAATCACCACCTCGTAATCTGCTTTTTTCGAAACAACAAACTTTACAAAATCCGATGTCATGAGCGGCATGTCACACGAAAGTATAAAGTTATCGGCTGTTTTTGATTCATTTAAACATGAAAAAATCCCTGCCACCGGACCCTTACCCGAAATTTTATCAGGCACAACCGGAAAACCAAATTGATCATAGGCCGGATTATTGGTTCCGATAATAATTGAATCGCAAACTTCGCTCAGGGTTTCGATGGCATAACGGATCAGCGGCTTTTCATCAATCGTGCAAAAACCCTTGTCCTTTCCCATCCGGCTGCTTTTTCCTCCGGCTAATATGATCCCCGTGATACCTTTATCCATCGTTTTTTTTATGCCGCAAAAATACCCTTTTGGGTAAACTTTTTGCAAAATTATTCTTTTGCTATTTCATCCAACAAAGCTTCTCATAACCAAAATTTTCTGAATTATGCTTACTTTTACTTCGTAAATGATAATTTTTCCAAATACTTTTTCCCGAATAATTGTTAATGGTTTATGGCGCAGTCGAATTCCAATCAAATTAAAGAAAACCTCGATCAGGATGTAATTGCGGTTTTTAAAAAGACCTTTGGTGCTTCGCTCGAAACCGAAACAAAACGATATCTTGAGGTTGCCTCCGAAGTTTTAACACAAATACAAAGCTATACTGAAAAAATTGAGCATGCTGGCAAGCTCGGAAGCGCATCCCAATTGCTTTTCGAATCTGAAAAAGTTTACGATGAGATAAGAAATTTTTTGGATGAAAACCTGGAGGAAACACCCAATCCGAAGTTCCAGGAAAATCTGGAACTATTCAGGAATGAAATTATCCGGCTTTTTGGATTACCCGTGCCGGATGAAAAACCGTCCAAACCTTTGACTTCTAAACCCGATGAAAATCAAAGTCTATTAGTAAGGTATTTCCAAAAGCTTAAGCTTCAAGCCACTGTTTTTTATAAAAACCTGTTTAAAAAAAGGGATTTCGGTAACCTTCAAACTAACCACATCTTGTCTGAGTTGGTTATTAAACCACTTGAACAAAACGACACTATAGTTGACAGGTATTTTCAGCGCATTTCAGGATTGATGCTCGCTGCCTGGGATGTAAGCAAAGTAGTAAGCGAAACCGTTGAAAAGCTAGCTCAGGTAAATTATAACCTGAGTGATCTGGATAAATCTAACCCCATTGCTGAGCTAATAAATCAGGTTGAACAAGCTAAATCCAACTTAAAAAACCAGGAAATAACATTGATTAAATCGGTGGAAGAGTCGATCCGGGAATCGGTACAGAATTTTGACAATCATGGTATTGACTCATCCAAACCCAACCGAAATTTAAAACAACTATACAGCAACCAGGCCACTTTTTTTGCATTAAACCGCATTCAGCGAAAATACAGAAACCAGGTGCACAACTGGCATAATACCATGTTTGTGTTATCTGACGACTGGAAACTGGATCTGGAAATAAGCGAACTGAAATATGATATTCTGAAGCGTAATATTGACTTTTCAAACTATATTCAAACCCGCTTCAGAAGCCCGCTGGATGAAAGATTGCAAATCGCCCGTGAAACCATAACAAGCAGTTTCGGAATTTTTGAAAAAGGTAACGATATCCTTGCCAAATCTTTTATTCCTCAACTCGAAACTTTGCGTACCGAGGTGAAAAGAAAGCTTGTGTTAAAGATGGTTCCTGATGTAAAAAAGATCATTCTTGATTCAAATATTCCTGCTGAGATTGATAGCTTTGAAAAAGATGCTGCACAAAAATTTGATGAGCTTTCTCAAAATCGATATATCAAAAAGGACCCGGACTATTCAAAGCCAACCGAAAAATCGGAAATGGCCAAAATTGCTCCTCATACCCTGGTGGCTTTTCAAATGATGCCCGATTTTATGAGGGCGTTTCCTTTGCTAAAACAGGGATTTACCCGCCATTTGCAGGAAATTCAGAACAGGTTTGAAGAAATCCCGGAAATTATAAATTACAGTCTGAAAACGAGCATTAGTTTTTTTGAGGAGAAACAGGAAATTACCGAGGCTACCAAAATTGGGTTTGACGGAATGAAGCGTGCTGAAAATAAGCTGGAAGACATTATTAAAATGCTTGACAATTTTTCGGCTCAGGAAGCAACAAAGCTCAATGCAGAAATTGAGCAACTCACTCAAAACCTCTCGGAAATCACTGACAACGAAAGTGCCATGCAGATCAACCTGCGGATCACCAAGGCCAGGGCAGTTGAAAAATCAAGGGAAATTAAAGCTAAAATCTGGAACTATATTCAGGGGTTTTTACCCCAAATTCGTACTTTGCTCTGGCGATCAGTTTCATTTATCCGGGAGTCATCCATCAGGATCAGAAAACAATTTACCCTGGAGGATAAACGTAATTATATTTCCTCAGATGTTTCGGATTACCTCACCGAAACGGAAAAGGCGATCAACCGGCTTCCGTTTATCTATCAACGATTATTTAAAATTGAGCCGTTAACCACTTTTGAACTATACACTCCCCGAAGTGAGTCAATTGATAAAATTAAACTTGCCTATACCCGTTGGAAAGATGGCAAATTTGCCCCCACAGCTATTATCAGCGAAAAGGGTTGGGGAAAAACCACCTTGCTTAACCGCTTTCTCAAACTGAAATTGACCACGGAAGAAGTTTTAACTTTTATTCCCGATCCGAATGGTGATGTGAATGAATTCCTTGACGAAATCCAATCCAAAACCAAATTTGATTCAGATTCCGGTTCTTCTGAAAAATCAGGAACTCGTAAAATTGCCATCATCGACGGACTGGAGAAATTATTCGAATCACGGATCAATGGATTTGATCATTTATTAAAGTTGTTACAGCATATTTCCGACACCAATAAACAGGTATTCTGGCTGGCAACCTGCCATATTTATTCATGGAATTACCTCGACAAAACAATAGGTATTTCCGATTATTTCGGGTACCATGTCCGCCTGAGTGATTTTACAGATGAAGAAATAGTAAAAACCATCGAGCGCCGCCACAACATCAGTGGGTACAGGTTGATGTTCCTTCCCGAAACCCAGAAAAAAACACTGATAAGTTTTAAAAAACAAACCGATTTTGGAGATCAGGAAGAACTGAAAAATCAATACTTTGCCCGCATGCATAAAATCGTGAAAGGCAATCTATCGCAAGCCTTTTTATTTTGGATGCGCTCCACAGCCCAGGTAACCGAGGATAGTGTTTTTATTGAATATTTGAGCAGCGATTATTTTAATTTCCTCGGTTCCATGACGGATAGCAAGCTAATGATCCTGAAAAATATCGTTTTGCACAATGGCATTAGTTATGAAAAACATGCACGGCTTTTCCGCATTCCCGAAGATAAAAGTAAGCTCCTGATGGTTCAGCTTAGCGATGACGGTATCATTGTAAAACAAAACAATGTGTACAATATAAACCCGATTATTTACCGGCAGGTTGTGGAGCATTTATATTTATTAAACATTTTGCACTGATGAAAAATACCATTCGACATAAAATACAATTTACCGGCATGGTATTCATCCTAAGCCTGCTATTGGGTTTTTCAGGAACTGATAAAGTAGCAGGGCAGCAGTTGATCCCCGATTCGCTGGTGAAGATTGTAGAAGTGTCAGCAGTTGATTCCGCCAAAAAAAATGCAGACACCACCAAAGCTAGCCAAAAGGGAAAAGCATCCACTGATGAAGAGGCACTTCGTCCGCTTCAAATATCAGAAATAGTATCAATTCCAAAAATCATCTGGTCGCTCATATTCATCATATTAGGATATTTTATAATCCGTGTGCTTATCGGTATTATCAGCAGCCTTGCCATCCGATATCCGAAATACGATTTTACCATCAAACGGATCATCCCGATCTTCCGCATCCTTGCCTGGATCTTTGTTATTTATGTGATTGTCATCGGAATTTTTAACCCGCCGGCTGCCACTTTATTTGCATTTTTTACAAGTATTGGCGTAGCTGTTGGTTTTGCAGCGCAGGATTTGCTCAAAAACGTTTTTGGCGGATTGGTGGTTATGTTCGACAAACCCTTTCAGATAGGTGATAAAATTGAAGCAGGGAAATATTATGGTGAGGTGGTTGAAATCGGGATTCGGTCCACCAAGGTGGTAACGCCCGATGATTCACTGGTAACGGTTCCCAACAGCGAATTTATGATTCAGTATGTAAGTAATTCAAACTCGGGTGAAAACAATTGCCAGGTGGTAGCCGAGCTTTATCTTCCCATTGATATCAATACCGAGCAGGTGCGCGAAATAGCCACAGAAGCTGCCCAGATTTCGAAATATATCTACCTGAATAAGCCCATCGTGGTGCTCTTTTTTAATGAGATCAAAGACAAAAGGGTGGTTTTAAAAATGCGGCTGAAAGCCTATGTTTCTGATCTGAGCAAAGAGTTTTATTTCAAAAGTGAAATGACCGAGATCGTTCTGAAATCATTGATTGAGAAGAAAATTATTCAGGAGGATTTTTATAAGAATTAAAGATATTCCCTTATCAGGTTGAAAAAAATCTGTGGATCATGATCCGGCGATACCTTGTGAATTATGCTCAGATCCCATTTCACAACCACTTCATCAACCAGCTTTTCTCTTACAGAAATTACGATTGGCACCTTTAATTCTTTCAGAATTTTTTCGAAAGCCTTTGCCCAGCCTTTTCCCTGTAATTCCAGGGGGCCGATTTCATCAATGATGATTAACTTGCTGTTTTGCAAATATTCAATAAAAAGCGCCATTTCGCCAAAGGCCTGACCCAATGGATTGATATAAAAAGGTCCGATCATGTCCCAGTTTTTGTCGGGTTCGCGCTGGCAAAAACGAATGCGCTCACCTCCTTTCAGATCAACCAGATCAAAACTTTCTCTTTTATCATTTTTCCATGTTCCTTCCGATAAAACACCTCCCACATCAATGTGCTCACGGCTCAAGGCCTTGTACAAGCTTCGCAGAAAAGTGGTTTTACCACTTCCCGAAACACCTGTTACTATGAATACGGGAGGTTTCAAGCTGTAATTTCTTTTTTAAAAAACAGGCAGGAGTCGCCATAGCTTAAAAACCGAAAATCGTTTTCAAGGGCATATTGATAGGCCTTTTCCCAATCATCCCCGATGAAGGCAGCAACCAGCATTAACAGTGTACTGCGGGGCATATGGAAGTTGGTAATAAGCACATCGCAAATCTTAAAATCATATCCCGGAATGATCATCAATTGTGTTTCACCCGAAATCGTATCCAGTCCTTCTTCGTCCATCCTATTCAAAACCGCATTCAAAGCATCTGCCTTGCTGATATCCTTATCATACCTGTTATTGAACGGATCCCACTGATGGATATGGATTTGTGTGGGAGCTTTGCGATCGACCAACAACTTAACACCATGCCAGTATAAACTTTCGATGGTTCGCATAGACGTGGTTCCGGTAACCACAACCGGACTGCCTTCCTGCTTAATTATTGACTCGATTGTTTTTCGCGGAATGTAAATCCGTTCGGTATGCATTTCATGCTCCAGCAAGTTATCCGAACTAACCGGTTTAAAGGTTCCAACACCGACGTGCAGGGTAACTTCCGCTTTTTTAATCCCTTTTTTTTCCAGTTTTTTGAAAACTTCAGGAGTAAAATGCAACCCGGCAGTGGGTGCGGCAACAGAACCTTCCTGCAGTGCAAATATAGTTTGATACCGATCCTTATCACTTTCTTCAGCATCTCGCTTCATGTAGGGCGGAAGCGGTGTTTTACCGAAATGTTCAATAATTTCAGAAAATGAATATTGCGCTGGAACCCACGAGAAATAAACAATTTTTTTGTTTTCCTCATGCCGCTCGGCATACAGCGTAACTGGTTCTCCATCAATTTCAAATTGCGTGGACAACAATCCTGATTTCCATTTCTTCGAATTGCCAATAAGTACATTCCAGGATACCGGCGACTTACATTCAAAAGCCTTGTTGATTTCCCGCGTAGGAGTTTCCGGTTCAAGTAAAAATACCTCTACTTTGGCACCACTCTCTTTAAAGAAAAACAACCGCGCCTGTATAACCCTGGTTTGGTTATAGATTAACAATGAATTTTCGGGAAGAAGTCCCGTAATATCCTTAAATTGGCGAGTATCTATTTCGCCGGCCCGATAATAAAGAAGTTTAGACTGGTCACGCTCCTCCAATGGATATTGAGCAATTTTTTCGGAGGGTAAATCATAATCAAACTTCTTCGGGCTAAGTTCAGTAAAGCCTGACATTATTTTTTGATCCTTTGATCGACAAAGTTAATGGATTAATTGAATTTACGGCAACCATTTTTAGGTTATCCTTACCTTTGTTTTCAGAACGACAAGTGAATGAAAAAACATATTCCCAATTTTATTACCCTGCTCAACCTTTTCAGTGGATGTATCGCCCTAGTTTTCGCACTTCAGGGTGATTTGCAATTAGCAGCCTTGTTTGTTGGAATTGCAGCACTGATGGACTTTCTGGATGGTTTTTTTGCACGTTTGTTAAAAGTAACTTCAAAAATTGGAAAGGACCTGGATTCCCTTGCCGACGTGGTTTCATTCGGGGTGGTGCCGGGAGCTGTTTTATTTGCCTTGTTGAAAGAGAGCCTGGGCACTTTTGTCACCAGTGAACCAACCCAACTGCTGATTCCCTTTGCCGGTTTTATAATTCCTATGTTTTCGGCCCTGCGGCTTGCAAAGTTCAATTCTGATCCACGGCAGGAAGAAGCATTTTATGGCCTGCCCACGCCGGCAAATGCCATGTTTGTGGCTTCATTGCCGCTCATCCTTTTGCAAACGAGCAATTTATTGGGCATCGAAATGGCATATCTCCACCGCGGACTTTTAAACCCCGTTTCACTGCTGGCACTCATCATCATTCTTTCATGGTTGCTCATTGCCGACTTCCGGTTGCTTTCGCTTAAATTCAAATCACTAAGATGGATGCAAAATCAGGCACGGTACATATTCCTTATACTTTCGGTTTTACTCATCCTGCTCCTCTATTTTGCAGCAGCACCCTTTATTCTGCTCATTTATATTTTGATTTCATTAACCATGAAAGTTTAGTTTGCAAAAGCACGGATTGATTTATCTTTGCACCCATGCACGAGGAAGTTTCCAATAAAAAAAATCATAAACAAGAAGAACCGGAGCAATCTGAGATGTCGTTCTGGGAGCACCTGGAAGAACTGCGTGCACATATTTTCAGGTCATTGGCAGCAATACTTGTGGCAGCCATTGCCCTTTTCATTGCCAAAAAATTTGTTTTCGATTATATCATCCTTGCACCTAAAAATGCAGATTTTATTACCAACCGGCTGTTTTGCAAGGCCGGTGATCTGCTGAATATCGATTCATTATGCATTGGCCAACTCAACCTCAGTATCCAGAACATCAATATGTCGGGGCAGTTTATGACCCACATGTATGTGGCCATTATCGGCGGATTGATCGTGGCAGCTCCTTATGTGATCTGGGAGTTGTGGCGCTTTATCATGCCGGCGCTAAAGCCCGGCGAAAAAAAATACTCCCGGGGAGCGGTTTTAGTGAGTTCGCTGCTTTTTATTTTGGGGGTTTTATTTGCCTACTACCTCATTGTTCCGCTTACCATCAACTTTTTAGGCACCTACCAGGTAAGTGCTGAGGTTCCCAATCAAATCCATCTGAATTCCTATATCAGCACGGTGCTTTCGGTTACCATCGCGGTGGGAATTGTGTTTGAGTTACCGATCCTGGTTTATTTCCTTACCAAAGTAGGTATCGTTTCACCGGCCTTCCTCAAGAAAAACCGGAAGATCATGCTGGTGATCGTTTTGGTTTTATCGGCCATAATTACTCCACCTGATATTTTCAGCCAGATACTGGTTTGTATCCCACTGATGGGATTGTACGAACTAAGCATTACCATTTCGAAAAGGGTGTACCGCAAACGGGAAGCTGAAATGGAGGCTTAAAACAATTAATTTGCCTTTATCCATTTCCCCGACTTCACTTGTTTTTTATCCTGGTAAATGAAATAAATATAGGTTCCTGTTTCGAGGTTTGATGTATTGATGCTGACTTGCCGGTCAAAGGATTGCTCCAGAATGAACTTGCCTGATAATTCAAATAGCTTAATTGTAAGATCAGTCAAATCTGAATTTACCTTAAATACTTCATTACCCGGATTTGGATAAATTAAAATATTATAATTTTCTTCCATAAACCTGCTTGGAAATGTACTCGTAAGTAAACCATTAGCATTCACTTTAAACAGTACTGTTTTATCAATCCATAATTCAGGATAAGTATAAAAATCCCACCATGAGGCTACAATAATACATCCTCCATCATCAGTAGCAAGTACAAAACTTGAACTATATTTTCCATATCCCCCAATGTACTTTTCATAAAATTTTACTCCGTCTAAATTTGTTTTATAAAGCGATACCCACGAATCACCATATCCGTTATTATAATTTTTAATCCCACAAATAAACAATGTATCAGTATATCTGAAATCGATATTAGGAAATCGATCAATGGTATCCTCGGCACCATAAGCTTGAGCGGATAATAACTCCGCCTGGGAATCAACAAGTAAAAAGGAAATATCAGTATCAAATGAAGGATATATCGGAGGTATTAAAAGATCACCCAAAATAAAATAACTGTCTCCTTCAAAGTTTTTATAACTGTAATCTTCAAAATTTTCAACCGGAAAATCAAATGTATCGGTTATACTAAAATTGCTATTTAATGCATATATTAAACCAGGGCTTCTTCCGTGATATATTCCGGAGTTCCCGACTGTACGCAGCCAACCCAAATTAAAGTCCATTGTGTCAATAATTGAACTTATAACATTGCCATCAAAATCAATTTCCGTATAAAACTGAACATATTCATCATCAGCATCTTCTTTGTCCCATTCATGATTAATTAGCCCGTAAAAAAGTATATTCCCATCAACAGAATTAATAATAGTTTTAACGTTTTCGGAATTTTCTGTATCACCGTAAAGAAACTCATCCACAATATTAAACTGACTATCAAGTTTAATCGCGAAATAATTAAACTTTTGGGTTATTGTGTCGCATGCCCTGCCGGTAAGTATTACCTGGTCATTGTTGCTAATAAATGCTTTAAACACCATTAATTCATATCCAGCCATTTGTTTTAGTACGAGACTATCAATTACCTTTAGCTCCTCATTCAAAAGATATATATAGTTATAATAAGATTCATAGAAGGTGTACTGATTTATATTTCCTTCAAAGGGTTTACCTTTAGCAGTTAAGAGCAAATAGTTGGAAACTGTATTGAAGGCTTTTAGATCATAAATGTTTTCATTTAATGTGGTTTTATCATTATAAGATGGTATTTGACAATACAGGGGATAAAATGAAAGAGCACAAACAGCAATTATTAAATGTTTAACCTTCTGATAAAAATTAATTTCGGGGCTCATAATTAGTTCCATAGGTAAAATATTAAAACAAATCTACGAAAGATAAGATCGCAAGTTTATTAAACTTTTATTAATCTATTTATTTATATTAAACTCACACTCCTTTTCCAAAAATTCACTGAACACAGCACAAAGCTCATCCGGTTTATCGGCATGCACCCAATGTGAGGCCCCAATGATGGTTTTAAAAATGGCGCCTGGAAATTTTGCAAGGATCAAATCCTTATCCTCTTCCCGGATATAATTTGAATCCCCGCCTTTTACAAAAAGGGTAGCGCGGTCGTAGGTATAAGGCGATTCTACCCCTTCAAATACATTGTCGATGTTATCGAAAAGGGCCTGAACATTCAATC
>JAGQVE010000044.1 GCA_020438105.1 Bacteroidales bacterium
TGGCACAGGAGATCAGTGAAAATAAGGCGCTCCGACTTGGAAAGGCACATGAAAAAGGAAATTATCTGGAGTTAAAAAAAGCAAAAAAGAAGGGCATTTACAACTCCCATGATGCGGTGGCGTCTGAAATGGATCTTTATAACAATCAGATCGGCATTGAAATAGGGCTGCAATACCCTGAGGCGAGCAGGGAGGAACTCAAACTATTGATCACTGAAGCTATTCTTTCGGGTAAAATGATGGTAATCAAAAAAAATGAAAAGGGAGAATTCCTGGATGAAAATGGCGATACCATCCCAAAAGAAAAATTAATTGGAATCTGGGAAACCGATAAAGTGCTGGTGAAAAGTGATTATCGCTGATCAACGGATCATTTTACAATCATCTTCCGCGTTTCTGTTTTACCGGCTTTACTCAAAACCACAAAATAAACCCCTGAAGTGAGGTTGTCAAGTTGAATGTTTTTTTGATGTCCAAAAGTTTCTGAGTTGTAAAACTCCACACCCTGAGCGTTGATTACCTGAACATCCATATCAGCCACATTCCTGATTTCAAATTTACCGGGTGCCGGGTTAGGACCCATGATCACCTTTTGGAATAATACTTTACCCAGGCCGGTATTGATATCCACATGCACAGTCCAGTCTTGCTCGGCATAACCGTCGAGGTGGTAAATTAGGTCGCCCATAAAGTTATTGGGAGTTATGCTATTCACCTGTATATTCCCATTTACTGAAACTTCCACACCACGAACCTCATAGGTGGCAATCAGGGAGCTTACATCGGTGCCTGCCGGAACAGTGAGGTAAACATCATTGCCTTCAATGAACCCTTCCACATCTTCATTGAGGCCTTCATTCAGTTCGGCCAGAAATTTGAAATTCAGGAATTCGGGGGCTCCCAGGCTCTTAAAGCTTTGCCCTTCGATAAAAACACCGCTGTCGTAAATTCCATCACCTGCATCAGCAACGGCAATTTTAAAATGATAGGTTTCATCGGGAACGACAATGATCTGCATTTCAATCGGAACAGTAAATCCATCGTAGCCTATCGTTAATCCATTGGTATTATCTGCATAATATTCACAATTGGTGCAGGGACCGGTTGGAACAGTTCCGCAAGATGCATTTCCGTTATTCACACTGTTGATCACTATGGGCACATCTGTTCCGGGAATAAGGGCAATATTAAAATCCACATAATTTCCTGTATCAGGTTGTGGTCCGTTTACAAAAAAACCATACACATCATTAAAGGGGGAATTCACCCATTCGTTATATTCTTCCGAACCGAAAACAAACATACATTTAATGGTGTCATTTTGGGGTATAAAATCAAATTCAAGGACTGATGCATCGTAGGTAGTTGCTGTTGTGAGTGTATTTAATAGCGGATCGCCGGGTAAGCCATTAGCTGCTGTTGCGCTGCAAGTTACATTTGGCCCCGGAATATTATATCCCGCACCTGAAGTTAGGAATATTCCGACATCGATGCCCAGATTGGTGGTGTTCCCGTTCAAAAATTCACCACTTGCCTGATTGGCTCCTGTATAGGTAACATTGGAATAAGATACCCCCAAACCGATAAGATTTTCAACCATCTCTTCCGGTGATGCAGCTGAATTGATGGTGATTTGAGCAAAAGTGCTTTGTGAAATGAAAATGCTTGCAGAAAGAACAAGTGTAAAAAAGAATACGGCTTTTTTCATGATCGTTTTATTTTGGTGAGAAAACTGTTCTCAAAGTTAATAATTAATTCGATATCAGTACTTTTTGTTTATGGATTATTCCATTTAATTCCGTTTGGATGATGTATAAGCCAGGTTTGAGTCCGGCAATTCGCTCCCTGTCATTAGATAATTCCAATGTCCTGATTTTAACGCCTGAGGTATTAAATACCTGAACAGTGGCTCCGGCTGCTTTGTGAATCACAATGTCTTTTCCCGTGCTGTAAATCCGAACCATTAATTTTGCCTGTTCCGAAACTTCCGTGGAAATATCGACCAGCACCGACCACGATTTTGATCCTGTTCCCTGCAAGGAATAAAGCACAGGATTTGAAAAATCATTGAGGGTAACTCCGTTCACCTGTTTTTTATCACCCACATATACCCAGGCACCGGCATCTTCCCAACTACCCACCAGGCCTGTTACATCCGTTCCGAAAGGGACTGTGAGATGGATCTCATTGTCGTAAACAACACCCTCAATATCAAAGGGCAGATCAGGATTGTCCGCTTTCAAAAAATCATAGGAGATAAACTCCGGAGGTCCCAGTGATACAAAATGATCTCCTTCCAAAAACAGCCCTGAGTCGTAAGCCCGGTTGGAAACATCAGCAATGCCGATTTTGATGTGGTAAATCTCATAAGGAATAACCGGAATCCAGGCAGGTAACTTTGTTGTAAACCCATCATATTCCATGGCTGTGGTATCAAGGTTTGAGAAATAATAAGCGCAATTGGTACAGGGCCCAACCGGGGGATTGCCTGGTTCAGTCCATCCATTATTCACATTGTTAACCTGAACAGTGGAATTGAGGGTGCCGGGAATAATAGCCAAATTTTTATCAGAATAGAATCCACCCATTGGATTCGGTCCTGTGAGAAATAAGCCACAAACATCGCTGTAGTTTGTATTTACTTTTTCGTCATACGCCTCTGAACCATAAGAATACCAAAGACGCAGCGAATCGTTTTGAACCTGAAAATCAAATTCAAGCACGACAGCGTCATAGGTTGTTTGAATTGTAATTGCTTGAAGTGAAGGATGCCCCGGCCTGTTGTTGTTTTTACCTGCATCATATGATAAATTGGGCCCGGCAGCCAGGGTGGCATCTCCGGTACACAGCAGTATCCCGTCTTTCATGTTAACAAGTGTTTCTGCTCCATTGGTGAAAACAGCCGTTGCACAATTGGCCCCCTGAATGGTTACATTATCATATGCTAAAATACCCGGCCCAAGAATTTTACTGACGATCTGTTCATAGGTCGTGTTGGTATCAATTTGTATCTGGGCAAAAATACACGAAGAAATACCTGCAAAAAGAAAAACGACTAAAATGGCTTTGAAGAATAACTTTTTCATGACGCGAAAATTTGGCTTTACAAATATATGAAAATCACGAAGTAAAGACAGAAAACAGAAAGGATCCGTTGCTTAAAAGAAAAATTGCAGGCTTACAAATCCACCCCGGCCAACGATGGCGGTTTTGCTGAAGTAGGAATTAAGATAGGTGGAGCCTGCCCTCAGTATGATGTGTTCGCTGATGTGCCAGTCGGCTGCCAGGCCATAATTTATTTTCGAATAGCTGCTGAAAGCCACAATAGGTGTGATTCTAATTTGATCTTTCAAATTCCAGGTGCCAAATACCTCGAGGCGGTAGTTTGAAATGAGTGAAGGATAATAATAAGCATTGAGCCCGGCATAAAATTTCCCTTCACTGAAAAATTTCCCGGCCGACAGGTTTAATATCATGGGTAGTGATTCGGTAAAAGGTGAATCATCGGGGTTATCAAAAATCAGTCGGCGGAGGTTATCGTATGAATAATTGGTGGGAATATCCTGGTTGCCGGTGGTATCATTTGAAATGCCGCTAAATCGAAATGTTGAATCCATGGATGCCACAAATGGATTACCGCTCCAGCTTATAAATCCAAGGTTCTGGATGCAAATGCCCGCATAAAAATCTTTCTCCTTTTGGATGGAGTAATACAGATCGGTGGAAACTCCCAGGCCATTGATATCGGTCAGTTTACCCCAGGAGGTATCGGCTGCTTGTGTTTCGGCGTGCAGGCTTAAGTCGAGGTAGTCCCCTTCGGGATGGGTGTAAAAACTGCTTCCCGAAACCCCAACCTGATCGTAATTCTGGCCAATGCTTAGGGCCAATTTTGCACTTACTGCATGGACTACTTCACCCGATCCGAAATAAAATCCTACACCGCCTTTGATCCGGTTGAAATATTGATTTAAATATTCTGAATTGTTGATATACAAGGTTTGACCGGCATAAGGTTTATTCCCTTTCAGCAAAATACGGATCAGATCTGAATCAAGCTGGCTGTCGAGCACATTTTGAAAATCGACACCAAAATAATAAAACATGGAACCAGGCTTTTGTTTGGAATTGAACCAGGCATCCAGCCCCGACTGACGGATCCGGCCGGTTAACGTTTGACCATTCAGGTTGTTGATCTGATCATCTTTCATTTCATCGGTAAGCAGCTCCGAACTATTCACCGCAGCAAAAAAATCATTGGTGAAATGATTGCTGTTGGCATCATCCGAATAAAAAGCCCGCAAATTGTATTTCCATCCGGCATTGTTTTGAGAAGTTGGGAAATAGGGTGTATAACCCGGCATTTGAGCCAAAACATTTCCTGCCCAAATCATCAAAATCATCCATATGCCCACTTTTGTTTTTCCCATCAATTCTCAAATAAATAGGTGAAATCTCCGATCACTTTCAGTTCCACAAAATCGGTTGAATGAATGACTACATGCTCGTTGAGCACCGAATTAACCGTGAGTTCGTAATAAATATAACTGGCCGCCGGAATGCTTTCCCGAAGCTGATCATCAAGCGGTATTGGAAAACGCGTGATCACGGCTTCCGCAACGCCATTATCCGCATCAAGCAAGGCGCCGGGAGCAAATGCCTTGTATAAAAGTGTATCAATATTGTTGAAATTCTCGTCCTGGAAATAGAGGTTCACATCCAGGTTAAACGGAAAGCCGTTATTGAGTGCCAGCACCAGATTCCCATCCTTCACATTATTAAGCTGAATGCCTTCTCCGTTCCACGCCATCCGTGACGATTCCAGCAAACTGTCGATCCGGATACCCCCAAACATCCTTGCCTGCAGGTACACCTGAACCGGGAAATCGTAATACAGAAAGTTGTTGTAATGCGTTGAATCGGCCAGCACATTGGTTTCAAAGGTCATGGTGTATGCAATCTCATCGGGCATCACGGCAATCAGTTCCGGGAAATTGGAATCCGAAAAATCAAAGTTTGTGATGGCCGGCGTCACATTCCCGGATTCTAGGCCATTTTCCACTCCACGCGGCACAAACATATCTTCCCCTACCAGCAAACCTTCCAGCGTTTTTTGGTTTCCGGTGCTGTTGTTGATGGCGGTCAACTCTTGAATATTGATGTTGGCTTCCAGTCCGTAATAATTTTCGAAACGCAAAAAAACCTGCGCCTGCTCAAAGGAGAGTCCGCCAATTTGCAGGTCGTTGAAAAAGTCGATGGGTTGCGACTCAGGGCCAAAATGAAAAGTGTTTTGACCAAAATAGCCCCGCGCATAATCCAGAATAATTTCTTCAAAATAGATATTCACTGCAAACGAATCGGTGGGGAAAAGGGTAACCGGGCCGGGTTCATCCGGGTGGACGATCAGCGCCAGGTAATAGTTGAGCATGTTGATGGTGTCCCCATCGGTGCCGGTTAAATCAAGGCGATAATACGAAACATCATACGATTTGCTGATGCTCTCAAAGGTAGGAACCGACTCTTTCACAAGGAAAGTATCCGTTTCATTCCGCACTGCCGAATTAATCCCAAACACCACCTCCAGGTCGCTTTCCGACTGATCAAAAGCCTCGAACACAACTGCTCCGGAGCGGATCAGGGCAGCTACCAGTTTGATCCCTTTAATGTCGTAAGATGCAATATCGAGGGGCCAGTCAAACACCTCCTTGATGATGGTATCTCCCGGTTGCAATGTGATGGGATTGGGCAATGCCTCCAGTCCAAAACCCCAGCTAAACAGGGTGTCGGGGAGTTTTACCAGCGAATCTACATTGAGTTTGTACAGCTCATCATCAAAAACAAAAGAGATGGTTTGATCAGCATTTACATCAAAGAAAGTGCTGTCGAGAATATCCGTTACATGAATGGTGTCGGAAACAAGCGGGGTTAGCAGGTCTACTTCCCAGGAGGGACTCGGACGATCTTTCTGACATCCGGATAAAAAGATGACCAAAGCTGCCAACAACAAAATTCCACTTCGAAAATAATTCATAGACTTAATAACCCTTAAAATACTGCTGTGTTCAATTGAAACTTGTACATTAGACGTAGTGATTTTGTTTCCATAATTATTAAACCATCGGTGCTGCTGCCGGTAATTTGCATTCTCTATCTTTGTATTCCAACATTTTGGTAATCATGCACACCCTTCACATCGACCGAAAAACGATCACGGAGCTTGAACTTTTGGAATCGGAGCCTCATCGCAAAAGTGTTTTTGAAATGGTCAATCTTACGGAGACTTCTGGCGGAAAAGACAAGCTCATGCGGCAGTTTTTGAAGCCTGAATTTGATCCTGATCTGGTTCGCCAAAAACATAAGGCAATCAAATTCATCCTCGAGCATCAGGCTGATTGGGAGTTGCCGCTAAATCAAAAGCTGATGGACCTGGTGGAATATTATTATTTCCTCAATATCGATCCGGTGATCAGCAATTTTAAGATCGTCAATTATTTTGAAGGGCTTCGTTATTGGGTGATGTACCGTTCCTATTACAAAACTTTTAAGGAGGGGATTAAAAATCTTTACCTGCTTTTCCGGCATTTGAGCAAGTTTTATTTGAAGGTCAGGGGAAGTGAGTTGCCGCCATTTTTGAAAAGGATCATCAGTCAGATGGGTGAAATTCTGAAGGAGAAATTCATTCGAGAGATACTGGAGAATGATGATGATGATGAAGCCCCTGGGTTTCTTTCGATATTCACGGTTGATAAGGCTTTTCGGGAGGATCACAAAGCGCAGATGGCAGTTTTGATCGATCTCATTTACGAACTCGACCTCGTTATCTGCATGGCCAAAGTCCATCAAAAGTACGACCTTCAATTCCCAACTTTTGTGGAGAGTGAAAAGGCTGTACTTGAAGTGGAAGGGCTCCGGCATTTATTTGTCAAAAACTGCACACCCAATGACCTGAAGTTTGGTGATCATCATTTTTTTATGTTTGTTACCGGGCCCAATATGGCCGGCAAAACAACCTACCTGAAAGCAGCCGGTGTGGCTGTATTTCTGGCTCATTTGGGATTTGGGGTGCCGGCCCGTTCGATGATGCTCTCCGGTTTCGACCGGATTTTTTCCAGCATCAATGTGTCGGATAATCTGAGCAAAGGCTACAGCTATTTTTACAGCGAAGTGCTGCGGGTGAAGGAGGCCGCCCAACTGCTCAAAAAGCAAAAACGCAACCTTTTTATTTTTGATGAATTATTTCGGGGAACCAATGTGAAAGACGCCTTTGATGGCTCTTTGCTGGTGATCCGTGGATTTCTGAACTGGAATCAGTCGGTGTTTTTGTTGTCCTCCCATTTGATTGAACTGGCAAAGGAACTCCAGGAAGAAACCGGCATACAGTTTAACTATTTCGATTCGGCGGTGAAGGAGGGAAAGCCTGTGTTTAGCTTTAATTTAAAAGAGGGCATTTCAGATGAGCGGTTGGGATTGCTTATCCTTAAAAATGAAAATATTGATCAATTGCTGAATCCGTAAACAGAACAGGCTAATCAGTCTGCAAGTTTTTTTACGCAGCGTTTCGCAGAGTTGGCGCAGAGTTACGCAGAGGTTTTTTTGAAAATAGAAGTGCGAGGCTGTTTCCCAGAACCCAGAACCCCCGTCCGACCGGTGTCGTCCGGGCGGGCCCGTCCGAACGGTTGTTCATCCGGGCAGGCTGAACTCAGAACCCTGAACCCCGAACCCCGAACTCAGAACTCAGAACCCTGAACCCCGAACTTCGAACTAGTTAGTGTTCCACCCCCACCATCACATTAGAAGCTTTCACCACGGCATACACCTGTTTGCCAACTTCTATTTCAAGACTTTCGGCAGAGGTTTTGGTGATGATCGAAGTGATCTCCACTCCGGGTGCCAGTTCGATGACCACCTCAGTGTTTACACTGCCTTCGTTTACTTTTTTTACAATTCCTTTGAGTTGATTCCTTGCACTGATTTTCATTGCCTGTTTTAAATTTTAATCCCTAATTCTTATATCATCTAAATCAGGAGGGCAATTTGCTCCCTTTAGGGTAGGGGCAAACAAATTGATCTCCATCCTATAGGAATCAAACATTTTGAAAAAACAAAAGTTTATCTCAGGCAAGGAAAAGAATAGCCACCCCGCCCACAGCAATGAAAGCTCCGAGGATTTCTTTAAAGGTCACTTTTTCTTTGAAATACAACACAGCAGGAGGGATCAATAAAATTGGCACGATCGACATGATGGTGGCAGCCACGCCCGTCTCGGCATGCTGAACCGCCAGCAGCGAAAAGGAAACGCCCAGGAAAGGTCCAAACACCGAACCGATGCCGGTAAACAAAATTCCTTTAGGATTTTTAAATGCCTTCCACACGCGGCCCCAACGGCGCATGAAGGTGAAAACAATGGTAAAGCCGATGAGTCCGGCCAGCACCCGGATTTGTGAGGCAGCAAAAGCGTTGTAATCCTGCATCCCGAATTTGCTTAACACCAGTCCGACTGCCTGCCCCACCGCACCACCAAAGGCAAGCAAAATACCCACTATGGGATAGGAGAACTTCAGTTTTTTCTTTTTGCCCGATTCTTGATCCAGGTGTTCGTTTTTCAGAATTACCAGCACCACGCCGGTTAATGTTAGTGCCATGCCTAAAAAGTCGCGGGGTGTGAGGGATTCACCAAGGATGAGCCAGCCAGTGAGGGCTGTGATGGGCGGCACCAATGCCATGATCAGCATCGAAATACGCGCTCCCACCACCACAAAAGCCTGGAATAGCAGCAGGTCGCCAATCAAAAAGCCCACCAGTCCGGAAAGTGAAAGCCACATCCATGCATTTGAAGTGGCATCGGTTGGGAAGGGTAATCCGCGTACGATCCAGAGGTAAACCGTATAGATTGCAAAGGCAAAATAGAGCCGGATCACGTTGAGGGTGAGCGACCCGATCCGTTTTCCAGCAGCCTCAAAGGAGGTGCTGGTCACTGCCCAGAACATGGCCGTCATCAATGCAGCTATTTCACCCAAATGCGACTCGATCATATGCAGAAATTAATCCGGCAAAGTAACAAAGAATTTAGGCAGTTGATCATTGCTTTGTGCAAACAAAAAAAGAAGCTGTCTCATAAGTTTACTTCATGCCACAAACCTGCTGTCTGGTAGGCAGGGTCACAAAAGCACTAAATCTCACTAATCTGTATATTTTGATTTTAAGACTTTTGAGGATTTTTGTGATTTTGTGATTTAGTGGCATTCTTAGTAACTTAAAACTTTTGAGAAAGCCTTCTTTTTGAAGCGTTAGAATACTTTTTTAATGATCGTCGCTTTCGATCTTATGCCTGTGCTGGCCTTCAAAATAGCTGTCTTCGAATGCCTTCAGGGCGATCCTTAATTTCTCCACATACTTCACATCGGTGGTTTGCTTCGATTTCATCGCATAAACAATGATCTGGTGCAGCAGCGACAACTCCTCAACATATTTATCAAAGGCTTCACCTTCGGTAGTTTCAGGTAGTTTGATCCGTTGGGTAATGAAATACTGTGTAGCAATGTGCTGGATTTCATCTGCATGCTCGTCTTTGGTGGTGATCCAGCGAACAATCTGGTTGAAATTTTTATCATCGGCAGCCGATAGTTCGTTGATCTGGTTCATTGCCTTTTCGATGGTGGTGAAATGCTCATACAACATGGCAATCCGCAATTCATCGTTATAGATGCCACAGGGAACTTCGCAATGCGCGAATGATTTGGTGCTTATTGCAGAAAATAATGCAATGGTTAAAATGTAAAACAATGTTTTTCTCATGATTCCTCCTGATATTATTTTATTAATGATTATTGATTTTACTGAAATAACAAGCCTTTGGGGCAAATGTTTAGGCGTAACCCGATTATTTTGGATTTAAGAATTAATTAAGTGCCTTATTGAAAATTACTGGTTAAATTTGTTGATAATAAATTAATTCCGATGAAAAACCTCCTCTACGTTTTCCTGATCTGGCTGCTTATTTCAGGCTGCCGGCAAAATTCTCAAACTATGTTTACCATCAAATCGCCCGATGCCATGGTCGCGGTTCAGGTGCTCTTAAATAATTCGGGTACACCTGCGTACACGGTAAAGTTTAATGAACAAACAGTGATCGATACTTCCTTGCTGGGGTTCGATTTGAAAGATCAGCCTGCACTGGCAAAAGGATTTGAAGTATTATGTTCGAATATGGCAAAGCAGGAGGAGATCTGGGAAATGCCCTGGGGCGAAAAGCGTTTTGTTGAAAATAATTATAACGAGCTGATTTTAAACCTGCAGGAAACGGAAACGCCCAACCGGAAGCTGGATTTGCATTTTAAAGTGTATAATGATGGCATTGGTTTCAGGTATGAGTTTCCCGAACAGGAGGGTTTGCAGGAGCTGGAGATCTTGAACGAAAACACGCAGTTTAAGCTCACCGGCGATCACAAGGTTTGGTGGCAGCCCGGCGACTGGGACATCTATGAGCATCTTTACAATACCACAAAATTTTCGGAGATTGATGCCCTGAGCAAAGCCAACCACCCCGATCTGGCGCAAACTTTCATTCCTGAAAATGCCGTGAATACGCCGGTGACTATGGAAACGGCCGATGGTCTTTTTCTGAGTATTCATGAAGCCAACCTCACCGATTATGCCGGAATGACCCTGAAGGTGGATACCAAAAACCTTTCGATGCAGAGCAATCTGGTGGGGTCGGAGAAGACGGTTTACAAAGTGAAACGAAGCCTGCCTTTCAACACACCCTGGAGAACGATTCAGATTTCAGAAACAGCCGGTGGTCTTATTGAATCGGACCTGATCGTGAATTTAAATGAACCCAATAAAATAGGGGATGTATCCTGGTTCAAACCGATGAAATATATCGGGATCTGGTGGGAGATGCACCTCGGTAAATCCAGCTGGGCTTATGAAGGAGGTAAGCACGGTGCGACTACTGAGCATGCCAAAGAATTGATCGATTTTGCGGCGGCCAACGACATCGGCGGATTGCTGGTGGAAGGCTGGAACACCGGCTGGGAGCACTGGATCGGATTTGAGGAACGGGAAGGGGTTTTTGACTTTGTAACGCCTTATCCCGATTATAACCTGCAAGAAGTGGTTGAATACGGCAAAGAAAGGGGTGTGGAGATCATCATGCATCACGAAACTTCAGCAGCGCCGAGAACCTATGATGAACAACTGGATACGGCGTTTTCACTCATGCACAGCCTCGGAATCCATTCCGTTAAAACGGGTTATGTGGGTAAAATCATCCCCAAAGGTGAGTATCACCACGGACAGTGGATGGTAAACCATTATCGCAGGGTGCTCGAAACGGCGGCCAAATATCAAATTGCGGTGGATGCCCATGAGCCGATCAAAGCTACCGGTATTCGGAGAACTTTACCCAATGCCGTCAGCCGCGAAGGTTTACGCGGACAGGAATTTAATGCCTGGGCAAAGGATGGCGGCAATCCACCTGAGCACCTTTCCATTGTGGCTTTCACCCGCATGCTGGCCGGCCCCATCGATTTTACACCCGGAATTTTTGATATCAAGTTTGATCAGTGGAAAAAGAATAACCAGGTGAACACCACGCTGGCCCAACAACTGGCACTTTATGTGGTGATCTATTCGCCCATCCAAATGGCTGCCGACCTGATTGAAAACTATGAAGGACAACCTGCTTTTCAGTTTATTCAGGATGTGGGAGTCGACTGGGAACAATCGAAAGTTTTGAATGGTGAGCCCGGTGATTTTGTGACCATCGCCCGTGAGGAACGCAACACCGGCAACTGGTTCGTGGGGGGCATTACCGATGAAAATGCCCGCGACATGATCATCAATTTTGATTTTCTTGAAGAAGGGAAACTTTATGAAGCCACCATCTACAAAGACGGCGTGGATGCCAACTGGAACGACAATCCTACCTCCATTTCCATCGAAACCCTGGAAGTGCAAAAAGGAGATGAATACAAAGTTTGGCTGGCACCCGGCGGGGGATTTGCGATGAGTTTAATGGTGCAATAATTATAATTTTTACTTGCTGGTTTATAGAAGAATACGATCTTTGCCCAAAATTTAACAGGTCGAACCAATGGATAATTTATTTGTAAAAACATTGCTTTCATTCATTCATAACTTCGCAACCATCATTTGGATCGGGGGGATGTTTATCAATATGCTGGTGTTTATGCCCACGGCTCTAAAGGTACTGGATCCTGCCAATGCCGGCAAACTGATGCAGGCGGTGATGAAACGGTACCGCGTGGTGATTTATGTGTGCATTGTTATTTTGGGTGTTACCGGCATTCCAATGAAGATCGTTAATCCAAACTATATCAGCATCATCAATCTTGAAAATCAATGGGAGGTCGTCTCCTTTGTCAAGCATCTTTTCTACGGATTGCTGGTGCTGCTGGCGGTGGTTAATTTCGAAATAATTACACCTAAAGTTGGAAAGGCTGCGGCTGCCAATCAACCTGAAAAGGTGGCCAAACTGAAAAAACTGGGGATGATGAGCGGCATGCTGGCGATGTTTTCCGCTATCGTTATCCTTGTGCTTTCGTCGATGATGCGGTTTTTGTAAAAGGGTGTGAGAACCAGTCTTGATCAGTTTCCAACTTTAACCCGAATTGATTCAGCAATGTTTAGTGCGGTGGTGATCGTGCTTAAATCCGTAAATAATTCCCCTGTTTCACCGGAGTAGTGGCTGTGCCCGATCGGTTTCATCTCAAAGAAGACGATCTTTTGCCGCAGATCAACCCTGTCCTTATAAACCACAGCAGGCTGCGCTGAGGCTTTGTAATCCTCATTGTCGGGATATTTGTTATTGGTCCAGTATTCGTTCCAGTCCCAGGGCTGGTTGATCTCCAGATATACATCAAAAACCTGTGGACCGGGCTTGTCGAGTCTTGTGTTTAGTACAAAATTGTTTTGTGGAGTAGCACCGGTATAGGCATCCGGTACCGGAGTTTTGGGAGTTGGCATATACAGTCCATCTTCTTCTTTAACACCCCTTTTATGCGCCCAGTAGGGCAGGGCTGCCGGGCGTCGGATCTCGCCCTGTTTCCACTCACCGGTTGATGCATCGCCGAAATTAAAAACGCCGGTGGCGATGGATCGAGCCACGTAAAGGGTTTGCAGGTAATTACCGCTGGTATCCTCCACCCAAATGGCCATCAGCGGGTGGTTGTGTGCCCCGCCCTTTTCAAATTCGATGGAGAGCGCGGGGCCTGTTCCATTTTCGTTGGTGATCAGCACATCGGTTTTTTCTGCCTCTCCTTTTTGTGTTTTCTGAGGGAGGAAATACGCACCGATTTCGAAAGGATCTGCAATTGCGAAAACGATGATGAATACAAACAGCGTGATCAGTTCTATTTTTTTCATAGGGGCAAATTTTAAAATTCTACAATAATTCCAATACTTGGCAGCACTGTTCCCGATTCATTTACCAGCGACCTGAGTATATATTTTTGCTGCTCATAAGGCAAATTGGCGGTAGCCGGATCGATATTCAGGTTGCCGTTCTTGTCGAGATTGGTGAGGAAATCCTGCTGCATGAGCTGGAAATTATACAAGTTTTGGATATCCAGATACAAATTTAAAGACCACTTGTCGAAGAAATATTGTTTATCTAAGCGAACATCCAATTGGTGGAAAACGCCTGTTCTTTCCGTATTGTAAAGGTTATAGTTTAGATAGGGTACATTTTGCACATCCCACGCCGGCCGCAAACTCGATTTCATGATGTCGTAAGGGGTGAACGGGGCGCCTCCCACAAAACGCCATTTGGCTCCCACGTCCCAATTGCGTTTTAACTTTTTCAAAACGGTTAAATTCAAAATGTGTTTGTTGTCCCAGGCCGAGGGGATGTATTCTTCGTTTTTATCCTGGAACTCGCTTCTCACAAAGGTGTAGGAGAGGATCACATTAAATCCCGCCAGGTTTTTGTTCCGGGCCAGTACCTCAAAACCGTAAGCTCTTCCCTTCGAGGCCGAAATCACTTCCTCATCGCCAAAGGTGCCAAAATCGCCGCCCTTGCTCGCCAGGTTAATGCTGTCGCGCACCGAAAAAGGATAGTCGCGGTATTGTTTGTAAAAACCTTCAACGGAAATCTTGGCGTTTTCATTGGGTAGGTATTCAACTCCGGCCACGAGATGATCGGCTGAGATGTATTTTAAGCCGTTGTCCTTGTTTACAAGTTCTCCTTCATTGGTGCGGTATCCGAGCGTTGTGTATGGCGGACGCTGGTAATACCTGCCGGTATTGAAATTGATGGAGAATTTTTCGGTGAGGGCATAACTGGCCGAAAGTCGGGGTGAAAACTGATCCAGCAAATTGGCCATGCTTTTGGAATAATTATTGGCATCCATGCGGATTCCAAGGCTCAGGGTCAGTCTTTCTTTAAGCACTTTTTTACTTACCTGTCCGAACAGGTTATAACTGAACACATCAAGTTTTGAATCGTAGTCGATCAGTTGTGATGAATCGGTGAAAATTTGCTGGTAGGTGCTGTTGGTGTATCGGGCAAAATTGGCGCCTGCACCGAAATTGATCTTAAAATCACTGGCGAAAATATCGCGTTCGTAACGGAACTTGTTTTCGGCTTCGGTGGAGGAATAATCATACAACTTCAGTGAGTCGATCTCATTGTTGTCGTAATATTTGTACGAGCGGTTGTTGAGGTAATTCCTGCTCAGCACCCAGGTGTCGAAACCGTTGCTGCGAAAATGTTTGTAAACCGCACCGATGGTATAACTCCATTGCTCATTAACTGGCAGGTAGCCCAGGATGTAACGTTGCGATTCATCGGGGTTTTCGATGCCGGTATTCAGTTTGAACTGATCGAGGGCTCCCAGGCCGATGATGCTGAGCTCGTTTTTCTGATCGAATTTGATCTTGTATTTAAGCTGGATATCGTTGTAAGTGGGTAAGAATGGAAGTCCGATCACATCGAATAGAAAACCAAGATAAGAACGTCGCACCGAAAGCAGCAAACCGGATTTTTCGGAAATAGGTCCGTTTAGCGACAAGCCCAGATCAGTGGCTCCCAGGGTAGCCTTATAGTTCATTTTGTCTTTGTTGGCTTCAATTTGCTTGAACTCAAAAACCGAACTTAGCGTTGTGCCTGTGGATGCGGGAAATGCTCCGGAATAATAATCCACCTCGCGGATAAAATCGACATTGATGATGCCAACCGGGCCACCTGAAGCGCCCTGCGTGGAAAAGTGATTGAGATTGGGGATTTCCACCCCGTCGAGGTAAAAGCTGTTTTCGCTGGCGCCACCGCCCCGCACGATCACATCATTTCTGAATGAAACGGATGAAGCGACGCCGGGCAACGATTGGATCACACGGGAAATATCTCTATTACCCCCCGGATTTTTTTCAATCTCGCTGATGTCAAGGGTTCGCAACGAAAGCGGGCTTTCCAGCGGTTTTCTGAACGGAGATGCCTTCACAACCACTTCATCGAGTTGCACCGTTTTTTCGGTCATCGGAATTTCGATGTACACATTTTTGGCATTGGTCACCAAAATATCTTCCGAAACATAATCCTCAAATCCCACCGAAGTGGCGGCTAAACGCACATATCCCGGCTCAAGTCCGGTAAACGTAAAATTCCCATCCAAATCGGAAGTGGAGCCAATGGTGGTTCCCCAGATAACAATATTGGTGAAGGGAAGGGGCTCATTGTTTTTGGCATCGAAAACCCGTCCGGTGATCTTCCCGTTTTGCCCCCAAATATTCAGGGTTAGCAATATACCCAATGATAAAAAAAATAACCTCTCTACTCGCATAGTTTTGATCTTTCAGTTAAGCATCAAACACGG
The DNA here is from genome assembly GCA_020438105.1 of Bacteroidales bacterium. Lineage (GTDB taxonomy): Bacteria > Bacteroidota > Bacteroidia > Bacteroidales > JAADJA01 > JAADJA01. The sequence continues at coordinate 15,834 of JAGQVE010000044.1, forward strand.
TTTAAATTTGTTTGTTCAATGTTTTTGTAATTTAGTTAAACAACTTAACAAATTTTAAGTTATAGCTTGTAATGTTTTGATGTTTTTAACGACCAAGTCATCAAAAAACAGACAACATTCAATCATTTAAATTGTTTTAAAGACACAAAACATGAATACACTAAAGACAGCAAAATTACTGATAATCGTGATGTTTTTGGGAGTTTATCAAACGGGATGCTCTCAAACCAAACAGGAGAATAAATTAGAAAAACAGGTAGAAAATATGCAATACAACGAATTGACACCTTTCGAGGAATATGTGATCATTAACAAGGGAACGGAGCGTCCGTGGTCGGGGGAGTATGTAAATACAAAGGATGACGGCACCTACACCTGTAAACGATGTGGCGCTGAGCTTTACAAATCGGATGATAAATTCGACTCGCATTGTGGCTGGCCCAGTTTTGATGACGAAATTGATGGTGCCGTGAAGCGGGTTCCCGATGCGGATGGTATGCGCACCGAAATTGTTTGTGCCAATTGCGGAGCACACCTCGGACACGTGTTTGAAGGGGAGGGCTTTACTGCAAAAAATACCCGGCACTGTGTGAATTCGGTTTCATTAAATTTTGTTTCGGAGGAGCAGCAAAAAGCTGAGAAAACAAAAACAACCAGCAAGGCCATTTTTGCAGGCGGTTGTTTCTGGGGTGTGGAATATTACATGGAAAAGCAGCCCGGTGTAAAATCGGTGGTGTCGGGTTATACCGGCGGGAAAACCAAAAATCCTTCCTACGAGGAGGTTTGCAGCGGCAGGACCGGCCACATTGAAGCCGTGGAAATTGAGTATGATCCTTCCGTGGTTTCCTATGAGGAACTGGCAAAATTGTTTTTCGAAATTCATGATCCCACGCAGGTAAACCGGCAGGGGCCTGATGTCGGAGAGCAGTATCAATCGGTGGTTTTTTACATGAATGATGAGCAAAAGGAGATTACCGAAAAGTTGATCGGACAGCTTGAAGCCAATGGATACAAGGTGGCAACGAAAGTTTTAAAGGCCAGTACCTTTTACCCGGCCGAAGCTTACCACCAGGATTATTATGACCGAAAAGGCTCCACACCATACTGCCATGGGTATACCAAAAGGTTTTAACAGAAAATATCAAAATCCGCTCTTGAAAATTCAACGGCGGATTTTTAATTTATAACTGGATTTAGCAAACTCATTATCATTCATTGCATCGATTTGTCTACTTTTGTGGATCGAATTGCTAAAAATGCTGTTGTGCAAAAATCGGATTACACAAATCTTTTCGACTCGTTCAATAATCTCAATGTTTTGATCATTGGCGATGTGATGGTTGATTCCTACATCTGGGGGCAGGTTAACCGGATTTCACCGGAGGCGCCCGTGCCCATTGTTGCTGTAAAACAACGCGAAAACAGGCTGGGCGGGGCAGCCAATGTGGCGCTAAACATCAAAGCGCTGGGAGCACGTCCGATCTTGTGTTCAGTGGTGGGCGATGATCAGAAGGGGGCAGAGTTCACTGGTTTGCTTGAAGCAGAGGGAATGGAAAGCAGCGGAATTGTTAAAAGCAACGAAAGGATTACCACAACCAAGTTCCGAGTGATTGGGAATAAAATGCAGCTTTTACGGGTGGATGAGGAGGACGACAAAGAATTAAGTTCTACAGAGTTTCAGGCGCTGGTAAGCTGTTTTGATAAGCTGGTTTCCAAAGAAAAAATTGATGTTATCATCTTTCAGGATTATGACAAAGGGGTGATCAGCGCTGAGCTAATTGATCATGTTGTTGCGGCAACGAATGATCGGAATATCCCGGTTACCGTTGATCCAAAAAAGAAAAACTTTGGCGATTATAAAGGGGTGAGTTTGTTTAAACCCAACTTGAAGGAACTGCGCGAAGGACTGAATTTGAGTGTTGACCCAACTATTGCAAACGATTTAAATCATGCGGCAGATAATCTTCGTCAATTGCTGCAATCCGAAATTGTTTTGATCACCTTATCGGAGCATGGCATTTATGTCGACCGGAAAATTAACGGAAAGCACGAGTATCATATGCTTCCTTCGCATGTACGTGCCGTTTCGGATGTTTCGGGTGCCGGCGACACGGTGATCAGCGTAGCTTCTGTTTGTTTGGCTTCAGGAATAGGTTCCGAAGAATTGGCATTCATCGCTAATTTGGCCGGTGGGCAGGTATGTGAGAAAGTGGGTGTGGTGCCGGTGGATAAGATGCGTTTGATGGAAGAAGTAATCCGCTTAAGGTGCTAATTCAGAATTTGTCTTGATAAAAATATAATTAAATTTGCCCGAAAATAATTAATAGGTTGTCCCGTTAGTATTGATCAAAATAGATAAGTATTTGAATTTCCGTCAAACAATCATATCTGCAATCCTTTTACTGATTATTCCCTTTGGCTTACTGGCGCAAAGCAGCAGGGTGGAAAACATGCCCACCTATGATTACGCCAAGTATCATTTCGGATTTGTATTGGCTGTTAATCAAATGCACTTTTCAATTAAACCCACAGAAGGGTTATATTATAAAACCTTTGATGCAGTACAAGCCAAGGAAATTAATGCCGATTCAGCGATGATCTATTCCGTAGAAGACGAGCCATCCATGGGATTTACGGTGGGTATTGTCAGCAATCTGCGACTTGGTGAATATTTTGATCTGCGGTTTATTCCATCCCTTTCTTTTGGCGAACGCAACCTGAATTATCGTTTTTTAAAATACCGGGATGGCAATTCTGAAATTGTAGAAATTCAGAAAAATGTTCCTTCAACTTATATTGAAACGCCATTACATCTGAAGTATAAATCCAAACGATTAAACAACCTGAGAGCTTATTTGCTTACGGGGCCTAACCTCAGGATCGACCTGGCATCAGAAGCCAAAAAGCGGCAGGATGCTGCTGAAGTGCAGGTTAAACTCAAACAACTGGATGCAGCCTGGGATTTGGGTGTGGGATTTGATTTTTATTTTGAGTGGTTCAAGCTCGGCACCGAACTCAAAATGTCGTACGGATTTTTTGATGTGTTAAAACACGAAAACAATATTTACACCCTGGGTATTGACCAATTGAGGTCGAAGATCTTCCAGGTTTCATTTACTTTTGAATAATCCAATCCACCGGTATGGTTGCAAAACGTACACAACAATTGTTTGACACGCTTGTTGGCAAAGCTACGCTCAAACAAAAAGTTTATAGAAACACCCTCACCACCCTAAACATGCTTAAAAAAGGCATGGTTCAGCTCACCACCAAATATGAGGAAGTGGAAACCGATCTGTCGAAAGAGATCCCATTCACTTTTAAGGACAGGAGCGAGTTTGAGGCTGAGCTTAAGTTTGCGGGTGATACCCTGGTGTTTATGATGCACACCAATGTATTTGAATTTCCGAGAGATCATACCGTCATGAAAACGCCTTATATCAACGAGGATATCGAAAGGAGTTACTGTGGTGTGATCAATATCTTTAATTTTTTGAGTGATTCATTCAAATACCAGCGCATGAACGATGCCGGGTATTTGATCGGGCGACTGTTTGTGAACAAGGACATGCACTATTTTGTGGAAGGAAAACGGGAGCTGGGCTTTTTGTATTCCAATTTCGGAACCTCCGAGGTAAACGCTGAAAACATTGCAGATATCCTTGAATCAGCCATTTATTACACCATTAATTTTGATTTGCTGGTGCCGCCTTATGACAATATCAAGGAGGTAATGGTTCAGGATTTCATCACTGCGCTCGACAGCATGCAAATGAAAACAGGCAAGCGTATGGGCTTTAGGTTTCAGGCAGATATCAACGGGAAATAAATTTTTTTATAGAGGCTTACGAAATTTTTTAAAAATCTTGTTTTTTTAAAAAAAAGTAATACTTTTGCACTCCCAAATTTAAGATTCGTTCTTTGAAGAGATTCGAAATCAGTAATCAGAGATTGACACTGAACGCAGAACTTCGAACTCAGAACTAAAAATATGGTCCGTTCGTCTAGGGGTTAGGACGCCAGGTTTTCATCCTGGTAACAGGGGTTCGATTCCCCTACGGACTACAAACCCTGAAGGTATAAATCTTCGGGGTTTTTTGTTATTAACCCGATGTCATTTTATTCATACGTTTTATATAGCCCATCTTCTGGCCGTTACTACAAAGGTCATTTTCAAAACCTTGAAATACGGTTAAAGAAACACAATGCAAGAAAAACCCAATCAATTAATGCATTTATTCCATGGCATCTAGTATACCATGAAGTATTTGCAACAAGAGAAAGGCCATTCAACGGGAAAAATACTTTAAAACTGCTGCCGGCCGAAGGTTCCTTGAAAAGGTAATTAATAATCCTTAACAGGGGTTCCCCGCCCGACCGGACGACCGGAGTTATCAATTAATTTGCGGGAAATTAAAACTTCAAGATATTTAATTAGCTACATTTTACCGGTCGTTCGGGCGGGGATTCACCCTACGGACTACAAAAGCTCACTCTTTCAGGGTGGGCTTTTTTGTTTTAAACAGGAAAAGTAGTTGAATTGAATTAATCCTTCAGGCAGCGCACCGAGCGGGCTGCCGCTTTTTCATAGGGCCAGCGATGAACGTTATCTTTTGTAAAATGGAATCCGCGTCGCCAGGCATGATCTGCATCGGATTCGGTGGAGCTCCAAAAATATGCCCCTTCGGTCAGCCTGAAATATCCGCCAGTGTATTCAAGATAACCAGCCGGAAGCGCATTGAAGTTATAGAGATTAGTTCCGTTACCGTTTTGGGTCCAGCCGGTTTCACTTTTTGAATTGAGCCCTGCATCCAGTCCTCTCCAGCCGGCGGCATCCCATTCCGGGTCGCCAGCACCAAACTGTGAATCGCTGCTCGCTTCCATTGTTTTCCATTCCTCATCGGTGGGGATGTGCCAGCCGTTCGGACAAATTCCCTGTGCTCCCGCTGTGTTGCTGTATTTCATCATTTCATCCCAGGTATAGAGCCCTCCGAATATATCACAGTTTGTTTCGAGGTCGCCATAGCAATATTTTTCGATGGTGTCGTTTTGAGTTGCCGTATGCAGACTGTCGATTTGAATCCCGATATTCAGGTTTTTTGCCATCCAGCATTGATCGCCAATTTGCACCGTAGGATAGCAGATCCCATTTATTGAATCCATAAATATTTCACCACATGTAAAAATGGTATCCCCAATGGGGGTCATCGAAATACTTCCGAGGTTTTTGATCAGGTGCAGGTTTTTGTCCTTATTGTCAATTTCGCCGTTAAAGTCAAGGTCGGCAGTGTAATAACCTTTCATTCCGGCAATTGCAGCCCAGGAATCAATATCTGAATCGGATACGGTATCGTTTTGGTTGATATCACCGGCTTTCATGGCCCACACCCCAGTTGTCACCTCTGCCTGTGCATCTGAACCACCAAAAGCTTTATCGGCTAAATTGGTGAAATTGTAGCTGTAAATTCCAGCAGCCTGTGATAGTGCTTCTGCCGAGAGGATATCCAGGTGATTGCGGTGGCGCAAGACAATGAATAAACTATCCTTGAATTGATGCATGAACTTGATTGTTGTTAGTCCCGATTCGTTGATCAGGTCCCCGTTTTGGCTGATTGGAAATGCCTTCCGGTAGAACCTGGAACAGGGGCATAAATTTCCAGCTGATGAATAGTCATATAAGTCGATCAAAATCCAGTCTGAAATCGCGGTGGTCACTCCCTCACAAATGGAATCATTGCCATCGTAATTCCAGGGCGCCAGGTTGAATGGTTGCTGCATGGGAAGCAGGTCTTTGTTTTGAAGCGTGGAAGTTAGCTTACCATCTGAATAAGCACCTTCCAGCCAAACTTTAACCTCAAGTCCCCACGTAGGCCCAAAAAGCTGGCCCGATTCAAAAGCGCCGATATCGATGGTATCGTTGCAGATTCTGGGGCGGCCGGCTAAATCGGTTTCCGTAGCAGGTGAAATTGATGGATCACCGGCATTAATACAAGAGCTTCCTTCTGCAAGATCAAAGGCAAACATTCCGTCAGCCACAAAAAGCGGATCTTCTAGGATGTTGTTGCTCCCCGTACCTGCCCATCCACCGGGATAATTTGAATAATTCAGCTCAATTCCACCTACTGGGTCATCAATTTCATCCGGTGAATTATTATAAAAAATGCAGGAATTAATATCCACTGTTTCGTTAAATGGATTTGACAGGAAGGAAATGGCTGCACCGCCTACTCCGGCTGAATTCCCTGCGATGGTGGATTGAAGAATATACAAATCAGCATCCACATTTTCAAAATACAAACCTCCGCCCATATTGGCAGCTTGGTTTGTGCTCAATAACAGGTTTCGAAGTTGAATACCATGTATGAAATTCACCTTTTCGACGTAGATCCCGGCACCGTTATTGGCACAAATGTTATTTGAAACTTCCGTGTTAAAAAGATTGGTAGCACCGTCGGCCAGGTAAATTCCGCCACCATCAATGAATGCTTCATTGTGGGCAATTTTTGAATCTCTGATCTCCTGAACATCCACATTGGTGCGCAAATAAACTCCTCCACCATAATCTGCCGAATTATTTTCAATGGTGCAATTTTCGATCAAACAAGCTGCATAAGCATGAATTCCACCACCAAAATCGGTGGGTCCGTTTTGCGTAATCGTCAAATTTGTAAAGCTTGCATATCCATCCGAAGAACTGCTGAATATCCCGCCACCGGCATTGTTGGTGATGCTGCCATTGGAAATTTCCTGTGTGCCACCGCTGTCGAAATTAAATTCGAGACCGCGACCGCCATTGTCGTGTATATCAAAATCTGATAATAGAAAATCCATATTACAGCAGTTATCAGACATCATTATTCCTGCATCACTATTATTGTAAACTTCAATATTGTTGAAATAAGCAGAACTGTGCTGGATGTGCATTCCGGTTAAATTATTTCGTATACGGCTATCTGAAACCGAAACACTGCCTGTATAAAAAGTCAAAATACCAACCGAGGCATTTTCGATGGAGCAAAACTTAAAAGTGGAATGGTTGTATTCCCATATGCCAACAATTTGAAATCCTTCCCAGGACCCCATATTGCATTTGAATGATACACTATCTGCTGCTGTTCCGTTCACCTCAAGGGTTCCGTTAACTAAAAACTCAATCCCCGGCTGGAATATAATCTCGCAACCGGCTTCAATACTTAAAGTTTGACCATAGTCGACAGAGATGGCATTTTGAACGAGATACGGACTCCCGGCTGCATCCCAGATACCACTAACTGCTCCGCCCGGCACCGGTGTTTGAGGATATATTGACTGGCCAACGAAAAATAGCATAGCCAGCATCAGGTAATTTTTCATACTCATGCGTAGTTGGGAATTCAAATGTAGGTAATTATTTTTTATTCTGTTTTGGAGCATTTTCCAGCATATAAATTCGTAAATAATACCTTATTTTGAAACTAATCTAAATGAATTGTAAAACTTGTTAATTCCTGAACAAAATTAGCCTTTCCTTGTTCTGTTGGCGATGGTAAAAGCGTTTCACATAAAAAATTTAACAGTTGGTATGCTCCTGTTTATGGGAATACTGAATGCGTTTGGAGATAACCCTGAAAATTCTTCTGATAAAGGAAAGATAGAAGGAAAAGTAGTTAATAAGGAAGAGAAAGCTCCTGTTGAATTTGCCAATATTTTAATAATGAATCCTGCTGATTCGTCAATGGTGACGGGTGGATTAACGGATATGAACGGTGAATTTCAGATCAAGGATGTACCTATTGGGGAGTATTACGTGGTAATTAATTTTATTGGTTATGAAAAGAAAATGATTTCCGGAATTTCGGTAAATCGGCAGAATTCTTCAGTTGACCTTGGAAATATTGACCTTAAATTGTCGGCCATCGAATTAAGCGGAGCAGAAATTACTGCTCAAAGAATGGCTGTTGAATACCGATTGGATCGTAAGATCGTAAATGTAGGAAATGATCTTGATGCGGCCGGAAGCTCAGCCGTTGACGTGCTCGAAAAAGTACCCTCCATCCGGGTAGATTTGAGTGGTGAAGTTTCATTGAGGGGATCATCTAATTTTACTGTACTGATTGATGGCAAGCCAAGTGTGTTGCAGGGAAGTGAGGCTTTACAACAAATTCCTGCCAGTACCATTGAAAATATTGAAATCATTACCAATCCTTCGGTTAAATATGATCCGGATGGAACTGCCGGGATAATAAATATCAAACTCAAGAAAAATAAGCTCGACGGGCTTGCCGGGGTGGTAAATGTTACCGCAGGCACCGGTCATAAATATGCTTCTGACCTGTATCTTAATTACAAAACTGGTAAGTTTAACCTGTATGGTGGTTTTGACTGGAACGACCGGGTATTCCCCAATGAAGGAACCGAAAACAGGGAAACGTATTCAAACGATACCAACTTTTATCAAAATTCAACCGGAACAGGTGGCTGGCTGCGCAACGGAATCCGCTTAAAAGGTGGAGTAGATTTTACACCCAATGATAATACCACCTGGTCGATGGGTGCGGAATACGGTGATTTTGGCTTTGGTATGGATAGCTATCAAAATGTTTCGCAATTTTCAAATCCCCAGGGTAGTTCACGATACTATATTAATGACGATCAAAGGCGTTTTACGCGAAACTTTTATAGTCTCAACGGGTCTTATAAAAGAGAATTTGCCGGTGAAAATCATCAACTCACTTTGTTTGGCTTTTATAGTAACCGGGATGGAACCGAAAGGCAGGACAAAAAAGAATATGACACAGATTCCAATTGGAATTCAATCGAATCTGATCCGTTTTTGCTGAGAACAGATGAATCAGGCCCTTCAAAACAATTCAGGGTAGAGTTGGATTACAGCAGGCCTGTTGGAGAAAAGGGGAAAATAGAAACGGGATACCACTTTCGTAATGGATTGGACCATGAGGACTATATCCTCGAAACCTTTGATTATGATGCTTCTGCGTGGCTCAGGGATGATAATTATACCAAGTATACGGTTTTTGAAAGAGATATTCATGCTATTTACGGATCATATGCAAATCAGTTTAAAACCCTTGAATATCAATTGGGCTTGCGTGGCGAATACACCTACAGGCATCTTGAAATCACAAATACCGGAGAAACATCATTGGTGGACCGGTTCGATTATTTTCCTTCCATTCATTTGTCAAATCACTTTGGCGAACTGAATCAGGTTATGGTAAGTTATAGCCGCCGGATTGAACGTCCGAGGGGATATTTTCTTGAACCTTATGTTACCTATGTTGACGAAAATACGCGGAGAATTGGTAATCCGGACTTACTCCCTGAGTACACTGATTCGTATGAGTTAGGATACCTCAGAACCCTGGATGCCGGAAATATTTCTGTTGATCTGTACTATCGTAAAACCGATAATAAAATTGCATCTATTAGTACCCTTGATACGGAAACTGGTATTATTTACAACCGTTTTGAGAATCTGAATAACGACAAATCCCTCGGTATTGAAGGCACATATATTTATGACTTTACCAAATGGTTTAACTTAAACTTATCGGGAAGTTATTATAATTATCAACTTGATGATAAAACCTCCGAGTCAGGCGGAACGCTGAGCTCAAATAACTGGGACGCCAGAATGATTGGTGCTTTTAAGATTAAAGCAAATACACGGCTCCAGCTAAACCTGGCTTACGAGAGCCCTACAGTAGAGGCTCAGGGTAGTAAGGAAGAAAGCTATTGGGCCGACTTCACAATACGTCAGGACTTGTTAAATAAAAATTTCAATATCACGCTCAAGGTGAGTGATGTTTTTAAGACGCGAAAAGAACGTTCGTACAGGTACGGAGACGATTTTTATATTTATCAGACCAGACAACCTGAGGCTCGGCTTGTTATGTTAACACTCAGTTACCGATTGAATAATTTTAAACCACGTCCTGACAAAGGTGGTGATTCAGGCGGCGAGATGTAATACCTATCGCTATTCTCAGGTAAAATCTTATTTCCGTTTTCCCGATTTTGAACCAATTTTAAGTGCCTTCTCCCGGCAATGATTTAATATCCATTTACCTTCATTTTTTTACCCCTGTATTTTAATCCTCCGATATAGTAATCCTGCTACTATCCGATATCAGACAATCCTTCGAAATCGGATAGTGTTGTTAATCCTTTTTTGGGGTTTTAAGGAATTATAAATCAGCTATTTATAAGATTAAAAATAGTTTGGTACGCTTTTATATATAGGGTCAATCCAAGGTAATAAATCAAATCAGTAAGGTAACATGAATTTAAAAAATGAAGAACTGTCAAAAAGGGAATTTGAAGAATCCAAAGAAAGCTTCTCAAAAAGCCTTTTTTACATTCAGTTGATAAGCTTAATTCTGGCTATCCTGAGTTTTTTTCTAATCAATTAAAGTAAGTATTAACTAAAAAACCTAAACAAAGTGATTACATCAATAGACTTTCAGAATCTGACCGAAGACTTAAAAAGCTATGTTTTACTAAACAATGGTCAGCACGTGGCAGAAAGAGGTTATGGAATCTATAGCATACAGCTTTATGCCGTTTATGGTTTTTTTGTTGAAGTATACTATTTACCCGGTTCGGACGAAATAGACCAGATCGTGGCAGTTAATTCGAGCGAGGTACTTGAGTTGTACCTGGATTCGATTGATATTACGGACGCTTATATATAAGGAATTTAACCCAAAGGTAAATCGGTAAGGTAGCACTACGACAAAAGATCTTAAAACTTCTTCTTTTTCATAATTCTCTTTATAATACCTCCTTGAGCACTTCAAGGGGGTATTTAATATTTCCGAAAGGCATAGAAATCTGAACCCCTGCTATTTCCGACTTAATTTCACGAATTGTTTCACGGGCTATTTCAAGTCCTGTTTCACGAGCTTCTTCCTTACTATGAGTTGCATGCATACGTTTCATAATATGTTCGGGGACAGATGCTCCCGGAACCTCGTTGTTCATGAATTCGGCATTTTGAACACTCACAAGGGGCCACACTCCCGCTAGTATGGGTATCCTGAACTGTTCTATTCGTTTGAGAAATTCGAAAAAGATATCGTTATCAAAAACAGGCTGTGTGATGGCGTATTCAGCGCCTGCTTTCACTTTCCATTCAAATCGGCGGATTTCATAATCAAGATCAATAGCTCCTGGATTAACACCGACTCCGGTATAAAAACCTGTGGGGTGTGGTATTACATTCCCCCCGAGGTCGATACCTGAGTTCAGGTAATTCACTACGTTTGTTAATCCTATGGAATCCACATCAAATACAGCGGTGGCATCAGGATAAGTACCCATTTTGGGTGGATCACCCGTAATGAGGAGAATGTTTTTGATACCTGCAGCATAAGCGCCTAATAGATCGCCAACCATGCCAAGCAGATTTCTATCGCGACATGCGTAATGGAGTATCACTTCCATGTTGGCTTTTTCCTGGATCATAAGTGAAAGGTAAGAAGCACCCATGCGGGATAAAGCCCTGGGGCCATCAGGAATATTAATCGCATCTACCCCTGCAGCTTTCATTTCAATAGCCTGATGGATCGCCAATTCAGCATTTGCTCCGCGGGGTGGAACGATCTCAACGGAAGTCACAAACTCGTGATTGCAAATTTTTTCTGCAAAACTTGATTTTTTGCAGGTAGGAATTGCCGGTTTTCTTCTTTCCTCTTCTACTACTTTTATTTCTTTTGCAATTTGCTGTCGCGGTTGAATAGATTGAATAGATTTGCGCATTTCCCTGATGAAGGAAGGATTGGTACCACAGCATCCTCCAACAACTGAAGCTCCAGCTTGTATGAACCTACGGGTATATTCTGCAAAATAATCGGCACTCGCCAGGTAAATATTCCTTCCGTCCACATCTACCGGTGTACCTGCATTGGGCATAATACTGATGGGGATGTTCACCACCTCGTTCATCTTTTCAAGGGCGTCAAGCATGGGTTTTGGGCCCACACTGCAATTGATGCCCACCACATCAGCACCCCATTGCTGCATTTTAGCTGCAAAAAACTCAGGCCTGGTCCCGAATAGTGAGTTCCCATCATTTCCAATGGTCATTTGTGCAATGACAGGGATATCAAAATTTTCTTTGATGGATAAAATTGCCTGTTGTATCAGGTGAAGATCCGAAAAGGTTTCCAGGATGATCAGGTCAACACCCCCATCGATCAATGCACGAGCTTGCTCAAGAAATATGGCTTTAGCTTCTTCCTCCGACAGTGGTCCCCAGGGTTCCAGTCTTTCTTTTAACGGACCGATGGATCCGGCAACATAAATTTCATCTCCGGCAACCTCCCTTGCAAGGGAAGCTCCTTTGAAATTTATATCGTAAACCTTGTCCTCCAACCCGAATTTCTGAAGTTTAGGGCGGTTTGCACCAAAGGTATTGGTTTCAATTACATCGGCACCGGCTTCCACGTAGGCTTTGTGTAACTCCTGTATCAACTGCGGGCGGGTGAGGTTCAGTTCGTCGTAGCAACTGTTAATAAATACACCCTTGTTATACAATTCAGTTCCTATGGCTCCGTCGAATAGCACAAGGTTATCCTTAATAAATTCAGTAAATGGAATACGCATGACTGTCGTATTTTCAGTTTAATGTAATGTTATTTGTAGTTGAGATTAGCATTTAACCAGGTTTCCACCTGTTGTTTGCTTACAACCTTTCTTCCAGCATAATCTTCCACCTGATCCTCACCAACTTTACCAAGGTTAAAATATTGCGACATTGGATGTGCAAAATAGTAACCACTAACAGAGGCAGCTGGATACATGGCAAAGTTTTCTGTCAGTTTGATCCCGGATTTTTCTTCGGCGTTCAAAAGGTCAAACAATACCCTTTTTTCAGAATGTTCGGGGCAGGCCGGGTATCCCGGGGCCGGACGAATTCCCTGGTATTCTTCGCGGAGCATTTGATCAGGGTTAAGGTTTTCGTTAGGTGCATAAGCCCAAAACTCTTTTCTAACGCGTTTATGGATCAATTCTGCAAATGCTTCTGCAAGGCGATCGGCCAGAACCTTCATCATAATACTGTTGTAATCATCCAGATCCTTTTCGTATTTATCGGTCCAATGCTCAAGGCCTATACCCGCCGTTACAGCAAAGCCGCCGATGTAATCATTTAATCCAGAGCTTTTTGGAGCAATAAAATCAGCCAGCGATAAATTCGGAATTCCCGGGTTTTTCTCTTGTTGATTCCTTAAAAACCGTAAGGTGGTTTTTAGCTCACTTCTTTTTTCATCACTGTAAATTTCAACATCCTCACCAATCGAAGCAGCCGGGTAAAAGCCAATCACTCCGCGGGCAGTAAGGCGCTTTTCAGTAATAATCTTATTAAGAAGAACTTCAGCGTCATCGTAAAGTTTTTTTGCCTCTTCCCCTTTAACGGGGTCCTCAAAAATATTAGGGAATTTTCCGTTAATTTTCCAGGCATGAAAAAAGAAGGTCCAATCGATGTATTTGCTGATCTCATCCAGGGGATAATCATCAAAATATCGATTCCCAATAAAAGACGGTTTGTACAATTGATCAGCTTTCCACTGAATATTCAGTTTGTTTTGAATGGCCAAATCATAAGGGATGTATTTTGACTCCGATTTCCGGGATTCATGTTGTTCCCTTATGGCGGCATATTTTTCATTGATCTCAGCGGCATACCTCTCTTTTTGCTCTGCTGAAATGAGGCTTGCCGAAACGCCAACTCCTTTGGAGGCATCCCGAACATGAATCACCGGTGCATGGTAGTTGGGAGCAATTTTTACTGCGGTATGGATTTCAGAAGTTGTGGCACCTCCAATCAACAGCGGCACTTTCAGTCCCATCCTTTCCATTTCTTTTGCCACGTGGACCATTTCCTCAAGGGAAGGGGTGATCAATCCACTCAAACCAAGCAAATCGGCATTTTCATCCTGAACGGCTTTTAAAATTTTATCGGCAGGAACCATCACGCCCAGATCGACCACTTCAAAGTTATTACAGGCCAGTACCACCCCAACGATGTTTTTTCCAATGTCGTGCACATCGCCCTTTACAGTTGCCATTATGATTTTTCCGGCTGATCTAACTTCGCCACCGCCAGCCTTTTGTTCTTCTTCGATGTAGGGTAACAATTTGGCCACGGCGCGTTTCATCACCCGGGCGCTTTTCACAACCTGGGGCAAAAACATTTTACCGGATCCAAACAGATCACCAACCACGTTCATCCCATCCATCAGCGGACCTTCGATGATCTTTAATGCTATATCGTAGTGTTGACGAGCCTCTTCCACATCGGCTTCAATATGATCAACGATACCTTTAACGAGTGCATGGGTGAGTCTTTCCTGAACCGGTTTTTCACGCCATTCATCCACCTTTGCTTCAACGGTGTCCTTCGCTTTAACTTTTTCAGCAAAAGCGATCAATCTTTCTGTAGCATCTTTGCGGCGATTCAGTATTGCATCTTCCACCAGTGTTAAAAGATCATTCGGAATTTCATCGTAAACCTGCAGCATACCGGCATTCACAATTCCCATATCAAGTCCGGCCTGAATGGAATGATAAAGAAAGGCCGAATGCATCGCTTCCCTCACCACATCATTTCCACGGAACGAAAAGGATAAATTGCTGATACCTCCACTTACTTTTGCCCAGGGCAGGTTTTCTTTGATCCAACGGGTTGCATTGATAAAATCAACAGCATAGTTGTTATGTTCGTCGATCCCGGTAGCGATGGTAAGAATATTGGGATCGAAGATGATATCTTCGGGTGGGAAATTAATTTCTTTGGTCAGAATATTATAGGCCCTTTCACAAATGGCGATTTTCCTTTCAAAACCGGCAGCCTGCCCATCTTCATCAAAAGCCATTACCACTACGGCAGCACCATAATCCCGTATTTTTTCGGCATGAGCCCTGAACTCCTGTTCACCCTCTTTTAAGCTGATTGAATTTACAATGGCTTTACCCTGAACACATTTTAGTCCTGCCTCTAAAACACTCCATTTTGAGGAATCGATCATGATAGGAACCCTTGCAATATCAGGCTCAGCAGCCACCAGGTTCAGAAATTTTACCATGGCCGACTCTGAATCCAGCATTGCATCATCCATGTTGATGTCGATCACCTGAGCTCCGTTTTCAACTTGTTGCCGGGCTATTGAAAGTGCTTCATCAAAATTTTCCTCACGGATCAGACGGGCAAATTTGCGCGAGCCGCTCACATTGGTGCGTTCACCAATATTTATAAAATTACTTCCCGGAAATACGATCAATGGTTCCAGACCACTCAATTTCATATGATGATCGTCCTGTGGTCTTTGGCGCGGCGTGGCCTGTTCAGCAACCTTCACAAACTTCCTGATATGTTCGGGTGTGGTGCCACAGCAACCACCTATTATATTGGCAAAATGATGATCTGTAAAATCTTTCAGATGCCGGGCCATTATTTCAGGTGATTCATCATATTCACCAAATTGATTAGGCAATCCGGCGTTTGGATAAACGCTCACATAAAACGGCGCTTTTTCCGATAGCTCCTCGAGGTAGGGGCGAAGTTCTTCGGCTCCCAGTGCACAATTGAGCCCAACCGTGAGCAGATCGAGGTGCGATACCGAATTTAAAAACGCTTCCGTGGTTTGTCCGGAAAGTGTGCGGCCGCTGGCATCAGTAATCGTTCCCGAAACCATCACCGGGAGATTTATCTTTAGTTCCCTGAAAACTTCCGAAACAGCCATGATAGCAGCTTTGGCATTCAGGGTGTCAAAAATTGTTTCAATTAGTAAAATATCCACACCTCCAGCAATGAGTCCTTTGGCCTGCTCCTGATAAGCACATCTCAGATCATCAAAACTCACCGCCCGATATCCCGGATTGTTTACATCCGGTGATAAAGAAGCTGTTTTATTGGTAGGTCCCATGGCACCGGCTACAAACCTTGGCTTTTCAGGATTGGCATTTGTAAATTTTTCGGCAGCTTTTATTGCAAGTAAAGCAGATGCTTTATTGATATCAAAAACCAGGTCTTCCATGTGGTAGTCGGCCAGTGAAAACCTATTGGCATTAAAGGTATTCGTTTCAATTATGTCCGCCCCAGCTTCCAGGTATTTTTCGTGGATTTCCTGAATGATTTGGGGCTGGGTTAATGAAAGTAGATCATTATTCCCCTTCAAGTCGTAGGGGAAATTTTCAAATCGCAGGCCCCGATAATCCTCCTCCTGAAGCTTATATTGCTGGATCATAGTACCCATGGCACCATCCAGGACAAGAATTCGCCTGGCTATTTCTGAATATATATTTTTCGACATTTTAATATTGCAAATCGAATATCTAAGTTACTGCAAAATAAAGAATTTCATTACCACAGGACAAAAAATTATGCGATTGTTAAATCATTCTATTAATTTTGTTCAGTTAAAACAGAGCAGCTTTTATAATGTTTGAAATCAAAGAGGTTACTAATAAAAAGGAGTTAAAGCAATTCGTTGATTTGCCTTTTGAGTTGTACAACCAAAATAAGTTTTGGGCACCACCGATTAAAAGTGATGAGATCAAACAATTGCAGGCTGATACAAACCCTTCTTTTAAATCATGCACCGCAAAATTCTGGACTTGCTGGGACGGGGGTAAATGTGTGGGAAGAATAGGAGCCATCATCAATCATGATTATAATAAAAAGGTTGGCGAAAAGCTGGGCCGTATCAGCAGGATGGAATTCATTGATGACAGGAATGTAAGTAAGTTGCTTTTTGATACAGCTGAAAATTGGTTGCGTGATCAGGGAATGGAAAAGGTTCATGGCCCGCTCGGATTCAATAACCTCGATAACCAGGGTCTTTTGATTGAAGGTTTTGAGTATTTGCCGTCTATTGCATCAGTGTATCATTTCCCGTATTACCAAACTCATTTTGATGCCAATGGATTTGTAAAAGAAAATGACTGGATTGAATTCAGGCTAACCCTGGGTGAAACTGCGCTTGCAAAAGCCAAAAGAGGGGCTGAACTGGTTAAAAGAAGATATGGATTTACTGTAAGAACTTTTGCCTCAACCAACGAAATGCAGCCATTTGCCGAACCGGTTTTTAAAATGATGAATGGGGCTTTTGGAGTATTACCCTATGTTACTCCCTTTGATGATGAAATGATAGAGTACATAAAACAAAAATATTTTAAGGTACTCGATCCCAGGTTTGTAAGAATGATATTCAAGGAGGACCAACTGGTAGCTTTCATAATTGGAATGCCATCGCTTACTGAAGCCATGCAAAAAGCGAATGGAAAACTATTCCCATTTGGTGTGTTTCATATCATGAAAGCGATGAAAAAACCGGAGGTCATTGATCTGCTTTTAACCGGGGTAACCCCCGAATACCACACTTCAGGAGCGGCTGTAATTTTATTTGCTGAATTGCAGGATGAAATGATGAAGCATGGTATCACCCAAATGGAGACTACTGGCATTTTTGAGGATAACCATAATGTGATCAGCAACTGGAAGAACTTTACTAACATACAGCACAAACGCCGCCGTGCATTTATTAAAGATCTGTAAAAATTTCAAGGTTTTTTATTACCATTCTGAACTTTATTCGCGATGGCAGGTTGTAAAGTTTACAATGTGCTTAACGATTTTGGCAATACCGTATTTAATAGTAAATTTGCAAACTTTTTTTAAGCTCGAAGATTGTATTAATAATATTGAATTTTAACTAATTATGGAAACTTTAACTGTTGATAAAAAACTGGCTTATAAAATTGCAGATATCAATCTGGCCGAGTGGGGCCGTAAAGAGATTGAGATCGCTGAAAAAGAAATGCCCGGTTTGATGTCAATCCGAAAAAAATATTCAAACGATAAACCGCTTAAAGGTGCCCGTATTACCGGATCGCTGCATATGACAATTCAAACGGCTGTGTTGATCGAAACACTGGTGGAACTGGGTGCAGATGTTCGCTGGGCAAGTTGTAATATCTTTTCTACACAGGATCATGCAGCCGCTGCAATAGCTGCTGCCGGCATTCCGGTTTTTGCCTGGAAAGGTGAAACCCTTGACGAATATTGGTGGTGTACCAATCAGGCACTTACTTTTCCTAATGGTGATGGTCCGGATATGATCGTGGATGATGGAGGCGATGCAACATTGCTTATCCACAAGGGTTATGATGTGGAAAACAATCCTGAGTTGCTTAAAGCAAAAGCAGGAAACCCGGAAGAGGCTGCTATTTTGCGTCAGTTGCAAGCTTCATTTATTGAAGATAGTTCAAAATGGCATCGTGCTGCTAAAAGATTGAAAGGTATTTCGGAAGAAACTACTACCGGAGTTCACAGGCTTTACCAGATGATGGAAAAGGGTATATTGAAAGCACCTGCCATCAATGTTAATGACTCTGTTACCAAATCAAAATTTGATAACCTTTATGGTTGCCGTGAATCACTTGCTGATGGTATCAAACGTGCGACTGATGTAATGATTGCCGGGAAAGTTGTGGTTGTTGCAGGTTACGGTGATGTTGGTAAAGGAAGTGCCAAATCGATGAAAGGATATGGTGCACGTGTGGTTGTAACTGAAATTGATCCGATCAATGCCTTACAAGCTGCAATGGAAGGGTTCCAGGTAACCACCATGGAAGAGGCCGTAAAAATCGGAAACGTATTTGTAACTACCACCGGAAACAAAGATGTGATCACTGTTGAACATATGAAAGCCATGAAAGATCAGGCAATTGTATGTAATATCGGTCATTTTGATAATGAGATACAGGTAGAGCCACTGAATGAAACTCCGGGAATACAAAAGATAAATATTAAACCGCAGGTGGATAAATACATTTTCCCTGATGGGCATGAAATTTTCCTCCTGGCAGAAGGACGTTTGGTAAATCTTGGTTGTGCAACAGGTCACCCATCGTTTGTAATGAGTAATTCATTCTCAAATCAAACGCTTGCTCAGCTTGACCTTTGGCAACATGATTATGAAGTTGGTGTTTACCGTCTTCCCAAAAAACTTGATGAGGAGGTTGCCCGCTTACACCTCGAGCAAATTGGTGTTAAGTTGACTAAACTTACACAAGATCAGGCGGATTATTTGGGAGTTCCTGTTGAAGGACCTTATAAGCCTGAGCATTACAGGTACTAGTATTGAGTAGTTCAGAGCCTGCCTGTATTCTATGGTTAATACAAATGTTATTTATTGAAGTTATAAACAATTTCATGAGGCATATGCTAAAGTATTAACATATGGGGTTCCTCTTTGAACAACGGCAAAAATTCTTGACAGTAGTTTATTCCTGATAATGTTAATTGTTGCCATTTTAGGTTTTCCTTCTTCAACACGTTTCTGGTAATATATTTTCATTTCTATGTTGTACTGTATTGACGTTTTAGCACACAGATCCAGTAGTGATTTTATCTTTTTATTAGCCAGGTTGCTCACTTTAGTTTTTCCCCGAACCGGGGCAATTAAAATAGGTGTGAATGGGGCCGAGTTTGTTTGTGCACCGCCTATAAACGGTGCCAATAAAAA
>JAGQVE010000045.1:0-5327 GCA_020438105.1 Bacteroidales bacterium
GCTTAAAGTAAAAAGTGTTTTCATGGGTCATCAATTTTTAAATTAGAGATTAAATATAGCAGTGATAAAAGCTGCCTGGAGGTCAAATGGTATCAATGGAAATTTTTGCCCGATGAATGGTATAAATTCAGGATAAACTAAAAGATTTTAATTATCTGCTTCTGTTTTTTATATGAAGTTGATCGTAAATAATAACTTAGGCAGAGTGTTTGAAATGGATTTAACTGGTATATCTGTTAAAGCTAATTGCCACTTTTCAGTTTTTGTAGTATAACTCTTCCAGACCCTGATAAGTTTTTATAAGGTTTCCATCCAAATCAACTTTTTCAATCTGTTGCAGAAGATCATCTTTGTAAACATATTTCAATAGATATTCTTCTTTTGAAGTAATAATCGTACCCTGCCTCATTCCATATTTATCTCTTATTCCAGTAGTATCATTTCCAAAAACAAAGTACTTTATCAGGAATGTTTTATATATCTCAGAAGTATAGGGCAAAATTTTATTGTTGATTTTTAGATTAAATAATGTATCGATTTTTAGGTCAAATTTAATTTCATAAGCACACCAACATTCCTCTGTTTCAATAAATGTTGAAATGGTATCATTTGTCTCCAAAATCAATGTCTTTGACATTATCGGGGTAATGGTAAAATTGAGCGTATCATTATTCAAATGGCATTCAGGGTAAAATTCCATACCGCAATCAGCGATCTTGACAAATTCAATTCGACATATTGACTCAGTTTGCGTAATAGAGCTAATTCTTTCCTGGATAAGTTTTCCTTCAATATTTATATCACCCTGGCAAAACGAACTGAATTGAATAACAGGAATATTTTGTGTAATACCTGCATTAATTATAAGAATAATAGAAATGATGATTAGCAATGCCTGTTTAATTGCGGGCGGGTTTTTTGCATTCATATACTTCTTAAAATTCATCGATTAGGTTAATTAAAAGATATTATGTTGGCCTAATCAGGCCATATTTTTAATCGTTTCTTATTCCATTGTTCGAATGTCGATATTCGTTTCACGTGCTATCCTGCTGTTGGTTGGGAAATGAAAAATCATAAACATCAAAATGCCGAGGCCTTCGTACATGAAAATTTTGGATCCTGTGAGCATAAAGCCAACGATAAACATAAAGGCCGGACCTTCCATGGTAGCCGCCCGGATAATGGTAGCCTGCCTGTATAATGGCAACTTTTGGTGTAAAAGCAATCTGTCAATATTTTTCATCTTTTGCCTGAAAATGATCAAGCCACCTGGTATGCTAAACACGGTCATGACGTTTGCTACTATCAACAACAAGCTTTTGAATTCATTGGTTTCATTACCATTATCAATAAACCCTCCGGTTGTTTGATTTAAAACGAATGAAATGACCAGGAAAAACGCTGTGCCAATGATCAATGCGATATGTACTATTTTCAATGATCTGGTTTCTGGTTTGATATCTTGTTCCATTGTTTACCTCCTAATAAATATAGATTCATACCGATCAAATATCTAAAGCTAATGTAAGCAAGAATGTATTTGGAATGGATTTAAATTGAAGTTGATTCTATTACTATTTTACTTCTAACTTCAATGTAAGTGCGTTTGTCAAAAATAAAATCGAAGTATCCTGCATTATTGGCTTTACCTGAAACAGCCAACCTTGTCCGGCCAATTTCCAGCCCTTTTTTATCATAAACCCTGGCCATGAGGGTGTCATTGAAATTGTGATCAAAGATGATGTATAAAATCAACTGATTATTTTTACCTCCGGGGCTATTTTCTATGCTGGTTTTACCAAGGCTAAGCCCTCTTTTAACAAGGGCAGGGGAGAGGGTGATTTCGCATTCCAGGGTTTTATCAACCCCTTCTGAAACGCCTTCAAAAAATTCGGTAGCTGTTTCACCTACTGCTTCACCACCTTTATTTACAGTATGTTTGGCGCCTTCCTTAATCCGGTTGCAGGATATTATCATTAAGGAAAGCAAGACAATTATGCCTAGTTTGTTTTTCATGCTTTGTGTTTAAATAAATTATGCTAATCATTTTATTCCAGCAGCAGGCCCAATCCCACAACGCCCGGACCCACATGGGCTCCAAGCACAGGAGAGGCATAATTGATGAATTTTGGTTTTTGACCTGTAATGGCTTCCATTTCACGGGCGTACCAATCGGCGCCTTCGTGGTTATTGGCATGGGAAATGGAGTAACCCCATACTTTGTTGCCTTCCATCACTTTAACCGCTTCATCAATCACCATTTTCATTGCTTGTTTGGTAGAGCGGGGTTTGCCAAATACTTCGGTTTTACCTTCGGGATTTACCCGCACCAATGGCTGGATTTTGAGCAATTTGCCCATAAACCCTTTAACGGCGCTCACCCTACCTCCCCTGATCATATACTTCAGGGTGGGAGCGTTAACCATCATATGTGTTTTGGGTTTCCAACTTTCGATGGCCATGTTTAGCTCCTCGTAACTCATGCCGCTTTCGATTGCCTCGGCTGCGCGAAGGACCATCAGACCTAATGCGGCTGTGAGCTTATTGGAACTGTGAACGGTAATGTGCGACTGTTGTCTTTCCTGAACAGCATAGGCAGCCTTTTTACTATTGGAAAAAGTACCGCTCATTTTTTCGCTGAGATGTATCCCAACTATATTATCGTAATGGCTTGAAAGGTAGTTATAACGATTGGTAAAGTCTTTATATGTTGGCTGTGCTGTTGTTGGATTGTAGTCGGCTTCTTCCATCAGGTTGTAAAACTCTTCTCCTGTAATGGTTAGTGAGTCGAGGTAGAAGTCATTTTTAAAATGAACGGTCAGGGGAACCACCTGAATCTGGTACTTTTCAACAATTTCCTGCGGAAGGTCGCAGGTAGAGTCGGTGAGCAGCGCGATGTTAAATTTACGATGATGCACCAGGTCGTTTTGCATTACCATATCGTCCACCTTTTTATAGGTGATATTTCCAATGTCTTTAATGGTAGAAAATAGTTTGGCAGGTTGATCGGTATGGATGTGGATACGCAGCTTTTTAGGTGAACCGGCCACTACAAGTGAATCACCATACTCTTCAATGGCGGATTTTAATAGGTTTTTATTGTTTGGGTCTTCGTCATTAAACGAAATTAGCGCTTCGGTGCAATAACGGAAGGTGATGGTGGATTCGTCGTGAACGATCTCTTCAAATTCTTTGGTTTTGCTAACGTTGCGCGTTTTGGCAATTTCTTTGAGTTTGCCATGTTTAAAAAAGTCGATCATGCCTTCCAGAAAAAGCACAAATCCTTTGGCACCCGCATCCACAACATGTGATTTGGCAAGGATCTCCAATTTTTTCGGGGTATCAAGAAGCGCCTCCATGGCCTTGTTATATGAATCAGCAATGAGGGCATTAAAATCCTGGAATTTATCTTTAATAAAATAAACATATTCGGCCCATTCGCGCATCACGCTTATCATGGTTCCTTCCACGGGATTGGCAATGGCTTCATAGGCATATTTTACAGCTTTTTTGATGATTTCAGCAAAATCAGCAATGGAAAGACTTTTATCATCAGGGATTTCGTTGCTAAAGCCATAAAGGAACTGGGCAAAAATAATTCCTGAATTACCGCGGGCACCCACAAGGGCGGCATCAGCAAGGGCAACAGCGGTTACTTTGATATTGTCTGTGGGGATGGCGGTATCAATGATGGATCGCATGGTAGAGGCCAGGTTGGTGCCTGTATCTCCATCCGCCACGGGAAATACATTGATTTTGTTGATGCCCTGATAATGCTCAAATATCTTTTGGGCACCGGCCAGAAAGCTATAATAGAAACGCTTTCCATCCAATTCTCTTGTTATTAAAAGTTGATCCCCCATATTTTTTCATTCGAATTTGTGCTGCAAAAATAAGCTATTTAAAATTAATCAAAATAAAGAAATGAATGCCAGCTCACTGAAGTTTACTTTTTAAAATCACCTTATTGATCTTCTCTGCTAAAGTGAGCCATCAGGGCCTTTTCCGCGTTAATTGCGAAATCCCGGTTGATCAGATAAATCGTAATATTAAAGGTTGTAACATTTTCAATTGTATCTTCCATTGAAACCTGAACCGGTTTGGTTAAACTGATCCAGGGCAGGTTAAGGGCAAATGCCTGAACTTCTTTTTCAAATTCTGCCGTATTTCCCTGCCAGTTCGTGCTAATTGAAAAGGTGTGACCGGCCGACTTTTCTGAACCTTCGGTACGAATATGAATGGCATCGCCTACCAGTTTACTGTATGGAATAAAAACAATTTGACCGTCGCTTGCTTCAATTTCTAGTAATTCAGGCCCAAAGCGCTCAATCTTACCCGTAAACCCCTGGGTTGTTATGATGTCGCCTTTTTTGTAATGATGATTGGTCTTAAAAATGATGCCTGCAATCAATTCCCTTAAAAAGAACCTGGAAAACCAGAATAGAAGAATAAAAAGTAATCCTGCAATAACCAGTGCGTAAAGTTCCTTCATTTGGGCAAACCTGAATGTAAACCAGGAAAGGAAAATGAACCAGAAAAATATTTCTATGACTGGCAACTGACGTTTCAAAATTTCCCGCCATTTGCTACTTCTGATCAGGATTGGCAGGCTGTAACGAATAACCCTGAAGAGCAACAACAAAATAATCCCAATCAATACAAAATTGGTAAAGAGTCCCTGCCAGTTATTTTCGTTCATATTCATTCAAGCTGTATTTTTTTACAAATAATCCTCCGACAACGATTTCAGCACCTGGTCATATACATAAGGATTGATCTCAAAAACAGGCCCGGCCTGTTCAATGAGCAATCCGGCTCTGAGCATTACCTGCAAATAGTTGATCACCTTAATACGTTCCTCCAGCATCACCCTTTGCAACTTGTCAATATCCATTCTTTTGTGAAGTACAAACTGAAGGAGTACTAACCTGTGACTTGCATCCAGGGCATCCAGGATATGTGAATCTATACCAACGGGGGTATGTATATGAATTATATTGTCTTTAAAATCGTTGATTGAAGATATCCAAAGCAGTAAGGCAGAGCCTACATTTCCATCCGATTGACTGAAAATACGTGAAAACAATCTTGCCTGCCGTGTTAAACTGATGGCATTTTGAACTGCGGAATCTACCTGTAATCCAAACCCGCTGGTGCGGTGCCTTAACATTATTATCTGCTGAAGGTCTTTTGAATTGAATGGTTTGAGTTCGATATGCTGAATGGCCAGATCGCCCAACGGGACCTGTTTGCTGATGATTCCCCAAGCGTTAGTTTCGCAATTGATCACAAATAGCAAACGCTGGCAGTAGGCTTTCATGGTG
>JAGQVE010000045.1:5426-33011 GCA_020438105.1 Bacteroidales bacterium
TCAGCCAAAAACTGCAAGCCCTTCGTACCTCCCTGTGATTTTTCCCATAAAAGCTGGATATCGTCAAAGATCAAAACACTGTTTTCGGGCAGTGCATGCATGATTTCGTCAATGGTCCCGGTATATCCGGTAGCTTCGCGAATCATGCTGAGTATTTGTTCCGGGTTGGATGAACCACCTGCATTGGGACGGATATGAAAAACCTTACGGTTTAAAAAAACATTGCCGGCAAGATATGATGAAAAGAAGGATTTACCGGACCTGCGTCTTCCGGTGATGATAAAAATGCCTTGCTGTCCCGATTTAAACCTTTGCAATCCGCGCTTTGCCAGGTTAATGGCATCTGCACGACCTATCCAAAGTTCGGGCTGGAAATTAAATTTTCCGCTAAACAATTGCTGGTAATAAAACGGGATCTTTTTCCGGATCAGGTTTGAAGGCGACACTTTTTCAGTTAAGGTAATCGCTTGGGTAATAGCATTGGCGGAGGCATCAAGTTGTTCATTGAATCGCTGTGCCATTAGCCGGGCCTCGCTTTGTGTATGCCAAAGATTGGCTCTTTGTTCCTGCAGGTAGTTGCCCAGCTTTTTCCACCTTGTTTTAAGTTTTTCGAGTCTCAGGGCTGCCGTTTTCTGCGGGCTGAACTGGGTTATGCTTTCAGCGGATTTGATCAGTCGGTACACCGCAAATTCATCGGCTGCTTCTTTGCTGTAATTTTGGATATTTCTTTCGTAAGTTTCCAGCAAATTGATAATTGACTTTTGTTGTTCCCGGATTTTAGCCTGCTGCTCTTTGATAAAGCCTCCCATATCGGCAACAAATTCAATGTCTTCCAATGCAAAATCAGATTGTTCTTTTCGGCTGCTGAGCGAAATTAACCGAACCGAATCTTCCACCCGGGTGGCAGCTTCGTGGATCGACTGTACCAGGTTGAACGTGTTGGTATGCAGTGGCTCCATGAGCAGGTTCTGGATGTGATAGTCAAGGATGCGTGAAACCGGAATCTGAATGGTTTCTTTTCCTGAAGCTGTTTCCTGGCTGTTGTATAAGGTCACAGTTTCAGGAATGATTCGTTGGATGGTTCTGGTGTTTCTGAAAATTTTTTCAATCAGCTTGTTTATTTTTTGCCTGAGTTGCTGATCATTATAAGAAAAGTCCTTCAATGTCTGAGCGGGATGACCTTTCAATTTGGGCTCACCGTTTCCTGAAAGGCTATCCAAAGCGGTACCCAAATCCTTAATATGCTTCAAAATACCTTCATTGATTTCCTTTTTAATCTCGGCAAGACTTTCACGCACCAGGGCCGAAAGTCTGAAATCAACCTGCATAATTCTGAGTTCAAGGAGCAGGGTGTTTAATTGAACCTGCTGGTTTTCTAACCACAGGGCGGGCGACTCAATCAATTGAAGTTCTTTTTCCTTTTCCAGCCTCAAATGAGGTGTTTCAATAAAATGATTTGCCGGAACTCTTTTTAATTTATAACTAAGCGCTGTAAAGTGATCTTTCAGGTCCTCGGTTATTGTAGCTGAAAGTGATTTCTGCTGATGCGAGACCATTTCATCAAGCTGATTCAAATGATCGGAGATAGATTGCTTGATGGAATTAATGTGAGATTCGTTTTCTGCTGCCTTTATTCCATTGCTTTCCAGGTATGAAAAAGCATCAGTGATGGCATAAAATAGTTTTCTGTATTCCGAAATAAACCTGTCATGAAACTGATGGAACTGATCAAAGGCTTTAATTTGAGCAGAGGCAAAGGATGACAATGTTTTACTGCGCAATGCCTTTTTGTACAAAATGGTATATTCAATTCCCTTTTCCAGTGCTTTTTTGCTGTTGCCAAAGCGTTTGCGCCATTTAAAATATTTTGAAGATAACCGATCATGATGTTCCTTGCTGAGATCTTTTCCGTAAAGCAAAATCTTCACTTTTTCCGGTGCTTTGTCCATTAATTTGATCATTCCGGCCAAAGCATCTTCAAATCCGGGTTCGAGGTAATCGGTTTTTTCTTTTTCTATGAGTTTGGTCTGTTCGTCGATGATCATATCGAGCCTCGCGATCAAACTGGTTTTAATCCTGTTCAGAAACTGTTTTTGCTGGTCTTTCTTAATCCCGCTAAATCGTTCTTCAACGGTTTGAATTGATTTTAAAACGATCTGACGGGTGGCTTTAATCTTATTGGCCCGGTATTGCAACAATGGACTGAACATGGTGTCAACCTGCCTGTTGACAGCAGCCTGCACTTCATCCCACGATTTTTGGATGGTTTCGGCCAGCATAGGATCAGCCGGTAACTCAATTTGTGTGGATATTGATACTTCAGATTTTGCGGAAATAGCCTGTTCAGGATATTTTACATCATCTGTTTCAAGTCCGATCTTCAATTTTTTAAATGCGGAAGAACCGCTTATCATTACAACCGTTCCAATTTTTTCGAGCAGATCGTTGGTGTGTTCGATAAATTCGGATGCACTTCCTTCGGTAAAATCCGGGATTTCAAAAAATACCAGGTCGGTTGTATCCGATTCTTCGTGAACAATTTCATAAAATGGCTTTTGATCAACCTGGTTATTGATCACCTTCACTTTGGCATTCACCCGCATTTGATCCAGTATCGCTTCTGCTTTGCGGGCTACGATTTCGCTTTTTTCATTTTTATAATTAACGATCAAAAGACGTGCACGAGCATTTTGCCATTTTTCAGAAAGAAGCAAAAGTTTGGTCAGGGTAAGTGCAAGGTTGCCATTATTGCTTTGATCTTTAAACCAAATATCGATGGTTTTATACTGCCCGTAGCCAAATCGTTTATCGTATCCCAGCAGGATCACATTCAGATCGAGGTCATAAAACGTATTCAACAATCCGGCAAACCTTTCGGGGTTTTGTGTTTGTCGGGCCCAGCCAAGCATCACTGTGTTGGGTTCCACCCCTGAAAAGCCGTAAGTGCGGGCAATCATATCAATGCCGGCATACACATCCTGAACGGTTTGCTGACGGGTAAATACCCCCTTTTCTGATTGCTGGCCGGGAGTACTTTGTTTGTTTTTTGGGAAAAGGATTTTGGCATCTTTCTGCTCGATAAGATCAAAGTTTGATAAAACTCCATGGGTGCCCACAAAGGATCTTCCAAGTTCGAGCAGGTGAGGACGCTTTTTAGTTCCTCCGCTGAAAAGTATAATATTAGGTTGCCAGTTTCTTTCATGGGTTTCGGTGTTGTCCATTTTCTGCAAGGCAGTCCGCATGAAGGTGGACCATACACTTTGCCAAACATCACCGTATTCAAGTTTTAGCTGACGGCGTTTGAGATAAAAATATATTCCCCCTACAATCACCAAAGCAGCGATCATGGCCGGGAAATTAAGCCGGAACATCACACCAAAGGCAGCTAAAAAACCTATTAACCCAATATATTTGTTAACCCTGAAAGACGGGCGAAAATCGGTGCTGGCCCAACTTTCGAGGTAGAAGGCCAGGTTGATAAATCCATACGAAGCCAGGTAAAACATCGAAACTACTTCGGCAATTACATTCAGTTCCCCGATTAAAATTCCGGCTTCAGCAATCAGGAAAATAAAGATCAGCGCGTTACGTGGCTCATTGTTAATACCGTACCCTTTGGCAAACATTTTAGGGCCAATGCGATCGGATGCGATGGCTTGCAGGATCCTGGGGCCTCCCAAAATTCCACCCAGGGCCGAAGAAAGCGTTGCTCCCCAAATTCCTGCGATCACCAGTGGTGCAAACCAGGCAACTTTAAGCAGGAAATTGGTATCGCTCAGCAATAATTCGCGGTTAACAAAAAATCCAAAACCAATGGCCAATCCTACATAAACAATAAACCCAACAGCTATCGCTCCCATGGTGCCTTGTGGAATTGCTTTTTTGGGGTCTTTTAAATCGCCTGACATGGCAATGCCGGCCGTAAAGCCTGTTACTGCGGGGAAAAATACGGCAAATATGAGTACCGGATCCCATTCGTTGCTGACATGCGTTAAGATAGCACCTTCGGGGTGATAGCCCGAATTTACAAAAAAACCAACCCCGATGGAGACCAGCGAGAGCGCAATGGCACCCAAAATATAAAACTGGGTTTTAATGGCGAGCGAAGTACTGATAAAGGCAATAATTACCAGCACCGCAATGGCGCCTGTGCCAATGATCCGAAATCCATTTATATCCTGTTGTAATCCTAAAAATTCCCTGATGGGATCCACCGAAAGAACGCTTTCAGCAAAACCAACAAGATAAAGGGATATGCTGAGCGCTGTGCCTACAAATAAGGTGATACCGATGGCTCCTCCCATGGGTAAACCAAGGCTCCTGCTTAAAACATAATAAATGCCTCCTGCTTTTATTCTTTTGTCGGTGGCAATAGACGAAACGCTCAATCCGGTTGACAGGGAGATCACGTGGGCAAGTAAAATTACGACCAGGGCATAAATCAACCCGGCATTGCCCACAACCCATCCAAGTCGCATGTACATGATCACTCCCAAAATGGTTAAAAGGGAAGGAGTGAATACGCCTGCGAATGTTCCGAATTTTTTTGCCTTGATCGCCATCTCTTGTTTTAATTCTCAGTTAAAAGTAGAAACTTTTTTATAAACCTGGTTCATCGGGTTTAATAACATGAATATCTCTTTGTGGAAATGGTATCTTGATCCCGTTTTCACGAAATTTATCATCAATCATAAAGCGGAGGTTGCTTTTTGTGTTTTCAACCCGGAAAGAATCTTCAGTAAAGAAATACAATTGAAAATCGAGGGAAGAGTTTCCGAAATTATTAAAGCGAACAAAGGGCACAGGTTTTTTGCTGATGTTTTCAACTTTTTCGGCACAATCAAGCAGCACTTTTTTCACCAGCCTGATATCCGAACCATAGGCAACACCAACTTCCACATGAAAACGGGTCAGGCGGCGATTGTGACTCCAGTTAACAACCAAATCATTTACCAGCTTCGAATTGGGAACTACCACCACCAGGTCGTCACGGGTTTCAAGCCGGGAGGTGCGCAGGCCAATATGTTTTACCTCTCCCACCAGGTTCTCTATTTCAACCACGTCGTTCACCCGTATCACACCTTCCACCAGGATGATGATGCCGGCTATGTAATCCATAAAAACCTGTTGAAGCCCCAAACCAACACCCACCAGCAGTGCAGCTGAACTTGCTATCAATATATTAAACTTGATTCCGATGGTTTCCAGCGCAATGCCAATGGCCATGATCCAAATGATGTATTTCACAATCTGGAAAATGGCATATGTACTACTGGCTGCATGAGGATATTTAATGACCCGTCTGTTGAAAATCCTTTTGGCAATTTTAACCAAAAACCAGGTGATGATAAGGATTACGAAAAAAACAAGAATCTGGTAAACAGTGAGGGATATCTTATCAGTTTGGATTATTTTAAAATCAATGAATTCTTTAAATGACATAAATAAGGATTCTCAATATTCCACTAAAATACAACAATTCCGGATGCAAATAAAAACATCCGGCTATCTGATGATAACCGGATGTTTTTGAAATCCCGTATTTTGTTATTCTGATTTGTCAGGATATTCAGGAACCTGCGGAAGTTCCTCGGGCCATTTTTTAAGTTCTTCGAGGATCACCTCAATGGCCTTGTTTAGCTGCTCATCAATACCTTCGTACTCTTTAGCCGGATCGTTCACAACGATTATATCAGGTGTAACTCCACGACCTTCAATCACAAATTCTTTTCCTTCGCGATCGTAGGTTGCAAATTCCGGTTTACGTAAATCTCCGCCATCAATAAATGGCAGTGATCCGCGAATACCAACCACTCCGCCCCAGGTGCGTTCTCCGATAAGTTTGCCAATGCCATAAGTTTTAAACTGGTATGGGAAAAGGTCGCCGTCGGAAGCTGAATAACGATCAACGAGCATTACCTTCGGTCCCCAGTGTAACCCATTAGGGTTGGTATAGGGTGTTCCGTTACGGCTGATCCGCATCAATACAAGCTCACGACGCAGGCGTTCGATGATCATTGGGGAAACATTTCCTCCTCCATTGCCACGATCGTCGATGATGAGGCCTCGTTTGCGAATTTGCGGGTAATAATACTTGATGAATTCGTTTAAGCCGGCAGCGCTCATATCCGGAACATGGATATAGCCAACTTCCCCGTTTGTGGCTTCATTCACTTTATCAATATTGTTTTGAACCCAATTGTAATAATATAATTTGCTTTCATCTGCAATGGGTTTGATCAAAATCTTGTGGGCACCCGATTCACTGGCCGAACTGTTGACTGTTAATTCTACTTCTATGTCAGCTTTGCCAACCAGGGAAGCATAAATATCATTCATTTCCGCTGTTGATTTACCGTTTATTGCAATGATAAAGTCACCTTCTTTAACATTAACACCAACTTCAGTAAGGGGTGAGCGAACCGCTTTTTCCCAGTTTTGACCTTTCAGGATTTTGTCGATGCGATAATAACCTGATGCATCCCTGCTTAGCTGAGCTCCAAGCAAACCGGTTTTAATACGTTCGGGTTTGGTTTTATCACCGCCAGTTACATAGGCATGACCAATGTTCAGTTCGCCGATCATTTCTCCAATTAAATAATTCAGGTCATTGCGGTCGTTTACATAAGCAACCAGCGGTTCGTATTTGGCATGAATTGCTTTCCAGTCGACGCCGTGCATATTCGGATCGTAAAAGAAATCGCGCATCTGCCGCCAAGCCTCGGTATAAATCTGTTGCCACTCAGCTTTCAGGTCAACCCAAACTTTCATATTCGAAAGATCAACGTATTCGCTGGTTTTTACACCTGCCGAAGGAAGATTTACGATGGCATATTTACCTCGCTCGTTGATCACCATTTTGTTTTGATCGGCTGAAATCAGATAACTGCCGTATTTCCCGATCTCTGATTCTTTTTGTTTATCAAGGTCGTAAACTTTCAGTGTAGTTCCTTCTGAACTGCTGCTACCGGTGCAATAATAAACGCTTTGATCTATTGCATTGATGTTATAATAATAACCTGCATCACCCGGGATTTGAAGGATACGGCCAATAATGCCATCAAAATCTATCTCAACATTATTATTGTCCTCGCTTGCTTCCGTTTTTTCGCCCTTGTCCTTTTTGTCTTCTTTCTTAGCTCCGGCAGATTCGGATTTAGCCTCTTTTACTTTTACTTCATCATTTTCAGGTTCAAATGGATTTTTAACATCTTTTCGCAATGTTACAAAATAGAGTTTACCCATATCACGGTATGCGTGGTTCCATTCGGTCCATGAGTAAACGGGATTAAAATCGCGCATAGAAGTAAAGAAAAGGTAATCGCCACCACTGCTGAAGGCAGGGTCCGAGGAACTATACCAGCCGTCAGTTACAGGTTGCTTTTCTTTTGAACTAAGGTTATAAATCCAAACCCTGTCCATTTCGTCAACAGCAGGAAGTGAATAGGCGATCCAACGACTGTCGGGTGACCAGGTATAGTCCTGTAATTCGCCATATTCCGAGTATTCCACCTGGGTTACTTCTTGGGTGCTTATGTTTACGTAATGCAATTGCTGATTACGATCCGACCATAACAGTTTTTTCGAATCGGGTGACCAGATCGGGTTATATTTATAATTGCTGCTATTTGAGGTAATTTGGATTGCTTCTGCTGATCCATCTTGTTTTTGGATGTAGATTTCATCTTCACCGGTACGATCGGAAATATAGGAGATGTACATCCCATCGGGCGACCATTCCACATTGCGTTCATGTACCCCGCTTGTTTCGGTTAAATTCCGGGTGATACCTTCCTCAGCAGGCACGGTCCAAATATCTCCGCGAGCGCCAAAGGCCAACCTTTTTCCATCGGGTGAAATGGCCCAGCTATCAATGGATTTTGAAGCATCTTTAAATACACTGCGGCTGTTTTGAAAATCGTCAACGATGGTAATATTGATCTTTTGCGATTGCTGAGATGCAATATCATAATTGTAAATGTATCCTCCATTTTCATAAATAATAGAGTTGGAGCCAAGCGAAGGGAATTTAACATCGTACTCGGTGTAATTGGTTACTTTGCGGGTTTCACCTGTTTCCCTGTTATAAACGAAAAGGTTCATGATCCGGTCGCGATCGGATAAGAAATAAATCTCTTTTCCATACCACATCGGGAAAATATCCTGTGCATCGTTATTGGTAATGTTTACGGCCTCTTTGGTATTAAAATCATAAATCCAGATATCGTCGGCCATACCGCCACGATAATATTTCCATGTTCTGAATTCACGGAAAACCTTGTTAAATGCCAGTTGCTGACCATCAGGAGAATAAGTGCAAAATCCACCGGAAAGGAAGGGCAACTCTTCGGATAACCCGCCATTTACATTGGCTAAAAATAATTGTCCTTTAAAAGAATTAAAGGATTGTTTGCGGGAGCGAAAAACGATTTGCTGGTTGTTTTTCCAGGTCATCACAATATTGTTCGGGCCCATCCTGTCCGAAATATCATCCCTGCCAAGTGTAGCCGTGTAAGTTAATCTTTCGGGAACACCACCATCGGCATCCATCAGATAAACTTCGGTGTTGCCATCATACTGCCCGGTAAAAGCAATTTTTTTACCATCAGGTGAAAACCTTGCAAACATCTCGTATCCATCATCGGAGGTAAGTTTACGAGCAATACCACCCGATTTGGCAACGGTGTAAATATCGCCAGCATAACTGAACACAACCTGATTTTCATAAATAGCAGGAAATCGCATGAGCCGGGCTTCCTCCTGCGAATAATTGTTAAATGCAAACAGCCCGATAAAAAGTAATGTTAAGAAATACTTCATGGTTGATTGTTTAAATTGATTAATTGATAAATTTTCAAATAAAAAAATCCTGCTTTTTCAAGCAGGATATAAATTTCTTGTGTTGTTTTTAACTTCCGGAGAGCATGGTGTATTTGGTCATATCTGCAAAAAATGCTAGTTGCATGCTGACTGATAAACTTCAAAACCGGCAGTTATAAAATTCATGATTTCACCGTTCAGATCATCGTTGAGTTCAGCATTATTTTGAACCGATTCAAAAACTTTCCAGGCACTGCAATTGTCGCCATCGTTCAATGCTTTTTGACCAAGAGCCAGCGCATGAATTGTTGCGATAGTTTTACTTGCCGGATCTTTTTTAACAGCCATTTCCAGTATTGGCAGCGCTTTATCTGTATTCCCACCTTCATCTATCAGCGTAAGGTAGCCAAGGCAAAAGAGCTCCTGGGCTGATAAATCGCTTAAATTAAGTGTTCTGAAATCCTGTCCATATTTGCGTGCCATGAATTGTTTGAAGGTCATGGCGTTGTTCTTAATTTTATTATTGATTGTGAACGCATTGATCACCGCAGCTTTTTGATCGATCGGGGTGCTTTCTTCCATCAGGAAGGGGGCGATTCTGCCGTCAAGTACGCCGTTGTTTTCAACCCAGGCTACTTCCTCCAGGTAATTAAAAGTGCTGTAAAACTGAAGGTTTGCCAGCGGATTGGAAGCTGTGGTAATTAGGGTTGCAGTTAAAAATGAAAAAACAGTTAAAAGGATTGATTTTTTCATAGTGGTATTGTTTATGCTACAAAGATATAATATTTATCCAATAGACAACCTCTTGCTTATGTATGGTTGCAAGTAAAATTCCATTAAGCAAAAACAGCAATTCTGCTAAAAAGTTTAAAGCCGTTTACAGAAGAAGAAGTTTCGCAGATTTAAACCTTTAAATCCAGCGCGCAAGAGCAAAATCCTGCCGGTGTGGCAACTGATCGTTTTTTGGATAAATCCTGAATGCATAATCATACACACCCGATTCACTCAAATCCAGGGAGCAGGTGAACTTTGAAATACCATCGGGCATTGTTTTCCTGTCAAGGTCAACCAATTTATCAATCTTGTTCACCTTATCCATTACTTTGTGACCAATCACCATTTCAATTCCAATGAACTTCGGATCAATTCCATTGGTGTCGATTTCGAGTTCCACATCAAATGTTTCACCCAGGCTCAGCGGGCGGGCTGTTGAATCGGGCAGATTTACTGACAGTACTTTAACATCGTACCATTTGGCCTGTATCTCAGATTTCCACTCCTCAAGCTCATAAGCCATGGCAAAATCATTTTCCCTGATTTTTTTATTACGCTCAAAAAGTTTGTTATAAAAACGGTCATAGTAATCATCAAGCATCCGTTTCATGGTAAAATGCGGAGCAATGTCAGACATATTGCTTTTAATATATCCAACCCATTTGTGAGGTACCCCTTGTTTATCACGGTCGTAATAAGCTGGTAAAATTTCCTCTTCGATCAATTGATAGATGATTTCCGCATCCAACTCGTCCTGAAATACCTGGTTTGCATAAGTTTTGGCTTCCTGAATGGCCCAGCCGGCTCCCGGTTTGTATCCTTCGGCCCACCAACCATCAAGAACACTGAGGTTCATAACACCGTTCATAACCGCTTTTTCACCACTTGTTCCGCTGGCTTCCAATGGACGGGTTGGGGTGTTAAGCCAAATATCAACACCCGAAACAAGGTGTCGTCCCACAAACATATCGTAATTCTCAATAAATATTACCTTGCCCATGAATTTTGGCATCTTTGATATCTCCACAATCCTTTTGATAAGATCCTGTCCGGGTTTATCATTTGGGTGTGCCTTTCCGGCAAATACAAAGCGCAGGGGTTTGCCTTCAATGTTGAGTAATTTTTCGAGCCTGTCGAGATGAGTGAAGAGCAAATGAGCCCGTTTGTAGGTTGCAAATCGCCTTGCAAAACCAATGTAAAGAGCATCCTCGGTGAGGTTTTCAAGGGTTTGATAAATCAACTGTGGCGATTCCTGCCTGCTTTGCAGATCAACTTTGATCTTATGTTTTAAAAACTGCAGGAATTCATTTCGGGCTTTATGCCTTTGTTTCCAGATCACGGCATCAGAAATGGTATTCAGTTTTTTCCAAATCTCAGGATTGGCCTGATTGGCAATGAAGTTGCTGCTCAACTTCGATTTATGAAATTGCTGCCAGTTGGGAGCAGCCCATGTAGAATAGTGAACACCATTGGTAACATATCCGATATGCAGCTCATCGGCGTAGTAGCCCGGGTACATTCCTGCAAACATCTCACGCGATACGCGGCCATGTATTTTACTTACACCATTCATCTCCTGCGAGAGATTTGCCGCAAGCACACTCATCGAAAATTTTTCATCATGTTTATTTGGAATATACCTGCCCAAATTCATAAATACTTCCCAATCAACATTGAGCCTGTCAGCATAATGCGGAATGTAAGTTCTAAGGATATCTTCCGAAAAGGTATCGTGGCCCGCCGGAACGGGTGTATGCGTTGTAAATAAACTACTCGATCTGATCACTTCTTTGGCGGCAGCAAATGACATGGCGCGGTCTTCAACAAGATGACGCAAACGTTCGAGACCTGCAAACGCAGCGTGCCCTTCGTTCAGGTGATAAACATCAGGTTTGATATTAAGGGTGTACAACAACCGAACACCTCCAACTCCAAGCAACAATTCTTGTTTGAACCTGTTGGTCCAGTCGCCTCCATATAAATTATGTGTAATGGCCCTATCTTCCATGGTATTGTCGGTGATATCGGCATCAAGCAAGTATAAGTCAACCCGGCCAACCTGCAATTTCCAGGCTTTGGCGTAAAGGGTTCTGCCTGGCAAGGCCAGACCTATCCTGATCCATTCTCCGTTTTTATTCCGAACGGGGAGCAGTGGCAGATCCGTATATTTCTGAGGTTTACTTTCAGCAATCTGATCGCCAAAAATGGAGATGCTCTGCGAAAAATAACCATAACGATACATCAGCCCAATACCGGTCATTCGTTTATTCGAATCTGAAGCTTCTTTCAGGTAGTCACCTGCCAGAATTCCAAGGCCGCCTGAATAAATTTTAACCGATTCGTGTAAACCAAACTCCATACTGAAATATCCTACGTGCCCTTTGGGAGCCTCTGATTTTTTGTTCATGTAGGATTTAAATTCATGGTGAACCTTATGCATGCGGTTCATGAATTCACTACTCGATTTGAGTCCGTTCCATTGCTCAAAAGTAAGCCTGTTAAGCAAAGCAACCGGGTTATGTTCGGTTTCTTCCCAGAGCTCAGGGTCGATGGATTGAAAAAGATCAGTGGCCTCATAATTCCAGCACCACCACAAATTGAGCGACAGCTCTTTTAATGGTTCAAGTTCAGATGGAATAAGGGTTCTGACAAACATTTTTTTCCAGTCAGGTTGATCCTGAATGGTGCTCTTCAGATGATATTTAATGGTAGGCCTTCTCAGTTTTGGTTCGGGCCTGCCTGTTGATTTGTCAAAAGCAATTTTATAGGCTTCTGTATAAAGATGAGCAAGATTTTTCCAGTGCAACCTGGCGGCAATGGCAAACGATTCATTTTTGGTTTTCTGGCGCTCCCCGGCACTCTGATTTGCATAAAACACGACCTTTTCCGCATTTTGCTTAACAAAGTCAACGTAATTGTTTTCGTTACGATCAATGACCGAAACAGAGGAATGAGGCGTTTTATATTCACTTTTTACCCATGAACCGAAACCGGCCAGTGTAGTTGTGATGGTTGGAATCCCAAATGCGATACTCTCCAGCGGTGTATATCCCCATGGCTCATAAAAAGATGGAAAAGCAGTTAGATCACAACCTGCGAGAAAATCATAATAATCGAGATTGAATATGCCATCATTTCCATTCAGGTAAACCGGGACAAACATCATTTTTACCAAACTTTCGGAACCATTGTTAAGGTTGTTTTCGAGTATCCTTTTGATCACAGGATCGTGAAATTTGTCGTGCAGGTTATGGGTTAGATATTCGTTGGATAATGGATGATTAAAATCCGGTGATTGCATCCGGTCGGTCAACTCTTTCCTGATCCCGGCATTATTTCCGGGAACGGCAATTATAGCGAGGATCGGCCTGTTTGAATTTCGTTCTTTATTGATTTTTCCAAGCGCATCAATATAGGCATCAATTCCTTTGTTAGAAAATTCGTACCTGCCGCTTGTAAGCATGATCAGCGTGTCATCACTGAGTTTTTGATTATTCAGGGCAGAAGCAACTTCAAGTATTTTTGTTCTGCTGGTTTTCCTTGTTTCTTCAATCTCTTCGGGTGTGCCTGCAAATGATGAAAACCCATTGGGCGTTACAACATCTACTTCGCGACCAAAAAATTGCCGGCATTCTTTAGCGGTGATTTCTGAAACAGTTGTAAAACTATCAGAGGCCAGTGCTGCATTTTTTTCAAGCGAAAATTTAGAAACAATTCCTGTTTTTTTAGCCATCTCCTCACCGTTCAGGTTGTCAAGCTGACTGTATAAAGGGAGATTATTGCCTGCCAGGCTTCTGCCTAAAATGGTTGCATGTGTTGTGAAAACAGTGGCAATGTGAGGAGCAAACTCATTCAGGTAAAGAATGCCCGCGCCGGTCATCCATTCGTGAAAATGAGCGATGCTGTTTTCATCGGCTTCCAGGTGGTAGTTGCAAAAACTTTCAACCACTTTGCCAGCAGCATAGCCAAATAATGCTGGTTCCACATAATCCCATCCGCCCGTAAGTGAATCGAGTTTGTAAGTTTCCCAGAATTTAGCAAAAATCTTGTCCTTCATCGGAAAGAAGGTGGTAAAATCTACCAGAATAGCCACGGGTTTGCCGGGTATATTCCATCTACCTGTCCTGACTCGCAGATCTTCTTTTTCAGCCTGCTCGCGCCATTCGGCATAAAGGGAGTTATCCTCAATGAAGTCAGGATTGTTTCGTGTTTCCTTCCACACATCGGGCCCGATAAAGATATAACGATTGCCCATGTTGCCTTTTATTGAGGGATATTTGGAAGATAATACGGTGTAAATTCCACCCACTTTATTACACACTTCCCAACTGGTTTCAAATAAAAATTCCGGATTTATATTATTGTCTGACATTTTAATCATATTTATTTAAAGCAATTCATTACTGATTTGCGAATTAACCTGCAAAGATATTTTAAAGGTAGATTAAGCGAAAATATTTATGTTAACATTGTATTAATTCATAAAAATATCTTCGTAATGTACATATTTTGAGGCTGTTAATTATTTTAATGTTTATTTAACTGTTTTTTTGAAAAGATTAAGCCAATTTCAACGCAACCATTTTTTTTAGGTTCCCATCTAAATAGCAAATACCATCAAAAAAGGCCTATACAGATTTTTTACCATAAACTCAACCTCTAAAACTTTTATAATGATCAAACAATTCATGCATTATGCAGGGGTGCTTTTATGGTTATGCATACCTGTGCTGGGCACGGCCCAAAATTCTGTTCTGTCTGAAGGAAACTGGTATAAACTGGCTGTTTCGCAAACAGGAGTTTATAAAATTACTTACAACGACCTGCTCGGCTGGGGAATCAATCCGGCTGAGATTAATCCGCAAAACGTTGCTATTTATGGAAATGGCAATGGTATGTTACCTGAATCACCTGATGAGTTCAGGTATGATGATCTTCAGGAAATTGCCATTAAAGTAGTGGGTGAGGAGGACCAAACATTTGATGTGGATGATTATATCCTCTTTTACGGGGAAGGACCTACGGAGTGGAATTTTGATGAATCCGGCGGTGAGATGCTTCACGAAACCAACCTCTATTCAGATGAAGTTTTTTATTTCCTTAATCCCGATATGCCCGGTGCTGTGCGCGTGCAAACCCAATATTCAACGGTGATACCTCCTACAAATTTCTCTGACAATTATACCTGGAATATGGTTTATGAGCCGGAGTTGGAGAACCTGATCCATTCGGGCAAAAGCTGGTTTGCAGAAAGGTTTGATGATCAACTTAGCTATGATTTTCCGATCTCAATTCCCAATTTAATGGTGGATCAGCCCGTAATTTTGAAATTTCGAGTGGCTGCCCGAAGCAGTGTTAGCAGTGTTTTTAATATATATACTGATGGAGTTTTGCTGGATTCAAAACAAATTGTTTCAGTCAATTTTAGTAATACGTTTTCGGATTATGCAAAAATTAACTCAGGAGAAGTTGAATTTTTTCCCAATGGCAGCGATTTTAGCCTCACTTTTGAATATGAGCAGCCCAATGATTCGGCAACAGGCTGGCTCGATTATTTTACTTTATCTGCAAGGAGAAATTTAATTTTTGAAGGCCCGCAAATGTATTTTACGGATCCGAATGCTTTTGGACCTGGAATGGTCACCCAATTTGATGTTGACAATGCTTCTGTTGGCCTTCAAATCTGGAATGTTACGGATCCCCTGTCACCGGCTGATGTCGATTTTGATTTAACCGGGTCTGTTGCTGAATACACGCTTGAAACGGATGTGGTGCAGCAGTTTATAGCATTCACCGATTCGGACCTGAAACCCGCATTTAATGAGGCCATTGAAAATCAAAATCTGCATGGAATGGCGGTTCCTGAAATGCTTATTATTGCGGCACCTGAATTTGAATCTGCAGCCAATACCCTTGCTGGTTTCCGCGAATCAAATGATAATTTATCGGTAGCCACCACCTCGCCTCATATCATTTATAATGAGTTTTCGTCAGGAGCACAGGATATAACAGCGATCAGGGATTTTATAAAGTATCTGGATGAAAAATCTAATGGTGAAAATCCAAAGTATCTATTGTTGTTTGGAGATGCATCAGTAGATTACAAAGATCGGCTGGAAAATAATACCAATTTTGTTCCGATATGGGAATCTGAAGAATCGTTGAACCCGGTCAGTTCTTATTGCTCCGATGATTATTTTGTCCGTTTTTCAGAAGATTTTATTTTATCGGTGGCACTGGGGAGGATTCCTGCAGAAACAGCTACCGAAGCGGATATTTTTGTCCAGAACTTGATTCAATATGCATCCCAGGGAAATACCGGAAGCTGGCACAATCATGTGGCTCTGATCGCTGACGATGAGGATTCAAATATTCATTTCGGTGATGCAGAAGAAATTGCGGATAGTATTGATCAAATTGCTCCTTATATGAATGTTTCCAAAATTTACCTGGATGCATTCCCGCAAATTACTCTTCCTGATGGAGAACAGCGCTATCCAGAGGTTAATGAAGCCATCAACCAACAAATAAATAATGGTGTGCTTATTTTAAATTACCAGGGACATGGTGGTTATAACTACCTGGCGCACGAACAAGTGATGACTCCCGAGGATATTCAATCGTGGAACAATGTGAATAAATTGTCGGTTTTTATGACCTATTCTTGTGCCTTTGGCCAATTGGATGACCCGGCAGTAAATCCGATGTTTATGGAATTATTGAGCAAGGAATATAAAGGGATGGTGGCTGTGCTTTCATCATCACGGCCAACTTATGCCGGCGCAAATATGCAAATTTGCAAGAATATTTATTCCAATTGGTTGAATGATCCTGACAGAACATTGGGCGAAATCATAAAATTAGCGAAAAACAACAGTGGAAGTGTTGAAAATAAATCCAAATTCATGCTTTTCGGTGATCCGGCCATGCGCATTGCATTGCCTCAAATGAATGTAGAAACCGAATACATCAAGGAAATCCCTATAGAAGAATTTGCTGACACCCTGCATCCGGGTTCTTACGTTACGCTCGCGGGTTCCATATATTCTCCGGATGGAAATCTAATGTCCGGGTTTTCCGGTGAATTGACCATTTCCATATACGATATTCCTAAAACCGATTCGCTGTTGGTAAATGATCCACAAAGCTATTTTGATACATTTGTTAAGCAGGATAAGTTGTTAAAAACTATTACCACTAATGTGGTGGATGGAACCTGGACTTCGGAGTTTTTCCTGCCCAACGATTTGGATACTGTTTTTGGCAATATCAAATTCAGTTATTATGCCGTTGGCGATATTGGTGAGGCTAAAGGATACCTTAAAACGCTGGTAGGTGGACTACAGGCCGGGGTGGATAGAAATTTATATCAGGATGTGAGTGTTTCGATTTATCCAACGGTTGCTAATGATAAAATCTACATTCAGTTGGACGAAGATTTGAAAAACTTAAAATGTTCGCTTACCACCATTTCAGGGACACAAATTGAACTTGCTGAAAATCTTCAGTACAAGTCCGGAGAAAAATTAGCGCTCGATGTAAGCCGTATGAGTGAAGGATTTTACATTTTAACGATAAAATCGGATGAGCTTTATTATTCGCAAAAAGTGATCATCCGATAATTTTTATTGATTTGAAAGTGTTGTGCCGGGATTGAAAAATCCCGGCTTTTTTATTAATATTTAAATTGATTAGATATTATGACTAACTTCGTAAATTACTAACCAAACATT
This sequence comes from Bacteroidales bacterium, assembly GCA_020438105.1. Lineage (GTDB taxonomy): Bacteria > Bacteroidota > Bacteroidia > Bacteroidales > JAADJA01 > JAADJA01. Next base: position 22,754 of record JAGQVE010000045.1, read on the forward strand.
TACTACCATGAACATCGATTACATTTCGCCTCTTTCAAATGCCTGGAAACGCATGAAGAAGGCATTGTTCCAACCCTTTGACCTGGGAAAATGGTTCACTATTGGATTTACAGCCTTTTTAGCCGGACTGATGGATGGGGGAGGAGGTGGAGGTGGTAATAGCTCACGATACAGCAGCCGGTACAAATCAGAGGATTTATTTGATTTTTTCAATTTTCCCAATGTCGCCAGTGAATGGTTGGCGAATCATCCTGTTCTGGCCACCCTTATTTTTATTGGCGTTGGTTTGCTGGTGGTGTTGTTAATTGTATTTCTCTGGTTAAGTTCGAGGGGTAAATTTATGTTTCTGCATAATGTAGTTCATAATAAAGCCGAAGTGGTAGCTCCCTGGAAGGAATACAGCCGGGAGGGGAATTCTTTGTTTTTATGGCGACTGGTTTTTGGCTTGATAAGCCTCTTGGTTTTTGCAATGACCATGATCAATGCATTTCAGTTTTTCAGGGAGGCATATTTTAGCGGAGAAACCATTGACATGCTCCTCGATAACATCATTGGTTACATTATGTTTGGCCTGTTAATGATCATTATTACAGCTTATATTTCACTTTTCCTTGATCATTTTGTGGTGCCGATCATGTATAAGCACAGAATCAGTACAACGTCGGCCTGGCGTATGTTTATGAGCATTCTCTGGCCCAAAATCGGCTATTTTTTACTTTACGGGATCTTTGTTCTTATTTTGGGAATAGCGGTGGTGATTTCTGTGGTGATCTTTGGATTCGCTACTTTGTGCATCGGTTTCCTTTTGCTTATAATTCCTTTTATAAGCGCTGTAGTGCTATTGCCGGTAAGTTATACATTCAGAGCATTCAGCATTGAATTCCTGGGGCAATTCGGAGGAGATTATAACCTGAATCCACAGGTGGTTGAAGAAACACAAATAATATAAAAAAACCCCCTGAGGTAAATTTGTTTCAGGGGGTTTTTAATTTGTTATTTCCAAAGGTTTCGAAGTTCATTTTCAATTTTATCCTTGAATTTTTTAAGATCGGTTTTTTTGATCTTTTTATATTCCGATTCAAGTCGTTCGAACTCCGTTTTCACTTTTTTCGTCATATTGGGGATCACTTTTTCCCGAACTTCTTTAGAGGCATCTTTAAGGGCATGCATCAGTTCTTCGGTATCCACCTTGCTGATAAGCTCTTTTACCTTGGCATTCGACATATTCACAATGTCTTCAAGCGTATAGTCTTTTACATCATCCCAACTCTCTTTGGCTTTCTCCTGTGCTTTTTCTTTTGCTTTTTTACTGGATTCCCTGGCTTTTTTCTTGGCTGATTCAACAAATTCTTTGGCTGATTCTTTCATTTTATTAAAGTTTAAAGGACCACATTGCTCTTCCACCCTTGATAAAAAGTCGGACAACACATTCATATAGTTAATGAATGCTTCATAGGGTGAGGGATAAGGATTGAAATAGCGATGTACATCCCCATCTGAAAACCATTTGGTACACATATAATAGAAGTGGTCGCTTGCCTGCAGGTAGTTCCAGTCCGAAATCATTTGAGGATCTTTGCAAGTGCGCATAAATGTTTCTACGGAGTAGAGTTTTTCAAAAGCCTCATCCTGCATTTCATTGCCCAGCCAGGCTGTAAGATCACGTTCAGCATCGGCCCATGAAATGGGATAAGGAACATTGATTTCCGAAATCGCATTCAAACTCCTGGCAATATCCTTGGGTTTTGAAAAAACAAAATCAGTTTTTTTGAGCACTGCACCCGGCAGATTTTCCATAAACTCAAAGATGCCTGTATCAGCCCATTGGTGTTCGCCAAATGTTTCATAGTCGATAAACAGATTCACTATTTCCTGATCCTTTTCAATATCTTTAATCCACTTAGCAAATTTTTCAGCTGTCAGCGGCCATTCACCCCATGCCTGGTTTGAAAAACGGAAAGCGATATCATCACTTAACCTGAAATTTTTCAGTAATAATTTTAATTTTGGGTTACCCGCAGCATGGTAAAGGAAATTAGGGCTCTTCCAACCGAGGATATGTTTGGCTCCTTCGGTTAGCATCGCTGAATATCCCATATCTGCTACCATTTCGCCGATTTCATCAGAATAAATCAACTCTGTATTTCTGAAGGTAACCGGTTTTTGCCCAAAAAGTGATTCAATTTTTTGTGCATGTTGATTCACCTGTCGCTCAAATTCCTCACGATTGTTTAAGGATGCCAGCGAATGGGCGTAAGTTTCAGCTAAAAATTCCACATTTCCGGTGGCGGCAAGTTCTTTAAAACTGGTTAAAACGGCAGGTGCATATTTTTCAAATTGCTCAATGGCCAATCCGGAAATTGAAAAGGCAACATTAAAGTCCTTGCCATGTTTTTTAATCAGTTTGAGCATGAGCTCATTGGCTGGGATATAACTTTTTTCAGCTATTCGCTGCATTAACGAACGGTTTTGAAAATCGTCGTAATAATAGTGGTCAACACCCATATCAAAGAACCTGTATGTTCTGAGCCTGAACGGCTGGTGAACCTGGAAATAAAAACAAACAGACCTCATAGTATTTAATATTCGGTTTTGTAAAATTGGTTATTTTCCTTATCGGTGGTTTACTGCATCGCGATAAACCTCCATGATTTTAACAGCGGCATGCTCCCATTTCAAACTATCAACTTCATCTTTGCCATATTTAACAAATGTCTCGGTTAATCCATCATAATGGAGTAATCCCCATATTGCATCAGCCATTCCATGTACATCCCAAAAGTCGATTTTAATGGCATGTTTAAGTATTTCTGCAACACCTGATTGCTTTGAAACGATAACGGGAACATTGGTACGCATGGCTTCAAGTGGAACCAGTCCAAAGGGTTCTGATACGGAGGGCATCACAAATACATCACTCAGGGCAAACATCCGGTCGACGGCTTCTCCTTTCAAAAATCCTGTAAAATGGAATCTGTCAGCTATTTTAAGCTGTGCAACCCGTCGGATCATTTTGTTGAGCATATCGCCTGACCCGGCCATCACAAAACGGACATTCCGGTCGCGTTGTAATATCTGGTGTGCAGCTTCAATAAAGTATTCCGGCCCTTTCTGAAAAGTGATCCTACCTAAAAACGTTACTACCTTTTCTTTAACGGCTTTCTTCGCATTCATCACACTTTCCGGTTTTTCAACCGGCTCAATGGCATTATGAACCGTGAATACCTTGTCAGGATTAATTCCATATCTTTCAATTACCACATTTCGGGTGAGGTTACTCACAGCAATAACCCTGTCGGCTGCTGCAAGGCCGGTTCGTTCAATGTCGTAAATGATGGTATTTACATTATCACCTGTCCGGTCGAATTCAGTAGCATGAATGTGGGCAACCAGTGGTTTGCCACTTATTTTTTTTGCAGCTATTCCTGCATAATAGGTAAGCCAGTCGTGGGCATGAATTACATCAAATTCATATTGTTTGGCCACTTCGGCTGCAACCAGGGCATACCTGGAGATCTCTTCCATCAGGTTTTTTCCGTAGGCTCCTGCAAATTCATATTTTCTTGCAAAAACAGATTTTTGGCGTAATTGCCTTTCTGTTTTAGTTTCCGTAGCTAATTTTTCAAATTCTTCGGGGTCAAGATAGGGAACAAGGTTTGAGCCTACTTCCACGTAAGTCAGGTTTTTGGTGAACTCAAGAAATTCCTTATCCTCAATATTAATGGGAACATCGCTGGCATTGACCAAACGGACCGCACGTTGGTCTTCGTCGCCATAAGCTTTGGGCACAACAAAAAATACTTCGGCTCCTTGCTTAAGTAATCCTTTCGTCATGCCGTAGCAGGCAGTTCCAAGTCCCCCTGTTATGTGCGGAGGAAATTCCCAGCCAAACATTAATACTTTCATTTGTTTTGTTTGGTATTGGTTTGGTAACCGTTTAACAATTGATTAATTCGTAACAATTCGGCAACACTCCAGGCCTGCGATATAGCACCTTTGCCTTTGTGGGGAGGGTTCCCATGATATAATTCAGAAATGGTTCCGATGCCGGATTCTGTCATTTCGGGTTCAAACTCATTAAATAATCTCTGAACAAAACTTACTCCCGCCCTTTGGTGCAGGCGAAGATAACCTTCAGCAAAGTGACCCAATAACCAGGGAAATACTGAACCCTGATGATAGGCATGGTCGCGTTCTAAAATATTACCCCCATAAACACCTTCATACTCCTGATTTTTAGGCGACAGCGTTCTAAGTCCTCTTGGCGTTAGTAATTCCTGTTGAACCCTGTGCAGGATAAGATATTTCATATCTTCACTTAAAGGTGAATAAGGCAGGGAAGTGGCAATTACCTGATTTGGCCTGACTGCCATATCTTTAAATTCCCCTTTAACCACATCGGCGAGATATCCATTGTTTGCATTCCAGAATGTATCGTTAAAGGCATGATCCAGTTTGTGAATGATTGCTGACCATTCATTAACCACTTTTGAATTTCCAAATTTGATCGAAAGCTCTGTGTAAAATCCGATGGCATTGTACCACAAGGCATTTACTTCCACTGCCAAACCATTCCGGTTGATAACCGGTTTATCATCAATCCGGGTATTCATCCAGGTTAATGAGTCATTATCAAATCCTGCATAAAGCAAACCATTTTCCAGCATGTGGATGTTATAATTTGTTCCATTGCGGTATTGCTCCAGGATTTTCTTCATGATTTTATTATACTTCTTCCAGATTAACTCATGATTTCCGGTTTGCAATGCAAATTGTTGCAAAGCCCAGAAAAACCAAAGTGGCGCATCCACTGAATTATACAAAAATTCGTTGTTAATCCGGTTAATCGGGAAAAAAGGCCCTTTCATCAACGCTACCATTGTATCTGTTACTTCTAAGAACAGATCATATTCTTTATCAGGCAGGGTAAGGCCAGGAAGTGCCACAAAAGTGTCTCTCCCTGAAACCGTAAACCAGTGATAGCCGGCAACCAATTCCCATTTCCCTTTTTGTTCAAGGAAGAACTGGGATGCTGAATTTCTCAGGCAATTGATGAAATTATCCCTGGGGATGCGGGCATCCACTTCATTATCAAATAATGGATTAAGTTTGCGGTTACTTGCATCGCTGAACCCGGCCGAGAAAATAATGCTTTCCCCTTTTTTTATTGGTAATTCAAAATAACCCGGGTTAAAAAGATCTTCTTTGTAATCATATCCCCTGGTTTTCTCCTTGGTATACTCAACATTATAATTCCATTGTGGCTTATGGGTGTACGTCGGTTTTTTGGAAAATTGCATATAAACCGGCATATAGGGTTTATACATGCTTATTTTTATACCGTTTTTTACCTCAGCAGGCGAAGTATTGGCTTGTTCGTTGTATTTACTGAGACTGTGAACACTCCTAAAAGCCAGCATTGGTTTAAACCTCAGCTTGGTAGGTGAATGTGCGTCCTCAAGCGTATATCTTAATAAAATTCGATCTTCATCATCAGCGAAAACCATTTCAACCGAAAGGACAACCCCGCCAACACGATACGTGATTTTTGGAATTGGGTCTGCAACAAATTCACGGGCATACTTATGTCCTCCTGGTTCGTAAAGATTATCCTGGTACTTGTGAATACCAAGGTTAAACTCAGAATTTCGCTGAATTACAGTTGCATCCAGTGTGGAAAGGAAAACGTGGTGATGATTGTCAATTTGCGGTTGTTTGGTAACCAGCAAGCCATGATATTTTCTGGTATTGCAGTTAATCACCGTAGTACTTGCATAGGAGCCTGCACTGTTTGTTCTCAGGATTTCGCGGCCCAGAGAATATTCAAGATTGATTAACTGGTATTTATCAAATGCTATATAACCCATAAAAATGAATGTCTTTGAAATCGGAGTGCAAAATTACACATTTAAAACATTCATTTTTATTGATTTAAAATGTTTACGAAAAATTAAGATTTGAAAGGAATTTGAATAATAATGAAATACTAAAAGGCTCCACAAAAAATGTAAAGCCTTCTCACAATTCTCTTTGATAAATATGATTTATTATTTTTTTCGGAGAATGAAAGTTTTTCGGGTTCCATATACTGCGGCGAGAACCATCGTTATTAAGAAACCCCCACCAATTGGTGAACCACCTCCTACCGGAGTTCCTCCACTTGTACCCGGATCTCCTCCCGGATCTGGTGGTGCATCAGCTAAGCCAATAGTGGCCGACATCAAAAACAGGATTACTATTATTAGGTGCCTGCGTACTTTTTTTCCCATAATTATTATTTGAAATAGCGTCTAAATTGCGAATTAACTCATCCTTATACTTGCGATTCATTTTTAGGATACATAAAAAGTAATTAATTTTGTATGGAGGCGTTTTAAATGTTTTTAAAAGCAAGAGGAATCATGAAAGCATGGCTTTCTTTATCATTATTTTTTGTAATTTCAATTGGATTTACTCAAAATTCCGGATTGATATCGGGGACGATCACCGATGCGGATTCATCTAAATTTATTCCTAATGTTAGCGTAATCATTGATTCGCTCAAGATTGGCACATTAACCAATGAATCGGGCTATTTTGAATTTAAATCAGTTCCGGCCGGATCCTATCAAATCAGATTTTCATGTATCGGATATGCTCCTCGAGTAAAACAGCTGTATGTTGGGTCCGGCAAAAGCATTGAACTTACAATTGATCTAATACCCCAAATAGAAACTTTAAAGGAGGTTGTAATAGAGGACTCCTACCTTCATTTTAATATAATAAGTAAAATGCCTTATGTAAATACCAGCTTTTCAAAATTCCGGATTGAGCAGGCTGGAGCACGTGATATTGGCGACTATATGCGCACTTCCCAAAACATCAGTGGCGTGAGGAAGGGCGGAACTCAAATAGATCCTGTGGTTAGGGGGTTTAAGTTTAGTCAGCTTAATGTGGTATTGAACAACGGCCAAAAAATTGAAGGTGGTTGTCCGAACAGGATGGACCCGGCAACAGGTCATGTGGAAATTGACGATATTAAAGAGATTAACGTTGTGAAAGGGCCTTATGATTTGCGGTATGGCGTGGGACTTGGAGCTATGATTAATCTATTGACCAATGAAACGGATCTTCCTGATAGCGGATTTATAAAGTTCAATGCTTCAAAATTGTATGAAAGTAATTGGAACGGTAACAAAGAACATGTTAAAATCACGGGCGGTAATAAGTGGGGTTTCGTTTCGCTAACGGGAGGAAGACAATCTTACGATAATTACGATGATGGTAATGGAAATGAAATAAATTCATCTTTTGATAAACTTAATTACGCTGGAAAACTTGGTTTAAGACCCTTAAAAAATCATCTGTTATTATTGTCAGCTGAAGAAGCCAGGGGGCGGGATATTCGTTTTCCTGCGCTGCCAATGGACGAAAGAAAGGATGATACCCAATTAATTTCAGCAGATTATAAAATTCAATCGGTTGGTGAGGTTATAGATTTTATTAATCTGAAAGTATACCGGTCGAAGGTAAGGCACGAAATGGATAATAAGTACAGGCCGTTTTCTGACACAACTGTTGCCATAAGTATAATACATGCCGAAAATACAGGGGGAAGAGGTGAAATTGGTTTTAATCTGGGAATTGGTGAGTTGATTGCAGCCGCGGATTTTGAAAAAATAAAGAAGGATGGTCAGCGAGAGAAATACATGATCCTTCAGCCAGGGCTTCCTGTAAAGATTGAAAATTTATGGAATAATGCTGAAATTATAAACCGCGGATTTTTTGCCCTTTTCCAGGGGCATCATAAAGGATGGGAATATAATTTGAGTGCAAGGGTTGATGTTAATTCGGCCGGTTCAGATGCAATTATAATCCTGCATCCCATTCTTGGTGAAATATATGAGTTTGGAACCGACTCCATTGAATCCAGGTACACCAATCTGAGTTTTAACGGTGGAATTACCAGGAATTTGAATGAAAAGTTCTCTGTTTCATTAGCGGCAGGCAGGGCGGTAAGAAGCCCAGATATGACTGAACGATTTATCATCCTTTTGCCTATCGGTTATGATCAGTTTGACTATTTGGGCGATCCACAGTTAAACCCTGAAGCCAACAATCAGGTGGATATCACTTTTAAATATTCACACGAGCGAATGGGTGATTTTCAATTGAATGGATTTTATTCATTGATAAATGATTTTATTACCGGCCGGCGATTGCCACCTGCTGTGCAAAAACCCCTTTCGAAGGATGTACTTGGTGTTAAGCAATTTTACAATGCCGGAAACGCACGACTCAGAGGATTTGAATTTTCCTGGGCAACTGCTGCCGACATTAATCCCGGTGTTTCCTTGTTTGCCTCCTATACCTACGGTACCCTCGACAAATCAATACAATATATTTTGAATGATCAGGGTGAGGTAATTGATGATAAAACTATTTACAATGATGCTCTCACCGAAATACCACCTTTTGAATCAACACTTAATTTCTATTACAGGATGTTGAATGGCCGATTTGTTCCGACCTTTAAATTGCGGGCTGTAGCATCCCAAAAGCATGTTTCAATGTCATCTTATGAAGCTTCCACTCCTGGTTTTGTGGTGGCTGGTGCCGGTTTTACTTATGTGATTAATTCTTTTTTTAAAATTAGCGGAGGTGTTAATAATTTATTTGATCAGGCTTATTTTGAACACCTCAACCGAAATATTATTGGCACAAAATACAGCCTTTATGAGCCCGGCAGATCGTTTTATGTTAACTTGTTTTTTAAAATTTGAGCCATGCAGAAAATATTATTGATTTCATGCGTTTTAATGTTAGTTTCGGCCTGTGAAAAGGACAATCAAACCACATTGGTGTCGTACCGGGCAGGCAATGGTAGTTCAGAAATTTCCTTGTCATACAGAGATGAGTCCGGCAATATGATTGACGAAAAAATTGTTCTGGAAAGTTCCTCTGATGTTTGGACTAAAAGCATGGAGTTTGAAAAGGGAGAAATCGTTTATTTATCCGGTATTTATTATGACTCTGTGGCTTCTCTGAAACTTGAAGTATTGATTGATGGAAAAGTATTTAAATCAAATAACAGTGTTAACGAACCTGCAAAATATGTTATCGTATCGGGCAGTATACCTTACTAAAATATCACTGTTTGTTTTGCTGATAATTGCTGGTTGTAAGGATGATCCGCCCGAAGAAACCGAGCAGAAGAGTGGAAGGATAGAGTTTACTTTTCAGCACTTTTTAAACGGGCAGCCCTTGCAATTTGACACCTTGAGGTATGTGAATGAGGCAGGAAATAAATACATGGTTAATGAAATTCAGTATTTTATTTCGGATGTGAAATTGTTTGGTAAAAAAGGGATAAAATTGATTGATGACTGGAAGGATATTCATTATGTGGATACTGATATCCCTGATAGCCGGAGATGGGAAGTTTATGATAAAATAACCCCGGATGAATACGATAGTGTATCTTTTACCTTTGGTTTTGCTCCTGATAAAAATATTTCATTTATGTATGTGAATCCCCCGGAAAAGGATATGTTTTGGCCTGAGTTTTTAGGTGGTGGATATCATTACATGAAATTAAACGGTAAATGGCTGCCAGCCGGACAAACCTCCCAAACTATTCCATTCGACTTCCATTTGGGACGCGGGCAGGTTTATTACAGTTATCCGGATTCAATAACCGGCTTTATTGATAATCAATTTAACGTATCTTTACCGGCTTCAGGATTTACCATTTTAGCAGATGAAACGGTGGAAATTCAAATCACCATGAACGTTGAAAACTGGTTTAAGGACCCTCATATCTATGATCATGATATTTATGGTGGATATATAATGCAAAACCAGGAGGCGATGGAAATGGTAAAACAAAACGGGCATAACGTTTTTACAATTCAAATTAATAAGGAGTAGATGATTCGATCACAACAAATAACTAAATTAGTTACTGCCGGAGTTCTTGCCTTGCTTGTGGCGTTATTTTCGTGCCAACAAGTTGATGAAACTCCTCCTATTTTAATTCTGAAGGGCGAAGATACGGTAAAGCAAATTCTTAATGTAGCCTACGTTGACGGGGGAGCATCAGCGACTGATGAAACTGACGGGAACATAACCAATAATATATTTGTGGAAAACACGGTGAATGTTGATCGAGTTGGGTTTTATACTATTACCTACAAGGTGCTTGATAATGGGGGCAATGAGGCAGTTCCCATTCACAGGGTAGTTGAAGTCTATAACCAGGCAAGAAAGTGGAATTCAA
>JAGQVE010000045.1:33110-34718 GCA_020438105.1 Bacteroidales bacterium
TTGATAATGGGGGCAATGAGGCAGTTCCCATTCACAGGGTAGTTGAAGTCTATAACCAGGCAAGAAAGTGGAATTCAGTATATCAGGCTGCCGAGGAAGAGACTTCCGGAGTAGGAGGTACCTGCGATTATTCTTCCCTGATCTATGCCGATTCAGCGGTTAACTACAGGATCGTTTTTTCAGGATTTGCCTGTAATCCCGATATTTCAGGTTACGCAAATATTTCAGATACCTTACTGGTTTTGCCCTACCAGGAATACGAAGACAGTCTTACATTTTTATCAATGACAGGTAGTGGTTGGATAAAAGACTCCCTGATTACACTCGATTATCAGCGAAAAACTAATGGGGTAATCACTTATTGGAATGCAACTTTTAACAGATAAAACAAGCGGTTGTAAATTTTTCTTTGCTGTTTTGATATTGCCATTTTTTCTGGCCTGTTCGCGATATGCAGAAGACGAACTTGTTCCAAAATATCAAGCAACACCTTATAGTATTGCTGTTCCGCATGGTTTCCCCACACTTCTGAATATTCCTGAAGATAACCCGATGACTGAAGAAGGCATTGCGCTTGGTCGTTTCCTTTTTTACGATACGCGACTGGCGGGCAGGGCGGCTGAAAATAAATATATGAGCTGTTCAAGTTGCCATATTCAGGAAAACGGGTTTATAATTGGTATGCCACGGCCTTACCCTTTTGGCCTTGATGGCGATAGTACCCATCATGCCATGTTACCATTGATAAATTTGGTTTGGAATCCGGGTACATATGGCTGGAATGGGAGTGTTAGGTCCATAGAGGGTGATGTACTCGCAGTGATCACTGATCCCACTGAATTCAATAGTTCTCCTGGGGCAGTTGAAGAAGCTATTAGAAATATTGACGGATATCCAGCCCTTTTTGAAAAGGCCTTTGGAACCAAAGACGTTACTGCTGAAAGAATTGCAAGGGCGATCGCTCAATTTGTCAGAACACTTATTTCTGCTGATTCAAAATTTGATAGGTATTTAAGAGGAGAGGAGCAGTTATCGCAATCGGAATTAAAAGGATTTGTACTTTTTACCACCGAAGAGGGAGCAGATTGTTTTCATTGTCATGGCGGAGCCGGAAATCCTTTGTTTACAACGCATTTGTTTTATAACAATGGAAAGGATACAATTTTTGAGGATCCGGCCGACCGATATTCCATTACCGGCGATCCAACGGATCATGGAGCCTATAAGGCTACCACCCTGAGAAATATTGAATACACCGCACCGTATATGCATGATGGGCGATTTAATACTTTGGATGAAGTGATCGATTTTTACAGTCATCATTTACGGTGGTCGCCTTACATCAATCCATTGATGCATCATATTGCCAATGGTGGAATCCAGTTAGTACCGGAAGAAAAGGCTAATTTAAAAGCATTTCTTTTAACCCTGAGTGATACCACTTTTATTAACAATCCAAATTTCGGGAAGCCCGAAAAATTTCCGGATGAATTTTAAAATGCACTGTTATGACAAAACCTGAGATTACCAAAGACATTGAAATTGAGGACCTGGTCCGGAATTATCCTTTCTCTGTGAAATACCTTTCCGAAAAAGTAATAAAATGTA
>JAGQVE010000046.1 GCA_020438105.1 Bacteroidales bacterium
ATCAACTCCCCCTAAAACCCCCTGTTATTAATAATACAATATTGTAAATTAAATAACTTTACAAACCTAAAGGCCGGCAGGCAGGCCCGCACACTTACAGCGTTTTAAGGAATTCTTTCCCTGCGCCTGACTTTAAGTATTTTTCTCTTTTTCTAGCCTCAACCCTTGATACAAACATCTCAATAAGGATAGTTTTAAAAGGCCTGTAGGGTTTTGTTGTCCTTTCATAGCCACTATTATGTTGGTTAATCCTTCTATCGGGATTATCAGAAATACCAACATATATATAATTACGGTTTAAACTTTTTATGGCGTACACATAATACATATTAGGAAAAATAAAAAAAGGGTATCGTGGATACCCTTAGTACCCGGGGCGGGACTTGAACCCGCACGGCCGCAATGGCCATTGGATTTTAAGTCCAACGTGTCTACCAATTCCACCACCCGGGCATGATTTCAAAAAAATATCTCTCACGGCTGAGAGATATCTGAAATTTTTGGAGCGAAAGACGGGATTCGAACCCGCGACCCCGACCTTGGCAAGGTCGTGCTCTACCAGCTGAGCTACTTTCGCATTGCTGAATTGGGAGTGCAAATGTATATAAAAATATTTTTTAGTCAATAAAAAATTGAATTTTTTATCTGTGCTTATTTTTTATCATCAAATTCATCAAAATTTTTGATTACTTTTATCTTTATCAAGTTTCATTTCTTTTATTTCCAATTTTCTTTTAACTAACTAAATCAGACTAATATGAATGGACTAATTAAAAAAACCAGTGCAGAGTTTTTCGGCACATTTTGGTTGGTTTTCGGTGGATGTGGCAGTGCAATTTTCGCAGCGGCCTACCCTGAATTAGGTATTGGTTTCACAGGTGTTGCCCTCGCATTTGGATTAACCGTGCTTACTATGGCATATGCTGTTGGGCATATTTCCGGGGCCCATTTTAACCCTGCGGTGACCATGGGCTTGTGGGCAGGCGGACGAATGCCAGCCAGGGAAATTATTCCTTATATTATAGCCCAGGTTATTGGTGGCATTGCCGCAGGTGCAGTTTTGTATCTTATCTTCAGTGGCAAAAGTGATTTTACAACTACCGGTGGGTTCGCTTCAAACGGATATGGTGAACACTCCCCTGATGGCTATTCAATGACCTCAGTATTGATTGCTGAAATAGTTTTAACCGCCATGTTTTTGGTAATTATTATGGGCTCCACAGATAAAAGAGCACCACAGGGATTTGCTCCGATCGCTATCGGGTTGGGTCTTACATTGATACATTTGATTAGTATTCCAATTTCCAATACCTCGGTTAATCCAGCCAGAAGTACTGGTGTTGCATTATTTGCTGATGGTTGGGCTGTAGGACAACTCTGGTTGTTTTGGGTTGCACCTATTATAGGTGGAATATTGGGGGGAATTCTATACAATGTTTTTGGAAAAGATAAATAAGCTATTTCCCAAGCATTCTTTTAATTTCATTTAGTTTCATCAGTGCTTCTACAGGTGTAAGGGTATTTATATCTGTATTAAGAATATCTTCTTTAATTTGCTCTAATAGAGGATCGTCAAGCTGTATAAAACTGAGTTGAAAATTATTTTTGGATTCGCTCACTGAACTTGCCTTTTTCTTCAGTTCGTCGCTGCTTCGTGCCTGTTCAAAAACCTTTAAAAGTTGGTTTGCCCGCTCAACTATGATTTGCGGCATGCCAGCCATTTTTGCCACATGAATTCCAAAGGAGTGTTCACTGCCTCCTGGCATGATTTTTCTTAAGAAAATTATTTGATTTTTAACCTCCTTGATGGAGACGTGGAAATTTTTAATTCTGGCAAAGTTCATTGCCATTTCGTTGAGCTCATGATAATGGGTTGCAAACAAAACTTTGGCCTTGAAAAGTGGGTGTTCATGCAGGAATTCAGTAATGGCCCAGGCAATTGAAATTCCATCATAAGTGCTTGTTCCCCTTCCAATTTCATCCAGCAGGATCAAGCTTCGGGCTGATAAATTATTCAGAATGCTCGAAGTTTCTGTCATTTCAACCATGAATGTGGATTCTCCCAGCGAAATGTTATCCGAGGCGCCAATCCTGGTAAAAACCTTATCCACCAATCCAATTTTGGCTTTGTCAGCCGGAACAAAACATCCCATTTGTGCCATCAAAGCAATCAAGGCTGTTTGCCGCAAAAGTGCCGACTTCCCAGACATATTTGGTCCTGTAATTATTAAAATTTGTTGTTTTTCATTATCCAGGAAAATGTCATTTGGAATATAACTATCACCAATAGGCATTTGAGTCTCAATTACGGGATGCCTGCCTCCTTTAATATCAATTTTAAAGGATTCGTTGATTTCAGGTCTGGAATAATTGTTTTTGACAGAAACAAATGAAAATGAGAGCAAAGCATCAAGCTCAGCTATAATATGTGCATTAGCCTGCATGGGTTGAATATAATCCGAAAGGCTTAAAACCAATTCATTATACAGTTTTAATTCTAGTGCAAGTATTTTATCTTCGGCACCCAAAATTTTTTGTTCATAATCTTTAAGCTCCTCGGTTATATAGCGCTCCGAATTTGTGAGTGTTTGCTTTCTGTGCCAACTTTCCGGTACCTTTTCCTTATGCGTGTGCGTTACTTCCAAATAATAACCAAAAACGTTGTTGTAGCCAATTTTAAGTGAACTGATACCGGTATTGTGAATTTCCCTTTGCTGGATTTGCACCAGGTAATCCTTTCCCGAGTGAGCAATTTTACGAAGTTCGTCCAGGTCATTTGAAATCCCAGTAGCAATAACATTTCCTTTCACCACAAGAGCTGGAGGATCGGGATTGATAGTTTGCGCAATTTGGTCAATTACAATTGGTAGGCTATTGATCCTGTCAAGGAGATTATTCAATGCTTTATTTCCTGTTTTGCCAAATTCATCTTTTACCTGCCCTGAAATTTCAAGTGCTTCCTTTACTTTTAATATTTCACGGGGATTAATCTTACCAATGGCAATTTTAGATACCAAACGTTCCAGGTCGCCAAATGATTTAAGTTTATGACGAAGTTGATCAGCGTGTTCATGGTTTTGAATAAAATGTGCTACCATGTCAAGCCTTTGTTCTATAGGCTTTTTGTCTTTGAGCGGTAACACAACCCATCTTCTCAGTAATCGGGAACCCATAGGAGAAACAGTTTGATCCAAAGTCTGCAATAGAGTAACAGCCCTCTCGTTGGGTGAATGGACTAATTCAAGATTATTAATGGTAAATTTATCCAGCCAAACATAATGATCCTCCTCAATCCTGGCCATCTTTGAAATATGGTCCGACTTTTCGTGATGGGTTTCTTTGAGGTAATGTAAAATCACACCTGCAGCTATATTACCAAGCGGAAGGTCTTCAACGCCAAAGCCTTTTAAGCTTTTCGTTCCGAATTGATTTAACAATAAGTTCTTGGTAAATTCATCAGAAAAAATCCATTCTTCAAAAGTGTTGACATAATATTTTCCACCAAAAAGGGTATTAAACTCGTGTACTTTATCCTTTTGAACAATAACCTCACTTGGCTTGAAACTTTGAATCAGTTTATCAATGTATTGGTTATTCCCTTGTGCTACAAGAAATTCGCCGGTACTTACATCCAGAAAGGCAATTCCTGATCTAGTTTCGTTTAGATGAATGCCAGCCAGAAAATTATTTTGATTATTATCCAGCACATTGTCATTGTAAGTTACGCCAGGTGTTACCAGTTCGGTAACGCCACGTTTTACAATTTTTTTTGTCAGTTTTGGATCTTCCAACTGATCGCAAATAGCTACCCGATGGCCGGCCCTTACCAATTTTGGCAAGTATGTATCAAGTGAATGATGTGGAAAGCCGGCAAGATCAATGTAGGCAGCTGATCCGTTAGCCCTTTTGGTAAGGACTATTCCCAATATTTTAGAAGCTTTCACAGCATCTTCACCAAAGGTTTCATAAAAGTCGCCTACCCTGAACAATAACAATGCATCAGGGTATTTTACCTTGATGGAGTTATATTGCTTCATCAAAGGAGTTTCTGCTATTTTTTGATTTGTGGCCATTCGCAGGGGCAAAAATATAACTATAAATCGTTGATTTTGGGAAATAATATTCACAGTTTATAACGCATTGTTAATTTTGTAAATAAAAAAATGCGAAAACTGAAAAATGAAGAGTTGAACAGGTTAAATGTTGAAGCTTATCATGAATCAACCAAATGGCCTGTAATCATCATCCTTGACAACATCAGGAGCTTAAATAATATCGGTTCTGTATTTCGTACGGCGGATTCTTTTCGGATAAATGCCATTTACTTATGCGGGATTACCGCCACTCCACCACATCGTGAAATTCATAAAACTGCCCTTGGTGCAACAGAATCGGTTGATTGGAAGTATTTTGAAGACCCCCTTGGTGCCGTAAAATTTGCCAGAGAAACTGGATTTGAGGTTGTATTAGTTGAACAAATCGATAACACCACCATGCTTCAGAATTTTAGCCCAAAGGCTGATAAAAAATATGCTTTTGTATTTGGGAATGAAATTAATGGCGTTTCAGATCACCTTTTGGATCATGCTGACTTATCGGTTGAAATACCCCAGTTCGGGACAAAACATTCCTTTAATATAAGTGTCAGTGTTGGGATTGTATTATGGCATGTCTACCTAAAACTTCAAAATTAAAAAGGCTGCTCAAGATGAACAGCCTTTAAAAATTTATCAGAATTGTATTTTATTATTGTACAATATTCATGAAAGCAGGATTGCTGTAATAATTGATAAATTCTTTATCATCTTTAGCAATATCCTTATAACTTGCATCTTCAGCAATTGCTTTGGTGAGGTTTTCGATCACCATTCCTTCATTTTCAGTTCTTGCGCCTATGATTGCTTGCAAATAGTAGTTTTGAGCATTTTTCTCAGCACAATTCAGAGTAGAAGTAGCAGCATTGTAATTTCCACTTAAAGTGTGCGCAAGAGCAAGGTTATAATCGCATTTGGTTCCACTGAATGAGTTGATAGCACCATTATAATTTCCTTCTGCAATTTTTACAATACCCATATTGTAATTAACATCGATACCTTTCTTTTGAGCAGCCATGTATTTTTCGCGTGCTTTTTCAAAATCTTTGGCTTTTGAAGCCATAGCGCCGGTATTATTGAGAACTACACCATCTTCACCTGCTAGTGAGTTTGCTTTATTGAAATAGTTGGTTGCGTTATCGTATTCACCAAGTTCAACGCTTGCATAACCTGCATTGTTATAACCTCTCCAATCATTTGGATACTGTTCAATAACTGATTTGTAAATGTTCAACTCAACATTTGGATCATGGGTTAAAGTTCCGGCATAAAGCAATTCACTGATCTTTAATGAATCGGGTGCTGAAGTAGCATATTGAGCAATTTCGTCATCAGTTAATGAAGGCTCATAGCAGTTTACATGAATTTCTGCTCTTCTGAGTGGTGGAAGGATTTCATCTTCAATTTCCTTGTAAATAACGGTCATATTCCTGATTTCCTGCTCACGTTTTGCGGGGTCGGGTTGAGAGTTTACCACATTGGCTATGATATTTTTATCTTTAATGTCAGAGCTCTGTAAAGCCTGCATAAAACCATCCCAATCTTCACCGTTAGCAGCTAAGTCGAAATTGATTTCCTGCATCAGTTCTTCTTTAGCAACGCCCATTTCTTTTGCTTTAGCTGAAATGTACTTGTTGTATTCGCTTGTAACATAATCCTGGGCTGATTTTGTCCTGCGCTCTGATAAACCCTGGTTAAATGACTCTTCACCTTCTGGCGATGCCCAGGCATCAATTTCGATATTCTTAATTTCCCATCCTTTTTCGATGAAATTTACCATTTGCGAAAGAGCAGCTTTTGAAGCATCTGTTTTATTAAGCTTATAACTGAAATTGAGGTTATATCTGTTAACAATGTAATAGATTGTTCCGGTTTCAGTTACAACAATATCTCTTTGGTAGCCATGGTCGGCAAGCAGCATTTTTTCATCATTCGCAATACGTTTTGAAGTCATAATCAAACCATCAGCAATTTTACGGTCTCCCATTGATCCGGGAGTTTTCCCTTTGATGCTTGACATAGGCTCAACATAAAGCTCACATACATCCATGCCCGGTTCGTATTTTACATAAGTAGTATATGTAAATGAACCACCTTCATTTGGAATTACTGTTGCACCTGGTTTTTGATATTCTTCAGGTACTTCAGTTCCCTGGAAATACATGGTTTCGAGCTGTTTTGTCTGATCACCATATCTTAAAACAGGGGTGAAATCTACCACTGCTTTTTTATTGTATGATTCTGGAAAACTACCCCTGATGGTAACTGGAATCGAGTCGCCATCTAATGCCAGTACTGCAGGTTCTGTTTGAATATCCATTTTCGAACCTGAGCTAGGTCTCCAGAAGCTGTATCCGATACCTGCTGATGTGAAGAAGTAAGCATCATTTTTCTGACCACTTACATAACCATCTAATTTATCAGAGTCAAACCATCTAATTGTTGTTTCGAGATTAATATCCCATCGGTTATTTAATCTAAAATCAATTCCTGCCCCAGTAGGAATCATGGTTTCTGTAGTATTAGGATAACCTTCACCAACTTGCTGAGGTGGGTCAGTATTTTGCCGGTATGCATATGCATCAAAGTCAACAAGACCAATACCTGTTGTTCCGTAAATATTGATTAACCTGGGTTTATATCCAAAAAATAAGTTTGAAAAACTTACCGTGGTTCCAAATATAAAGTCGTTTAAATTGGTTTCAAAATATAAGTTTTTCGTATCCTGACCGCTAATCCCCTGCAGCGGTGCATGGATAAAACTTCCATAAAGGCCAAAGACAGGACTGATATGTTTTCCCAGGCGTGCGCCATATCCAAATTCAATATCATCTTTACCAAGCATTGCTCCATGCCAGTTGCCTGAAAGGATATCGCCATATGCTTGTGTAATACCGCCATTAAGATTAATGTACCATTGGTAATACAATTTGTCGCTTCCGTCTTCCCGGTTTGCATTCTGGGCTAACAATGACATGGGCAGAAGAAAAATAGCTGCCATTATTAGTGCCTTTGATACAATCTGATAATTTTTTTTCATAATGTACAAATTTTACCTTGTTATCTGTAAGTTATTTTATTTCGGTTGTTTGCAAAGTTGGTCTAATCTGCTAATTTTCATCAAAAGTAAGAAAATAATCAATTACAAACATTCATCAATACTTTTAATTACTTTTTTCAAATAAATCTGTCGTTTTGGACTTGAAAAATTAAAATATTGAAAAGCAGTATATTAAATTAGAATAACCCTGATTTATTAACATAGTTTTATTAATAAATAACTTCACAATAAATCAACATACTTGCTTTTTCAATCCTTGTGCCATGCATTAAAGTAGCTAATTAATAGGGCTTTAGGTAAATTTAGTCTGATTTCAGTTTTTAATATTGATCAAAATTTTCCCAAAATGAAAAAAATTCTAAAACAAAGATACCTGATTCAATTTAGAATAACAAAAAACACCAATTTGTGTTCGCATGTAACCTAAAGAAATGTGATTCGGTGAACACCATTTGTGTATTCTTTATTAATTACCCTTTTAATCTTCTCATAATCTTCCGCGTTTTCTACAAAATCAATCTTCTGAGTATCGATGATCAAAACCCTGGATAGCTTATTTTGCCTGAAATAATTGAAATATCCTTCCTGGATTTTTTCGAGGTAATTGTCAGTAATATTAATCTCGTATGATCTTCCGCGCTTCTTAATATTGGATTGAACACGATCAATGTTATTGTACAGGTATACAATGAGCTCCGGTTTGGGAAGTGTTGAATTGATGATCTCAAATAACCTTGCATACAAATTAAATTCATCCGATTGAAGGTTATTCCTGGCAAAGATCAATGATTTATCGATGAAATAATCGGCAATGGTAAAGCTCTTAAACAAATCACCTTTGGCCAGTTCATCTTTTAATTGTTGGTAACGGTCAGCTAAAAAACTCATTTCTAAAGGAAACGCATACTTGTCGGGGTCTTTGTAAAATTTAGGCAAAAATGAATTGTCTTCGAATCGCTCGAAAATGGTTCGGGCATTGAATTCTTCTGCAATCCTATGCGTTAGGGAAGTTTTCCCGGAGCCAATATTACCTTCTATCGCAATATAGTTATATCTCATCGCCCGAATATTCCTGATTTACCTGCGGAAAATAGTCATAAACTTCAACCTGATCATTACAATTATTTAAAAGGTTTTCAACACTGACCTTGAAATGGGGGTGAATAACTGATCCGGCTATCTCTGCCAATGGCTTGAGTGTGAATCTGCGAAGGTGCATTCGTGGATGGGGTATAATTAATTCTCTTTTATTAATGATCAATTCATTGTAAAAAAGAATGTCCAAATCAAGGCTGCGATCCTCATAACCTTTTTCTTCAGTTCTGGTTCTGCCGAGTTGGGATTCTATCTTTTTTAATTCGGACAATAATTGATTTGGTGAAAAAACAGTAGTTATTTGAATAACCTGGTTAAGGAATTTGCTTTCGGATTTAAAACCCCAGGCATCTGATTCATATAATCCTGAACATTTTATAATTTGGCCTATATTGGTTTTTATAAGTTGGATGGCTTGTTCAAGTAGTTTCTCACGATTACCCTGGTTGCCACCTAATAATATGTATGCTGTGTTTTCCAAATTTTATAATAGGGTTGCAAAAGTACAAACTACTTTAAAATTTCGCATTTATGAAAATTATTTATGTGTAAATTAAAGGAAATCACCTGCTTTTATTAATATTGCAACAATATTAATTTCCATCACGATGAAAGAGTTTTTCAAATTTATGTTCGCATCCATGCTTGGGTACTTCCTGATCATGATCATTATGAGTTTATTGTTTTTCGCTTTAATTATGGCCGCGGTTAGTTTTACCCAAACAGAAGAAGTAGTGGTAAATGATAATTCTGTTTTGACTTTATCGCTGGGTTATGATATAAAAGACCGTACCGAGACAATCCCGGTCAATTTTATGTTTGATTTTAGTTCCTTAAATCCTAAACCTGGTTTAATTCAGATACTTAACAGTATCGATAAAGCTGCCAGGGATGAGCGAATAAAAGGCATTTATCTTGAACTTGCTGATCTTCCTTCGGGTATGGCCACAATTCAGGAAATCAGAAATGCACTTGAAGAGTTTAAATCATCGGGTAAATTTATTTATGCTTACGGAAATATTTATACGCAAAAAGCCTATTATTTGGCTTCTGTAGCGGATAAGGTATTTCTGAATCCTGAGGGTTTTATTGAAATCAGAGGGTTTAGAGGCGAGGTTACTTTTATTAAAGGGCTTCTTGATAAACTTGGAATTGAAGCCCAGATTATGCGTCATGGAAAATTCAAAAGTGCGGTTGAACCATTGATGAGAGAAGATATGAGTGAAGCAAACCGGGAACAAACCCTTGCTTTTATTTCTTCGATGTGGGATGATGTTTCAATGGAAATGGCAACCAATCGGAAAATGGATATTGCCAGCCTGAACGATATTGCGGATTTCCTGAAAGCTCAGCATCCCGAAGAGGCATATCAGTTAGGGATTGTTGATTCACTCATTTTTAAAGATCAACTGCTGGAGATGTTGGCTGATAAAATTGATGTGGATTTAATCAGGAAGGAAAACCTGATCAGTGCGGGAAGTTATGATAAGGCTTATGTGAGCAACGGTGAAAAAAGAAGCAGAAATAAGATTGCTGTGATTTATGCAGAAGGGGATATTGTTCAGGGTGATGCTACCCAGGATGCCATTGGAAGTGAAGGAATATCCCGCGCCATTAGGAATGTAAGGTTGGATGGCTCGTATAAAGCTCTTGTTTTAAGGGTAAATAGTCCTGGAGGCGATGGAATTGCCTCTGATATTATTCTTCGCGAAATGAAATTGGTAAATGAAATCATGCCGGTTGTAGTTTCAATGGGTAACTTTGCTGCGTCAGGTGGATATTATATTTCATGTTCTGCTGATAAAATTGTTGCTCAACCAACCACAATCACCGGTTCCATTGGCGTTTTCGGGATAATTCCAAATTTTAAAGAATTTTTTAATGAAAAACTCGGAGTTACTTTTGATGGCGTTGGAACCAATAAAAACTCTGATTATATCAGTGTGAACAAACCTTTAAGTGATTTTCAGCGGGAGGTAATTCAATCAGATGTTGAACGCTTTTATCAAACATTCATTACCCATGTTGCCGAAGGACGCGGAATGACTACCGAATCAGTGGATGAAATCGGGCAGGGCAGAGTTTGGACTGGCACCGATGCACTTGAAATTGGATTGGTTGATCAGTTAGGTGGGCTTGAGGATGCAATAGCCGTTGCCGCCGAGCTTGCAAACCTGGATGATTACAGAACGGTAGATTTACCAGAACGTAAGGAAGCATTCGAACAATTGCTTGAAGACCTTTTGGGAGAAAATACAAAAACACGTTTGCTTAAGCAGGAATTGGGTGAATTTTATGACCTCTATGAATATGTTGAGCAGGTTAAAAATACTTCAGGCATTCAAACAAGATTGCCTTATTATATAACCATTGAATAAAACTTAAAGAAATACGATTTCTTCAATAATTGCCTGATCAACATTTTTATTAAGTGTTTCAATAAGTTTAGACCTGGCGAATGAAAGTTCATGTTTTAAAGCAGGCGAAGATAGTTTAAGATAAAGCACCTTATTTTTGATGTAGATTTTTTCGGTATGATCGGCAATGTATTTCCCGGCTATTTTTTCCCATGATCCGATTAATCGGGTGCGGGTAATGCCGTCTCTGAGTTTGTAGCTATCGATAAGTTCCCTTATCAGATCCTTTAATGTGCTTTCATTCGAATCAAGTGTCATCCCAATTAGTTGTTATGGTTGAATTCTGAAATTTCTTTGGCCTGCCCCTGACAAACTTCAAAAATCTTATGCTCAATATCTACCTGCCTGAAAACCTTTTCAATCCTTTCACGCTGTGTATCCGTAATAAAAACCTGCCCAAAGCTATTGTCGCCCACCAGGTGGATGATTTGTTTTACACGTCCCTCATCCAGTTTATCAAAAATATCATCAAGCAGAAGCAAAGGATGATAACCTTTTTTGTTTTTCGTAAAATCAAACTGGGCAAGCTTTATTGCAACAACATAAGATTTTTGCTGTCCCTGCGATCCGAATTTTTTAATCGGATGCCCGGCAATCTTCATTTCGATGTCGTCTTTGTGAATGCCCACGGTGGTATATCTGAACATACGGTCTTTTTCAAAGCTGACTGCAAGTAATTCTTCCAGCGACCTGTCAGCCAATTGCGAGTCATACGTGATACTGACTTCTTCATTTCCCATCGAAATGAAATTAAAATAATGTTGAAAAAGAGGTGTAAACTCATCGATGAATTCTCTGCGTCTGGCAAAAATCTTCTCTCCCAGCTTAGTGAGTTGTGCATCCCAAATTTCGATGGAAGTTTGATCAAAGTAATGCTTTTCTGCAAAATTCTTCAGCAAGTTATTTCTTTGCTGAAGTGCTTTGTTGTAGTTTATTAAATCTTCTAAATATACTTTGTCAAACTGCGAAATTACGGAATCAATATATTTTCGGCGGGTTTCGCTTCCTTCATTTATCAGGTCGCGATCATAAGGCGAAATCATCACCAGTGGTATCAGCCCGATATGATCTGATAATCGATCGTATTCTTTGTCGTTGTAAATAAATTGTTTTTTATGATTTCGTTTTTGTATGCAGGAAACTGTATCGTTTGGCCCGCCATTTTTCAGATAAGTTCCGTGGATAGCAAAAAAGGGAGCTTCATGCAGGATGTTTTGTGAATCTACCACATTAAAATAGCTTTTGCAAAACGATAGATAGTAAATAGCATCCAATGCATTGGTTTTACCGGCACCATTATCCCCAATAAAACAGTTTATTTTATTTGAAAAAGCCAGGTCGGTTTCCTCATAATTTTTAAAATTAGCCAGTTTTAATTGCTTCAGATACATTACAATTCTCTCAATTTAGATGCAATTTCTTTCATGAGCCAGGGTGGAGTGGAGGTGGCACCGCTGATACCGATACTTTTAACCCCGTTTATCCACTGTAGATCAATTTCTTCAAATGAATTAATATGATAGGTTTTCGGATTAACAGATTGACATATCTCAAACAGAGATTTGCCATTTGAACTATTTTTCCCACTCACAAAAAAAATGATATCATGTTGCTTACAAAATTTATTGAGCATAGGTACCCGGTTAGCAACCTGCCCGCATATTGTTCTGTTGATTTTAAGATCAATGTCGTGACCTTCATAGTGGGCCTGTCTTTCAATGGCAGTGGTCAGTGTCTCAAACTTCTGCTTTGATAGGGTTGTTTGCGAAAATATCTCCATTGATTTGGTAAAATCGATTTTGGAAATGTCCTCTGCTGATTCAATAATAATTGCATTTCCATCGGTTTGGCCCTTCAAACTGATCACTTCCGGATGGTTTGATTTTCCTGCAATAACAACCTGACCTTTGTGTTTGATATAATTATATGCAAATCGTACCCGATCCTGAAGTTTAAGTACAACCGGGCAGGTAGCTTCTATCAGTTGAATGTTGTTTTCTTTGGCGTGAATGTATGTGGAGGGTGGTTCACCATGTGCACGGATAAGGACGGTTACATTTTTTAAATTTGAATACGTCTGGTGATCAATAACCTTTAATCCCAATTTTTTCAGCCTGCCGGTTTCGAGTTCATTGTGAACAATATCGCCCAAACAATAAAGTTCTGATTCCTTTTCCAGGGAATCTTCTGCAATCTGGATCGCTTTTTCAACACCAAAGCAAAATCCGGCATCCGGATCAATAGCAACTTTAATCATGAATTATCTTTCAACACGGTATGTTGCAAAGATAGCTTTAATTCTGTTTTACAAAGAAGTCCGAAAGTGAAGTTCGGATTGCAATATAATTTGGTGATCCGTTGAGATGGTAAGTTGAACGGGCATAATTGATATGGAATTTTGAAATTCGGATGCCAACTCCCCAGCTAAAACCCACCGTGGCTGTTTTTGATTCAATTTTCAGTTCCTGCCGGCGCTTGTAATTGTAACCGGCTTGTACACTCAGGTTTTTACCAATCAGCAGTTCTCCGCCGAGAACGATGTGACGCATAAAATTGTCGGCAAATTTTTCAAGGTTTGAATCTTCTATTTTTTCACCGGAGATGGGATCAATTTGCTGCGCTGAAGGATCCTCATAACGCAAATCCCACTTATCAAGATGATTAATCAATAATGAATAACGGAAAGGCAAATGCTGTAATTTTTTGGATAATCCTACCTGTAACTCAAAGGGAAGAGGTTCGATATTACCGCCATTATAGGCGGTGAGCTGCCGGCCAATGTTTTTTGCAATTAATGAAGCGGTAAAACTTCCATCGCGACTATGGTAACTCCCGGCAACATCCACTGCCATTCCAAAAGAATTATAACTTTCAAGTGAAGAATAAATAAATTTAAGGTTAGCACCTATTGAAAACAAAGAATCAAGTTGTCTGCCCCAACCAATATTAAATGCAGATTCGCCTGCATAAAACTTACCGGTTAATTCTCCTGTAGCATCTGCACCTTCAAAAGTTCCGTAGTTGATATACTGAACTGATCCCACAAAATTCCCAACATTTTTGATACTTTTTGAATATGCAGCAAATCCGTAATTTACGTCGGTATAAAAATCAACGAAGCTAACACCAAGTTGGTTGTCCATTTTTTCATTGATAAGCGACGGATTGGATACTGTTAAAAGTATATCGTTATCATTGATGGTTAGAAAATCTCCTCCCATTCCGGCAATCCTTGGTGAACTTGTTAAATTGATAAACTCATAGGTATTATCTCCCCCAATTTGTCCACGCACACTAATAATAGCGAGCATAGATATAAAAAGTAAGAAAAGATGATTTTTCACGCAGATGTTCTTTAACTTTAGTTTTCCTTTTCTGATCAAAGTCAAAAACGGTATTTTGATCAAATTATTTTCAGGAGGATAAAAGTAAAAAAAAATCCGCCGGAAGGCGGATGTTTTTTTATTTGATTGCATCAACAATGGCTTTGAAAGCCTCCGGGTTGTGCATAGCCAAATCGGCCAGCGTTTTACGGCTAATGTCAATGTTCTTTTTGTGTATTGCACCCATGAACTCGGAATATGACATTCCATGCAAACGGGCTGCTGCATTGATCCTCTGAATCCAGAGTCCTCTGAAATTACGTTTTTTGGTTCGTCTGTCGCGGTATGCATACTGTTGGCCTTTTTCGTATGCATTTTTGGCCACCGTCCAAACATTTTTCCTGCGCCCAAATTGTCCTTTTACTTTTTTAAGGACTTTTTTCCTTTTTGCGCGTGATGCTACTGCATTTACTGATCGTGGCATTTTTTCTGATTTTTTCGCTTCAGCGCCTTCCGCCTGGAAGATCTTTTATGGCTGAGAGCAAGTTAAACATTTAATGAATTAATTACTTTGCAAGCATGTCTTTAATATTGCCGGCATCGGCTTTGTCAACTATGGCAAAGTAACCCAGGTTACGTTTGCGTTTTTTTGACTTTTTGGTCAAAATGTGACTTTTATAAGCATGCTTTCTTTTCAATTTACCGGAGCCGGTGAATGTAAACCGTTTTTTTACTCCGGATTTTGACTTCATTTTTGGCATTACTATATTATATTGATTAAAAAATTTACTTTTTTGGTGTGATGATCATAATCATCCTTTTACCTTCCAACATTGGCATTTTTTCAACTTTGCCAAATTCCTCCAGTTCCTGAGCAAATCTCAGCAACATAATTTTTCCATCGTCTTTATAAACGATAGTTCTGCCTTTGAAAAACACATCAACTTTAACCTTGGCTCCTTCTTTTAAAAACTTTTCGGCATGCCTTAGTTTAAAGTTAAAATCGTGATCATCAGTATGGGGTCCTAACCGAATCTCTTTAACAACCACTTTTTGCGTTTTCGCTTTAATTTCCTTCTGTTTTTTCTTCCTGTCGTAAATGAATTTTTTATAATCAATTATTTTACAAACAGGCGGATTGGCTGTTGGGGATATTTCCACAAGGTCGAGATCCTGCTCCTCTGCCATTCTGATTGCCTCCCGAACCTGGTAAATACCGTTTTCAATATTTTCACCTACCAACCGTACCATCGGAGAGGTAATCCGATCATTAACGCGGAACGGTTCTTCTTTTTTTGGTGCTCTTCCTCTAAATCCTTTGCGGAAATTATTAATTTGCTTAGCTATTGTTTATCCTCCTAAATTTTAATTAGTATCTAATGCTGTTTCAATTTCTTTTTCAATTAACTCAACGAATTGCTGCATTTCAAACGACCCAAGGTCGCCTTCTCCCTGCTTACGAACAGAAACTGTATTGTTTTCTTCTTCCTTTTCGCCGACAATCAACATAAACGGGATCCTTTTTAATTCAGCATCCCGTATCTTTCGGCCGGTCTTTTCACTCCGGTCGTCAATTCGGGCGCGAATTTCGGAATTATTCAGGAATTTTAAAACTTTTTCAGCATATTTTTGATATTTTTCACTGATTGGCAATATGATAGCTTGCTCAGGAGTAAGCCATAGCGGGAATTTTCCTGAGGTATGCTCTATTAAAACTGCAACAAAGCGCTCCATTGAACCAAAGGGAGCTCTGTGAATCATGACGGGCCGGTGCTTTTCATTATCACTTCCGGTATATTCCAGTTGAAAGCGCTCAGGCAGGTTGTAATCCACCTGAATTGTCCCAAGTTGCCATTTACGGCCCAGGGCATCTTTTACCATAAAGTCCATTTTCGGACCGTAAAATGCGGCTTCACCGTACTCAATGATGGTATCCAATCCGCTTTCTTCGGCTACTTCCATGATGGCTCTTTCGGCTTTGTCCCAATTTTCGTCGGAACCAATGTATTTTGATCTGTCTTCCTGATCACGTAGGGAAATTTGAACTATAAAGTCTTTAAAGTCCAGTGCTTTGAATATCTTCATTACGATGGCCATAACAGCCTTAAACTCATCCTTCACCTGACCAGGGGTGCAAAAAATATGTGCATCATCCTGGGTAAATCCTCTAACCCTTGTAAGTCCGTGCAATTCGCCACTTTGTTCATACCGGTAAACCGTACCGAATTCAGCCAAACGAAGTGGTAAATCTTTGTATGAAACCGGCCTGCTTTTATATATTTCACAGTGATGAGGACAGTTCATGGGTTTAAGAAAAAACTCTTCTCCCTCGATGGGTGTTTTGATGGGTTGAAATGAATCAGCCCCATATTTATCATAGTGACCAGATGTTTTGTACAGGTTCACATTGCCGATATGAGGCGTGATTACCGGATAATAACCGGCATCTTTCTGCACTTTTTTCAAAAATTGCTCAAGCCTTTCGCGAACCATGGCGCCATTAGGTAACCATAATGGCAATCCCTGACCAACATTTTGCGAAAAAGTGAATAATTCAAGCTCTTTACCTAATTTTCGGTGATCACGTTTTTTAGCTTCTTCCAGCTTTTCGAGGTACTCATCCAGTTCCTTCTTTTTTGGAAAAGTAATTCCGTAAAGCCTGGTAAGTTGTTTCCTTTTTTCATCACCCCGCCAGTAAGCACCGGCTAAACTGAGCACTTTTACAGCTTTAATAGGGCTCGTGTCGGGTAAATGAGGACCCCGGCACAAGTCAGTAAAACTGCCGGATTTATAAAATGTGATTTGACCGTCTTCAAGCTCATCAATCAGCTCCAGTTTGTATTCATCCCCTTTTTTGGTAAAATACTGTTTTGCATCTGACTTTGAAACTTCTTCCCGGTTATAAGTTTGCTTTTCCCTTGCTAATTCCAGCATCTTGTTCTCGATCTTTTGAAAATCAGCATCGGAAATATTGTAATCGCCAAAATCAATATCGTAGTAAAATCCATTTTCAATATCAGGTCCAATACCAAATTTTACTCCCGGATAGAGTTGTTCAACAGCTTCCGCCATTAAGTGGGCAGAAGAGTGCCACATGGTGGCTTTGCCTTCATCGTCATTCCAGGTTAATAATTGGACATCCGAATCTGCATTAATGGGCCTCATGGCGTCCATAACCTTTCCATTGACTTTTGCTGAAAGCACATTTCTTGCTAGTCCTTCACTGATGCTCATCGCAACATCCATTGCAGTTACACCACTTTCAAACTGTCGTACCGAACCATCCGGTAAAGTAATATTGATCATTATTAAAACCCTTTTGAAAAATTGGGTGCAAAGGTAAGTATTTGCAATGAAGTATCAACTAAAAAGCACATTTGTTTTTTAATCGAAAATTTGAAATTAATATTGATTGAGTTTTAATTGCCAGTAAATTTTACTACTTCATTTTGAACCGGGTTAGTCGACATGAAAAATGCGTACATTGCCTTTAAATCATCTTCTTTTAACTTGGAGTAATATTCCCAGGGCATATAAGTATTAAATTCACCGGGAATAACCTTATGAGGTGTATACGATGAGTCGGAATACAGGGTAAAACGTTTGATGAATTTTTCTTCGGTCCAGTTACCAATTCCCGTTTCTTTGTCCGGCGTTAAATTCGCGGATCTTACCACTCCTCCGGTTGATAAATTAAACTCCATACCTCCGGCAAAGTCCATTCCGGGAACAAACTGCCCTTTATCATCCATTTTAGTGTGGCAATCGTAGCAAGCAGCAGCAGTAACTAAATATTCACCATATTTTATGGGATTCGATTTATCTAATTTCAATTCGTGTGTGCCCTCTTTGGGCATTAGGTTAACGATAAGATTTAGTGGAAAATCCAGTTTTCTTTCAGGGTATTCATTATGAGCAGGCTTTATCGTTCTCAGGTAGGCAATCACATCGTAAATATCTTCCTTCGGGAGCTTACCGTATTGTAAGTAAGGCATTATCGGGAAAAGTGCATTACCATCTTTATCAACGCCGGCTGTTATGGCTCTGAAAATTTCACCGTCAGTCCAATCCTGTAGTGCTGCCGGAGTAATATTGGGTGCATAAAGTGATCCCGGAAATCCGTTTGTATTGTCCCATTTTTCACCTCCTGCTCCTTTCGATTCCTCATTGATAGGGCCTGCAAACATGCTATAGTCCCTGGTAGCATGACAACCCACACAGCCCATTAATTCATTGGCCAAATATCTTCCATGTTCGATGTGCTCGGGTGTGGCCTCTACAACGAGATCATCCGGGGCATCAATATTTGGTAAAAAGGAGCTAACATATAAAAATATTCCACCTATTGCTACAATAACAATAACAATGAGTATCAATAATACTTTAAGTAGTTTTTTCATTTTGAGTCGGGGATTAGTAGTTTAGTAATTCAAATTTAACTACTTAGACTCAATTTTGTAATTATTCTGCCATGCTTTAACAAAAGTTTAACACTTGGTTTTGGCACTGATCATCAATATCAAGAGGAATTTTAAATCATTCTACCAGGGTAGTGTGTGAGGATAAAAATACA
This sequence comes from Bacteroidales bacterium, assembly GCA_020438105.1. Taxonomy (GTDB): domain Bacteria; phylum Bacteroidota; class Bacteroidia; order Bacteroidales; family JAADJA01; genus JAADJA01. The sequence continues at coordinate 18,564 of JAGQVE010000046.1, forward strand.
CTGTTATTATTCCGAGAAGAAAAAGAAAGATGCCTAGCATCAGGAACAAAACTCCTACGAATTTTTTCCTTTTTATCATTGAAAAAAGCCCGAATCCCAAAGCTAAAAGTGCGAAAACAAACAGTTGAATGATGAGCATGAAAATTAGACTTTAATGTTCAAAAATCTGACCTAAAAAGTATATCTTGATTTTATTGATCCCTTCTGAAAATATTACCAGATCACGAATCAGTGTAAGTTCATTTACTCTTTCGTACGAAACTACCTTTGATTCACAATTTTGAAACACCTTTACAAACCTGTTTTCGTCGAGATATGCGATGGTGTTCCAATCGACCCGGTAAGGTTGTGGAATATATCTTTCAACAATATAAATTTCATTATTACATACTGTTTTGAAGAACCCTTGCTCTTCGAAAATCAGGACATTGTCAACAAGGTCATAAAACTCCGGCTCGTAGTTTGAAACAGTTTTGACTTCACCATTTTGAAATATTTTTAAATGTCCCAGGTTATCAACCCATGCGAGCATTTCGTCGCCTACTTTAAAAGACCTTGGCTCAAAAGTTTCTAATTCCATTGTTTCGCCTTTGAAAAATACCTTAAACGAAAGGTCTGACCTGTCGATAAAAGCTACGATATCTCTTCCGGCTTCATATATTACATTCTCTGCATAATCATCCAGAATGATAATTTCGCCCTGGTAAAAAAGTTTGAGCTGTTGTGTGGAGGCATGAACATATACAATGGTATTATCGCCCATTTTATAACTGTCGAGCGGATTGTAAATTAATCCATCCTCAATGGTATAAATGTGGCCATTATAGTAAACTTGCAATGTCTGTTTTATCCTGTTATGCCATCCAATCAAGCTATCACGAATTTCATAGCCGTCGCATTCGGTACTTAGAACAATTTTTTTCTCATTGTCATAAACATTTAATTGCTCATAAAGTGAATATCCGAGCAAATAATCGGTGGCGGTGTATTTGATTGGTGATCCGGTAAGCAGGGTTTTTACTTCGCCGTTACGGTAAACCTTCAGGTTACTTCCATTGTCAATATAGGCAACCAGATAGCCCCCCACCTGATAATCCTGTATTTCAAGGTATTCGAGTTGCTGGAATGAGCCACCATCAAAAACCCAAAATTTATTCAGGTTATCGTTAAATGCAGCGAGTTGCTGGCTGAAACTATTTATTGAAAAAAATAAAAAAACGAAAAGGCTTAAACAGGTTTGTTTCATGTCAGATTTTTATTTTAGAAACGCATTAAAACTAGGATGGTTTAAATGTAAATTTATTTAGCGGCAATGGTTTCTATTTCGATCAAAACCCCCAGGGGTAATTTAACCACCCCATAAGCAGCCCTTGCAGGAGGGTTTGCAGGGTAATATTGGCCGTAAACTTCATTCATTGCTGCAAAATTGTTCATGTCGCTCAGCAGGCAGGTTGATTTTACAACATCATCAAAAGAATATCCTGCTTCCTTCAGGATTGCTCCAATGTTCTGCATCACATGGTAGGTTTGTGTTTTGATATCATCACCTTCAATTTTCCCCGTTTCAGGATTCATTGGAATTTGACCCGAAATGAATAACATGCCGTTTATTTCAGTCGCCTGGCTATAAGGGCCGATGGCTCCGGGAGCACTTTTCGTGGCAATAATTTTTTTCATTGAATTGTATTTTAACGATTAATAATCTCTGAAATCTTTTTTCTTGTCCAATTTTAAGTCCTGTAATAGACTTGATTTTATGTTGATTGAGAAGTTCCAACTTTGTCTGAAACCATAGGGTATCCAGTTGAAGCGCATTTCCCAGCAATGTAAATCACGATAAACATCAATTGATGTATAGGTTAGTTCTTTGCTTTCAAAATTATAACCTGATCTGAACCCAAATTTCCATTTAGATGTAATATTCACATCCCCCGAAAAGCTCAATGTTTGGATAAGTTTCTTATCCTTGGTGATATCGTAATTCCAATATCCGTTAGCATATTTATAGGTGAGCGTGTAATTAAAGTCGTAAGATAAATTTAGTGACCAGGGAACGTTCCAATCAACAAACCCTTCGATGTTTTCATTCACATCGGCAAGTTCCTGGGCTGTTCCTGCGCTTGATTCACGTGGTTGTTCGGCCAGGCTCTTTTTATTTTTGTCCTTATTTTTATTTTTCCCAAGGGTTTCCGAACTTATTTTCCAGCTAATCCCCATTCGCCAGCTATGGTTTTCAGGCCTGAAAAGTTTTTTATTTACATCCCATTCAAACTTGTTTATTTTACGCCCATTCGAATCCAGGGCATAGGGGTTGAATGAACTGGCATAGTTAATTCGAAGTTGTTTGAATAAAGTTGTACGTCCGCTGATGGTGAGGTTGTTCATGTTCAAAGAGTCTCTGGCAAAATCGTAACCGGTTCCGATGGAAAGGTCTTCGATTAAAACAACTTTCTTCATGCCGGTGATGGTGTCTTTTCTTGATTTTACTTTCATTTCGAGGTTATTGCTCAATCTGAATGTCAAAGCCCCTGAACGGCCATCTGGCGCTGATCCATAGATCATATCGTCATATGGTGAGTACTTTATCCGGTCTCCCTGTTCATTTATATAATAGCGGTAATAGCCCCAACCGGGAGCACCAAAATCGGGTCTCATCGAAAAACCAACCGATGGTTTGATAACATGCCGAATAGCTTTTACAGGTCCTTTAGTGTAGGTATACATACCATACATAGTGGTACTCAGGCTACTGCTGAAATTAAAGTCGCGCACGGCATTAAAACCATAAATGGTGTCAGTGCCTTCGTATCCAAACACGGGTACATCATCTTCATAAATTGTATCATTCAGCCAGTTTTTTACATGCTGCTGTGAGTACCAGCGCTCGGTATAGTTTACACTATTACTCCAAACCAGATATTTCAAAAGCTTGATAGACCCGCTGGAGATGGAAATATTATGTTTCATCCCGTTTCGCATCTTCTTGGTTATATCACTGTCGAACAATAAACTATCATAGGTGTCTATCCTGTTGTCGGCGGCCATACTGTAATTCACACTGATGTTTTCGTACCAGCTCAACTTGCCAACTACTTTTTTGGCCCGTAATGGGTAAAACCGGTTTACATTAAAACTAACGGTTGGCAATGATAAACTAACTTCGTGGGTAATGGTATTTTGTGAATGATTAAGTGAAAGGTTCAGGAAATATTTGTCGGCAAAATTTGTTGAGTAACTGATACTTGATTGAAAGGTATTACTAAGATATTCATTTGAGCTAACAGGGTTGAATTTACTTTGTTCTGAACTTTTAATATTTACATTCGAAGAAAATTTACTTCTGGGCCTGGCTTTCGGGTCCTGGTTATGTCGCCATGTAATTCCATAAGTTTTAGTTCTTGAAAAACTTTCGGTTCCTTCTTCACCAAGTTTATTGTCCGCATATATTAAATTGAAGTATCCATTGTACTTATAACGCTTGCGGTAGTTCACGCTGGGCTTTACGGCCCAACTTCCAAGGGTATAGATGTCACCCACAATTTTGAAATCCAAATAATCACTTATACCAAAGTAATATCCTCCATTTTCAAAATAAAAACCACGGTTGGTAGATTCACCCCAGGTGGGTATGACAATTCCAGAGCGCTGACCCTTTTTATTTGGGAAAAGTCCAAAAGGAATAACCAGCGGTGTGGGAACATCTTCAATAACCATATAGGCGGGTCCGGTAACAATTTTGTTTTCCGGAATTACCTTTGCTTTTTTAAATTCGAAAGCGAAATGGGGATGATCGAGCTCGCACGTGGTATAAGAACCTTCAAAAACATTGGTAACATCATTTGGCATTTTTTTTACCAGTTCACCATGCAAAAAACCCTCGGCATCCTCTGTCATCACTTTTTCCACAAGGCCTTTTTTGCTTTTGTAATTGTAACGCATTGATTCGGATTCAAAGCTGTCGTCGGCGAGGGTGAAAACGGGTAGTTCCGTTAAATCACCGATAGAGTCAGGAATTCCGGTGGCATAAATTTCATTGGTAGTTAATTCAATTTCAACAAAACCACCTGTGAGTGTGATATCCTGGTATTTGATTTCATTTTTTTTGTACATGAAAACTTTTTTAGTTCGCATGTCGATTTTAATTGAATCTTCTGCCTTGTACGCCACCGTAGATTCGAGGGCATTTGGTGAAATGCCAAGGGTTGTGTCGGCAATTTTATTTTTAAGCGATGAAATAAGCGAATCACTTTTGATCAAATTGGTGTCGGGCGAGGCTTCAAAGGTTGTTGAATCGTTTTGTGCACCGGCAAATCCGGCTGATATTAGGATGTATATTACGAGTAATGATATCCTGAACAATAATTGTGTTGATAATTTAGTTGACAATTTGTGTATCAATTCTCGTTTGTAAAATATTAAATTTGCAAGTGCAGTAATAGATGTAGAAATCGATTTCAAAACTAATCAAAAAATATTCCAATATTGTGAAACGGTTGGTTTTAATTTTTGGTATTTGCCTGCTGATTGCCGGATTAAACGAAAAGCTGAATGGGCAAATTCCAGATCGTATTAACAAGGTAATCATTGATGCCGGACACGGAGGCAAAGATCCCGGAGCTTTGGGTAAAAATACCAAAGAAAAGGATATTGTGCTTGCCGTTGCGCAGCTTACCGGTAAATATATTCATGAAAATTTGACGGATGTAGAGGTGGTTTATACGCGAGATTCGGATGAGTTTATTGAACTTCATAAACGTGCTCAAATTGCCAATGAAAGTGGTGCCGATGTTTTTATATCCATCCATTGTAATTCAAACAAATCGTCAAAACCTTTTGGTGCTGAAACTTATGTAATGGGGCTACACAAGAGTGTAGAAAATCTGGAAGTAGCCAAAACCGAAAATGCGGCTATTTACTTCGAAGACGATTATAAAACCCAATATGAAGGATTTAACCCTGATTCGGATGAGGATTACATTGTTTTGAATATGTTCCAAAATGCAAGCATTGATCAGAGCATCGAATTAAGCGCCTATGTTCAAAATCAATTTCGCGAAAGGGTAGGCCGTAAGGACCGTGGCGTTAAGCAAGCGGGTTTTTGGGTGCTTTATAAAACTACAATGCCCGGAATATTAATTGAGTTGGGTTTTTTAAGCAATCCTGAGGAAGAGAAATTTCTTATGTCGAAAGAAGGGCAGGAATACATGGCTTCCGCTATTTACAGGGCTTTTCGTGATTATAAAGTGGAATATGAGGAAAAAGCCAATGGCTTGAAGCCCATAGTTAAAAAGCCACCTGTAAAAACTGACACGGTTTACTATCGGGTTCAGTTTGCTTCTTATAAAAAGGAAAAGGAACTGGATTTTAGAAAATTCAGGGGACTGGCAAATGTTAAAATGTACGAACATGAAGGACAGTATAAATACACCGCAGGAAATGAAAAAGACAAGGAGACTGCTGTGAGGATTAAAAATGAAATGATTGCCCGGGGATATAAAGATGTATTTATTGTTGCTTTTAAAAATAATGAAAGAATATCAATGGAAGAAGCGCAGACGTTGGTCGACAAAAATCTAATTCCTTGATGCAAAAGAGAAATAAAATTACCCTGACTCTTGTTTCAGCTATTTTAGCATTGCTTGCTATTATCTATCTCGTGTACTGGTTTTCTAATTCCACTAAAAGCGTGCTTTATGTTGAAGTTCAAAGTGTTGATTTCGATTTAACAGGGAGCCGTTTTGTAATTGACGGATTTAAAGTTGGATCGCTCAAATTATCCTCCGGAAATCAAAACGTTTATAAAATTGATTTGGACCAGGAGGTTCATATTCCGGTTAACTCTGAATATTTTTTAATGAAGGATGGTCAGTCAAGGATATTTATTGATGTGATGCTTAAATCATCTGACAGTTATTTAAATTCCGGTGACACCATATATAATGTGCAAATCGGCCCGGATATTCCACGGGCAATTTTAATTTCTCAAAAAGAAGAAATTGAAGTAGATTCTGTGTCCGGAGATATTAAGGAAGTTGAAAATTCAGATGAAGTTCCGGTTATTGAAACCGCTGCGGAACCACATGAAAAAATGGAAATCAGGTTGCAGATATTTGCATCAAAGGCCAGATTGCCAATGAATTCACCAAAGTTTAAAAATCAAAAGGGTATAAAGGAATTTGAGGAGGATGGATGGTTTAAATACTATTTTGGACCTTATGATAGTTTAGAGGAAGCAAATGCAAAGCGCAAACAAATTACAGAAGCCGGGTTCAAAGATTCATATATAGTAGCTTACAGGGGAAATAACAGAATTTCCCTGTCTGAATTGAGGAAATAGAAAATAAGTTTTACTTTTGTTTAAAATCAAATTGTTTTGAAGCTTACAAGAGAGTTTAAGATAGGATTAATCGTAACAGCCGCTATGGCGCTGTTATACTGGGGTTTTAACTTTTTAAAGGGGGAGGATATTTTTACAAATGATCGTGTATTTTATGCTGTTTATGATGATGTTGCCGGTCTGCAAAAATCCAACCCCGTAAAAATCAATGGTCTTAATGTAGGGCGTGTGCGAGACATGTTTTTTGCTGATAATGGAGGCTCTAAGGTGGTAGTTGAAATGATCCTGAACAACGATATTTATATACCTGATAATTCCACGGCAAAAATCAGCAGTTCTGATTTGCTTGGTTCAAAAGAGGTTGAACTAAAGCTGGGTAATTCAAGTGTTCCTGCCCAGTCAGGTGATACTTTAATGTCGGAAATGGAGGTTTCTATAAAAGAAGAAGTCAACCGCCAAATAGCACCCATTAAAAATAAGGCGGAGGAGCTGATGTCGTCAATTGATACGGTGCTTACAATGCTTCAGGGCATTTTTAGCTCAGCCAATGCCGATAATTTTTCCAAGAGTGTTTTACATATTGCCAATTCTTTTGAAAATCTTGAAAAAACAACTAGTTCGCTGGATACCCTTATGACAGGTGAACGAAGTCGAATTGAGAATATCCTGTTTAATATTGAATCGATTACTGAAAACCTTAAAAACAACGAAGAGCAGATTAATAATATCGTTTCAAATTTCAGTGCGATGAGTGATACACTTGCCAGGGTCAATTTTGCGCAAACGATGAATAATGTAAATCATACTATGAGCAATCTTGCCTCCATTACTGAAAAAATCAATCAGGGTGAAGGAAGTATGGGAATGCTGATCAACAATGATAGCCTTTACATCGAACTTGAAAAATCTTCAAAAGACCTTAATTTGTTATTGGAGGATATTAGGCTGAATCCAAAGAAATATGTGAAATTTTCTGTTTTTTAAGGCTGAAATAAAGCAAAAAAAAGGCCGGATCATCCGGCCTTTTTCGTTTATGAAATTTTAATCACTTTGGTGTTTTTCAGCTTTGCTTCATCCATTCGGGGCAAATCCACCGTAAGAACCCCATTTTTATGTTTTGCCTGAATTTTTTCCTGGTCAACTGATTCTGGAAGTTTGAATGACCTGCTGAATGATTGAAATCCAAATTCTCTCCGCATAAAATGGTCATTGGTTTCTTCGTTTTTGGTTTCCAATTCTGACGAAATCGTCAATACATCCTTTTCAATCTTAATATTAATGTCCTCTTTGTTCAGGCCTGGAGCAGCTACTTCAATGGTGAAAGCTTTTTCATTTTCAATAATGTTTACGGCTGGTGTTGCATAATCTGCACCATCATTAAAAAATGATGTTAAAAGATCTTTGCCGAAAAAGTCGTTGAGATAAGCCGGGCTGTAAACTCTTTTTTTTACGATTGGTAACATAACTTTGTCCTCCTATAAATTTTTATATTTTATTATAAATTTCAATGTTTTCAGGAGGGGCAAATCAACTCGTGTTCCAATCAAAAAAAATCATCAATTATAACATAAATTGAGACAAAATGGCGCAATTTTGTTTTTAATTTTAAAAATAACGTGACAATGTGGCATTATAACTCGCTTAAGCTTTGCCAGATTAAATTGATTGATTCGGTAATTTCATCTTCGGAGATTGTCAATGGAGGCGCAATTCTAAAGGCATTTGCTCTGAAAAGGAAGGGGTCGGTAATGAGTCCATTTCGGAGGAAAACCCTAACCAACTTAAAAACATCACCTTTTATATCCACACCCAGCATCAACCCCTTTTGCCTTACCTCGGTTACCAATGGATGTTTGATCAGTTCGTTTTTATAAATGAGTCCTTTCTTTTCGGCCTGCTTATAAATTGATTCTTTCGTTATCACATCAAGATTAGCCAAAGCAGCTACACAAGCCACGGGGTGACCCCCAAAAGTGGTAATGTGGCCTAATTCAGGTTTGTTGGTTAAACTGCGCATAATTTCCTGTGAAGAAATAAACGCACCAATGGGCATTCCGCCGCCCATGGCTTTTGCAAGGGTCAGGATATCCGGCACAATACCAAAGTTTTCAAAACTAAACAATGATCCTGTTCTTCCAAATCCCATTTGTATATCATCAATAACCAACAAGGTGCCTGTTTCGGTGCATTTTTCGCGTAAGGCTTGCAAAAAGCCGGCTTTGGGAAGGATGATTCCGGCTTCAGCCTGAACAGTTTCCACAACTACACATGCTGTTTTAGGTGTGATCTGGTTTAAATGGTTAAAGTTGTTGAATTCAATAAATTTGATCCCGGGTAATAATGGCCGAAATGCGTTTTTGAGTCTCTCGTCTCCCAAAATACTTAATGCTCCATGTGTTCCTCCATGATAGGCATTTTTAAATGCAATCACTTCGGATCGCCCTGTAAATCTTTTGGCTAATTTAAGCGCCCCTTCAATTGCTTCACTGCCCGAATTAACAAAGTAAGTCGATTTCAGATTTTCAGGTAAAAACTCCTTAAGTTTATATGCCAGTTGCGTTTGTGGAGATTGTATCATTTCCCCGTAAACCATCAGGTGCATATATTTATCCAATTGGTTTTGAATGCGTTTTATTACCTCAGGATGCCTGTGTCCAATATTGCTTACTGCAACTCCCGAAACCAGGTCGATATATTTTTCACCATCTTTACCATATAAATATATTCCTTCGGCTTTTTCAATTTCCAGATCCAGGGGATTTAAAGAAGGGAGGCCCATATGCTGGAAAAATATTTCGCGGTTACTAAGCATAATATTGTTTTGCTCAAAATTATTCAATTCTGTTAAAACGGGGAGGAATTGTTAAATTTGCCGATCAAATTATTTAATATGCAGAACAAGGTAGTAATTGTAACAGGTGCCTCTTCTGGGATTGGAGAGCAATTGGCCAAAGGCTTTGGCAGACTTGGTGCCAGGGTGGTTTTAGCAGCCCGAAATTATGAAAAGCTTGTATTATTTGAAAAAGATTTTGACCCGGAGAGCGTTTTGTCAGTTAAAACCGATGTAAGCAAGGAAAACGAATGCAAAGCCCTGATTGAGAAAACTGTAGAGAAATTTGGCCGGATTGATATCCTAATCAATAACGCCGGATTATCAATGCGGGCGCTATTTGAAGAAATGGACCTTTCCGTGATGAAGAAATTAATGGATATCAATTTTTATGGAACTGTTTATTGTACAAAATTTGCCTTGCCCTATTTGCTCGAGTCAAAAGGAAGTGTTGTAGGTGTTTCTTCCATTGCCGGATATAAAGGCCTTCCCGGTCGGGCAGGATACTCCGCCTCCAAGTTTGCAATGCAAGGGTTTCTGGAAGTTTTGAGAATAGAAAACATGAAAAAAGGGTTACATGTCCTTATTGCCTGCCCGGGGTTTACAGCATCCAATATCCGGAACACCTCACTAACTGCTGACGGCACGGCCCAGGGTGAATCGCCCCGTAATGAAGACAAAATGATGACCTCAGAGGAAGTTGCAGAAAAAATTATTCAAGCAATTTCCAAAAGAAAACACAGACTTACGCTTACCACTCAGGGGAAAATGACCGTGATATTGAATAAATTTTTTCCGAAATTCATGGATAAAATGGTTTATAATCACATGGCCAAAGAGCCCAACTCACCATTTAAATAACCATGTTTTAATGCCTTGATCTTGGGTGAAACTGCAGAATTGTTTCTCTCAGGTATTTTTTGTCGAGGTGGGTGTAAATTTCGGTGGTGGTAATGCTTTCATGGCCAAGCATTTCCTGCACGGCACGCAGGTCGGCACCTCCCTCTATTAAGTGAGTTGCAAAAGAATGACGAAAGGTGTGTGGACTGATCTGTTTTTTAATACCAGCTTTTTCAGCCAAATTTTTAATTATTATAAAAATCATTACTCTGGTTAGTTTGTTCCCGCGTCGGTTTAGAAAAACGATATCAGTGAATTCTCTATTAATTTTGTGATGAATCCTGATGTTTTCAAGGTAAATGTTAATGTATTTGATTGCGGATCCGCCTATGGGCGCAAGCCTTTCTTTATCTCCTTTCCCTACTACCTTAATAAATCCTTCTTTAAAGTAAAGATTGGAAATCTTCAGATTTATTAATTCCGAAACACGTAAACCGCATCCATATAATGTTTCAATCATTGCACGGTTACGCGTTCCTTCCGGAGAACTCAAATCAATTTGACCAAGAAGTTTATCAATCTCTGCGGGTGAAAGTACATCTGGTAGTTTTCTGCCCAGTTTTGGACTTTCAAGCAACTCAGTCGGATTTACAGTTAATTCTCCCTCAATGAGCAAATATTTATAAAACGCTTTGATGCCCGAAATCATTCGTGCCTGCGAAGTGGCGGATAATCCGATTTTATGGATCGCAGCTAAAAAAGCCTGTAAGTGGTTCAATTCAATATTTAAGGGTGACAGATTGGGATAAGATGTTTCACACCAGATTTGAAGGTTTTTAACATCACGCAAGTAAGCTTCAATCGAGTTTTCCGAAAGAGATTTTTCCAGTTTCAAATAAAGTTTGAATCCTTTTATGTAGTTTTGCCACAACATATAATTCAAAAGTAGGATAATAATCTGATTTAGAAATTACCAGGGAAGTAAAAAGCTTTCAATTTTAATTTGGATTTTAAGTTATAAAATAATACTTTTGCACCCCGAATTTTAAAGAAGTAAATTGCAATGGCTAAAAAGAGTAAAGACGCAAGGATACAAGTAATTCTGGAATGCACTGAGCATAAGGAAAGTGGCATGCCAGGTACCTCACGTTATATCACCAAGAAAAATAAAAAGAATACACCCGAAAGGCTGGAACTTAAGAAATATAATCCAATCCTGAAAAGGATGACTATCCATAAAGAAATTAAATAATTGAGCTATGGCAAAGAAAGTAGTTGCTTCACTGCAATCAGGTACAAAAAACTATGCTAAGGTGATTAAAATGGTAAAATCACCAAAATCTGGTGCTTATTCGTTCAAAGAGAACGTTATGCACGTTGACCAGATTAAAGATTACTTAGCAAAAAAATAACATTTATCCTTGATAAATGAAAGTTGTCGAAAGCTTTTTCCCAACAGGAAGAAGCTTTTTTAATAATTAGAAAAATGGGCATATTCGGAATATTTTCAAAGGAGAAGAAGGAAAAACTTGACGAAGGGTTATCAAAAACCAAGGAGAGTGTTTTCAGTAAATTATCCAGGGCTGTCGCCGGAAAATCCAAAGTGGATGCTGATGTGCTTGATAATTTGGAAGAAATTCTTGTTACTTCTGATGTGGGAGTTGAAACCACTTTGAAAATTATTGACCGAATAGAGGCCCGTGTGGCAAAAGACAAATATCTTGGAACGGCTGAACTAAACTCAATTTTAAAGGAAGAAATTGCAGGATTGCTTTTGGAAAATGAAACGTCTGAAAGGTCGGGATTTGAATTACCATCTGATAAAAAGCCCTATGTTATTCTGGTAGTAGGAGTGAATGGTGTTGGTAAAACAACCACCATTGGCAAACTTGCGCATCAGTTCAAAAACGCCGGGAAAAGTGTTTTACTGGGAGCTGCAGATACATTCAGAGCAGCTGCAGTAGATCAACTGATCATTTGGTCAAAAAGAGTTGGTGTTCCCATCGTAAATCAGGGCATGGGAGCCGATCCTGCTTCTGTAGCGTTTGATACTGTTAAATCTGCCTTGGCACAAAATGCTGACGTGGTGATCATTGATACAGCAGGTCGTTTACACAATAAAATTAACCTGATGAATGAGCTTACCAAGATTAAAAAGGTTATGCAAAAACTCATTCCAGACGCTCCTCATGAAATTTTACTAATTCTTGACGCTTCTACGGGTCAAAATGCAATTGAACAGGCCAGGCAATTTACTGCTGCTACAGAGGTGAATGCACTTGCACTCACAAAACTGGATGGTACAGCAAAAGGTGGTGTTGTTATCGGAATTTCCGACCAGTTTAAAATACCTGTGAAATATATCGGTATTGGGGAAAAGATGGAGGACCTTCAAGCTTTTAATCGCAAGGAATTTGTTGACAGCCTTTTTAACTAATTCTTACTAAACAATCTGTTTTGCAAAATAACCCTTCAAAAAAGAAAAAGATAAATCTCATTTCACTCGGTTGTTCCAAAAATCTGGTGGACTCAGAATCCCTGATGGGACAATTTCAACTGAACGATTTTGATGTATCCTTTGAAGGCAGGTCGGAGGGTAGCGATGTGGTAGTTATTAATACTTGTGGTTTTATTAACGATGCCAAGCAGGAATCCATTGATACAATTTTAGAGCATATTGAAGCCAAACAACGTGGTGAAATTGGGAAGATTTATGTAATGGGCTGTCTTTCGGAAAGGTATGCTCGTGAGCTTAAATCTGAAATACCTGATGTTGACCAGTATTTCGGTGTTAATGATATAAAAAAAATTGTGGAGGAAATGGGAGGAAACTACCGTTACGACCTAATCGGTGAACGGAAAGTAACCACCCCAAAACATTATGCTTATTTAAAAATATCGGAGGGCTGCGACCGGAGATGCACTTTTTGTGCAATTCCCGGAATCCGTGGAAAACATAAATCAAAACCCCTGGAAGAATTGATCGCTGAAGCACGAAGATTGGTGGCGCATGGTGTTAAAGAGATTATGTTGATTGCCCAGGATCTTACATATTACGGAATTGATCTTTACAAGAAAAATACCTTTGCACAGCTTCTGCAGTCGCTTTCTGAGATAAATGGATTACAATGGATTCGATTGCATTATGCTTATCCCGCCGGTTTTCCTACCGAAATTTTAAAAATTATTTCTGATAATCCTAAAATATGTAAATATATTGACATGCCTATCCAGCATGTTAACAACCGGATCTTATCGTTGATGCAACGTGGGCATAGTCGTGAGGGCACACTTAAATTGCTTCACGAAATAAGGGATGCTATTCCTGATGTTACACTTCGAACAACTTTGATCGTTGGTTTTCCCGGAGAAACAGAAGAAGAGTTTCAAGAGTTGTTGCAGTTTGTTAAAGATTTTAAATTTGACAGGTTGGGCGTTTTTACATACTCTCATGAAGAAGGCACCACTGCTTACCGGTTGGAAGATAATGTTCCTGAAGATGTCAAGCAACAAAGGCTTGAAGCTGTGATGGCTGCCCAACAAGAAATTTCCATGGATCTGAACCAAACCAAGGTTGGAAAAACCTATAAAACCATTATCGACCGTCTTGAAAATGGATATTATATTGGCCGTATGGAATCCGATTCTCCGGAAGTGGATAATGAAGTTATAATTGAATCTCCACATTCGGATATTGAAATAGGGGAATTTTACAATGTAAATATTGTCAAAACCGACTACTTTGACCTCTATGGGGTTATTTCCCAATAATAGACCAGTTTCCATCAAAAAATTTCATTCTTGCTTTTATCTGATTTATCCGAAAACGGATAAGGCTGTTATAAGCTTTATTTTTGTAAGCTTAAGATAATCAGGGTTTTATGGATAATAAATGAGCGAACTTAAAAATTTTATCAACTGAAAATTTGAAAACACTACTTTTAACTTATTGATATATAGTGCTTTGAAATTTATGGCACATCCTTTGAAAAGCTTCATGCAGTTCTTTGATACATAACTTCAAACTAGTTAATGTAATCTGATAATTTTTCATGGTGGTTAATTTTTATTTGTAAAATTTGGTTTTGGTTGGTTAATTAGGTCAGGAAACTTGCTTTAAATGGTTTTCTGGCCTTTTTTCTTTTTATCCATTTCGATAGTGTGTACTTTTACCGCGCTCATTGCGTTTAAACATTATCGTTTATAAGCAGTATAAAACTTCAGAGGTGCTAATCAAATATAGATAGACATTTGCTGCAAGAGTAATTAATGAAAAAGATTTTTTCCATATTTATACTTCTTTTATTTATTCCATATTCGTACGCACAGGAAATGCTGGGTTTGATAAACAGTAATTATTCCGGTATTTATGGAATAGCTTCAAACCCGGCGAATATGTCCGGATCAAAACTTTACCTCGATTTTAATTTGCTATCAGTACAAACCTTTTTCGACAATAATTATATTTATTGGGACAAAGATGATTTGATGACCTTTCTTAAAACCAGAGAAACCCCTGTGTATTACACCGAAGAAAATGAGGAGCGCAGTTATAGCATTTTCAGGGATAACGAATCTAAAAATGGATTTCAGGATATTAAAATCATTGGCCCATCTGCAATGGTAGCCTATGGTGAGCATGCATTTGCAGTTACTACCGGGCTTCGTTCAATGACTTCTTTTAAAAATCTACCTGCTGATATGGCTGTTTTCCTTTATGAAGCCATCGACTATCAAAACCTTCATAATATTAATTTTTTGCATGAAAAACGCATAGCCACCTCATCTCTTGCCTGGGCCGAAGTGGGATTTAGTTATTCTTATAACTTTTACAGGTATAAATGGGATTCCTGGTCGGCTGGAATTACTATTAAGCCGCTTATTGGACTGGATGCCGCATATATTTCAATCGACAATGTAGATTATAAAGTACATTATGATGATTCAGCGTCGGTGTACAATGTCGCTTTTGAATATGGTTATTCATTGCCCATTGACTATGTGG
>JAGQVE010000047.1 GCA_020438105.1 Bacteroidales bacterium
TATTTTTCAGAAGACCTCCCACCCGATTACGCGGCAGTAAGAGACGATTTTAAAGATTTGCTCGTGGAGTATGATAACCGTTCAGGTGGAAAAGTTTTGTACGAATTCGTCGATCCGAAAAATAATCAGCAAATTGAATCCAAAGCGTTTCAAGCCGGAGTAGCTCCTTTGCGGATGAACATGCGTGAAAAAGATGAGATCGTTGTTAAAAAGATCTATATGGGTGCAGTGGTTCAGTTGGGTGATAAATCGGAAGCAATACCTTCAATTCAGCCTGGTTCTGCCATGGAATATGATTTGACAACTGCCATCAAAAAACTAGCCATAAAAAATAAACCGTCGGTGGGTTTTATACAGGGAAATGGTGAGCCTTCGCTCGGCAGTGTGGGTCAATTATTACAGGAACTGGATGTGCTTTACAATGTGGAACCTGTTGACCTTTCGAATGCAGATGAATTGGGTAGATTTAATTCCCTTATCTTACTGGGGCCAACCGATACCATCCCTGCTGTACAGTTGCAAAAACTGGATAATTATCTCGCCGGTGGCGGCCGCATGTTTATCGGTATCGACCGGGTTAAAGGCGATTTTCAAACAGCACAGGGAACAGCCATTAATACCGGACTCGAAACCTGGCTGGCACAGAAAGGCCTGAATGTGGGAAGTAATTTTGTAGTCGACGCAAATTGTGGAACAGTAAGTATGCAACAACAAAACTTCCCCTTCCCGATACAAATTCCTTTTCCTTACATCCCAAAAATTCAAAACTTTACCGAACACCCAATCACTGAAGGGATTGAGCAAATTTTGTTTCAGTTTACAAGTTCCATCGATTTTGCCGGTGATACTTCGCTCACTTTTATTCCCCTCCTGAAATCATCAGACAAGGCAGCAACCATTCCAGTTCCGCTCTATTTTGAGGTTCAAAAAAGGTGGAATGAAACAGATTTCCCCAAGAGTGGGATTACCGTGGGAGCAATCCTGGAAGGAAATATAGTGGGCACTATTCCTTCAAAGATCGTTTTGGTAACCGACGGACAATTTGTGGTCAATGGCGAAGGCCAGAATGCAAGGCAGGTTTCAATGGACAATGTAAGTTTGCTGGCCAATGCTATCGATTGGCTATCCGACGATACAGGGCTGATTGATCTGCGTACCAAAGGGGTTACTGCTCGTCCGCTTGATCAGGTTGAAGAAGGTAGAAAAAATCTGATCAAATACCTCAACTTCCTGTTGCCTATTTTCCTGATCATTGTTTACGGAATCTTCAGGATGCAGCGCAGGCGGAATCTTCGCATGAAACGTATGGAAAAAGGACATATTTAAAATTTAATGACTTAAAGATTTTAGAAAATGTTGTCAAAATTTTTAAATACAAGAACATTACTCATATTGCTTGTAGTTTTAGTAGGGATTTATTTTATCGCAACCCTAACAAAAAAAGAAGACCGCACCTTCCAAAGCCAAATTGTGGAAGTGGATACAGCGAAAATTACTAAAATCCAGATCATCCCCAAAATAAATGGTGGTGATGAGATAAGTATTACCCGGTCTGGTAACGACTGGAACCTCGAATCGAAGGGCAAATCATACAAACCGGATGAATCATCCATTCAAAGTATATTAAATGAACTGGTGAATTTGCGTACCGAAAGAGTGGCTGCCACTGATGCAAGCAAATGGACGCAGTTTGAGGTAACCGACTCAACGGCCACACGCCTGAAAGTGTATGACGGGGCTGATGTGATGGCAGATCTGTATCTTGGCAAATTCAGTTATACCCAGTCGCCGCAACAGAATCAATACCAGCGCCAGCAACCCAAAATGTTTACACATGTGCGACCGAACGGTGATGATAAGGTTTACGTGGTGGAAGGCATGATTAAAATGACCATTCAACCTAATCTTAAAACCTATCGGGCCAAGGATCTTGCCGCTGTCGACCCGGCTGATATAACAAAGGTATCATTCAATTATCCGGATATGAGTTTTACAGTGGCCAATGAAAATAACCATTGGATGATCAACGGCACACCGGCTGATTCGGCTAAAACAGCTCGTTTTATAAATAAATTCCGGAAACTTACCAGCAATAATTTTATTGATGAAGTTCAGGGTGAGGATGGGGCTAAACCCTATATCGTTACTTTGGAAGGTAATAGCTTCATCCCGATCGAACTTCGTGCAATACCGGCTGATTCGGTGAATCAATTTGTTGTAACAAGTTCGTTGCTTCCTGATACAAAATTCAGTGGTGGTAAAAACAAATTATTCGAACGAGTATTTGTTCAGCCCTCAGAATTTATCGAAGAAAAAAAATAATCATAGCATAAAAGTTTAGTTAATAAAGCCCTCATCAATAGGTGGGGGTTTTTTGATTTCTGCATTTTCTATTTTCGTAATATTGCTGTAACAAATATGTACGATAACATTCCCATATCCTCTAATGATATTGTTTTCCTTGGCGATAGTCTGACGGAAGGGTTTGATCTGCCGAAATATTTCAATGACGCTCATTTCAGAAACCGCGGGATCAGTGGAAACACTACGGATCATATCAATTACAGGCTGGAATCGATCATCCTGGGCAAACCCAAACAAGTGTTGTTAATGGCCGGAATAAATGATCTTTTCCAGGGGGCTTCCAATGCGGAGATCATTGGCAATATGCGAAAAATTGCGGATAGTTTGGTTGCAGGCAGTCCGGCCACCAATTTCTGTATTCAATCGGTTTTACCCATTAATGAATCCAAAATGCTGATGGATGCAAATATCAATACCTTGATTTTTGATTTGAACGATGGTATCAGAAGGTTATGTAAAAAACATGACATTCTTTTTGCCGACTTACATGCTGATTTTTTGAATAATACCGGGCAACTTGCGGCAGCATTTACCTATGACGGAGTTCATTTAACAAATCAGGCATATGCTCACTGGGCGCAATTGATCCTTCCCTATTTGGTAAAATAAAACCAGCTACATACCCATATCCATTTCACCTTCACTACTTCCATCATCCCCCGAATTATTATTTCGCTGACGCTTGTAATTATTGATGATATAACTAAAATTAAGCATGATAATGGGGGCTTCGCGTTCAAAATAATCCCAGGAGTAAAATCCGGCTCCCCGGGTAATTGTTTCCCGTTTACCGGTGGCAAACAAGTCTCTCACCGAAAGTGTTGAGGTAAATCTGCCGTCGAAGAAATCTTTACGAACAGCTAAATTAGCCATAAAAAATCCCTCTTGCTCACCCTGTGCAGTTACCGATGGCCCATGATACATTCCGGTTACCTGGGTCCGAACTCCTCCTTCGATTTTAAAGGTTAGATTCATTCGACTGTCCCAGTTGGTACTGCTAGTGGAAACATCTAATCCTTCTACAGTGCCCTCGAGCCTGTAATCATACACATTTACGCTTCCATTAAAATTGAACCATTTGGTAAAATCAGCATTCAGCATAAGCTCCGCACCCAAAGAGTAATCCTTGTTCATATTCTGAAACGTATGTAAAATAATCCCATCATCCTGCAAGGTTTTTATTCGGGTGATCTTGTTTTTGTTGATCCGATAATAGGTCTCCAGCGAAATGAAAGCATTGTTCAGCCTTTTTTGATATGATAATTCGTAGGAATCAATGTATTCAGGTTCAAGGGCCGGATTACCCTGCCTCATGTTATACGGATCAAAATAGTTGACAAAGGGATCAAGTTCTCTGCCACCTGGCCGGTCGATCCGACGACCATAACTCATCAGCACCTGGTGGTCCTTATTGAATTGTTTAGAAATGTGAATGGTTGGGAAATAATCAAACCTGTCGATGATATAAGGTTCCGTGGCCTGGGCATTTTCGATACTACGATCAGTATATTCCCCTCTCAGGCCAAGTTGATACCCAAAACTTCCCCAGGTATTACTGTAAATTCCATAAATAGAATGAATGTTCCTGGAGAAATCCATTTCGCTGGTATACAATGGATTTTCGACCCAGGTATTTTGATCGTAATCAAAATCATTATACACATATTTTTCGTTTTCAAACTCAATCCGGCTTTGATAACCGGCCTCCAGTTTTCCATCTTCACCAATGGGTTTGGTATAATCGGCTTTGATCCTGATATCATAATCATAATCATCTTCTGTGGTGCGGATGGCATCTGGTTGATCATCATTTACCACCCAATCCGATGTGGTCGTATAATCTGATTGATCCTCCATATCATCGCCATTGCGACTGCTGTAGAAACCTGATATTTCCAGTTGATGCCCTTTGTCATCAAATTTGGTAATGTAATTAACATTCCCCTCATAATAAGTACCCTCCCTGTCGGAAACGCTTTCCGAGCGTGAATAATCATCCTGTGTAAAAGGTTCAGTATAAATGTGTCTACGGGTATCCCTTTCATGGCTGAAACGATAACCGCCATAACGGCCCGAAACTGTAAGTGTAGATTTATCTGAAACAAAATAATCAAAACCGGCTTTCGCACCAAAACCACTTCTGTTCATATTGCCTTCCATCAGGGAATTTCTAAAGTTTGTGGTATCAACGAGATAGGTTTCATAACGGGTTTCGCCGTTCATGCTAAAATCACGATAATTAAAATCAATACCCCCAAAAATGTTAAAATTTTTAGTCCGGTAGTTTAGCAAGGCATCCAGCTTATATTTGTTATTGGCGGCTATCGAAGTGTTTATAACACCGTTTACCCCGGGACTTTTCTGTTTTTTCATCACCACATTGATGATCCCCCCTACTCCATCCGGATCATATTTTGCTGAAGGGTTGGTAATGATTTCGATATGTTCGATGGAACTTGCAGGTATTTGCTGCAAAGCATCGCTGCCTTCAAGTACGCTGGGTCGGCCGTCAATCAAGACCGTAAAATTGGAGGTTCCGCGCAAACTCACATTACCCTCAATATCAACCTGAACACTAGGGGTATTTTCCAGAACTGATACAGCCGAGCTTCCAGCCGACATGATATCCTGGCTTACATTCACAATCTTTTTGTCAATTTTGTATTCAATACGGGCTTTGTCAGCCACCACTTCAACGCCATCCAGGTTGGTACTGGCTGGGTTTAGCAAGATAGTTCCCAGATCTACAGTCCATTGTTTCGGGTTGATCTTAACATCATTGATATATGTTTTTTCGTACCCGATAAAATTCGCGATCACATAAAACCTACCCGGTTTGAGTTGCTCCATCTTAAAGGTGCCATCCACCCCGGTTACCGTTCCGGCCACAACGGACGAGTCGCGCATCGAAAATAAAACCACATTGGCATACTCCATAGGAACATCAGTCAATTTGTCCAACACTTTACCTGTGAGTACACCATTGGCCGGCATATTGCCTCCCTGCCCCTGTCCTTGCGGCCGTTGTGCAAACAAAGTAGTTCCCAACATAACAAGGATCAACACATTATAAAATGATCGTTTAAACATTAATTATTTTTTTGCAAAAATAGAATGGGTTTTAAAAACTACACAATAAATTTCAACCAAAGCAAGGTATTTAATTCCCATCAAATGGATTTTTACTACAAAGGACAATTGGGACAATGAGAAAGGCGCAATTTAAAATGAACTTTTGTTTAAAAAATGAATTCATTTACCAGCCTTTCGGATTATTTTATAAATTTATCTCACCAAATTTTTTAAAAAATGAAAGTACTTGCCTCCAACGATTTTTACGAAGTTTACAATAACCAGGAAATTGGATTTATTGAAATTAAAGAAAAAGTGTTTGACCTCATTACTGATGTACAATTGAGCGACCGGTTGCTGAAGCTGATCAATGAGATTGATCACGACAATGAAACCAAGGCATTGCTGTTTTACAATCATCCGGATAGTTTCAGCGACGAACAATATGATCGTTTCATGTCGCGGGTGCTTGACCAGGGAGGCCTCGAACAAAACGGACGGCCGCATATTGCCGAAAGAAATGTCAGGTTCAGAGAGATCAATATTCTCAACACACTGATCTTAAGAATATCAGATGTGCAAAAGATCGTATTTTCAGCTTTACAAGGCTCCGTGGTAACTTCTTTTGTGGGTGCAGCCATGGTAGCTGATTTTCGATATGCAGCTGAAGGCACTGTGCTTTCGATGATACACAATAAATATGGCTTGCACCCAGCTGGCGGGCTTCCCTATTTCCTGTCGCACACGGTTCATCACTCCAAGGCACTTGAGTTGCAATTGCAGGATAAGATTACTGCTGAAGAAGCACTTGAGTATGGTTTGCTTAACAAGATTTTTCCAAAGGAAAATTTCAAGGAATACCTTGTGGATGAAATCCATAAAATAGTGAACAGATCGTTCAGTACCATTCGCGATACCAAACGCTTGACCAACTTTAGTCGCTCTGCTTTAAAAAGTTATTTTGATTTCGAAGCCGGACTGCTAAATCTTTAGCTGGAAAAACAATATTGCCCTTTTAATGTTGCTGAATTATAGCTTTTTTAAATATGCGTCCACTCATACTATTATTCATTTCCCTTTTGATCATTCCGGGTGTTTTCGCCCAGGAAAACGAAAACACCAAAAAGGCAGAAAGAAAAGCCAGGGATCGCTATCTCGGTTTAGGCTCCGGTTTTTCTTATGTAAAAGTCAGGGATGAAACCACCTCCCCGTTGCTTTACAAAGGGCCAACGATCCCTGCGGTATTTAATTACCTGGTACATTCTGAAAGGGTGATCAAATCACTTGATGTGGATTTTAGCTTTGGGTTTTTACACACAAATACAGAGCTTCCCTGGTACAACCCTGTGAATACCTCTTATTACATTTCGATAAGGTATAACTGGCTTTATAATGTCCGGAAATTTGCCTATGATAAGATAAACTGGTACCTGGGCCCTGAATTGAACATCAATGGCCATTTCAGGGTAAATTACAAATACGATAACTCGGCTTTCACCTTTGATAATTATAATGGTATTGGTATTGCCACCCGATTTGAATTGCCATTTTCTTACAAAGCAAAGCAGGTGAAAATGTGGTTTATAAATTTTAATCGCCGCGACCGGGATTTAAGATTGAGCTGGCAACTATCAGCACCGGTTCTAAGTTTCATGATCCGGCCATCTTATGTTACCATCACCAACTTTATTGATCCTGATTTGCAAACAAAAATTACACCCGACCACACAAGCGGCGGGCTTTTTATCCCATTTAATCTCCGGTCGCAAACCGACTTACATTATATTTTGCACAACAGGAATGAGATCAGGTTAAGTTATGTGTGGAACTTTTTCCATCATGATCCGGGATACAATAAGGTTCAATCGGCTTACCATGGCATTACACTCAGCTTGCTTTACAAACTAAATCCAAACCAATAGCATGAAATTAAGAATTATCATATATACCAGCATCATCGCATTGCTTTTTAGTTCATGCGAAAAGATCCTGATGGAGAAAGATCCCGTGGACGATCCTGTAAATAACTTTGAAAACATGTGGACCACCATCGATCAGAAATATTCATTTTTTGAATATAAAAACATCAACTGGAACGAAATTTACGACAAATACCGTCCGCAAGTCAGCAATGATATGCGCTCCTACGAATTATTTGAAGTTATGGCAGCCATGATGAATGAACTGAAAGACGGCCATGTAAACCTAACTGCTCCATTTGATATTTCAAGGTATGACTTTAAAAAGAATGCACCGGAGAATTTTGATTTCAGGTTGTTAAAAGACAACTATATTGGTTGGGATTACCGCATTACCGGTTCGCTTATAAACACTACATTTGAAAGGCAGGGCCAGCCGATTGGATATATTTATTATGGCAGCTTTTCGAACACCGTACAAAGTGCTGACATCGATTTTGTGGTTGCAAGTCTGTGGCATACCAAAGGGATCATTCTTGATTTGAGAAGTAACGGGGGTGGAAATGTAAATAATATTTACCGGCTGGGTTCCCGGTTTGCCGACAAAAAGAGATTTATTTATTCCTCCATTCTGAAAAACGGACCTGGACACAATGATTTTTCGGATGCAGCCGAAGTGTATATGGAAAAAGGTGGTCAGTACCAATACACCAAACCGGTAATTTTATTGACCAATCGTGGTTGTTTCAGTGCCACCTCATTTTTTACACTTGCCATGAAAGCCTTTCCGCATGTCGTTCAGGTAGGTGATACTACAGGTGGCGGTCTTGGAGCACCTGCCGGATTTGAGTTGCCCAACGGCTGGGGCTATCGGTTTTCAACTTCCCGCACCTTTAGTCCGGATGGGGAAAATCTTGAAAACGGCATCCCTCCCGATGTTACGGTTTGGATGGATCCGGAAAATGCTCTGGCCGGGCAGGATGATATCATGGAAAAAGCCATTGAAATCATTCTTTCTAAATAATATCACAACCCTTGTTCATAATTCTTTTAATATTTTAAGAAAAGCCAATCCAATTCACACCTTTTAACCCTGTAAATTTGCTTCAGAAGTAAAAGTAAGGAATGGGGTTCATTAATGTTGAAATAAAGGCTTTTTGTAGCGATCCGCAAAAGGTGGAGGAACTTTTATTAAAGGCAGGAGCCGATTATAAAGGTGAAGATCACCAGTTGGACACCTATTTTAACACCAGCAATGGCAGGCTCAAATTGCGGGAAGGCAACATAGAAAATGCGCTGATCTTTTACCGTCGCGAAAACCAGGAGGGCCCGAAAGTTTCCAATGTTATTTTATATAAAGCCTCTCCCGGATCCAATCTCAAACAAATCCTGGCAGAATCCTCAGGGATTAAAGTTTTGGTGGACAAACGACGCAAGATATTTTTTATAGGGAACGTTAAATTTCACATCGATCAGGTTTTGAGCCTGGGTAGTTTTATGGAAATTGAAGCGATTGATCAAAAAGGCGAAGGCAACCGGGATGCACTCCATAAACAATGCGAGGACTTTATGTCATTGCTCGGCATTAAAACAGCGGATTTGATTTCCGAATCGTATAGTGATATGTTAAGCAAATAGTATGAAATTAAAAATTCAGATAATACTTTTCATTTTTTCGATGGTGCACTTGCAGGCGCAGGACTTCACCTATCTGCAGGCAAAGGTGCAAAAAGGCGAAGGTGCATATTCATTGCTTGAGCGGTATGGGCTCGAACGCAGCAATTATAATCTCAACAGGTTTAAGGAAATTAATAATCTTAAGGATTTAAATCTTTATGTGGGCAAAGCCTATAAACTCCCAATAAAGGTTTACAAATATAATGGCACGAGTATTCGGTCCACCATTGGTAATTACGATTATGACAATGCGCTTGCAATTCAAAAATACAATGAGCTTTTGCTCAAACTGGGTGTAAGAGAAAAAGATTATCGGGAAGACAATATACTTTGGGTGCCCGAAACCATTCCGCCGGAAGAGCAGCAGGTAGCGGTTGAAGAAGAAACACCATCATTCAGGATTTTCCCGATATTCGGGAAAGAGAACGAAAAGGTTGAAATAAAATCAACAGCGCTCACCGGGCAGGTTTATTATATTGTATCAGGTCATGGTGGCCCCGATCCGGGAGCAATGGTCACTTTTGAAAATCATACACTTTGCGAGGATGAATATGCGTATGATATTGCGCTTCGGCTTGCTAAAAACCTGCTTGAACAAAATGCAACTGTTTACATCATCAACCGCGATCCAAACGATGGAATCAGAGCAGGGGCCTTTTTGGATCCTGATAAAGATGAAGTTTGTTATCCAAACCAGGAAATCCCGCTTAACCAGATCCGACGGCTGAACCAGCGGGTGGATGCAATCAACAGCCTTTACAACCAACATAAAAAGGAAGGCGTTAAAAAACAAAGAGCGATTATTATCCATGTTGATTCGCGTTCGCAGGGCGAACGCATTGATATGTTTTTTTATCACAATCCAAAAAGTAAAGAGGGTAAAAAACTCGCCACAAGCATTCAAAATACCATCGCAAAAAAATACGAGCAACACCAAAAAGGGCGCGGTTACAGCGGCACCGTTAAGGCCCGGAATCTGCACATGCTTCGTGAAACCTACCCGGTGGCCGTGTATGCTGAGCTCGGGAATATCAGGAATTTTAAGGATCAAAAGCGTTTTATCATAGAAGATAACCGGCAGGCTGTTGCCAACTGGCTGCTAGAGGGAATTATGAACGATAATTAACACGCTTTTTAATTTCGGCAATATAGTTTGCAACATAAAGATCGAAGCGATCCATCAGGATTTTAAGGACTTCGTTTTGGGTTGAGAACGTGGTTTCGCCAATTTGCCGTACCGGGACAATTTTACGAGAGGTACCCGAAAGAAAAGCAGCATCAAAACGGCTGATTTCACGCTCATGAATCGGTTCAAATACAACTTCAATTCCTGCAAGACCGGCAATTTCAAGGACTTTTTTACGGGTTATACCCGGAAGTACAAAATTATCAGGGCAGGTATATAATTTACGGTCCTTTACAAAAAACAGATTTGATCTGGAACCTTCGGTCAAATAGCCATCCTTATTAACTAAAATGGCTTCATAAGCGGCTGATTTTTCAAGCTCATAAATGGACCTGTATCGCAGTTCTGCATTCCAAACCTTGGCATTGGGATTATCTCGTTCGGCAAACAAAAGGATGGTTTTAACCCCGTTTTCATAACCTCCTTTATCAGGCACATGTGCTTTCATAATATAAAGCAGATTAAACGGAGATTCGCCAACCCCAAAAACAAGTTTGACCGGCCCTTCTTGTATTTTGTTCAATGAAAACAATTGCATGACCAATTCAATAATTTCCGTTTTGGAAAATGGCAATTGTTTTTGCAGCAAGCCGAAACTATTTGACAGGCGTTCAAAATAATCGTTAATAAACAGGGGAACCAGGTCAACAACCCGGATGACTTCATAAATAATTTTTTCAGTTTCTATTTTAGGATTCAGCTCATCCAACCTGCTGATGGGCTCAGATTTCCCGTTAAATAAAAGCACATTCCCTATTGCGTCGCTCATTTTGTTTCGATTAAATCTGAAAGCGCCTCTTCAATATTCTGATATTTGAATATATAGCCGGCCTTCAGCAGTTTTTCGGGCACCACCTCCTGACTCCCGATTACCAATTCATCTGCAAAGGTTTTTCCAAGGACAATACGAAGTAAAAAAGCAGGCACAGGAAACCAGGAAGGCCTATTCATTTTTTTGCCGATGTTTTTCATCATTTTTTTCATGGAAACCGGCTCAGGCGCTACAAGGTTAAATGCTCCTACTGCCTGTTCATTTTTCATCAAAAATTCAATGGCTTTAAGTTCATCATCCAGATGAATCCAGGGCATCATTTGATTTCCTGGTCCAAGTGGCCCGCCTGCAAATAAATAAAAAGGCAATCTTAATAACTCAAGAATGCCATTGTCACGGCCCAAAACAAGTCCTGTCCGTATGAAAACCACCCGCGAATTATGATTTTCAATCCGTAGGGATTCTTCCCAGTTTTTGCAAACTTGAGCCAGAAAATTATTTCCGGCTGAGCTACCTTCCGTTATCGGGTTTTTATGCTGAAAGCCATAATAACCAACTGCTGAAGCCTGGATAATATACTCAGGACCTTTGTCAGCTTTATTTACCAGTTTACTAATCAGGCTGGTGAAATGCACCCGGCTAAGTAAAATTCTTTGCTTTTGAATTTTGCTCCATGGCCAGTGCACCAGTGATTCGCCTGCGAGATTGATGATGGCATACTGATCGCTGAAAAGTGCAGCAAGATTGGTCTCCAATTGCTCATCCGTCTTCACAAAATGAAAGTTTTCATGAAGCGGCAGTTCCCTTTTTTCAGGATGGCGGGTGACAATAAAAACCTCATGCTGCTGAAAATATGGCAATTCCAACAATGAACTTCCAATAAAACCGGTTCCACCGAATATTATAATCTTCATAAGTAAGGAATGGTTTTTTAATTTACCAACTGGCAGGAGGTAAAAAAAAGCAAGTCATCGACTTGCTTATATTTTGAGTTCAACTTAATTTCTATTGATTTAACATCACCGGCATTACCAACATCAGGATGTCTTCACTTTCGTTTTCAGGATCAACAGGTAAAAGAATACCTGCCCTGTTAGGTGCCGACATCTCCAGTTTTATATTTTTCGAGTCGATGTTGTTAAGCATGTCCAGTAAAAACTTGGAATTGAATCCAATCTCCATATCGTCACCCTCATACGAACAAGTCAATCGTTCTTTTGCCTCATTGGCATAGTCGATATCTTCGGCTGAAAGGGTAAGTTCCTTCCCACTTATTTTTAAACGTACCTGGTTGGTTGACTGATTGGCATAGAGTGCAACCCTGCGAATAGCACTCATAAAGGGTGATTTTTCAATAACCAGTTTATTCGGGTTGTCTTTGGGAATAACCGCATCATAATTAGGATATTTCCCATCAATTAGCCGGCAAATCAGGTTCATATTTTCAAATTCGAAAAATGCATTGGTTTGATCATATTTAATCACAACATCAGCATCATCGGGTAAAACATTTTTCAATTGATTCAGTGGCTTTTTAGGCAAAATAAATGAGGATACCGAATCAGCAGAGGCATCTGTTCTTTTGTATCTTACAAGCTTATGTGCATCGGTAGCAACAAAGGTTAGGTCATCAGATGACAATTCGCAAAAAACTCCTGACATAACCGGACGAAGTTCATCATTGCCGGTGGCAAACAAAGTTTTGAGGAAGGCGCTTCGAAGTACTTCAGAATTCACCTTGATTGTTGTCGGATCTTCAACTCCGGGCTTTTGTGGAAACTCATCACTTTTATGACCGGTAAGTTTAAATTTTCCATCACCGGCTGAAATCTCAATACCCATTGTTGCTTTGTCGATGGTTACCGTAATTGGCACATCAGCAAAGGTTTTGAGGGTATCAAGCAAAAGCTTGGCAGGAATGGTAACCTCACCCGGATTTTCTGCCATATCAAGAGCAACTCTAACTGACATGGTGGTTTCCAGGTCAGACGCCGTAATGGTCAACGTTTTATCATCGAGTTCAAAAAGGAAATCATCAAGAATTGGCAGGGTATTGCTTGGATTAATAACCCCGCTAATCAGTTGAAGGTTTTTTAACAGGACCGTACTCGACACAATAAACTTCATAGTTTTCTATTTTCTGGTTGATGTATTTAAAGGGGTAAAATTATTAATTTTTTCAATTCATTATCTTTCGCACCCATTGATTTCTTAACAATTTTCAAACACAGAAAAGAAGCTGCTTCCAAAAAAAAACCGGCTGTAATTACAGCCGGTTAAATCGATAAACATGAAGAAGGATATATTATCTGCTAGTATTGTAGTTAATAGCATCACCAAGTACTTCAAAATACCTGTGCTCCCCAATTTCCTGGTGCAATTGCTCCGAGGTAAAGCTATTGGATTCCGTCATTGTTTTTAGTACAGAAAGGTTATACTCGGAATTTACTCCAAATTGAAGAGCTGTTACAAAATAATCACGTGCTTTTTCATAATCATTTTTGTAGCAAGCCAGTATTCCCATGTTATTGTAAATTTTTCCATTGTCTTGCGAGAGTAATGAAGCCTGATAAAGAAATACTTCGGCCTGGTTGAGTTCACGAACATTCATCGAACTAACTGCGGCATTATTGAAAGCTCGCCAATCGCGATCAAGATGAACAAAAGCAGTGCGGTAAATGCGCATCTGATCCTGAGGATTACTTGTTAAACTTGCAGCAAACAATAACTCCTCATATTCCAAATCTTCAGGATTAACCATCGCTGTACGCAGCATTTCCATATCACTTTTTGAAGTTTCAATTTCGTGAGATAATGACACTGACTCCCTTAAGTATAGTACTTCTGAGCTGCTCGATGGCATTTCGGGTAGTTTTTCGATATGATCGCCAACATTGCCGGAGTTATCCGCTGATGCCATTAAAACCTGATCCTTGCTCTGATCAATACCAAAATTGATCACCACATCTTCTTCATCAAGGTCAATTTCAGCAGGTAAACGGTATGCAAAAGTCACAGGCTGAACCTGTTTAGGCATGGTAACTAAAATTTGTTCATAACGGTCGAAACGGATCTCTAACTCTTCTTCATCCGGCTGGGCAGGAACAAATGTACTTGCATAAACTGGAGATACAAGGTTCATTGCCTGAACGCCATCCGTACTAATCTCCAATTCCTCATCACTGATGTTTATTTCTTCAAATGCCAATGCATCTGCAATAACCGGTTCAACAACTACAGTTGCTTTTATATCAGGAGTGACATCACCCATTTCCAAAACCTCATCGGGAATTTCATTTGCTGCAAATGAAGTGTGAATTGGTTCCACCACATTGTAAACATCTACCAGATTTTCTTCAATATTTATTTCGAGCGTTTCTTCTTCAGGGAATGTGCTTGCAAATGAAGCTACAATAATTGGCTCAGGAACATTTGTTACTTTTATATACTCCTCTTCGATGGATATATCCAGTGATTCTTCCTCGGGTTCAGTGCTTGCATAAGCCTGTTCATCAAAAGTAACCTGCTTGATCAGTTCAAGCGCCTGAATGGCTTCCATTTTCATATCCATCTCCAGAGGCTCATCCTCTATTGCAAATTCCATTTGAGTTAAATCAACATCTACAAATTCAACCTGGGGAATGGCATTGATGGCATCCACACTGAAATCAATATTGAGTTCCTCATTATCCAAATTTAAAGGATCGTTAAGCATTGCATAAACGGGTTCAACTACACCTTCGGGTAATATTGCATCAACACTATATCGTATCTCAAGTTCTTCCTCTTCAATATCAAAATTAAAAGCGAAAATTCCGCTATTTACTGTTTCAACAAGCATAGTTGGCTCAATGGCATCGATACTGCTATTTATCTCAAGTTCCGTTTCATCCACCATGATAGAATTCTGAGCCAGAACATAAACCGGTTCAACCACACCTTCCGGCGCAATAGCATCTACCCAAGAATTGATTTCAAGGGATTCATCTTCAATTACAAATTCTGCAAATAGTCCTTCTGCTGAAACAGTTTCAACCAAATTTAAAGGTTCGATCGCATCAATAAACGAACTAATCTCTAATGCCTCATCTTCAGGTAAAATATCATTGAATACATATTGTATTGATTCAACCAAAGGCAATACTTCAGGCAAATCCATCCGAAGGTTTATTTCAAGCTCGGTTTCGTCTATTTCAATATTTTGAGCCAGGAATTGAGGATTTACAATTTCCACAAGTTTAAGGGCATCAATGGCGTCCACAGTAAAATTCAACTCCAGTGCTTCCTCATCAATTTGCGGATCAGCAAATGCCAACGAAGAAATTGCAATGGCCTCCACAACAGGTTTGGCTGTTATTTTTGGTTTTGCCGGAGTCTGGGCTACAGTAGCAGTTCTTTTATCAACAATTACTATTGGGATATCTTCCTGTACGGGCTTTTTATTGGCTGCTGCCAGCAAAGTGTTGCTCTGATATCCCTTGCGCAAATTATCTGCAAATGCCAACTCGGTAGCAGGTACATCAAATTTCACCTCATCGCTGGTAAGTGCAAATAATGCGTCGGTATAATCTGTAAGGGTATCTGCCAGGTTAAAACCCGTTTTCAAATCGAGATAAGCAATGCGGGTTTGCTCCATATCTCCGCCAATGGAATGGGATTGAACAGATCCAGCGCCTGCTTTGATTTTTTCAAGTTCCTGGTTTTTAATTTTGATTTGTTTGCCTAAATTCCAGGCCACCAAATTTGCCTGTTTAGCCCGCTGACGATATTGATAGATTTCCTTTTTCAACACGATTGCGTTCTCAAGCATTTTCTCAAATTCAACTTCCGATTCAACGGAGGCCATCGAAGTGGTCATCTCAGCAAATTTCACCTCGAGGGTTTTAGCTGCTTCTTCTTTTTTCTGAACCACAGCATTAGCTCTGTCGCGTTTATTGGTCAGATCCCTTACCAGTGCTTTTGTTTCAGTGATCAATCTGTACGAAGTATCGGCATACTGAGTCATGATTGAACGTTCATTTTTCATTTTAGCGGCCCGCTCCGAGGGTGAAAGCTCTGTTGATTTTGCAGTTGAGGCAACTGCTTTTGACTGCGTTTGAGATGAAGCGGGTTGAACATTTACAGGCTGAACAGTTTGTTGGGGCTGCGCCTGGTATTGTTGTCCGAGGTTCGATTTTATTACATTTTCAGCAAGGAATTGATCCTGTTGCAATGAATTTTCGATAAGCCTGATTTTATATACATTAATGGTACCGTTCAGATTGTCGCGGTTGGTTGAGAAATAGGCAAATTTCCCGGTTTTATCCGGAATAAACATTAAGTCATCAAAAGGAGAGTTAATGCCCACACCCAGGTTTTCAGGATCACTGAAAGCTTTGTTAATCGTATCGTATGTTGTTTTATAAATATCATAACCACCCAGGCTGTTGTGTCCTTTTGAACAAAAATAAAGTGTTAATCCTCCATTCACGGCAATGGGATAATCTTCGTCAAAACTGGTATTAATGGTTTCGGGAAGTTTCGATGGGTCGCCCCAATCACCTTCGGGAGTCATTTCAACAACATACA
Source organism: Bacteroidales bacterium (assembly GCA_020438105.1). Taxonomy (GTDB): domain Bacteria; phylum Bacteroidota; class Bacteroidia; order Bacteroidales; family JAADJA01; genus JAADJA01. The sequence goes on from JAGQVE010000047.1 coordinate 16,559, forward strand.
AATCACGTTGATTGCTATTGGCATCATAACCCGAATAATATAAATATTTGCGAAGCTGAGGTATAAAAACGAATGAATTTTCTCCCTTTTTCTTTTCCTGAGAGGTAATGAACATATCTGGTTTTAAAATCAACATACCATCAAATTCATTGGCTTTGTATGCACGGTGGAAGTTGTCCATTTGAAACTCAGAAGTGGAAATGATTTCAGAAATTATATTTTTATGCTCGAGGTTCATCCCGTTTAAACATGCATTAACTTTTTCGAGTATGGCAGGTCTTTCGGGTGAGTCGGAACCAAGTTTTGCAAGATAGAGGTTCAGGTATTTCATGGCATCCGCAAATTCCTGGTTTTGATAGTAAGCAAGACCCAGGTAATAATGCAGTTTAGGATCATCTTTTATAGATCTTAAGGCAATGGTAAGATATCTGATCGGACGACGACGGTCGCTTCTGTCACCATAAAGTGTGCACACTCCGAATTTGTAATTATACTCCGGATTCTCAGGGTGAACGCTCACCAATTGTGCAAAAAGAGGAAGTGCTTCCTGGTAACTTTGTTTATCGAAAAACGACTGTGCTTTTTTAATTACATCGTCTTCAGTTTGGCCATACGTTGGCTCATAACTTATTATTAATAAGAGCAATAAGGAAAGTATGGCGAGTGATTTTATTAGCGCGCGGGTATGCATGTGAATGCGGTTTTTTGATGTTGATGGTTCTATTTTAAGAGTGTTTTTAATCATATCTTGCAAAATACATTTACATGTTTTGCAATGCTCATACCAAACAACATAACTAATTACATACCAAATACTTACAATCGCATTTTTCACATTACACAAAATACCCGGAATCATAACAAAACACTTAGCCACTGATTTACAGGAACTTAAAAAATCAGACAAAAAAGTCAGGGTTAATATTTATCCGAATTCGGAAAGGGATTGTTAATTGAATAAAGGAAGTAATTACGTGCTAGTCTGCTTTTTTCTTTTTGAGTGTAAATTTAGTTTCTTCACCTTTTAGCAATCTTTGAATATTTTTCCGGTGAGTTAAAGGAACAAAAACTGCCACACTTATTGATAAAATCGTGAGTGAAATATATTCAGTATGCCCCAAAATCACCAGCTCGGAAAGGGGAAAAGTAACCGCAGCGATAATGGATCCAAGGGAAACATATCCTGAAACTAACAAAACCATAACAAAAACAATTATGGCAATGAGTGATGCTGTAGGAAACAAGGCCAGCCCAACTCCAAGCAGGGTGGCAATGCCTTTACCGCCTTTGAATCCAACATAAACAGGGAAAACATGACCCACCACAGCAGCTGCAGCCAGCATAATTTTAAGATCAACTAAGTCAGGCGATATCCAAAGTGGATCGTAAAAAAAATGCGCAATAAACACTGCCAACCAACCTTTAAACACATCAAGGATCAATACCGGCAATCCGGCTTTCCAGCCCAGCACCCGAATCGTATTAGTAGCACCGGCATTTCCACTGCCCTGGGTCCTTACATCTACATTGTAAAAAATCCTACCTATCCATACGGAAGTCGGGATTGAGCCAATTAAATATGCAAGTACTATGGCAACAGTAATTTGAAAAATCATAGATTTAATTATTGACCAATTCTGCGCAGGAAGTCGGTCTTTTTCCGGAGATTGCTGATAATGAAGCTATACTCTTCACCATTCTTATCTTTCTTAACCGTGCGCTTATCGTCTTTCAATTCGCGAATGTAGTTATTATATTCTGTATTGGAACTAATTGTTTGCATCAAGTTATTTCGGCTATTGAAAAAATACCAGTTTTGTCCCTTATCAAACTCCAGGTAAACGGTTATTACATCTCCTGTTCTCTTTTTCTCAATTTCAATGATACCGTTAACATACTTGTTAATCTGCGTTTTACCGATACTGCTAATTCCAATCTGACCGTAAGACACATAGGATCTTGTTGCATAATTCCAGCGCATTTTTAAATCTGAAAAAACGATGGTTCGTTCAAGTTCGGAAGGATATTTACGGAACTTCCCAAACAACCTTACATCAGAAAGTATCTTCTCCGCATCTTCCTCTCCCATGATATCTGTAAGCGCTTTGGTAAACTCTGGCCGCGTTACGTTTACACCCTGCAGATTTTTTCCTGCAATTTCTTCGGCCATCATGCCCAGTGGCGTGTCGTCAAATGGAAAATCTACTAACATAACCAGGTCGAAACGGGTAGAATCCGGAATAACATAATGAATTACAGAACCATAGGTTTCTATATTTACCCGTCCAAGTTCAGCTCCGATATTTACTTTACCCTCTCCGGTTAAAATACATTGCTTTTTCGAAAGGGTAAGCATATTGCCTTCGGCGGTGAGTCCTTTAAGGTATTCAAGATTTCCTATTGAATATTCATCCAGCGCTTTATCATACCTGATATGACCAAATGATTTTAAAACAGGGTAATCGGTTGGGGCACGTTTTGTAGTAAGAAATCCGGAGTAAAACTGATTCCGCTCCATACTAAACATAATTGCAGCTTCCAGCGGCTCATTTTGGATATTAGTCAAATCTTCAACTACATCAATGTAAATATCTTTTGGATTGATTTCACTGTTAAATTTCACCCAATGTTGTTTCCCCCTTACACAAGGATCTTTAATTTTAAATCCGCCATCAAAGCTTAAAAATTCCTTATTTGCAAAAAGATTAACATCACCGGTAAAGTAAAAATCCTTGCTCAATTTAAAGCCTGTTGTATCACCCACGGTACCTGTACCAATTGATTGAAAGGTTTGATCAACACCGATCTTTTTCAGGAAAACCTGTTGTCTGTCGCCATTCTCATCCAGATAATCATAATTACCAATCCCAATGTAATTTTTTCGACCTTTAATATCCACCACTACATCGTATATTTCGTGGTAACGGGTCACCGAGTTGGTAAGTATTTTAGCATCACTGATGGTGCTCATTACAGCTTCCGGCTTTATAATAACTTTCCTGTCGGACGGGAAAATGGTAGCATCCGCAACTCGCAAATATTTTACATCTTCCGCATAAAGGGTATATTCGCGCAAATTATAAGTAGCTGTTGTGGAAATAAATCGCAGGGAGTCCTGATCGGGGTGTATCGAAATAAACTCCGATCCCTGAAGCGGTATATCGATCAACTCACGTATGGTTAGATTATCATATTGCGACATTTCCACCTCCTTTTCAATGCTCCCAATGGCAATTTCATACGAATCCATATACCAGCTAAATTCATCAATCAAACAGATATACTGGTTGATTGGAAAGTCAACAAATGAGGCACCACCATTGGAAACAAAAGATCCTACCCTTTCATAAAAATCGATGTGCGACTTGTAGTTGGTAGTAGAAAATGCCGACTGAATATACTCTGCCGATTTAAGATTAAAATCTGCCGAATCAGCAAAAATCTCATGTTGTCCGAAAGTGTAAAGCTTTGAATGCATATCGGCATCCTCAAAACTCATATTTCCGGCTCCTTTCAAAATTTCAGGTGTAAGCACCAGTTTACCAAGCAACTCCGACTGCCCGCTGAACATATCGATGGGATAATCAGTGTATGATACCACCATATAATCCTCATAGGGCACCCAATGCTGAAACACATGATTGGCCGTAACGGCGGGGTATTCCACAGGGGTTAATTGCTCCTCAATGATAAATTTACTGGCAAATGTATTGGTTGAATCCGGGAAAAACATATAATCTTCCGACCAGGAAGTGGAAGTTAAATACTTCAGGTAGCCATTGCCCCGCAACCCGTCGTTACTCAAATTAAGATCAGCATAATAATAACCACGGGCTCCGTACACCGGAAATCCCGACTCAGGTGATTTGGTCTGGAAACCCAACGAGTAGTCAGGTTGAACGCGCAAGGTATCTTCTATATCCGGAAAAATTCCTGCGGAGGCAAGGTATCCCCCAAATTCGAGCAGCTCGGTTTTAAAATTATCCAAACTATCAATGGTAAACGGATAAACATAAAAATAAAACTTATCCCGGGAGTAAACTCCATCAAATATCTTATGGTCATCATAATAAACGTAAGCATCTTTGGTACTCGAAAAAATAGGATATTGCGGATAATTTTTCAATCCGGATTTATTCAATGGATCATCGATAAAAAGATTCCCTCCCAAATCCGACACCACGTTTTGAACTTTCTTTTGTTTTCTTCGCCCAAACTCATCTGTTTCAAAACTGGGGACATGAAAACTCATCGAATCGATGGCTGGCATATCCAGCTTAAACTGATCGTAATTAAAGTCTACATCACGGGAATAGAAATCAAAGGTTCCTGCATGCACACGACCACCAAATGTAAAATCCATTCCCTCTTTGATCACCAGTTGTTGATCTGTTGGATAAATAAACACCTGTTGCGAATCACTTAAAAAGGCAAATGGAACACCATACAATTTCAAACCAAAACTATCCAGTTCCAATGAGGCATTTGTTCCTCCAAGTGTTTCGGAATTAAACTGAATAACGTCATAGTCTATTTTACGTGCAACTGCCGCGATATAACTGTACAATTTATCTTTGATCCTTGCTTTCCGTTCTTCGCGTTCATAAATTAAAAAACCCTTATTTGAAAGATTGACAAGCATGGCAATCACCTGATCCTGCGGAATCAGATATTCTTCTGACATTCCCTGCACCGTAACTTCACTTACATTGTATTTATCGGCATACGTCTTAACCAGGTTAAGCGGGTTATTAAGGTCAATTCCCTGCAATCGCTGATATCGGGGTTCGGAGAAATAGGCGCTTGATTCAAAAGTGGCCCTGCTAACCCCAAGCGAACCTTTAATTGCCTCAAAACTCAGCGTTGGGTCATCAAGCTTCCAATAAATAGCTTCTGAATAAATATCAAGGTTATGGAAAGAATCGAAAAACGGACTTTGGGAAGTACCTTCTCCACTCCTGACAAATGACAACTCCCGGTTTTCATCCACATAGTTAAACCTGAGACCCGGATGAAAAATGGAATCCTGATCATAGTAAATCGAAATCACGCTGAAGGCAGAACTAATGCGATCGGGATAAATAACGTAGTTATCCGAAAGAATACGAATGAAAACATCATCTTTTTTACTGATGGTAAGCGTGGCATACTGGTCGCCAACGCTGATCCCGATCAATTTGCGCCCCCGTATCTCAATACCTCCTGAATAGTTAATATCTTTAAAAACTTCTTTAATTTCAATGTGCTGAAAATAAGATTGAAATTGGGGATAAGTTGCTTTTTCGGGCGAAACATTGGCCAATACTTTTTCTTCCAATCGCCCTAATAAGGGTTTTTCCCAGTAGTCCTTGTGATAAAACTCTACCGAATCAGCATCAAATCTCGAAAATCCAAGGTATATATCGTAATTGCTTAACTTAGCATATACCGTGTAATCATCATATCCGGCGCGGGTCCAGGTTACTTTTCCACCATGCCCGTAGAACTTATTTTCGATGGGATAATAAATACCGCTGGTATTGAAAATTACCGAACTGTCCTCATAAGCACGACAAATAAGGTTAATACTATCGAACTGAATAAAAGGAACGCTATCGTAATCAAATTCAAACTTATAACTATTGGTTCGCCAGGAAGTGGCCCTGGAGGAATAAAGCACATTTTCGTTTAAAATATAAAAGCTTGTTTCCAGAAAAGTCCGCACAGGCTTTGAACTGCGCTTATCCTGGACCAGATCCATTACGCTGTTGTGCCAGGCTTCATAGCTCTTTTTGGAATGGTCAAATTCAACCAGTGCCATGTTGGATGAAAGGAAATAATAAAAATCAGGAAATGCTTTTAACCGGCGTTTGAGCATTAAATTTGAAACAGTCTTAATATTTTCCTTCATTTCTTTGGAAAATGAACCCATATTCCAATATTCCACAAACTTCTCAAACATATCTTCACATTGATCCTTATCCTCTTTCACATTCACTTTGCTAAAGAGGGACCCCATTTGCTTGAGATATTCTTCTGAGTCAGTTGAAAATTCGGAGAAGTTCTGCGCAAGCAGAACATTTCCAAAGGAAAATGCAAGTATTAAAAATATTAAACTGATTTTCAGTTTACCCATTGCTACTGGTTCATTTGGTTTTTGTAAATCGGGCAGCCATCCAATTATTTTTCACCATTGAGCGATCATATTCCAGCCCAAGCCCGCCAGCCTGCCGTTTTATATCTTCTAAATCTGATTCATAAAAGCCACTTAAAAAGATCAACCCACTTGGCGACAAATGATCGGCATAAATATCCATGTCATCCAACAAAATATTTTTATTGATATTTGCCAGGATCACATCATACTGATCATTGATTAGTCCCGAATCACCATGAAGAACGAGAATGTTTTTGCATTTATTCTTTCTTACATTTTCAAGGGCATTTTCATAGGCATTTTCATCGTTATCAATGGCCACAATATTTCCGGCACCCAGCATCTCGCCCAAAATAGCTAATATACCTGTTCCGCAACCCATATCCAGCAAGCGCTTTCCACCGAGCTGCTCATCAAGCATTAACTCCATCATGAGGTAAGTGGTTTCATGGTGTGCTGTTCCGAACGACATCTTAGGTTCAATTAGCAGTTGATAACGAAATTCAGGCTTTTCTTTGTGAAAAGGAGCCCGTATATAAATATCATTACGGATGGTTACAGGCTCATATGCACTTTCCCAAACTTCGTTCCAGTTTTGATTCGGGATCTCGGAATATTCAAATGAAATATCAAAGTTTTCTGCTATACCTTTAATAATATCAAGCAGGTTGCCTGTTGAAAAATTCGCAGAATTAATGTATGCTTTCAGACCTTCTTCCATTTCCTCAAAACTTTCGTATCCAATTTCCGATAACAAGGCCATCATGATTTCCGATCCCGGAGAGGACGGTTTAATTTTTATTCTGACTTCGGTCCAGGTCATGCTTTATGGTTACTTTTTAAAATGACTGGATGATACTGATAAACTCATCGGATTTTAAAGAAGCACCGCCAATCAATCCTCCGTCGACATCAGGATTTGCAAACAATTCTTTTGCATTTTTAGCATTGCAACTTCCGCCGTAAAGGATGGTGGTTTCATCAGCCAGGTCATGACCATATTTATCCACTAACAATTTGCGGATGAAGGCGTGCATTTCCTGCGCTTGTTCAGGCGTAGCAGTTACTCCGGTCCCAATGGCCCATACCGGTTCATAGGCGATCACAACATTTGAAAAATCACCGGGCTGAAGATGAAACAACGATTCTTCAAGCTGCTTTTTAACAACCTCAAAATGCTTACCGGCCTCCCTTTCAGGCAATACTTCGCCACAACAAAATATAGGAGAAATATCATTTTTGAGTGCCATATTCACCTTTTCAGCGAGCATCTCATGGTTTTCATTGAAATATTTCCTGCGCTCCGAATGGCCGATAATGCAATAATTAACACCCATACTGGCCAGCATTCTCCCTGAAATCTCACCGGTATAGGCTCCACTTTCGTGATTGCTCATATTTTGGGCCCCAACAAAAAGATCATTATCCTGCGCCTGGTCTGTTGCAAGTTCCAAATACACGGCTGGAGGACAAACGATCACCCCAACATTCTCCAACGTTTCATTTTCTAAAAATTCAACAATGTTATTAATCAATTCATCGGCTTCCTCAAAATTGAGGTTCATTTTCCAATTTCCTGCTACAATATTTGTTCTCATGCTAATATTTATTTTTTGGTATTTAAAACTCAAATTTCAATTCAAAATTATGATTTATGGAAAAGCAGCAGATTTGCTATCCTGAAAACTTTCAAAGGTTTTATTAACAGAGTTAGGCTGGCTGCTGGTTAAGGTTGGGCGTTAAGGGCATTATCCAGGGTGGGCCAGTCATTGTAATGCCATTTACCCAAAATCACCCCGTCTTTAAGCAGGAGCAAACCCGGATTAGCCCGTATCATTGCTTTCAGCGTAACATCATCGGCATAATAAGGTTCCACGGTGAGGTTATACTTTTCGAGGAAGGGTAAAACTGTTTCGGGTAAACTGCTGGTTAGGAGAGCCACCGAAACGCCCTGTTCGTAGGCTTGATCAATAAAGGTTTTGATCTCATCCATCTTTTTTGTGTTCGAATGATCTATATTCTCCATCACGATCAAAAACTGGTAATCGGGGTTTTCAATCAGGTTGGCAGTGTAATCTCCGCCTTCTGCACCCTCCACACTTAACTGATGAAGCTTCGGATTAGGGTCATAATAGCGCTGCCCTGCAAACTCCCACTTCGACATCCAAACAGAATCATCGTACGGGTAATTTGGAGACAGATACTCTTTCTCTTCGCCGGTTTCGGTATTGCGGTAGGTAAGGTAAAACTCCTGTGGTAAAGGGTTTTCATTGATCATCTTTTTGCCAACTTTCCAGTTGCGAAAGTCAAGCATCGGCAAATGCCGGATATTATACACCTGAAAATATGTAAACCCAACTATAATGAGCACTGTTATTATCCATTCGGTTTTATTTGAAAACCAACGGGCTGTTCGTTTGTGACCAAACAAAACGATCAGTAACAAAGCATCTATCACCAGGTTTTTATAAAAGGTTTGCCAGTTAGTAATAGTAAGTGCATCGCCAAAACATCCGCAATCGGGCACCGGGTTGTTCATGGCATCGTTGATAGTGACTATTGTAAAACCAAACATCACAAACAACACCAGTAAAATGGTGGATTTGACCCGGATATTGAGCAACAACATACCACCCAAAATAAACTCCACTCCATTTAAAATTACCGACATTGGCAGGGCGAGGGGCATGGCCCATTCCGTTCCGAACGCAATAAAATAATCTTCAATCCGGTATTGGGTGCCAACAGGGTCAACACCTTTTACAAACCCCGAAAATAAAAATAACAGGCCTAAAAGGCTTCGCGAAACTGTAACATGAAAAGCGTTAAAGTTTTTTCTTAAAACGACAACCATGATGGCTAAAGCTGAAAGTAACGTAAGGAAAACAGAATCGAACGAGGGATAAGTGGCAATCATAAATCCGCTCATGATGACCATGATAAAGATTCCCCAGGCTGCTATTTTTCTTTTTAATCCGGAATCCTGCATAGCGCCTATTTTTCGACCCCTTCGTTTAGTTTAATAAGTGCAAAAACCGAATAATTGATGATGTCATTGTAATTGGCATCCACACCTTCGGACACGGTAGTTTTCCCTTCATTGTCCTCAATTTGTTTTACACGCAACAATTTCATTAAAATAATATCGGTAAGCGAACTCACCCGCATATTGCGCCAGGCCTCATCGTAATCATGATTTTTATCCATCATGAGGTTTTTGGCATTCAAAAAGTGCGTATTAAACAGGTTCAATGCTTTGCCCGAATCCATTTCCAGCTCTTCTTCCACACCCAGTTCCAACTGAATCAGGGCCATCACCGAATAATTAACAATTCCTATAAATTCGGGCTTGATCCCTTCATCAACTTTGGAAGTCCCTTTTTCCTGAATACTGCGAATCCGGTTGGCCTTGATGTAAATTTGATCAGTAAGTGACGAGGTGCGTAAAATCCGCCAGGCGCTCCCATAGTCCTTCATTTTATTGAGGAAAACTTCGCGACATTCGTCGATGACCTGATCGTATTGAGCACTGGTTTTTGACATAAACTGATTTTTATGCAACAAAAATAGATTTATTTCCAAATCAGGCAGGACGCGATTTGTAAATATTTGTTAAGGTTTATTCACAGTGCTTAATTACCACCAAATGATCAGTTAAGTGCATCATTTGTATTAAATTCGCTGTCAACTTTTAGAATAACAATAAATTCAGTATTGCAAAAAACGGTAATCAATAAGGCTTGTGAGGTGTTATCTGTGAACAATCCTATTGTGATGGGAATCCTCAACATTACCCCCGATTCCTTTTACGACGGAGGCACCCTGAAAACAGATACCGATATTCTGTTTCGGGTTGAAAAAATGCTTTCGGAAGGCGCCGCCATCATCGACATTGGAGCCATTTCAACCCGGCCCGGGGCCAACGAAGTAAGCGAATCAGAAGAATTAAACCGCCTGACGCCCGTAATTGATCTTATTTCAAAAAAAATTCCGGGTACGATACTTTCCATTGATACCTATCGCAGCAATATTGCAAAAAGAGCCATCGAAACCGGGGCGCATATTATCAATGATATTTCAGGTGGAAACCTGGATCCAAAAATGTTTGAAACCATTGCAACCCTGAAAGTGCCTTATATCATGATGCACATGCAGGGAACGCCAGCCACCATGCAGCAAAATCCGCAATATACCGATGTGGTGGCGGATATCCTGGATTTTTTCAAAGTTCAAATCAATAAACTTAAAAGCCTGGGGGTAACGGATAACATCGTGCTTGATCCGGGATTTGGCTTTGGTAAAACCGTTGAACACAATTTTCAAATATTAAAGTCGCTTCAGCGCTTTTCTGAAACAGGATTTCCTGTGCTGGCCGGCCTTAGCCGCAAATCAATGGTGAATAAGGTTATTGGCACAATGCCTGAAAATGCGCTAAACGGAACCACAGCTTTGAATGTGCTTGCTTTACTCAATGGGGCATCCATTTTGCGCGTGCATGATGTGAAAGAAGCTGTTCAGGCCATAAAACTCGTTAATTTTTATAAATCTGTATGAATCATGAAAAAGAACTTTTCACTCATTACTTTCCTGGCTTTCGTTCTATTTTCAGCAAGTGCTCAAAAATCGCAGGTTTTACTGGAGCATTACCAAAACGAATATCAAAGCTTCAAGGAAATGATCAAATACAGCCAGATCGTAAAAGGTGATACCAACATCGACGTGAAGTTTTATTACATCGATATCACCATTGGTGTTCCTGATCCATATATCTCGGGGGATGTAACCATTCGGTTTGAACCTGTGAGCAGCAATTTGACCGCTGTGATGTTCAGTCTGAACAGTTCGCTCACAGTGGATGCCATAAGTGCTCCCTGTGAATCATTTTACCAGGACAATGATGTGATCATGATCAACCTTGACGATGTATATAATCCCGGCGACCTAATCGACTTGACCATTTCATACCAGGGCACACCTGTGATGGCAGGAGGCTATAAAGGTATGCGCTACGAAAGCCATAATGGAGGTGAGCCCATCATTGCTACACTTTCCACACCTTATCTTGCTCACTACTGGTATCCCTGCAAAGACGGGCCACAGGACAAGCCGGATTCGGTTTACATGGATATTACGCTCCCTAAAATATCTTTCAGCGGCGTTGAGATCATGGGGGTGTCGAACGGTGTACTCGAAAATATCATTGACAATGGCGACTCGAATACATTTCAGTGGCGGCACCGCTACCCCATTGTTACCTATTACGTGATGGCGGCAGTCAGCAATTATGTCCATTTTCAGGAGGAGTTTAACGGAACGGGAGGCGAATCATTTCCGCTGGATTATTATGTTTTTGAAGAGCATTTTAACCAGGCCCAGTCCGGTGTTGCCGACCTTCCGGAAGTGATACAGTTTTATTCGGATGTTTTCGGGACTTATCCATTCAGTAATGAGAAATATGGCATGACCCAACTCGGATTTTATGGAGCCATCGAAAATCAAACCAATACCATCCAGAATAACCTGTCGGCAAGCTGGTTTTACACCAGCATTCATGAATTGGGACATATGTGGTTTGGGGATATGATCACCCTTGCCGATTGGCACCATTGCTGGCTCAACGAAGGATTTGCCACCTATTCCGAAGCGCTTTGGGATGAGCATAAGTATGGTTTTGAAGCCTACAAAAACAATATGGCCACCAATGAATTCTGGAACGGTGGCACCCTTTACCTGCAAAACGCCGCAGATACCTTCAATACCTTCCAGTCGATTTTTTATTCAAAAGGAGCATACACAGTACACATGCTGCGCGGTGTTTTAGGGGATGACGCCTTTTTTGAAGCGCTGATGGATTACGCTCAAAATCCAAACTTTAAATATAAAAATGCTTCCACTGAGGATCTGAAGCAAAGTTTTGAAAATAGCTCCGGACTTAACCTTGATTACTTTTTTGAGCAATGGGTTTACGATGCATACTGGCCACAATATGCTTATAATTTTGCACAAAACACCAACCTCGATGTAAATCTCCTGATCAAACAACAGCAGGAAGAGTTATATGGCTACCGGCCTGTTTTTACTATGCCGGTGCAAGTACGGTTTGATTTCACAGATAATTCCGATACCACCGTTACAATATGGAATGATCAGCAGGAGCAGACATTTTGGTTCGAATTCGGCAAAACGGTTGAATCGGTTGAACTTGACCCCGACAAATGGATTCTTCGCAAAGCATTTTTCCAGCCACAGCTACCGGTAAGCATCATTGAAACTGAGACTGGCCCGGCGATTTCCTGTTTTCCAAATCCTTTTTACAATGAAATCAAAATTGAATTCAGAAGGGCTGATGAAATAGCCAAAAGGCTTTCTGTTATTGATTTTTCAGGTAGAATTGTTTTTATGCAGGAGATTAAAAACAATAATGAAAAGGCAAACATTTTCTTTTGGAACGGATTGGATAATGATGGGCAGAAAATGCAGGCAGGCTCATATTTGATTGAAATCACAACAGACCTGGGTGTTTACACTCAAATGATCATCAAAACAAATTGATTGGAATTACTTTCTTCGTATTAGGTCAAATTCACCAATACTGATCCACGGATCCTTATTTCGGGTATTCAATCCGCAGGTGGTAAATGTTCATCAGTTTTTTCTTGAAAACACTTTTAATCTTCCTGATATCGCGCAGGGTAACATCGGCATTATCAAACTGATGACTTGCAATCTGGTTATTTATAACACTTTCTACCAGTTTATCTATGGCTTCTTCATCAGGTTTTTTCAAACTTCGGGATGCTGCC
>JAGQVE010000048.1 GCA_020438105.1 Bacteroidales bacterium
GATCCGCCAAATCCGGTTCTGCCAAAGTTATTTGATCTGAAGTTATTCATCCTGATTAGCTATCGTCGTCGTTTCCATAAAACAATTAAAAAATACCCGAAAAGCATTCCACCAAGGTGGGCAAAGTGAGCAACATTGTCGCCCGGTTTATTAGCCACACCGCTAAATAACTCGATCAAGCCATAGCCAATCACAAAATATTTAGCTTTTATTGGAATGGCAAAATAGAGGTAAATCAAAGCATTTGGAAATAACATCCCAAACGCCAGCAACAATCCGAAAATCGAACCGGAGGCACCAACCGTGGGAATGTTATACAAAAGATTCAATTTCCCCCAAATTTCATTCTGATAGTTTTTACCTTCCTGTAAAACAGCCAGCCCCTGCTCGCGAATCTGATTTATACTTGCAGGATCGAGCTGAGCTTCCAAGCCGGTAACCTGAACATAACTCACAGCCAGTTGAATTAACCCTGCACCTATTCCGGTGATCATATAAAAAATGAGAAATCTTTTTGGTCCCCAAACATTTTCGAGGGTACTGCCAAACATCCAAACGGCAAACATGTTAAACAATATATGGGCAGGGCTTCCATGCATAAACATGTAGGTAACTAATTGATGTGGTTTAAAAAGGGATGAAACAGGATAATGTAATCCAAGATAGTCAGCGAGTTTGATATGAAAAGTTTGCGAAGCAGCAATGGTCCCCAGATAGAACAGCGCATTAATGATTATGAGGTTCTTTACAACGGGGGGTAATATTCTGAAACCTGTCGGTCTGTATTGATCCATTAATCTAAATTAAAATTTATCTTCTATTTCACTCAGGTTTATGATCCTAACAACAGCCTTGCCATCGGGAGATGATTCCGGTGCTTCAGTGGCAAAAAGCCTGTCGATGAGTGCGTTAACTTCTTCGGGCTCAAGATTCCATTTGTGACGACCTGCCATGTTGACTGCCATGGTTTTTGCCAGATTTACTGTTTTCAGGGTTGTTGTGCCTGCGCTTTCCTGTTTGTAATTTTCAATGATGTTATCCAAAACGTCTTTCATGTCGGTGTTGTTCAACCCGGTAGGGGTGCCGTTCAAAATAAAGCTGTTGTCGCCAAACTCCTCCATGTCAAATCCCAGGTGGCGCAGATTATTTTGAATTTCCTTTAATATAGCAGCTTCCTGCGCCGTAAACTGGAGCGTGACCGGGAAAAGTGTTTGCTGCGACATCCCTTTGCCCGAACGCAACGAACTCAGGAATTCTTCAAACAGAATGCGTTCCATTGCCCTTTGCATATGGATCAGCATCAGGCCTGATTTAACCCTTGTAACAATGTAATTTTGATTGAGTGTGAAAGCAAGGTTTGAACGCTCTATAGGTTCATCTGTATTTTTAGCAGATATATTTTGCTGCACCTCTGGTTGTCCCGGGGGTTGTTGATTTCGCAGCGCTTCCGTTTGAAAAAGCGGTTCCCATTCCCTTTGAACTGAACGGCCGGATTGAGGCTTAAATGTGCCAGACCCTGAACTTCCAGTGCCCCCCTGACTTTTAAAAGGATTATAATCCGGATCCACTTTAATCTGTGGTTGTATTGCCGGTTTGTCTTTCGAAAAAGCTGGAAATTCGGGTGACTGCCCCGCCTCGAAATCGAGCGACGGGGTAATGTTAAATTTCCCCAATGCCTGCCTTACTGCGGAGCTCAGCATGGCATAAACCACCTGATTGTTTTGAAAATTCACCTCTGTTTTGGTAGGGTGAATATTGATATCAATCTCTTTGGGATCAATTTTAAAATATATGAAATAAGTGGGGAAGGCATCGTTGGGAATGAGCTCTTTGAATGCAGCATCCAGGGCATGATTAAGATAAGGATGCCGGATATATCTGCCATTGGTGAAAAAAAACTGCTCACCCCTGGTTTTCCTGGCAAACTCAGGCTTGCCAATAAAACCGCTGATGTTCACCACATCCGATTCAAGGGCCACCGGTACAAGACGATTGTTGAAATTACTGCCAAAAAGGGCTACGATCCGTTGTTTGAGGTTTCCGGCAGGCAAATCGTAAACCGGTCGTGATTCATTATAAAATGAAAACCTAATCCCCGGTTGGACCAATGCCACCCTGTGAAATTCATCCATCACATGCCGGAGTTCAGTGGTATCCGATTTCAGGAACTTTCGCCGGGCAGGGATGTTGTAAAACAGGTTCTTAACTGAAAATGATGTTCCGGAAGCACAGGCACACATCTCCTGGCTGGTTACTTTTGAAGCTTCTACCTGTATGCAGGTTCCGGTTTCGTCTTCCACCCGTTTGGTTTTAAGTTCCACCTGGGCAATGGCCGCAATGGAAGCAAGGGCCTCACCCCGAAAACCGAGTGTTTGTATGGCAAACAAATCATTGGCCTGTTGTATTTTGGAAGTAGCGTGCCGTTCGAAGCTCATACGCGCATCGGTTTCCGACATGCCACAGCCGTTATCGATCACCTGAATGAGGGTTTTGCCTGCGTTTTTTACAACCAGTTTAATGTCGTCGGCACCTGCATCCACGGCATTTTCAAGCAATTCCTTAACAGCCGAAGCGGGCCGCTGGATAACTTCGCCGGCTGCAATTTGGTTGGCGACAGAATCGGGTAACAGGTGAATAATGTCTGGCATAAACTTCTTCCACACAAATCAGCGGTTCAAATAATTAGTGTTTCCGCTGAAGATTTCTACAATTTATCGGTTCGTTCAAATTATCCATGGCGTTTTGGATTCCTGTTCACTGTGCAAATTTTATCTGAAAAAGATAATATAAACCAAAATGGCCACAATGAAAAAGTACACCAATACACTCATTTCGGCTTTTTTCTTCCTCGAACGATCTGAATTACGCATGCGGTTCCAGTTATGGTTAAGCATGGTTTTAAAATCGGTGTCACCCCGGTCGTCGAGTCCGAGTTCCTTCCTGCGCATGGCCCTGTGCTCTTTTTCTTCGTCGTAATAGCGCGGAGGATAGCTGAACTGCTTCGGTTTGGGTGTTCTGAAAAAAACGATTTTCATACTGATGATTGTTTGTGCAAAGGTACTCAAATATTAAAGAGGTTCCTGTGCATGATTGATGTTAAAATAACGGAGCAATTGCAATTTTGATTGTGAAATTATACATGAAAAGCCTAATTTTATTGCATGAAATTGATCTCTTTTAACCTGGCTGCAAAAATCCTGATGATCTTTTTTGGATTGTTTATCGTCTTTCATTTTGTCATCATTGCCGGTATCTTGTTTTTCGATTTTGCCCCAGTCGACTTCCTGTGGGGCGGCCGTATGGAAACTAAGGAGCAATTGCTTGTTTTTGAGTTTATCTCCTTACTGGTAATGATTGTTTGTTACCTCGTTGTGCTGGTAAGATCAAAACGTGTTTTTGCACCCAAACTCCTGGGAGTATCCCGGATTTTTTTGTGGATATTATTTGTGCTGTTTTTTTTCAATACCCTTGGCAATCTGTTTGCACAAACTGATTTTGAAAAGTTTTTTGCAATTTTGACGGCTGTTTCTGCGGTTTTGTGCCTTCGCCTGGCAATGGAAAAGATTGCAAAAATCCGGCATTGAAATAGTTTTTTTGAGGGGGATTTTTATCCTGCTAAATTTAATTTTGAGGCTATGATTACAATTATCATTTTTGGTTTTTTATTTGGGTTGATCATGCAGTATGCCAGCCTTAACAGGTATGATGTGATCAGTGGTATGGCTACTCTCGAAAATCTGGCAGTGGCCAAAACAATAGCCCTGGTATTGGGGGTGGGACTTTTGTTATTAAATTTCGAGATAAGCCTGGGCTGGGCTTCCTACCACGTTAAACCGCTGGTAGCCGGAGGAATTGTGTTTGGCGGAATATTGTTCGGAGTGGGCATGACCATTTTGGGTTATTGCCCGGGAACATTGGCTATTTCTTTGGGTGAGGGTTCACTCGATGCATTGTTTGGTATTTTGGGAGGGTTACTGGGCGGATTGCTTTACACGGTTTTGCTGCCGTATTTATCCGGTATATTAGGCCCCGATTTTGGCACAATCTCCTTAAATTCATCCATATTGAATAATTATATTTTTTGGGGAATTGCCATTATTTTAAGTGTATTGTTTATCACCCTGTCATTTTGGATGCATAAAATTGAAAAGGTAAAAGATAATAAATGGATGTGGGCCGGAATCGGAATAGCCATTTTGAATACCCTTGTTTTTTCGCAATTAGGAAGCAACAGGCCCATTGGTGCATCCACGAGTTTTCCATATGTCATCGACAGAATTACCGGGCTTACCCACAATGATTATTACCAGGCTATTGCACCACATGGAAAATGGGAGTTGATTTTTCTGACAGGAGCTTTTTTGGCAGGATTGACAGGCTCATTAATTAGAAAAACATTCAGGTTTAATATGGTATATGAGCGATGGACAAAGTACAAAGGCAGCAATAAAGTTAAAAGAGCTGTGTGGGCCTTTGTGGCTGGATTTCTTTTGTTATTCGGAGCGCGCATGGCCGGCGGTTGCACAAGTGGTCATGTGATTTCGGGTGGTATGCAACTGGCGCTAAGCAGTTATGTGTTTGCCATTGTGGTTTTTGCCAGCTTACTCATCACCGGAAAACTGTTTTACCGGAAATAGCATCTGAAAAGATTAATTCACTTTGATTGGATATTGCTTATATTCGCTGGTGAATAAAAAAAGCTATGACATCATATTTCCGGCAACCCGAATTCATTGATTACTCCGAAGGAATTTTCCGTTTTAATAAATGCTTCATCTGTTAGTAGAATGAAGAGGTGGGAGGCTTGTGGTTTAATGGAGAAAGTGTGGAGGGAGTTTGCCTGGAAAGGTGGAGTTATAAATAAGTTGGCAATAATTTAGGTGACCTCTAAACATGCTATTGACTGTAAACGTAGAGCTGAGGACATATTAAGTGAAATTAGGGAAGATATTAAATATTAATAGAAATAATTTTGGAAAAGGAAAGTAAAAAAGCTAAACTTAAATTCTTAACTTCTTTACCACAAAAAGGAATATTAATTTTTGCAAGTGCATCATTATTAATCTTATCTGTTATAATGACGATTGACTACTCAGATTTCTGGCATTATTTAGTGCTTATCTCAATTAGTTTAATACCACTTACGATTATTATTTGGATTTTTATCAAATTAAATTATTTACAAACCAAATTACATTTCTTATTGATAATACTTCTAGTTACAATTAATGTATCTTTTGTTGTAAGTCCCTACATTTTAGAAAAACAGAAAGAATCAACTATAACTACAGCAAATCAAATAATTTATAAATTAGAAAGTTACAAAAAGACAAATGGATTTTATCCAAAAAAAATTGAAGAATCTTTACCACACCAAAATATGAAAATCCCTGAAACTACAATTGGAATTTTTAAGAAGCGTGATTTTTTCTATTTTAATGGAAAGGAAAACTTTACATTAGGATTTAGCTGGGATTTCATTGACATGGGTGGAGCATATATATACTCCTCTAAATATAAAAGTTGGTGGTATGAAGATTAAAACTATTGCCAACACAGGATAAATGTAATACCGGCAAACGTGGAATTAAATGAAATTAATAAATATCGTACCCAGCAACCCACAAAGAGACTGCGAAACATTCTGGTACAGCACTTATCCTGGCATTGTTACATTCATTTAAATAGATAAACCTCTTTATATCAATTAATTTTAAGATTATAAGAAATTATAAACCCTCATGAACCAATATATCTTTTTCAGCTTTGTGGCTGTATTTGCTATTTTTCTTATCATTGGTTTTATTTTCAATAAAGAAACCATTATAAAGCGCAAACTTAAAAATGCCCCTTTTAAAAAGTTGGGCGATTTTAAAGATAACGATCTCGCTAAAATCGTAGGAAAAGTAGAGGTGGTTGGCGAGCCCCTTATTGCTCCCTTGTCAAAACGCAAATGTGCCTTCTATACCGTGCTGGTTGAAAAACGGGTGTCTTCCGGCCGAAACAGCAACTGGAAAACCATTATAGAAGAGAATTTTAAAACCCGGTTTCTCATCCGTGATGGTGATCAGTGTGCATTTATCAACGATGATAAACTTAAGTTTTACATTGTTCAGGATGCCAGTTATTCATCGGGTTTTATGGAAGATGCAACCCCAACGCTGGTGCATTACCTTCAGCAACACGGTTATAAAAGCGAGGGGTTCCTCGGATTTAATAAATCGATGCGATATAAAGAAGGTGTTCTGGAAATCGGAGAAGAGATTGCGGTTTTCGGTAAAGGCAAATGGCGGGAGGCCATCGGAATGCGCTTACCCGAAAGCCTGGGCCGGATCCTGGAGATCAGCTCCACCGAAAAGGTGCCGGTGTATATAAGCGATGATCCTGATACTACTTTTAAAACCGCCAGAAAACAAAGCAATCACCCCAGGTATAACCGGAACGAGCAGGGGTACAGGAGATAAAATAAACAATTATCAAAACGTAAGTGAAAAAAATTGGCTTTCTAAAAAAATCTATATTTGGCAAATTTTAAGAAAATGGCCAAATTTATTCAATTTTCGTGGTTGTTGCTACTCGTAACTATTATCGCCTGTAACGAACCTGGCTCTATCACAGGGGCTAATGGTCAAGTTGAAAAAACCGAATCCTGCCAATCCAATCCACACAACACCTATGAAGTTTACATTCCTGAATTAAAACCAACGAAGGACAAACTGCCCCTATTGGTGATCATTGATGCCAACGGCGCCGGAAAATTTGCCCTGAATAAGTTTAAACTGGCAGCCCGGGAATACCCGGTCATTCTGGCTGCTTCCAACTATGTTAAAAACGGTGTGGAAGATTATGAAATCGGCATTCAGGAGTTGATTCAGGATGTGAAGCAAAAATACCCGGCTAACAATACCGTATATCTTGCCGGCTTTTCAGGAGGTGCTCGAATGGCTGTTGGGTATGGACTTGCCCATCCGGTGAACGGGATGATCCTCTGCGGGGCACTGGCCAAAGCAGATCAGATAATGGCACTTAAATGTCCGGTATTTTCCATTTCAGGCCTGGATGATTTTAATTTCGTTGAAACTGCCCAGTTTATTTTCAATGATGAATCGGCCCCCAAAAATCTGAGTATCGAGCTCAACAATGCTTCCCATTCCTGGCCTGATAGCTTACTACTTTCCAACACCTTCGGATTCCTGTATTTATCCTCTGATTCGGAGGAAATGAACATGTCGTCCAATGAAAAAGTTGAAGCCTATTGTAAAAATCAGCTATTACGCATCGACCGTTTAACCAAACAGGACGATTTAATGAAAGCAGCTTTGATTGCCCGTAATATGGCCCTCAAAAAACCATTCAGCAATGATGAAATTTTCATGAAATCCTGGGCTGAAATAAAATCCAACCCGGATTATAACGCGCAACTGAGCAAAATTGAACAAGGCCTGAGTTTTGAGATGAGCGCCCGTCAACCTTACCTTGAGGCGTTTACAAACAAAGATAGTTTATGGTGGAAAAATGAGATCACTTCTCTGGAAAAGAAAATCAATAGTGAGCAGGACCCATACACCGTTGCCATGTACAAAAGGATCAAAGGCTTTTGGGGAATTGCCTGCTACTCCATTGGCAACCGCACTATCAAACTTCGCGATGTAAACTCATTAAAAAAAATCATGACAGTTTATCGAATGCTGGAACCTGAAAACCCGTATGTGCTTTATTTCTCTGCTTTTCCTGCATACTGGAAAGGCGAAACCGGGAAAACTGAAAAGATTTTGAAAAGCGCAATCAATGCAGGATTTTCTGATTGGGGCCGACTGAATGAAGACTTTCCCAGGTCGGTTACTTCAGCATTGAATTAATTCTGGATTTGCATTTCTTGGGTATAAAAACCACATGTCAGTTTTGAATTAAATTAACTTCAATTCATTTACCTTTGCACGCAAATAAGTAATATTTACCCAATATGCGAACTTTTCTTATCCTGATTTCATCCTTACTTTTAACGCAGCTCGTTTTTAGTCAGGACCTAAACATTGCAGAGAGAACCTATAATCAGGGAAGATTATACATTTACTGGGGCTGGAACTGGGGCTGGTATACCCGGTCGAATATTCATTTTACGGGCGAAGGTTATGATTTTACGTTGGACAAGGTGGTAGCCAAAGACCGGCAATCGCATTTTGGAGTTGATCCTTATTTTAATCCCGGCCGCATTACCATACCGCAGTATAATTACCGGATCGGTTATTATTTTAATGAAAACTGGGATATTTCACTCGGGATGGACCACATGAAATATGTTGTGCAGCAGGAACAAACAGTCACTATTTCAGGATCAATAGATGGAACTGGGACACCCTATGACGGCACTTATAACGGCGATGATATCCTTATTACCGAGGGCTTCCTGCAATTTGAGCACACCGATGGCCTAAACTATCTGAACAGCGAGATTCGCCATACACATCACTTATTTGAAAAAGGGGTGATGCGGGTTAATTTAAAGGAAGGCGCCGGACTGGGGGTTGTAATCCCCAAAACCAATACTACCTTGTTGAATAAAGATCGTTATGATGAATTTCACCTGGCGGGATATGGTCTTGATATTTTGGCCGGGCTCAATTTTACGTTTTACAACATCTTTTTCGTGCAATCAGAAGTTAAGGGGGGTTTTATTCATTTACCCGACATAAGAACCACAAATAGTACCTCCGACAATGCGAGTCAGCATTTTTTCTTTTCGCAGGTTAATATCGTATTCGGTGGAATAATTCACTTGTAGAATTTATCATTTGTAATTAGCTTTAAAATCTTTTGTACCTTAGCATCACCAATTTAAAACAGTTGTAATTACAACTTTTATCTCCGGGATCAACAATAGGTAAATTATCCAAAAACAAGCAGGTTTCTTAATTTTTTCAAGAGGTTTTCGCAAAGGGAAATGTGGAGCAGTAACCACTTTAAAAACGGGTGTATCTGAAAAACCATAAGAGTAGGATCCTTAAATCAACTTGACAATGGAAGGAATTCAAATCAATTTTGTTGCTATTTTAATTGTAGTAGTGGCCAATTTCGTACTTGGCTTTCTTTGGTACACACCCCTTTTTGGCAAAATCTGGGGCCGTGAAATGGGCTACGACATGAATGAAAAACCAAAAAGCTCTGAAATGATCAAAGGAATGGTTTTTATGATCATCGGGAATGTATTGTTTGCCTGGGTACTGGCTCACAATATGGCCGCCTGGACTTTTGTGCCAGGGAGCGAAGACATACCTCCATTCCAAAATGCGATGATGGCCTCCATTTTCACCTGGATGGGTTTTTATTTCCCGGTCGACCTGGGATCTGTTGTCTGGGAGCGTAAATCCTGGAAGCTGTTTTTCATCAATACCGGGTATCACCTGGCTTCACTCATGGTGGCCGCATTGATTTTGTCGTATATGATGTAGAACAAGATCATTTGCCTGGATTTATCTCAAAATATTATTTATTTTATACAGTAATTCAGGTAAGAAATAGGCGTGCACGCTTTAATGAAATAAGAAGTAAGATGCCCCGGCCGATCGAAATCAGCCGGGGCATCAAAATATAAAAGTCACAAGTCCTTTATTAAATATCAATTAGAAGTAAAACCACAATTGCTACAATTCGATGACCATGTCTTTAAGCGACCAAAAAATTGCCATTACATCTTTTTTGGTTTCTTCATCGATACCGCGTTTTGTTAACACCATCATGGTATCATCGAGGGCAGCCATGAACTCTTTATGGGATATATTCATACCGGTATGTACCTCCTTTAAATCGCGACCCGTGTAAGGAAACGGACCGCCACTGCCGGCAATAAAAAACTCAGCAAGATGTTTTTTAGCCAGTTCCAGTTCCGGAGTCCCTTTATAGGGAAGGAACCTTTTTTCAATGGTTGGGTTCACCATGTGTGCCTCAACCACATCATCAACAATGGCTGAAATCCCTTCCGCACCACCCAAACGATCATATAAGCTGGCGGTTGAATTATCAGCTGCCTCCTGTGCCCATGAGATCAGTGCGAAGAACAACATTGTGATTGTAAGTGACATAATTTTTTTCATTTCAAAATAATTTAGTTATTCCGTTAAATAATTTTAATTTGTTATTTCCCTTTATTGTAATATAATGTTTGGGAGTAATCTACCGGCCAAAATTAGAAGCTATCCCGAAATCAGGATATTAAAATTTTCCCAAATGCGTGTAAATTTGGTTCAGGAGAAATTTCAACAATTAATTATTGCTATTAACCAGCTCTGAAGGCGCGATTCCGAACTGTCGGGTAAAACATTTTGAAAAATAGGATGGGCTGCTAAAACCGGCTTGAAAAGAAACTTCTGAAATAGTACCTTTTTTTCGCAATAGCATTTCATGCGCCTTCAATAACCTGTAATGTTGCAGGAAATTATTGGGTGAGAAGTTTAAAACATCTGTCATATTTCGATACAACTGAGATTTGCTTACACCAAGGTTATTACAAAAATCAGAAATCCTGATATCACTATTGTCCCACACCTTTTCAAGATAGTTGAAAAAGCGGGTTAGAAATATTTCTTCATCATTGGAAAGGACCCTTATATTACTGCCATTGGCAAAGGAATTCCTGTTTTCGCTTTTATACAATTCTTTAACTTCATTCGTAATTATAATTTTTGCCCCATTCACATAACACATTCTGTTGGCAAGGGTGATCGTATCGGCAAAAAGCTCCTTACTTTCTGTGACAGGTATGCCACTACTTAAACTAATTACGAAGTCATTGCTATCCTGATGGTCAACCAGTTTTTCAAGAACCTTCAATGCACACGTTACTGCCTTTGCAACAGCGGTAAAGGAGGCTAATACAAAATCCGGCTTACTTGTAACAACCCGGCCTTCACCTAATTGCACACATTGTGCAATTTCCTGTTCCAAAAACAACCCATTTTCTATCTGCTTTTTAGTATTTTGAGGAGTAAATCGCAGGAAACCTATTTTGATAACCATCAGGGTACGAAATGCAGGATCATTTATGATATTTAATTCAGTATCCCGGGCCTTTACAGGGTCTTCAATCCGTCCAAGGAATGATTCTACGATGTTTGCATCAACTTCAATAATCCGGTGTGGTACTTCGCCATGTGCATCATCATGCATCTCTTTTATACGGCTTGCATCCGGAGCTTCAA
This sequence comes from Bacteroidales bacterium, assembly GCA_020438105.1. Lineage (GTDB taxonomy): Bacteria > Bacteroidota > Bacteroidia > Bacteroidales > JAADJA01 > JAADJA01. The sequence goes on from JAGQVE010000048.1 coordinate 11,196, forward strand.
TCAGGCAAAATGCAGTTTTTCGCTGATCATCAAACCAATAGGTCAAACCCCGGCAATCATATTCATGTTGGATTTTGAGGTCTTGTTGATGTAATTGCGCCACCATTTCGGCAGTTACATGCTCCGAAACATCATGGCGGTCCATATAAATTGGCATTTTAAAAAATTGTTGTGACTTTTATAAAATATTATTGATCATGTATTTACATAATCCAATTTCCAGCCTAATTAATAATTTAGTAAACAACATCAAACTTTGTATGTTCAATTTGTGCATTTTAAGTATTTTTAAATCAGAATAACTTTAACAATGTTCAAAATTTATAAACCAGTATTATTGAAACTAGCGGTTATAATTTTACTGGCTTCTTGCAATTACAATAACCTGGTTACTGAGAATAAACAGTTTGATCCGAATATAATAATCCACCTCAATCCACATTGGATCGCCTTCTACCAGAACCGGATCGAGAATTACAGCAGCGATAAATTTGTATTTGACAGTACCTGGACGGTTCGGGCGTGGCTAAATGGCAATGTGCTTGCAGATTCAGAACCCGGCTTCGATCACAATTTCAGTCCATATTTAATCTATTCCAAAGATAAAAGTCAATACCTTGATCTGGATTCGTATCAATATGTTTTTGATCAGGATTCAACGGGTCATTTGATACTTATGGGTACTGAACCCGATCAGGAGGTGAATTGGGTTAACCGGAAGACCGGAGAAGTTAAAAGAATCGCCTTTACAGGTCCGGGTTCAACTTATGAAGATGCCCGCTGGATCAATAATGAGGAGGTAATTTTGTTTGGTAAAGCAAATAACAGGGTATTCATTGAGGTAATAATTTTACCGATGAAAAAAAGCATATTATATGTGTATCCCGACTCTCTCCAAAGAAATGACAACTATCTTCAAAAAGTTCGTTTAAAAGGAATTAAATTTGAAGAATTGTAAAGGAAGCCCTCATTTTAAAGCAATCATTGAATTTATAAACCCCTCTGTCATGCTCCTTTTCTGCAAAAATTCTATGAAAATCCCCGTCTGAATGATGATAGTCGGGCAGGCGTGAAATCTGTGGCCTCTAATCAACCCATCCAATTCCGAAATCCCCTATATTTGTCCTTCGATTCGACAGATTAAATTTATATGTCTAAAAAAAATATAGCCGTTGTCAGTGGCGGCGATTCAGGTGAATACGGAATTTCCGTTCAAAGTGGAGCGGTGGTAAAAAAGTACCTGGCAGGTGATCAATATAACGTGTATCCCATCCTCATGAAAGGTACCGATTGGCTGTATACCTGTCCGCACGAAAACACCTACGAGATCGATAAAAACGATTTTTCACTTCCCATGATCGCCGAAAGGATTCATTTCGACTTTGTATTTATTGCCATCCATGGCACCCCCGGCGAAGATGGCAAACTGCAGGGCTACCTCGACATGATGGGCATCCCCTACTCCACCTGCGACCATGTGGTTTCGGCACTCACCTTCAACAAGCACCTTTGTAAGCTGGCCGTGCAAAGCCTGGGGATCAAACTGGCCCGTTCGGTTTTCAGCACAAAAAGTGATCATATCACTGCCACCGATATTTTACAGAAATTAAAATTGCCGCTATTTGTAAAGCCAAATAATGGTGGATCCAGTGTGGGCATGTCAAAAGTAAATAAGGCAGAAGAGCTTGAAGCAGCTTTAAACAGGGCTTTTGAAGAGGATGATGAGATACTGGTGGAAGAATTTATCAAAGGGCGTGAAATTACCTGCGGTGTTTTAAAACACAAAGGTGAAATCATTACGCTGCCGGTAACAGAGATTATCTCCAAAAAAGAGTTTTTCGATTTTGAAGCCAAATACGACCCCAAACTTGCAGAAGAGATCGTTCCTGCTCAAATTCCAGAAAACATATTCAAACATTGCCAGGAAACCTCGTCGCAACTATACCAGCAACTGAACTGCAAAGGCATTGTCCGCTTTGATTATATTTATAACGACGACGGCATGTTTTTCCTGGAGGTGAACACCGTGCCCGGCATGACCGAAGCCAGTATTGTTCCTAAAATGGCCAGGGCTCACGGTTTAACACTGGATCAATTGTTTGGGATGGTGGTGGAAGAGGTGATGGGAAACTAATTATTTATCTCGGCTCACCAAGTATAAAAATCAGAATTTAATCTGACTTAAAATGGGATCTTTATTTATTCAGGATTTTATCTTATTTTAGGGTCAATAATTTTCTATTGGGGATGAAAGTATATTACCTAATTACAGTATATATTTTTCTTTTTGCTTCAGGATTTTCACAATCAAATCAAATTCATGGCTTTGTTATTGACTCGTTATCTCACCTCCCAATATCCAATGTTAACATCATTGATGAAATATCAAAAGCAGGCACTACCACAGATAATGAGGGGTATTTTGTTTTAAACTTTCCAAACTCAATATTGGATTTAACGTTTTCACATGTTGCATACAATGAACAACACATTAATATTAATGATATTGACACCACCTCCAATCCTTTTCTTTTTCAATTATTACCCAAAACATATTTGTTAAACGAATTCACCATAAGCGATAAGACTTATGAGGTTATTTACAAAAAAAGAAATGAGTCGATAATTGATTATGAAGTATATAACAACCGGATATTTTTTATTGTCCGAAACTTCACTGATAGCAAGTCATATCTTAAAATAAAGAACATTGCAAGCGGAGATATCATCGACTTCAGATTATCTTTTAAACCGAACCAGCTCTTTATTGATTTATTTGACAACTTGAATATAGTTTCTACTAAAGATTCAGCATATCAGTTGATTTTACTAGCGGATACCATTTCCATTAATAATCCCATAAGTTTTATTGATTTAAAAGAATGCAGTGTTAAATATAACTTCAGGCACAAAGGGAAATATTATTTCACTGATAAAAGCATAATCGGAGATAAGATAATATATTCATCCGTTAACGAGGATAATGAGAAGGAACTATTATATCAAATTTTTGATACCAGTAAAGTTGATTTTTACTATCGGGAGATGGTTTTTCTTGGAATCATTAAAAAGGGGCCGCCAAATGAAAAGGAAGAATTGGTTAGCAAATATTTCAATCATCCAAGACTGTATTTTGAAAGAAATTTCATGTACAATAATATTTGTATCAATTTCTTTAAGTTAGATCAGAAAATATATATTCTGGATAACCTAAACAACAACATCATTTCATTTGATGAGAATGGCCAGTTCCTGGAATTGAAGCCATTAAGAGATGTTTCCTCAAACTATATTGATTTAAGTAATTATGTAGAATTTAGTTGGCAAAAAATTATAATTATTGACTCCTTAGCCTCCAAATTATATCTCCCTATGAAAAATAAAAACTTCACAACTCTTTTTGAGTTAAATCCAAATACCGGCATTTTATCCAAATCTTTAACACTCCCACACATTTTAGTAAAGAAGATTCGTTTACACGGTGATGAAGTCTATTACCTGTATGAAAAACCAGGAAGTTTAAATGAATGGGCACTTTACAAAACCAGAATTCTCTGATTTTTAAAATATAAACTCGTTTCGGAGAACAAAAAAATCCGGCTTAACCGGATTTCAGGTAATATGTTTTCTTTGATTTTTCTTTTTCAAAAACCCCGATATAATCTATTAAAAGGAATTTCAACTGGCAGGTCGTGAACGGTTTTGTGACCAAAGTAACCTGACTTCCAAAACCCGAATCATCCACAAAAAAATCGTAAACGACCTTTGTTTTGGCTGGATTTAAAGGCATATCAAAGAACCAGGTATTTTTCAAATATTTAAAAGTTTGCTGGTCAGTCATCTCAATCACAAAGGGATCAAAATCTTCATCGTCTTCCCGCCGGTCGTACCGCTGCTGAAACGCCATGGCCGATACATTCAGTATGAATGTTGAGAAGAAAATGATCACCGTTATGGAAATTTTTTTACGCATAATTTCGTGTAGCCCAAAGATAAGAAAAAGTGCTAATTTTAAGATTTAATACGAATATATAAAGGGGTTTAGTATGAAAATCAAATTTAACCGTAATGATCAAAAAGAATCACGCAAAGTGCATGAATCTATAAATCGAATCTGGCAATTCTTTGCGCACCTGACGAATACTTCGCGCACTTTGCAGTTAGGTCTGGCCTTCGTTTTTATCATATTTACAATAACTTCATTTTCCCAAAAATTAACCGTCTCCGATTCCTGGCTGCAAATCCGCGCCTCAGCCAATAACCCGCTCTACACCACCTATGCCGCCTCCATGGACCGCTCCAGACTTTATGGCGACAAAGCCTACAAAATGAATTATTACGCTGATTGCGACCCGCTGCATTATTGGACAGATCAGGGTGGCAGCATTTTTAATATTTGGATGATCAATAAGCTGGTGATCGATAAAGTTGGTAAATATGTTCAAAAACCTGTTGTTACAGCTAGCTTCCCTGATATGGCCCTGCTGGAATATGAACCTTTAGAAGGGATCAATGTGCAGGAGTGCTTTTTTGTGTATAGCTCAAAAGTGGCCATCAACAGGCTTTCCATTACTAACATCTCCGGCAAACCTCAACTTGTAGAACTGTTTCCGGTTTTGGACCTGGGAAAAGACTCCCTCGAAATCATCGGTTTCGACAAACAAAACTACGGCTATCTCACCCAACATTTTGAAACAAAAAAACGCCTGATCAGCAACCTCTACAAAAACGCCCCATATCCCACTCATTGCCTCGATTTTTTCTGCGGAAGCGAACAGCCCTATTCCTATGGTGGTTTTAGCGGCAATCTGGATGATTTCTACAATTACATTAAAACCGATTTCTATTCAGAAAACAGGTCACAAGATTCATTGAATTTTGCTGATTCAGGATTGGTACGCTTTGTTTCATTGCATTATCAATTTGAACTTCAACCCGGCGAAAGCAAAACCATCAGCTATTTAAGAGGATTGCAGGATCAATCTGAAGATCCGGTTAACCTAATTCAGGAAATTAACACTGCTGCAGAAGCCAACTTCCAGCAATTTTTAAATGAGAATGTTGCCCTTTTTAAATCAGTTCCCCGCATCGATTTTAAAACGGAGGACGAAAAACTGGTTTACCTCGGCGCTTTTAATCTTGTTCGTGGTTGCATGTTGCCGCCTGCGGATAAAACTGCTCATAATTTTTACGTATTCTCCCGCAATCCGCTCTGGGGTTGGGGACATGGCCACCAGGTATTACATGAATCACTAAGCATGCTGGCTTATGTATATTTGGATCCGCAATCTGCTATGGAATCACAGCGGGTATACATGGAGCAACAGGGTGAGGATGGCCTGATTGCTTATCGTCATGGCCCGGGAGGCATGCAGGATTATCCGCATAAAGATGAATCCACCACCTCTGCTCCCTTTTTCAGTTGGATAAACTGGGAAATATACCAGACAAGCAAAGACGAACAATTTCTTCAGGAAGCTTACACCTCAGGAGTAAAATACATGAACTGGCTGACCAAACACCGCGACACCGATCAGGATGGGACTTTTGAATGGGGTCCTTACGGCATCATCGAAAACGTGCGCGACTGGTACAATGCCGTTTTCCAGGTTTCAGCCGAACGTTACCTTGATGTAGATAAAGAAGATATCTCCGACGAATTGGAATGCCTTGATCTAACGGCCATGGTAATAAATGAAATGCGATGTCTGGCCAGCATGGCCAACGCGCTAGGGAAGGAAAAAGAATCCAAAAGCTGGACAAAGAAAGCAGATCAGACTTCCAACTTACTCAATGAATTGATGTGGGAACAAAATGATCATTTCTTTTATTCTGTTGACAAAAAAGATCATTCATTTTACTTCATGGACCGCGATCTGCGCAGGCAGGAGATTATCGGCTTTTTACCTATGTGGGCCAGCGCCATTGATCAGGAAAAAGCTGGCTTACTGGTCGGAACCCTAACCGACACCACCAAATTCTGGCGAAAATTCGGGGTGCCTACCCTTGCCGCCGACGATGAATGGTTCAGTCCGTATGTAGATTATTGCTGCAAATGGAATGGCCCGGTTTGGTTGCTTTGGGATTATATGGTTTATGACGGATTAAAAAAATATGGATTTGATAAAGAGGCATCGGAACTTGCTGACAAGATGATCCTGGCGGTTAAGACACAGCTTTCTAAAAATCATAATTATTGGGAATCATACAGCCCGGATAATACGGTTTTGGATTGCCCTCCCAATTATATCTGGGATGCCATCATGGCGAAATTGCTGATTGATGAATATGGGCGTTGATACCGGTTCTGTTAAATTTTGATTCGAATGGGTATGTCGTCCCTACGGGGCTTGTGGGGTTTGTTGGCTTTAATTCTATAAATATTTCGTCCCTACGGGACTTCTTTTGTCGGATTCGTAAAACCTTCCTCCCATATTTTGTCCCTGACGGGACAATTGCTTGCTCTGAAAAAAATGATTTTAGCTCGCCATGTATAATCTGTTTGTGTTTCAACATCACCGTCAGGTGCAGAACATGGGTTAAATAAACTATATGCACAACCTAAGTCCCGTTGGGACGCAACAAAATTACACAGCTCTGATTAAAGAAAAATCCCCACCTTTGCAACCATCCATCGGCTTTGTTGTTAGCATATATTAAATGAAATCATCCAAACGCGACATCCTTTTCACCGTGCTTGCGGGCATATTTATTACCAATGCCATTGCAGGTGAATTTATTGGTGGAAAGCTTATTCAACTCGGGCCTTTCACCATGAGCATCGGGATTATCCCATGGCCGGTTGTTTTTCTCACTACCGACCTGATCAACGAATATTTCGGTCGTGAAGGTGTTAAACGGTTGACTATACTTACTTCCATTCTTATTGCCTATGCCTTTATTTTGCTTTTTTTCGGGATGCTGGTCCCGGCTTCTTCCATATCACCGGTAACGGATGAGTTTTTCCATGGCGTTTTCGGTCAGTCGATGTGGATCATTGTTGGAAGCATCACGGCATTTTTAGCTTCTCAGCTTCTGGATGTGGTTGTTTTTTGGGTGATCCGTAAACGAACCGGGCACAAAATGATATGGTTGCGGGCTACCGGTTCCACCGTCGTTTCACAATTAATTGACACCTTCATTGTAACCGGCATAGCTTTCTGGCTTCCGGGTAAAATCTCTTTTGGCGATTTTATTAATACATCGGCAACCGGATACGTAGCCAAACTGGGAATTGCCATTGCCATCACTCCGCTTATCTACCTGGGGCATGCGCTTATCCACAAGTATCTGGGTGAGGAAAAATCAGAGGAATTAATTGAGGCAACCGCCATGAATGAGGTTCATGAAAAATAATAATACAAATCTTGATAAATAAAAACGCACTGACTTGCAGGTACAAGCCAGTGCGAATTAAATCAATTTATTAATCTATCTACTGAACAACTACTTTCCTCACGTCCACTTCACTTCCAACTTTGATTTGAACAAAATAAACACCTTTTTCATAATTGCTGAATTCGAGCATGGTGGTTTCACCATACCATTCAAACTCGTCAACAGTGCTTCCGGTGATATTCATTACTGTAACAACCGCTTTATCAAATGAAGGCTCTCCGTGGAAGGTCAGCTCCATGTTGTCGCTTGTAGGATTGGGGTACAAAGTGATGAATGATCCGATATTGAAATAATTTTCATCTATAGCTACGATTTGCGTACCGTCCACCGGGCTATCGGCAAAGGTTACCAGGTTACAAGCCACGATCAGATGGGGATTAAAACCGTCATCGCAATCGGCACAGGTTACGCCTGTTACACAATCGGGGTGGTTGGGGTGGCAATAATCCACATAATCCTCATCAAAAACATAACCCAGAGTAATGTCGGGATCATTCACATAAGGAGTCATATTAAAATCAAACCAGGGGGCGATGGATCCCGGGCACCAACCGGCACGATTATAAAACCAGGTTCCATTCTGTGGGGAACATCCGTCAGGATTTGGATTACAGACTGCCCAGTTATGCTGATCAAAAGTTTGCTCTCCATTCACCCAGATATGGTGGGTATCATCATGGAATTCGGCAGCATTTCCTGTGTTCAAATCACCCCAACCATGACCGGAGGATACAAGTTTTAAGGTTGAAGCCATTGCATTATCTGGATAGGTAAAGCTCCAGTCTTCCACAGGCTGCAAGTTGGCAAAATCTCCAAACTGATAGGTTTCCCACCAAACAATATCAATAAAACTGTAATTGTGCACCGGAGCGCCTTCACTGTAATCAAGGGTCAAATCATAAATATAACCATTGTCGAGCGTGTAGCAATTCACCCTGAAATCCACTTTTCCCTGCAGAATCGACATATAATCGGTCAGATCGATTGTGTGTGCACAAGGAACGCCATAAGGTGTGATGTACCGGATAATTTCAACCCATTTGCCATCATGCCCGCAGGCATCTACGCTGGCTACACGGTCCCACTCACCGCAACCTCCTGTCGGGCAGGTAACTTCAAGAGTAGCTGTGATCTGATCAAAAGCACCTAAATAACAAGGTAATTCAGCAGTTACAACCTGCGATGGATTATCTGTACTGATCCAAATTCCATCCACAGCCTGGGCTTCCATGTCTGAAACCTCATCGGTAATATTAATGGCAACAGGTGTTGTTGTAGTGGTACCAAAATTCGTTTTTGCAATGATATTCAAGGTATAATTTCCAAAAGCCGGAGGCGCCCACCATCCTGAGTAATATCCATCGCCCCAGTTGGTTGGCTGGAAGGTAACTCCGTTTACACTAAACTGCACCTGGTCAACCGAAAACAATTCCGGGTATTCGATGGTGACATAAGCTGCCAATTGAATATAATCGAGGTTGGGTACGTAAACATCACCAGCCAGTGGATTCCTGGGATCGATATCAGCAACATGCACATCCGGATCGATGACCATGAAAGCATTCTGAACAGGCTCAGCAGGATCATAGGTTCCGTTGCCTGGTTGTGTTGCTTCCACCACTACTTCACCGGCATCACCGGTAAGGGTAAGCATATTGCCATCCACAGTTGCCGGACCTGAAATCACTTCAAACTCAACAGTAAGACCTGAGGTTGCAGAGGCTTCAAGTGCAAAGGGGGCATCTGTTGTAAGGTGATTTGGGATTTGAGCAAAAGAAATCGCCTGGTATCCGACATTCACCGTACCGTTAAAATTGGAGGTTTCGCCGGTAAGTGCAAAGTTGAGCAGTTCGGCATCACGCTCAGGGCTTCCAACTTCGCTGATCAGATGAGTAATGGTGGTATTGTTTCCACCCGGATCTCCCTGATCCATTTTATAATAAAGCTGGAGGCCAGGTTCATTTCCGACAAGCTCATCATCCATCATATCCTGAATTTGACCTTGCGTAAGCGCAATATTCCATGCCGACACTTCATCAATCCGGCCACCATATACAAAGTTAAATCCTGCCAATGTACTTTTACCAATGGCGAAAGAAACATTTGAGTTGGTAAATTCACCTGAAGCCGGAGCTGATCCCATGAGTGATCCATTTACATAAAGCGTAACCGAACTTCCATCATACACCCAGGCCCAGTGCTGCCATACCTGAGGTATGGTAGATCCGGCCGGTGCAACATACTCAAATAATCCATTTCCGGTTTCGAGTCGGCATTCCACTGCACCATCATTCAATTGGATCATATAAAAGCCGTTTCCACTGGTACGGAAACCCATCATTCCCTGCCCATAGGCAAGCTCGTCGCAGTAAAACCAACCCGTTATGGATATGGCTCCTGCATTTACGATGTACTGTGAAGCACCATCGAGTTTTACAAAATCATCAACCCTGTCGAAGTGCAGGTATTGATTTGATTGGGAAAGAAGAAAGATTGGCTGCAACAGAAATAAAACCGGAAGCAGCAAACGGAAAGCGTAAAGTTTTTTCATGATGAAGAATTTTTAATGGTTTATAAATATACTAAGATTTTTCTAATTAAGGTATCCACCAAAGCTTAACAAAGGAGTCATCACCACCCTGCCTGCTGATAGCAGCGGAAGTGTTTGAAGGATTATTCTCCAGCTCACTTGGCGGATAGGGCAAGCGGAAATGATCAATGGGGTCGCCTTCACGAGGTGTTGCCTTTGTTCGGCGCGCCAATGCATAGGCTTCCCAGGGCTGCCGGAATGCATCCAGCCACCGCTGTGCATAAATCAAAGCCAGTTTATCCTCGGCAAAAAAGATGAGGTTCGCCACATTAAATGAATTGGTTGAACCAAAGCCGGGATCGATATTAACCCAGCGTTCTGTGTTCTCCATTACATTTGACCAAAAATCACAGGAGGCTCTGGCTGCAGCAAAATACTCCAAATCCGCCTGGGCCGGATCAGCCGGAACACCAATTCCACGCATGTATGCTTCAGCTTTAATAAAATGAACTTCAGCACCGGTCATCAGTACCTCGGGCACATCATATTCATCCCTCGTTAGATAATAATTAAAGGGCGAATAAATACAATCATCACCTTTGATGGTGTAATTCAGATCACGGTGATTTCCATAAGGAATTCCACCAGCAGGTGGGGTATTTGCATCCGGAATTTGCGGATACGGAACCCAGTCGCCTTCGTTGTTGGTTTCAAAAAAGACAAATGCTCTCGGATCAAAAATACCACTTCCATCAATGCTATCGTGGTTGGATATCTGGTGCCAAATTGTGGTTCCCATGCGCAGGTTTTTGTGCTCCCTGAACGACCAACTGGCGCTTTGTCGCAACCAGCTTTGTTGCCTTGGCCACATACACACACTTTCCAGGATTGGTGAATCCAGGTTGTAACCTTCCAGCACAGGCAGTTCATTGGTAATGATCTCACCAATGATCTCAGCAGCCAGATCGGGCTCCACTTCTGCCATTCGCATAGCATGACGCAAACGCAGTGAATTGGCAAACTTCACCCACATCTCAAGGTCACCGTAAAGCAGATTGTCAAATTGTGAGATGTCATAATAAGCCACTCCGTTTATCGAATCATTTTCATAATCAATATTTTCGGCAGCCCATTTCAGGTCATTCAGCAGACTTTTATAAATCTCCTCCTGCGTATCAAATTCTGGCCTAACATACTCCAGGCTTTCAAAACCACGGCCCGCATTAAAGTAAGGCATATCCCCAAAAAGATCAGTCACCCTGAATGTTTTATAAGCTTTAATCACTCGTACCATTCCCTTGAAGTTATTAAGTGCATCAGGACCATATTCCGTATCCAGGACTGCAAACCGTTTTTCAATATCACGGATTATTGCAAGGGTTGTATAATAATTCGACCAAATTTCTTCGGTGCCAATACTCAGGTTCGACCACGCTTCAGCAGTGAGTGCACCCAGTTGGGTTTGTTTATAGAGCACTTCATTATGCACATAAAACTGCTCGTTCCAGCCCAGTTCCAGTGATTGAATCACCGAATTGAACAATGGGCCCACATCGGTTTGGGTAGGTTGGAAAGGATTCTGATTCAGTTCTTCAAAGTCTTTGGTGCAGGAAACAAAAACCAATCCTGCCAGCAAAACCATCCCGATTACTTTCTTATACATTTTGATATATGGTGTTCTTTTCATGATCGCACAATTTAAAATGAAGCATTGATACCAAATGAAATTGACCTTACGCCCGGCAGCGAAGCCCATTCAAGTCCCTGCGCATTTCCGGCCCCATTGATCCCTTCGGGGTTGATATTATCCGGTAGGGTTGTATAGAGGTAAAAAAGGTCCCTTCCCACAATAGAAACACTCAAATTCTGAAATACTTTGGTTTTATCGATGAGCTTCCTTGGGAAATTATAAGTTAAGGATATCTCCCTGAATTTCACCCAGGTGTTTTCCACAATTCCGGGCGTAGATAGGAAATGCCCCCACCCTCCTGCATTGGGCATATATTTAAAGTAATAATGAACCACTTTATCATTGGGGGTTCCGTCGGCATAAACGCCAGGGAGGATCACTCCCACGTTCCGGGTCACACCATCTTCATCGGTGTAAGGCAATCCACCACCATCGCGTTCAAGCAGGGTTTCAGGACTTTGTCCGGTTTGCAGGCCAATAACATATGATCCACAATAAATATCACCCCCCCATTTGGTATCAATCAGGGTGCGAAGCGTAAATCCCTTATAACTGAATTGGGTCCACCAACCGCCCAGGAAATCGGGAGATGCATTACCAATGGGAACCCGGTTTTCGGTGTATTCATAATGGGTTCCGGCATCATTAAGAATGGGCTGTCCATTTTCATGATACACATAATCATAACCTACGATTGTTCCGTATTCTTCCCCTTCGCGCACTACCATGGCAGGTCCATTCAATCCCCAGATGTTAGCCAGTTCAAGGCTTTTGGCGCCTTCGCCCAGACTAACCACAAAATTTCGGTTGCGGCTGAAATTCATTCCCGTTTCAATCACCAGGTTATCGCGCTGCATCACCACACCACTCAGGATCAGCTCCCATCCCCTGTTCTCTAAAACGCCATTGTTTATCTTCACCTGGGAAGCACCTGAAGAGAGCGGTATAGGTGAGGAAAGGATCTGGTTATCGGATTTGATATAATAATAGGTAAAATCAACATTGATTCGATTATCAAAAATCCCCACTGTTGTACCGGCCTCGTAGGAATTTGCAAACTGAGGTTGTAATTCCAGTGGGGGTATGGTTCCGGGTAAAGTTGCAGTTTGCTGATTGCCGAACGACCCGAGGTTATACACAAAATCCAACTGGTATGGATCAGTATCGGTGGCCGTTCCGGCAATAGCCCCGCGTACTTTCCAGAAATCAAACCAACTGATGCCGAAATCAAAGGCTTCCGTTGGGATAAAGCTCAATGAAACCGAAGGATAAAAATAGGAATTACTATAGAATGGTAACGCCGATGACCAGTCGTTCCGGCCGGTGAGTTCAAGGAATACATAATTGCTATAACTCAGGTTGATGAAGGTGTAAAGTGAATTAGTATTTTTTTCGTATCGGTATTCGCGGTTGTCGTAAGTAATTTCGTTGGCATTGGCATAGTTGAGCATGGCAAAGAGCCACGGATTGGTCCAGGTGCCTGATTTCCCCCTTAATCCATATAGCCTGCGCTGCCACTGAGTTCCGCCAAAGGAAATCTTCCCACTAAATTTTGAATCAAATAAATTTTCTTTGTGAAAAGTGACCAAAAAATCGTTGTTATTGATCACATCCCGACCAAGTTCATTTTCATAAAATCCGTTTAGCAGACCCTGCAAATCTGTAGGATCATTGCGGGTTTCAAACTGGTTCAACGTAAAATCCAAGCCCAATCTTCCCAAAATATTTAACCAGGGCGTAACATCATAAGTGAGCGTAAATGCACCAATCAGCTTATCCCGGTCGAGTTTGGTCATATTGTGATGCTGATCCCAGGTGATATAAGGTGAAATATACCAGAAAGGGTAATTGCCACCCCATTCATTACGGGTTCCATCAGATAATTCATAATCATCCAGTTCGATGCCCTGCCAACTCCGTGGATAGGAATAGAGCAAACCTTTGCTAAATGAGCTGGCATCTTCACCCAGCATGGGACTGTTATCACGGTTAAACTGAATATAGCTGAATGCTAGATCAGCATGAACTTTTTCTGACACATTTATCCGCGAGCCCATGTTCACCGTGGTTTGATCATATTTGCTTGTTGGGATAATGGAAGTATTATCAGTTCTTGTAAACGATACCCTTATCGATCCCATTTCACCTGCTCCCGAAAAAGAAAGATTATGAGTTTGGGTATTCCCATCATTAAAAAACAGCTTTTGATTATCAGGCTGAGGCGAATATTTACGCATTTCACCATCCCACCAAAGTACATTTTGCCCGCGCATTTCTGGTCCCCACGAAACGGCAGTGCCGTAATACCCAAACAATTCGGAAGTACTCATTCCAAAAGGGCCATTGTCGGTGTGGGTGCTGGAAGGATAAAGCAAAGTACCTGTGCTGTCCGTTTCAAAAGAGGGTTCGGAGAGCGTAAGTGGTCCACCAACACCATATTTGTTTTGAACATCACGATAGCGATACGGATGACTCAATTTATAATTGTAACTATAATTTACTCCAAGTCCTTTTTTCCTGGAACCTCTTTTTGTTGTGATCAGCACCACGCCATTGGCACCCCGTGAGCCATACAACGCTGAAGCCGTTGGACCTTTGAGAATGCTCATATCCTCAATATCCTCCTGATTTATATTATTAATGGCCGAACCCCAGTCAACACCGCGGCCGATATCCGTAAGACCAGGCTCATTTTCCATCGGAACACCATCCACCACTATCAATGGTTGGTTATCTCCATCAATGTTGTTATTTCCACGAATTGTAATTCTCGTTGTCCCTCCATCAACGCCATTCACCGTGGAAACATTCACCCCTGCCGAACGACCGCTCAATGATTGCACCACATTACTGGTATTCGAAATGAGCAGATCTTCTCCTTTAAATGATTCCATGGTGTAGCCCACTTCCCGTTTCTCGCGTTTGATACCCAGCGCAGTAACCACCACACCTTCAATCTCTTTGGCAGTGGGCACCATTTTAATATTTAGCGTTCGGCGATCACCCACCAATTCCAGTCTTTCTTTAAAACCTATGTAGCTGAATCGTAAGGTGTCGGTTGCTTTTACATTTTGTAATGTGTAATTACCGTCAATGTCGGTAACAGTACCGGTTGTGGTACCCATGATGAGGATGGAAACGCCGGGAAGTCCCTGTCCGTCATCCGCCGAAGTAATCTGACCGGTAAGGGTAAAACCCTGTGCACCCAGGTTAAACCACCAGCCTGAAAACAAGATCAATAAGGGTAGAAGTTTTCTCATATATGAACTGATAATTGTTTTTCAATTGAATCATTTACGTCAATTTTATTACCGTCGCGGAAGCAGGAGTCACGCGTTATCAACTTTACCCGAAGTACCTCCTGTACAATCGATTCCTCGCTTTTTTCGATTTGTGAGAGTAGAATTTTAACGGCGCGTTCGCCAATATCTTCCACCGGTTGGGCCAATGCTGAAATGGCAGGATCAATCAATCTGAAAAGATCGATATCATCGAAACTTACCAATGAAATATCCTCAGGTATTCGCAGATTTTGGGATTTTAAATACTCAATGCAGGCAACGGAAATATTATTGTTAATAGAAAATATTGCATCTAAATGGATATCGGATTTAAGCCACGACTCAAGTGCATTGGCAGTGTCGTGTTTAATATTATCAAACCCGATTTCCTTTACCAGCTCCGACCTGAACATCAATCCCTGTGCTTTAATAGCCTCGCGGTAGCCAGCCTCCCGTTCACGAACCGAGCTAAGATGCGAAGGTGTGATCTTTAGCAGGCCAATATTTTCATATCCGTGCCTGATCATCCTCGAAACGACTTCACGCGTAGCTTCCTGATTATTTACCCCAACATAGTTGGTTTTTAGCCTCGGAAACTGGCGGTCAAACAAGACAAAGGGAAACTGCTCCTTTTTAAGGCTGGTGAAAAATGAACTCTCTTTTTGTGTAGTGGAAATCAGTAACCCATCAACCTGACGGTCGCGAAGCATATCAATCAGTTTGATCTCCTTTTCAGGATCTTCATCGGAACTGCAAAATATAACATTATAACCGTTAGCTGATGCTACTTCCTCCACCCTGCGGGCTATTTTTGCATAAAATTTATTGCTTATGTCAGCAACGATCAATCCGATGGTATTCGACTTTCCCAGTCGGAGTCCGCGGGCGATGTGATTGGGTTTATAATTGAGTTCACGGGCTTTATCCAACACCCTTTTTTGCGTTTCGGCTTTGATCCCTTTATCATCACCATGGCCATTAATCACGAAGGATACCAGAGATTTGGAAACATTTAAACTGCGGGCGATATCTTGCAATGAAGCTTTTTTCAATTGGCAATTTAACTAAAACGGTTTAGCAAACTTAATCAATTAATTTTCAAAGATCTACAGCAATTGTGGGAATCATTAACAAATTTAGGGAATAATTCATTCAATTGACAAGAAAATAATTGAATTTATGTGCAATTTATACCATTTATAAACAAAGCATTGATCGTTAAATGCCTGAATTGGTCAATAAGTTAAAATATTTTGTCGTTCAAATTCGTTGGCTCACTTAATCTTATATTAAATCAAAACCAATCACCATAATGTTTTAACTTTGGAAATGCTTAAAACTCCAAAAATTATAAAAACAAAAGTGTTATGAATTTCAAAAAGATTTATTCTTTCGCGGGAATCATAGTTCTGCTGATCAGTTCTGCGCTTGCACAGGATTTAAACAGCCCGTTAACCCTCGATCCAAAAGTAAAATACGGTAAACTCGACAATGGATTTACCTATTACATCCGCCAAAACAGTGAACCGGCCGAGCGTATGGAAATGCGCCTGGTGATCAATGCCGGATCAGTTCTCGAAAACGACAGCCAGCAGGGTATCGCTCATTTAATTGAGCACATGTGCTTCAATGGCACCGAACACTTCGAAAAATCAGCCATCATTGATTTCATCGAATCTACCGGGGTAAAATTCGGGCAGCACCTGAATGCGTATACCAGTTTTGACGAAACGGTGTACATGTTGCAAATGCCAACCGACCGCGCCGGCCTGATCGACAGTGCGTTCCTGATCATGGAGGATTGGGCACACAATGTTTCGCTCGAAGAAGAAGAAATTGATAAGGAACGTGGTGTTGTTATTGAGGAATGGCGACTCGGTCTTGGCGCCGATGAAAGGATGAGGCAGCAATATTTCCCTGTTTTGCTCAACGGTTCAAAATATGCTGACAGGCTCCCCATCGGCATCAAAGAGATCATCGAAAATTGCCCTTATGATACAATCCGTAAATTTTACCACGACTGGTACCGCCCCGATTTAATGGCAATGGTGGT
>JAGQVE010000049.1:0-6773 GCA_020438105.1 Bacteroidales bacterium
CGGCAGATGAGGAATAAAGATCTTTTAGGGATTAAAATAACATTTACCAGGGAAGGTCTTTTCTTCTAACCGGCATCGTCATGCATCGGGCTCCCCCCCCGCCCCTCGACAATTCGGAACCGGCAATGGTGATCACACTTTTGGTGTATTCATTAATATTTTTAAGCCCTTTTATCAAATCTTCGGCCTCGATTACCTCATAGCCGGCATTATTTAATTCCTCTATGGTTTTCACATTCCGGCCATACCCAATTACTTTGCCCGGACCGATGGCGAAAAAGTTGGCACCGCTGTGCCATTGCTCACGTTCCTGGGTCCATATATCATCCTGGCCACCACAATAAATTGGTTTTAAATCCATTTTCAGTTTCGCCAGTGACTCGAGAAGATTTTTTTCTTCATGGATAGCCACTTTACCATTATCAATTTCAATATGAATGGTTTTAAAACGATTGGGCTGAAGCACTACCGGCTCATAAACCATACATTCTTCCTGGCTCAGAAAAGTAAAAACCATATCGAGGTGGATAAACGATTCACGGCCGGTGGGCAATTCCTGAACCAATATGTCGTGCTTTTTCTTTTGATTTTTCAATTTTTCAACGATCAGGTCAACACCTTGTGGCGAAGTTCTGGCACCAATCCCGATCAGGGTAAGATCTTCGCGGCCAATGAGCACATCGCCTCCTTCAATGGTGATATTCCGGTAATGCCTGTCGCGGCGGTTTGCGCTAATGGTTTGAGTATCAAATTGGGGATAATAATCAAAAATCGCCTCCATGATCTGAGATTCACGTTCGCGCACCTGGTTGGCCATTTTCGAAACCAGCACCTGGTTGCCCAATGAAATGGATGCATCGCGCATAAAAAAGAAATTATGCAGGGGCCTGAGCGCAAAACGCTGTTCGTTTAAAAAACGGGTTAAGCTATCCCTCGACATGGGAACACCTTCGATCAATGCGGATGAGAGTTTAACTGGATCAAGGGCATCCAGTAATTCGCGTAAATGGGGATCATCACAGCAGGAGCAAACCTTTTCTATCAAACCTACTTTCACCTTGTCATTTTTCAAAATATCGGTAAGCAGATCGCCTACTTCCAGCACGTTGGTCACTTTTTCAAGTACGCCTTTAAGCTGTGAAAATTCCTGCTTTGCAACTGATAAATTGAGAATATCGCTGTAAAGTGCCCGCTCGGCATTTTCGGGGGTCATGTTTTCCACCTCACTGCCCATGGTATGCACGATTACCGCCTCCAACTCACCAATTTCCGAATTGACGTTAACTTTAAGATTTGCGTTTTGTAATGACATAGTTCTTCCGTTTTCGCAACAAAAGTACGGAAATTAAAGGTTCAGGAAATGGAAGGTGTATTAACGCACCATTAGTTTTTTGGTTTGACTTAATCCTTTTTCGGGAACCTGTAGCGAACAGAAATAAATTCCCGGAGCAAAACCGCTTATATCCAGATCAACACGTTCGTCAGAAATATTATCCTGTGAATAAACCACTTTCCCAAGATTATTTTGAATTATGAGTCTTGATCTCGCCATTTCCTGTGCCGAAGTAAGCTGAATGTATACAACGTCGGTTGCGGGGTTAGGATAAACCGCAAAATCCAGGTTGATTGCCGCGTAATACTCCTGCTTGCCGACGGTATAGCCATTCATAGCACCCGGGGTTCCATGACCTTCAAGTGCAACCCAACTTTCGGGCAGGGCGTTGTCATACTCCCAGTATTTCAACTCCAGTGTTGGACCATCGCCATCCGGTTCAGTTGGCCACGGATCTTTATTATCATAATTTACGGTATCTACTAAAATACCATCTGCATTAAATATCCTGATAAGTTCCCCTGCGCTGTTTAAACCAAAATCCATTTCACCAAGGAAATTATCAACATCAGGATAAAAGCTGGCAAAAGCTGCCGAATCGCGAACAAGCACCAGAAAACCATTTGGTTCGATAACCGTTGATGCCGGGAACTCAAATATATGTGCATCATCCTCATCCCTGAACTGCCAGCCCGTAATGTCGAGGGCATAATCATGCGGGTTATAAAATTCCACCCAGTCTTTGGTATCAAACAAGGTATCGGCATTGTACATGATTTCGTTGATCACCAACGAATCGGTGAATAAAACCGGTTCAAAAACGGCTGTAATGTAATCACCCGTAGTCAGGTTAAAAGTTCCCATTTTGGACGTGTCTGACGGCGAAACCGAGTGATTATATAACTCCCAGTGATCAAATTTATAATTGGGTGAAGTTTGAATGGCTTCAATTTCATTATCAATATTCCCGAAATAATATCCTCCCCAACCAGCATCGTTAATTTCAATGGTATTTAACCTAACTGCACCGGCTCCAGGAGGATCAATTACCACATTGAGTTCATAGGGCCCGGTGAGGTTGTAACAACTGTTTAACCCCGAAGGCAAATAACTATGCCTGCTGCTTATGAAGTTCCTGATCTTTTGAACATTGCTTTCCCATTCCGATACCGAACCACCCCAGCGGGCAACATGTTGCGGAATTTCCGGTAACATTTCTGTCTCAATCTGATCCAGGTAACTGATCATTTTAGTCGGACTAAAAACCGTATTATACAGATCAATATAACGTGTTACATAATATCTTCTGAATTCATCATTATTCAGCAAATGATTGAGCATTACAATGTGCTGTTCAGGATCGCTGGTCAATCCTTCCGGGTAACAGGGTGATACGGTTGGCAGTGTTCCCGGAACACCGGTATAATTAATATAATGATTAAACGTAGCATCTTCATCCCAAAGGGTGTATCCCCATTTCTGATGTCCACCATCGGGATTGGTTCCTCGCCACCAACCCACATTCCAGTTGATCCAGTCGGAGCAAACAACAAAACTGTTAATCAGAATATAATCAACCAACGAGGCATAATCCAGGCGGCTTTTAACATATTCAAAATTTTCCTGATTGGCCATGTCATTAAATTTAATGAAATCGTGCAGGCTGTTCCAGTCGTCCCATGCAGCTTGTCCACCGTATTCGGCCCAGCTTCCACCCCAGAGCATCAGGTAATAAATATCGTATTTGCCCTGATCGTAATAGTATTTTGTAAAATCATGATCATTCACTTTTTCACGAAAACCGTAAATTCCCCAATATTGCCCATTTACATACAAAACACCTTTCTGTCCTTTACGGCAATCCAAATGCAATCCGCCAATTGTGGCGGTGTTTTCAACAAAATAATCCCTTAAGTGGGCACTGCTGTCGATGCCGGGATAATTATCATCGCCAGCTGCCCGCAGAATAATGCGCTGGAATTCATCCCTGTCGGTCAATGGAATTAGATTGTCGCGGATAGCATAATTGTAGCCGCATTCATCCCTTGTAATATAATCAATGCTGCGTTGGTCATGCACCCAGCTATCCTGCCCGTGTTCGTTAAATTCACCATATCCAACTGAAGTACGCTCCCCTTCGGCATTAAAATATTCCATTGTGCCAAATGGCCTTAACGACTGATTTCCGTTTAACAGATTATCAAGCTGCTCAGCCGATGCCGACATAACAGCAAGGTTATGGCTTTCATTGATAAAGTAAGTATTGTAAGTTAACAGGCTGGGTAAAATATTTGGATTGTTGCTGAAGGTTCGTGCGATAATAATTTGTGTATTACTTACTTCAAGCGGTGCTGAATAAGTTGGTGCAGATGAGGTAGGCTCTGTTCCGGAGGTCGTGTAGTGAATACTTGAATTGGGTTCAGTAGTTGAAATTGAAATCGACAAAGCTGCATCGTAATACCCGGCAACTTCGCTCATAACCGGCGAATCAGCATAGGCATCGTAGGCAGTTGCATTGTTATTGGATCCGTTTGGTGTAGGACTTACAAAAATACTCCAGGATACACTGCCGTCATTTGTCCTTCCGCGACTGTGTTCCTTCTGTGTAATTTGAAGTTGTGTGTAATCCAAAATATTGCCATCCTGATCAGTCAAAACAATAAACTCTGGTTTATCTTTTGTTTGCGACAACCGGAAGTTGGTGTGATAATGACTTCCTGAAACCAGGTCACGCCCGGTAGCCCACACCCGTGCAAATCCGTGCGATGTAACCATCGATCCTTCCGGGAATTGCCATTTAAAAAGATCTGTAGTATCATCACTCAGAAAATATCCGCCAAGGTCGGTTGAACTGCTTCCCAAATTATACAATTCAAACCAGTCTTCATTTTGCCCGAAGTTATCGGTAAAACTGTTAAGGTTCGACACGGAATATTCGTTAATAACGATTTGAGCATGGGATTTTAATCCAATAGTTAGGATAACTAATAAAACCCCAATTAGGGTAGTGAATTTTTGCATAGGAATATGATTTGACTTTTTGCTAAATTACTAAAATAATGGAATATCAAGTTTTCAATCAATAGACTGTAAGCATACTTTTAAAGTTGTCTGAATCAAACTTTTGGGTTAAAAAAAGTTAAATTAACAGAGTGCTGACAACTTCAAACAGGTGTAAATCGTTTCCTGAATGTCGTAAAAATTTAAAATCATGAGAGCGTTCAAACAAATCAATTTAAAATCTGAAAAAAGACTTGTGATCAGTTATGCAACTGCCCTGAGTTTAATTGGATGCCTTATCATTTTTTCTCCTGTTTTTGCACAAGATCAGGACAGCACCAGCCTCGTTCCAAGAACCCATGTTGAGGTTCACCGAAATTATGATGCGCAGGGAAATTTGGAAGAATTTGATTCAACCTGGAGCCAAACATGGAACTCGGGCAACCTTGACCAGGCAACATTTGATTCGTTGTTTTCACAATTTAATATGTTTGGGTCAGGCTTTAATCCCTGGGTATTAAATCCCAATGATTCCATTCCTATGGAACCGTTTGGATTTAATGAGGATTTTTTTGGTGATTTTGATTTCCCGACTATCGATTCGCTAAACCCTGGAGGATTTAACCAACCCCACATTAATGGTAATTACCCTGCTGATTCACTTGATTTACATGCATTTCAGGAACAGTACATGCAAATGATGGAGCGTATGAATCAATTCAGGCTGGAGCACCGGAAACTTATGGAGGAATATTTTGGAGGCTCATCCCAAAGTACTGATGAGATGAAATTTTACCAGCAAAAAGGTCCTATCGAAAAATTTGATAAGCAAGCAATTTCAGTTAATAAAATTTGAAAATTGATTGTATCTTTTGACCCTGATCACTTTGCTTAATCAAGCGATCATTAATATAAATAATTGAAGTCATTGGCAGATTTGTCGTAATTTCGTGGATCATTTTTAGGGTATGGAACACGAACAGTTAAGTACGAATCGCAAGGCTTTAAGGATCAATTTAAACGAGCAGTTTTACGGAACTTTCGCAGAGATTGGCGGCGGTCAGGAGGTGGCCCGTAATTTTTTCCAGGCGGGCGGCGCTTCCGGTACCATTGCGAAAACCATTTCGGCTTATGACAAACTTTTCAGTGATCATATTTATAACGAAGATGAAGGCGGGCGTTATGTTTCGGAGGAACGACTTTTAAAAATGCTCCACACCGAGTACCAGGAACTGGTAAATCTGCTAAGTACAAAAAAAGGCGATTCTACCTGTTTTTTTGCTTTTGCCAATACGGTTTCCACACTCAACTTTAAAAAAGACAATGAATGTCATGGCTGGCTTGGGATGCGTTTTCAACTCAAACCCAACACCCCTGCCAACGAAGTGATTATGCATGTGCAACTGCACGAAAATGACACGCTGATGCAGCAAACCACGCTCGGGAAACTGGGTGTAAATCTCATCTTTGCCTGCATTTACCATACTCAATATCTGAATACTTTCTTGCAATCGCTGATGGATGAGCTTTCGTCGGACCGGCTCGAAATAACCATGATCCGTATGGGTGGCTTTAACCTCGATTATGTGGATAACCGCTTGCTGGCGGTTCAATTGGTTAAAAACCGCATGGCCAAAGCGATTATGTTCGATAGGTATGGCAATGTTCAGGAACCTGCCGATATGCTTTATAAAAAAAATGTGCTGGCTTTTCGGGGCAACTTCAGGCCAATTACCTACATCGGATTTGATATGTTAAAAACCTCCTACAGCATATTTAAACGCGACGAAGATTACGCCAAAGAAAAAACCATGGCCCTTTGTGAAATCACCATGAACAACCTCATGGAAAAAGGGGAAATTGATGCCAGGGATTTTCTTGCCAGGGTTGATTTACTCAACGGTATGGGGCAAAATGTGATGGTGAGCAGCATCAGCGAATACCATAAGCTGGTTTCCTATTTCTCTACCTTCAAAATCAAAAACCTGAGGATTGTGATGGGTGTGCCGAATTTCCTGCAGGTCCTCAATAAAAGCTACTATACCGATTTAAAAGGTGGCATTTTGGAAGCGCTCGGCAAGTTGTTTACCGACAATATGAAACTCTACATTTACCCGACCATTTCGTCGGTTTCGGTGGATGACCCGACCGAAGGTGATAAACTGCTCACTACTGATAATCTGGACATGCCCGAAGATGTGAAGGATCTTTACAGCTATTTAAAAAAGAACAGGAAGATCATCGTAATCGAAAATGCGAAACGAAAATGGCTGTACATCAACTCCCGATATGTGTTAAAGATGATCCAGAATAATGAAAGCGGATGGGAGAAAATGGTACCGAGGTATATCGAAAAGGAGATCAAATCGCGCGAACTATTCGGATACAAAGCAAAAGCAGAACAAACTGTTTGATATGGCAAACATCCCTTTGGCAGAAA
>JAGQVE010000049.1:6873-28138 GCA_020438105.1 Bacteroidales bacterium
GGAAAAACCACCCTGGCCTTTATCATTTCTCAGGCGCTGGTACGTCCTTTTTTCACACTCAGTGCAATCAGTTCCGGAGTAAAAGATGTAAGAAATGTGATCGCCCAGGCCGCTGAGTCTGCTGCCGGCGCCATCCTTTTCATTGATGAAATTCACCGTTTTAACAAGTCGCAGCAGGACTCCTTGTTGGGTGCGGTTGAACGAGGAATCATTACCCTGATTGGAGCTACTACTGAAAACCCTTCTTTTGAGGTGATTTCGCCATTGCTATCGCGATGCCAGGTTTATATTTTAAAAGATCTTGAAAAAGACCACTTGCTGGATTTGCTTGAACGGGGCCGGAAATTGCTGGAAAAGGACAGGCAACTTCCCATCGAGATCAATGAACATGAAGCATTGTTGCGAATTTCGGGTGGTGATGCGCGCAAATTATTGAATGCAATTGAACTGGTCGGCACATCCGTTGAACCGAAAGATGGTAAAATCAGCATCGATAATGATCTGGTACAAAAGATAATCCAGAAAAACCTGGCCATTTATGATAAATCGGGTGAAATGCATTACGACATTATTTCAGCGTTCATCAAATCGATGCGGGGTAGTGATCCCAATGCGGCGGTATACTGGCTGGCCAGAATGGTTGAAGCCGGCGAAGATCCCAAGTTCATCGCCCGGCGTATGCTGATTCTGGCTTCCGAAGATATTGGAAATGCTAATCCCACTGCCCTGGTTTTGGCGCAAAGCTGCTTTAATGCGGTTAATGTGATCGGTTACCCCGAATCCCGGATTATTTTGTCGCAAACGGCTGTTTACCTGGCTTCTTCGCCCAAAAGCAATGCATCATACATGGCCATACAAAATGCTCAAAAAGCAGTGGCCACGAAAGGAGATTTACCGGTGCCCCTTCATCTAAGGAATGCACCTACCAAACTCATGAAAGAGGTTGGATATGGCAAAGGTTACCAATATGCGCATGATTATGATCAAAATTTTATTGATCAGGAATTTTTACCCGATGCACTGAGTGGTTCCGTTTTCTATAATCCCGGTAATAATGCACGCGAAAATGAACTTCGCAAACGTTTACAAACCTTATGGAAAAAGAAATATGGCTATTAGAATCATTAAATACCTGATCGTTATTCCTGCCGTACTTTTGCTATTGGCCAGCAGATGTGCAAGTTCCGGCGATAAGATCAAAGGAATCCCTCTAACTCATTTTTATGACAGTTGCGATCTCGATGCCTATTTTGGTGAAATGATCACTATCGGCGACCCAAACGAACGATTTTTTATCAGTCTTCCTTACAGTTGGGATATCCGCGAAAGCTACACCGACAATGTTTATGGGATGTATGCCTCCAATTTCCTGAGTATCCCGATTGAAATAAAAGACCGTCAGGCAGTGATGATTACAGGTTATGAAACCGAACTTTCGCTGGAGGATTACTTTTTAAACGAACTGAAGGATTTAAAAAAAGATGAGGCCGTTGAATTATTGGAGGCGGGAACAGTTGAAATTGATGATCGGAATTGCAACTGGCTGTTGTTCCATAACTATGCAGAGCACCCGATTTATCATGTGGTTGTTTATACTAAAAAAGAAAACAGCAATGAAATCTACCTCCTTCAAAGCATGACCTTTGACACTGAAAATTACAGAGATAGACTTTGCTACCTAAAGCGAATTATAAAGTCATTTGACATCGAAGAAGATTAACAGGTTTGAAAGTTTATTTTATTTTTGAATCAGAAAAACTAATACAATGATCAATATTCCCGGAATACAAAACAGCCCATCAAACAACTTCTTTCTGATTGCAGGGCCCTGTGTTGTTGAAAATGAGAAAATGCCCCTTGAAATCGCACACAGGATCAATGAGATTTGCCAAAGGTTGGAGATCCCTTATATTTTTAAAGCTTCTTACCGCAAAGCTAATCGTTCGAGATTAGATTCATTTTCCGGAATTGGTGATCAATTAGCACTTGACCTGATCAGGGGGGTTAAGGATTCGCTGGGTATTCCTGTTTTAACCGATGTGCATTCAGCCGAAGAAGCAACAATGGCGGCTGCATATGTGGATGTTTTGCAAATTCCTGCTTTTCTGTGCAGGCAAACCGATTTGCTGGTTGCCGCTGCCAAAACAGGTAAATATGTGAACATAAAAAAAGGGCAGTTTCTTTCGGCGGAAGCCATGCGTTTTGCGGTGGATAAAGTTAAAGAATCAGGGAATGATCAAATCATATTAACAGAAAGAGGTACCACCTTTGGCTACCAGGACCTTGTGGTTGATTACCGTGGAATCCCAAAGATGCAGGAATTCCAGGTTCCTGTGGTACTTGACTGCACCCATTCGCTTCAGCAGCCCAACCAATCGGCCGGAGTTACTGGTGGTCAGCCTGCGCTTATCGAAACCATTGCAAAAGCGGGAATTGCCGTTGGCGCAAATGGACTTTTCATCGAAACCCACCCGGATACCGCCAATGCACTTTCCGACGGGGCAAACATGCTTCCGCTTGATAAGCTTGAAGGATTACTTGAAAAACTGGTGAAGATCAGAAAAGCTATTTCTTAATATTTAAACTTTCTTCCCTCCCACAAATACATTGCGGATGGTAAAAGGCCGTTTGTTCTGCGACTCGTAATAGGTGCGCATCATCAGCTCGGAAATAATACCAATGGTGATAAGTTGGAAACCGGCTAAAACCAGCAATATTCCCAGCAACAGCAAAGGTTTGCCCCAGATATCATTGCCCAGCAATTTTAATATTAGCATGTAAACATTGATAAGCACACCTGCTCCAAATATGATCAATCCCCAGGTACCGAAAAAGTGCATGGGCCTTTGACTGTAATTTTTCATGAACATCAGCAGGGTAAGGTCGCTCAGCACCTTGGTGGTTCTGGAAAGTCCGTATTTCGATTTTCCGTGGATCCGGGCATGGTGCTTCACAGGCACCTGTGCTATCCTTGCGCCTTCAAGGGCGGCAAGCACGGAAATAAACCGGTGCAGTTCACCATATAAACCCAGGCTTTTTGCCATATCCGCCCTGAATACCTTCAAAGCGCAGCCATTGTCTTTGATCTTGATATTGGACGCTTTGCTCACCAGGCGATTGGCAAGCATGCTCGGAATTTTGCGAATAAAAAGATCGTCCTGACGATTAGCCCGTATTCCGGTAACAACATCGTAATCTCCGTCTTTCAGGGTTTTCAGCATCATGGGAATATCGGAAGGATCGTTTTGCAAGTCGCCATCCATGGTAACAATATAATCACCTGAAGCATGGTCGAATCCGGCAAGCAGCGCTGAACTCTGACCAAAATTCCGTTTAAATTCAATCAGGTGCAATCGCTCATCGTGGATAGATTTGACTTTCGGAACAGTTTGATCCGATGAACCGTCATCAACGTAAATGATCTCAAAAGAATACCCCTCAAGTGCCTTTACAATCTGCTCATACAAAGGGATTACGTTTTCTTCTTCGTTGTAAACCGAAATAACCAGCGAGAGTTTGTCCATGCTTAACTGATTGAATTTGACAGCAAAGTAATAAAAACTATCAATTGGTTTTTCAAAAATCGACTGTTTGAATTATTTGTACTTTTATGCGCGGTAAGGTTAAATGTTATGCAACTAAAAAACTCAAGTTCATCTCCCCTCCTCTTTTTCATTTTTGCTTTGGGATTAAGTCTGCCGGCATTTTTTATCAACCTCGGCCAACTTCCTTTTATTGATGATGAGTCGATAAGAGCGATGGTAGCTTTTGAAATGCTCCAAAAGAATGATTTTATTACACCCACAGTCGGTGGCGAAATTTACCTTAAGAAACCCCCTTTATTCAACTGGCTGGTTGCAGGCTCTTTTAATGTTTTCAATAGTTATGGGGAATTTCCGGTGAGGATACCGATGATCCTTTCGCTGTACCTGCTTACCATTGCCATATTTTATTATTTCAAAAAGGAAATGACTACCGAGCTGGGAATTATTACTGCGCTGATGTTTCTAACCACCGGCCGCATCATCATGTATGAATCACTTTACGGGTTGATCGACCTTACTTTCTCGCTGCTCACCTTTCTCTTTTTTATGATGATATACCGGGCTTTCAATGAGGGAAAGCTGCTCAAATTATTTATCCTGGCTTATGTGCTGACAGCAATTTCATTTTTGCTAAAAGGCCTGCCTTCAATCGTATTTCTTGGTATTTCACTGCTTGTTTTATTTATCAGTCATCGAAAATTCAAGATGCTCTTTTTCTGGCAGCATTATGTTGGCATTGCCCTGTTTGTGATCATCGTGGGCAGTTATTATGTAACTTACTTCATGCAAAATGAAGTTCCGTTAAATGATATGGTTTCGGTGATGTTTGGCGAAACAACCCGCAGAACCGCCATCCGATTTGGGTTCTGGAATACGGTGCTCCATTTATTCACTTTTCCTTTTGAAATGATCTTCCACTTTTTACCCTGGACACTGCTTACCCTTGTTTTGTTTACCAAAGGAACCATTAAAAAGATCAAAGCATCGCCATTCCTGACTTACCTTACACTCATTTTATTTTTTAACAGTATCGTTTACTGGACTTCACCCGAAGTTTATCCACGATATATCCTGATGCTTGTTCCATTATACTTCGGTATTATTGCATATTTCTACCTTGAAAAGAAAAAAGAAAACCATCGTTTTGTAAAGTTCATTGAAGTTGCTTTTGGGATACTGATCACGCTTGCTGCCGTGGGAGCCATAGCGCTGTTATTTATAGAAATACCCGGCGTGAAACATTTGATTTTAATTACATCGGGATTACTTGTAACGCTTGGCATTGCTGCTTTCTTTTACTGGAAACAGTTACAAAACCGCATTTACTGGCTGGTGATCGCTTTGCTGATCATGCGCATTGGATTTGACCTGATTGCAATTCCCAACCGTATGTATGAATCGGAAGCAGTAAAGGGAAAGGAAATGACCATCGCAATTGCTGAGAAATCGATGGGATCTCCGCTTTATTTCTGGTGGAACCCTGAGCGGGAAGTTACGAGTTATTACGGCAAACGATTGACTACCTATTGGCTGATGTACTATCTATCCATTACCCGGGATGAGATCATTTACACCAATAGCGAAAGGAAGCCGGATGCCTATTATATTTCTCCGCTTTGGATGGTAAAGAATGAAAATATTGAAATTATCGAGGAATTTCAACCCACCGGGCATGAATCTCCTTTGGTTCTATTCCGGTTTAAATAGCCTATTTAATCAATAAACTTTTTACGCCACCCGTGCTTTCATAAAACTGCACCGAGGTTGCAGACGGAGGCAAATAAGTAACCACACCAAACTGGCTGATCGGGAAAACCACATCCACCTTCAAATCCTTGCTTAATGCCATTTTGATGTGCGTCATAACCGGGATACGGTAATAAAACCCCTGGTTGTCAGGATTGGCAGAGTTACGTTTGTTTACAACAGATTGCACAGCACTGAAATCGCCGGTAGATTCAAGAACCAATTGTATTTTTTCACCACCCGAAGCATCGGCAGCCTTGATGCCACTCCTTTCAGAAAATACACAAACCGGAACCGTTTCATTGGGTTCGGTGGGTTTTACAAAAAAGGTATAGCTGAAGGTTTTATTCAATGAAATTCCGGTGAACAAGGTCATGTATTCTTTTTCGAGTTTTTGCAATTGCTGATCCATGTAGGCAACCGTGCTTGCTTCATAAGCAATTTCCTGGTATCCCGAAATCAGGTTATAGCGGGCCTGTCTTATCTGGCTTATTTTATTGGCTGCTTCCACAGCTTTTTGTTCATCCGTTTTTTCAACCCATTTCTGATCCAGGTATATTTTTTCAACAGTAACAGTATCCACCACCACTTTGCGTATGATGGTATCGTATTGCTGGTAGAGATTGGTTTCGGCAAAGTACTTAAAAAGATCACGGTTACCTGCATCTGATTGAATATTCAGCGAGGCCATATTGGCAAAGGGTTTTTCGGGCAAATTGCCACGCAGGTCGTAAGCCAAACCCGATTGTGTGAGTGAAAATAAAACGGCATTCCCCTCCTTGGCAACCTTATCATCCATGGTGGCAAAAAACACCTGGTCGGCATCCGGAACTGACACCGTGCTTATCACAGCATCAAGGATGGCATACTCGTCGTAGTCGCTGGTGATCACATCGTCCATATCCAGGTATTTGGCGGCATACTCAGCATAAGGACCTGCCAGGTACTCAATCTTCTGTAATTTGAGTTCAACTTTTATATAAGTAGATGGCAAAGCATAAAATAAACCCTGCTTTCCTGAAAGATCAGTATTTCCTGCAACTTTTCTCACACTTATCTGCGCGAATCCACTAATTGTGATTATGGATACTAAAAGGACTAACAATGTCTGTCTCATAGTTTTAACATTAATTGTGCGACTTGGAAGTTCAAAATCAAAATTACACTAAAAAATTAAATTGTTAAACGGTGGGTGTAAAATTGACTGCTCCCATTTTTTATACCTTTGTTCCTAAAACTAAAATAAATGGCACAACAAGAATTTAATCCAAAGAAAGTAATACCAATAGTCACGGGTATTGTAATTATCATTGTTTTACTTTTATCATGGAGTTCAATAACCATCACAATTGAAGCCGGGCATGGAGGAGTTTTATTCAAAAGATTTGGTGGAGGAATAGATTTGGAACACACCTATGGCGAAGGCTTCCATTTTATTGCTCCCTGGAACAAAATGTATATTTATGAAGTTCGTCAGCAGGAAACTGCCGAAGAAATGAATGTACTTTCAAGCAATGGCCTTGAAATCCAGGTGGATGTTTCAGCATGGTATCAACCCTCCTATGATCATTTATCAAAATTGCATGCCGAAATCGGTACAAGTTATTTGCAACGTGTGGTTGTACCCAGCCTGCGTTCTTCCGCCAGGTCGGTTGTAGGGCGTTACACACCCGAACAAATCTACTCCACAAAAAGAGATGTCATTCAGGAAGAAATATATACAGAAACTAAAAAGCTTTTGGATGAAAAAAATGTCCAGTTGAATGAAGTTCTTATCAGATCAGTAAAACTACCTGCAACGATCAAAGTGGCTATTGAAACGAAACTAAAACAGGAACAACTTACCCTTGAATACGAGTTTAAACTCGAAACGGCAACGAAAGAAGCAGAACGACAAAAAATTGAAGCAGAAGGTAAAGCACGGGCCAATAACATTATAAATGCCAGTTTAACAGATAAGATTTTACGGGAAAAAGGCATCGAAGCAACCCTTAAACTTTCTGAATCTCCAAACACGAAGGTAGTTGTTATCGGGAACTCAAAAGATGGATTACCATTGATATTAGGGGACGTTAAATAATGAAATCTGGCTTTAAAATCCTGGAAACCCCGCGTGATGCCTTACAAAGTATAAGTGCAGTAATTCCTACGTCAAATAAAGTTGATCTATTAAAGGCAGCGCTTAATACCGGCTTCGACGTGGTGGATATCGGCAGTTTCGTTTCACCTAAAATTATACCGCAGTTTGCCGACATGGCCGAAGTTTTGAAAATGCTTGATAAAAGCACAATCAATTCCAAAGTTTTTATGCTAACAGGAAATATAAAGGGTGCCTTGCTTGCGGCCGATTGGGATTTGGTGGATTATATCGGTTTCCCGTTTTCGCTATCGCCCACCTTTTTAAAACGGAATATAAATGCAACCATTGATCAAGCCTGGCAAACCCTTCAGGAGATTCATGACATATGTGAAAAGAAGAGTAAAAACCTCTGGATATATTTTTCAATGGGCTTTGGCAACCCATATGGTGATCCGGTAGATTTTAATGAAATGTTAAAATGGACTGGCACTTTTCATCAAATTGGAATCAAAAACATTACTCTGTCCGATATCACGGCGGTATCTAGCGAAGAGCAGATTGCCAGCTACTATCAACAGTTAAGTTCTAATTATCCTGAGATAGAATTTGGGTTGCATCTGCATGTCAAACCTAATGTTAATTATCATGGTAAACTCAAAGCTGCCCATGAAAATGGATGTATCTTTTTTGATGGAGTTACCGGCGGTGTGGGTGGCTGCCCAATGACCGGCTATGAAATGCTCACAAATTTGCCCACCAAACAACTTATTGATTTTGCTAAAAAGGAGAATTTAAACCACGGAATTTTACAAGATCAATTTCATTCATACCAAAATATTGCATTTTATACTTTCAATCTTACAACTTAATTTCTACCGGTTAAATCAAAACATAGAGGATTTGGATCATACTTATTGATCATAAAATGACATGCATTTTTTATCAGATATTTCGCATGCTACATATCTATATATCTATATACAATTCAATAATAGCAGGCCTTTCAGAGGCATCAAAAGCAATTTTTCAATCTAAGCAATAATTTATATTCATTCTAAAAACATCAGGAATTCGCCGTCGTCCCTATCGTTTAAGAATTCATCACACTTTTCATTGTTAACCGATTCACAAAAAGATTTTCAGGATTAAAAATTAAAGGTACTTTTGACCTGTTAATTAATTAACAATAGAAATATTAACCTATATAAAATATTAAATTTGTATGAATTCACAGGTCCAAAACGCAGTTGAAAAATTCGGGAAGGACGCATCCAGGTTAATGGATATTTTTCATGAGATATCGCATGAAAAAGGCTTTGTAAACGACGACGACCTAAAACAGATAGCCACTGAAGTTGGCCTGTCAAAGGTAGACGCCGAACAAACACTCTCCTTCTATCATTTTTACAGCAAAAAACCAATGGGTAAATACACCATTTACCTGAACGACAGCCTGGTCGCCCAAATGATGGGAAGGGCTGAAATTGCTGATGCTTTTGAAAAAGCTACAGGAACCAAATTCGGTTCGGTTTCGCAGGACGGTCTTTTCGGTTTATACAATACCTCTTGTATTGGCATGAACGACCAGGAACCCGCAGCAATTATCAATGGTGTAATATTCCCTAAGATCACAACTTACCGGGTTAGGGAGCTTATCAGAGAATTCAGGACGGGTAAAACAGCCACTGAAATGATCAACAGTTTCGGGGGCGGTCAAAACCAGAGTTCCAGGATTCAGGCAATGGTTACCAATAACCTCAACAGAAGAGGGGCAGTAATTTTTGCTGATTATAACTCCGGTGAAGCACTCAAGAAAATTAAAACCATGGATCCCAGGGAGATCATTGATGAGGTTAAAAACTCAAATCTAAGGGGTCGTGGTGGCGCCGGGTTCCCAACCGGATTAAAATGGGATTTTTGCACAAAATCACCTTCCAATGAACGCTATCTTCTTTGCAATGCAGATGAGGGAGAGCCAGGAACCTTCAAAGACAGGGTTATACTAACCGAAATCCCTGATCTGCTTTTCGAAGGAATGGTCATTGCCGGATATGCAATTAATGCGAAAGAAGGTATCCTTTATTTAAGGTTGGAATACCATTACCTGAAAAACCATCTGGAAACCGTTCTCACCACTATGCGAAAAAATGGTTTACTGGGAGAAAATGCATGCGGAATTGATGGTTTCAATTACGACATCAGGATTCAGTTTGGAGCAGGTGCATATATTTGTGGTGAAGAATCGGCACTCATCGAATCCTGCGAAGGAAAACGCGGTGAGCCAAGAAACCGCCCCCCATTCCCTGTTCAGGTAGGATATTTAAATAAACCGACCGTAGTCAACAATGTGGAAACACTTTGCTCGGTTGTTAAAATTGTCATGAACGGTGCCGAATGGTATAAATCCATGGGCACAAAAGAAACTTCAGGCACCAAATTACTAAGCATTTCAGGTGACATAAGATACCCAGGCATTTTTGAAATTGAATGGGGAATGACCATTAAAGAGATGCTTGAGATGGCTGGAGCTATAAATCCCAAAGCTGTTCAGGTGGGTGGTCCATCCGGCAGGTTGATTGCTGAAAATGAATTTACCCGGACCATATGCTACGAAGATCTCCCTACCGGGGGTGCGATGATCGTAATCGGTCAGCAACGGAATATACTCGATGTAGCCAAAAATTTCACTGAGTTCTTCATTGAAGAATCATGTGGTTCATGTGCTCCCTGCCGTTATCTCACGGTAATCCTGCGCAACAAACTGCAAAAGATCATGGATGGCAAAGGGGTATTGAAAGACCTGGATGAACTTGAAACTTGGGGTAAACAAATGAAAAAGGCAAACCGTTGTGGCCTTGGCCAAACAGCTGCCAATCCGATTTTGACCAGCCTCGAAAACTTCAGGCACGACTACATATCCAGGATTGAAAAAGGTAAAGAATTCGATACCAAATTTAACCTGGAAGCAGCCATTCAGGAATCAAGCCGCGTGGTTGGCAGGTTCCCGCAAGTTTAATGTAAATATTTTCTATAAATAATCAATTTCATGAGCATCATCGAAAAAATATCAAATCTATTTCCCGGGCAGATGACTAAAATGCGGTCGGGCAAAAAGCTCATGATTACAACAATATAAATACTGTTATGAGTGAACAAATAAAATTTACAATTGACGGTAAGGCATGCACGACCGAAAAAGGCACCAACCTGGTAAAGGCCGCAAAAGAAAATGGGGTTTACATTCCTATTCTTTGCCACCTTGAAGGGATCAAGCCTGCGGGTTCATGCCGAATTTGCAACGTCAAAATAAATGGCCGGTTCATGACTGCATGCACTACTGATGTAGCTGATGGAATGGTCATTGAAAACATTACACCCGAAATTCAGGAACTCCGGAAAATAATCGTTGAAACACTTTTTGTTTCAGGGAACCACTTTTGCCCCGCCTGCGAAAAGAGCGGAAATTGTGAATTACAGGCACTCGGGTACCGTTACCAAATGATGGTTCCCCGGTTCCCGTATGAATTTGAAGAGAAAGAAGTGGATGCTAATTCCAATAAGTTTTACATTGATCGTAACCGTTGTGTTTTGTGTAAACGCTGCGTTCGATCAGTAAAATCAAAAGACGGCAGGAGCATTTTTGCCGTGAAAGGACGCGGTCATAAGGCCATCATCAATATTGATCACGAACTTGCCAACCAGTTATCTGATGAAGAAGCAATGGAAGTGATGAATACCTGCCCGGTTGGAAGCATTCTTAAAAAGGAAAGAGGTTATGTGGATCCCATCGGCCGGCGTAAATATGACACACAGCCCATTGGCAGTGAAATAGAAACCATTAATGTATAAGGAGGACAAGTTATGAGTAAACCAATTGTAGCAACAACATCATTGGCAGGATGCTTCGGCTGCCACATGTCAATCCTTGATATTGATGAACGGATTCTTCAGTTAATTGAGCTGGTAGATTTTAATAAATCACCGGTTGATGACATAAAGGAATTTACAGAAATGTGCGATATTGGATTAATTGAAGGCGGATGCTGTAATAGCGAAAATGTGCACGTGCTGAAAGATTTCCGGAAAAACTGTAAAATACTCGTTTCAGTAGGTGAATGTGCCATCATGGGAGGATTACCCGCTTTGCGCAACAACATTCCTATCAGGGAGTGCCTGGAAGAAGCCTATTTAAACGGCCCTTCAACCAAAGACGCCAATCCTGACCGGATCATGCCTAACAACGAGGAACTTCCCATTATTTTAGATAAGGTTTATCCCTGTCATGAAATAGTAAAAATAGATTACTATTTGCCGGGTTGCCCTCCGCGTGCCGACCTCATCTGGAATGCACTTGTAGCGCTTGTAACGGGTGACGAATTGAAGTTGCCTTACGAAGTTGTAAAATTCGATTAATCTCAAAGAAGCAGAAAAATGAAACAGAAAATAACAATAGAACCTGTAACCCGTGTGGAAGGACATGGGAAGGTAACTATTCACATCGACGAAGACGGGAATATTTCCCAAAGTCGTTTACATATTGTTGAATTCAGGGGATTTGAACGTTTTGTGCAGGGCCGGCCTTACTGGGAAGCACCTGTACTGGTTCAGCGCTTATGCGGGATTTGCCCTGTAAGCCACCACCTGGCAGCCGCCAAAGCTCTTGACGTGATTGTAGGTGCCGGAACCGGCGATGGCCTCACTCCTACCGGCGAAAAAATGAGAAGACTCATGCACTACGGACAAATGTTCCAGTCGCATGCCCTGCATTTTTTCCACCTGGTTTCACCTGACTTATTATTTGGCGTGGATGGTGATCCTGCAATCCGCAACATCATTGGTGTTGCAAAAAAATATCCTGACTTGGCAGTTCAGGGTGTAATGATGCGTAAATACGGACAGGAGATCATCAAAGCTACAGCAGGTAAAAAAATACACGGTACCGGTGCAATACCCGGCGGTATTAACAAACACCTTACCCAGGAAGAAAAAGATAGCTTTATTAACGGAGCCGATCCGCTGAACATTGAAAAAATGATCAGTTGGGCACAGGATTCGGTTAACTTCCTGAAAGATTACCATTCCAAAAACAAAGATTTCATTGATAATTTTGCAACATTTCCATCTAATCACTTAAGTTTGGTTAGAAAAGACGGAGCCCTCGACCTTTATCATGGCGTGCTTAGGGCCGTTGATTCAGAAGGAAATAAAATCCTCCACGATGTGGATTACCAGGATTATCTCAATTATATCAACGAAGAGGTTCGTGACTGGAGTTATATGAAATTCCCCTTCCTAACTGAGTACGGTAAAAAAGAAGGCTGGTACCGTGTTGGTCCGCTTGCCCGATTAAATACCTGCGACTTTATTCCTACTCCACTTGCTCAGAAAGAATTTGAAGAGTACAAGGCTTACACCAATGGCAAACCAAATAACATGTCGATGCACATGCACTGGGCCAGGTTGATTGAATTGCTGCACTCCGCTGAGATGATCAAAGAATTACTCAATGATCCCGACCTGATGCAGGGCGAACTGGTTACCAAAGGTGAAAAACAGAAAGAAGGTGTTGGATTGATTGAAGCACCAAGGGGTACGTTATTCCATCATTACAGGATCAATGAGCACGACCAGATCGAAATGGCAAACCTCATTGTATCTACAACCAACAACAACCAGCCAATGAACATGGCAGTTAACCATGTTGCAAAGGATGTAATGACGGGCCAAAGCAAGATCACTGAAGGGATGATGAATGCAGTGGAAGTGGCGATTAGGGCATATGATCCCTGCCTGAGCTGCGCAACACATGCGCTTGGGCAAATGCCGCTGGAGTTAATTTTGGTGGATAAGGATAACAACATCATCGACCGCAAACGGAAATAAGTTGCGACAGGATTTAAATATATTGATTTATGGTTATGGCAACCCAGGCCGTCAGGATGATGGGCTGGGTAATGCCATGATAGAAATGCTTGAAAAATGGACATCCGATAATCATATTCAGGGTGTTCATTTTGACAGCAATTATCAGCTTAACATTGAAGATGCAGCAGAAATTGCCGCACGTGATCTGGTTATTTTCGTGGATGCATCCACCGAAGAAATTGATGATTATGTGCTAACACAGGTTGATGCATCCACCAATGTGGCATTTACCAGTCATGCAGCATCACCGGGATATATCGTAGGATTATGTCGTGATATTTATCACAAAATACCACCTACGTGGCTGTTACATATCAAAGGATATGAGTGGGCTTTTAAAGAAGGGCTTTCCGAAAAGGCTAAATCAAACCTGCAAGCTGCTTTCGAGCTTATGAAAGAAAAACTGGAAAATCCGGAGGAGCTCATCAATGCATTTAAATCGTTTTAATTAAAGTGTGTGAAAATTAATAAAAAAACTAATTATGGATCTTTCAACAGAATACATGGGTTTAAAACTAAAAAATCCCATTATAGTAAGCAGTTCAAAACTAACTGCAGAGATCACAAATATTAAAAAGGCTGTTGATGTAGGAGCAGGAGCCATTGTTCTTAAATCGTTGTTTGAAGAACAACTCATTGCAGATTCAAATGCACTGATGGATCAGGATATAAAATATTTCTGGTTTCCTGAAGCGGTTGAGCATATTAATAAATACTCCAAGGAGTATGGTCTTAAGCAAACCCTTGCTTTGATCAAACAAGCCAAAGAATACACCGATATTCCAATTATAGCAAGCATTAATTGCGTTTCGAGCCATGAATGGCCGAAATTTGCAAAAACGCTGGAAGAAGCCGGTGCGGACGGTTTGGAATTAAATATTTCCATATTCCCATTTGACAAATACGTTGGATGTGGTGATATCCTTGATTCGCATGTAATTATTCTGGAAAAAGTAAAACAATATGTGAATATACCGGTAAGTGTAAAATTGGGGAGCTATTTTACCAACATTTTACAAATAGCACATCGTTTGAATGATTCTAATGCGGATGGACTGGTTATGTTTAACAGATATTACCGACCGGACATTAACATAGAAACAGAAACCGTAGTTAGAGATAATGTTTTAAGTGGACCACAAGAGGTAACAAAAGCGCTGAGGTGGGTAGCATTGCTTTCACCTCAGCTTAGTTGCAGTATTGCTGCTGCAACAGGCATTCACAATGCCGAAGGTGTTATTAAGCAGTTACTGGCAGGTGCCGATGCCACCCAAATTTGTTCAACCCTATTCAACAATGGTATCAGCTACATCGATACCATATTGTTTGACCTCCAGAAATGGATGCACAAGCATGGATATGAATCTGTTTCGGAATTTAAAGGAAAAGTAGCTAACCGGGAAGGTAATTCGGTAAAATTTGAACGCATGCAATTTCTCAAAAAGGAGATTTGATTATAGATTGATTTTAGTTCACAAGCCCAGGCAAATATGTCTGGGCTTCTTTTTAGTGTTCAGGTGAAATCCGGTCCCCGGGAATCAGCCCTTCATTTCCTATCTTAAATCCCAACATATTTCTTCCCGTTTTAATTATATTTTTTCCTTCACAGGCTGATAATCCCTGCCATTTGCAGTTAATCTTTTTGCAATGGCTCAGTCCGTTTACCTGTATTCCTATACATTCTTCTGAAGATAAAGTCCTTATCTCAACTGCTTTCATTTTTTCCACATTTATAAAACAAATATATAATTAACCTGCATTTATAACTCATTTTAATTTAATTTATAAAAAAATCAGAATTTATAACTGTTTTTAGCTCATTTCTAAAATGTGTTTTCGTATATTTACCAGCCATTGAATGAAGTTGCAGAAATGAGAATTCTATTCAACAAAAAATCCCTCGAACATAATATCGGAAGCGAACAGGAAGGTGAATACCGAATCCATGGTTTTTCAAAATATCACAATGATGTGGATCCTGAGTATGGATTGGAGTTGGTTAAGTTAGTGCATCCCCAGGAATATATTGATAAAGTGAAAAATGCCTGTTTTAATAACGAAAAAATTGCAGAAATACAGCTCACACCGGCAAGTTGGGATGCAGCCTTGATATCAGTTGCCCTTACCATGAAAGCAGCACAGGAAGGCCATTTCGCAGTTGTCCGACCTCCTGGTCATCATGCCGGCAAATCATGTAGTATGGGGTTTTGTTTATTTAACAACATTGCCATTGCTGCTCAAAAGCTGGCTAACGAGGGGAAAAAAGTTTTCATTTTGGATATTGATGCGCACCATGGAAATGGCACACAGGATATTTTTTATGAAGATGACAGGGTTTATTACTGCTCCATTCACCAGTCGTTCAGCTGGCCAAATACAGGAAGCCCCTTCGAAAGAGGCTCAGGTGCCGGACTGGGTTACACCCTAAACCTTCAGTTAATGCTTGGATGCGGCGACAAACCTTTTATGGAAGCCATTGATAAAGCTATTGAAGCCGGACAAAAATTCAATCCGGATATTGTTGGGATAAGTGCAGGTTTCGACGCTTATTATAAAGATAAAATGATGAACCTGGATGTAGGCCTTAAATCATTTTATGAAACAGGATTCAGGCTGGGAAGAGCTTTCGACAACCTTTTTGCCGTATTAGAAGGTGGATACCATGATGATATTTTTGCTTGTGTCCGTGACTTTACCGATGGCATCAACGTGGGTTCACGACCCGTGCCCGATCGATATAATCATGAAATGTCGCTGGGCTAAAATCCAATTTTATTTCGTCAGTTTTTTATATCGGATCCTGTGTGGCTGAGCATCTCCCAGGCGTTTCTTTTTGTTTTCCTCATATTCCGAATACCCTCCCTCAAAATAATATACCTGCGAATTACCTTCAAAAGCCAGAATGTGCGTTGCAATCCTGTCGAGGAACCAGCGGTCGTGAGAGATAACAACGGCACAACCCGCAAAACTTTCCAAACCTTCCTCCAATGCCCGCAAAGTATTAACATCAATGTCATTGGTAGGCTCATCGAGCAGAAGCACATTGGCTCCCGATTTTAGTGTTAATGCAAGGTGTAACCTGTTGCGTTCGCCCCCGGATAAAACCCCGCATTTCTTTTCCTGATCCGCACCACTAAAATTAAATCGCGCCACATAAGCCCTCGCATTGATATATCGGCTTCCTACCATCACTTCATCATGACCACCTGAAATAACCTGATAAACCGTTTTATCCGGATCGATATCGGTATGCGCCTGATCAGCATAACCAAGGCTCACAGTATCACCAATTTCAAAAGTTCCTGCATCCGGTTTTTCGGTTCCCATGATCAATCTGAACAGGGTGGTTTTACCCGCGCCATTCGGGCCAATTACGCCAACGATGCCGTTTGGAGGCAAAACAAATTCAAGATTTTCGAACAAAAGTTTTTCACTAAAAGCCTTTCCAACCTGATGGGCTTCAATTACCTTATTCCCAAGCCTGGGACCATTTGGAATAAATATTTCGAGTTTTTCCTCTTTTTGTTTTACATCTTCGTTGAGCAATCTTTCATATGCACTCAAACGAGCTTTGGATTTGGCATGCCGGGCTTTTGGCGACATCCTCACCCACTCCAGTTCCCGCTCAAGTGTTTTGCGGCGTTTCGAATGTCCTTTTTCCTCCATTTCGAGGCGTTTTTGTTTTTGCTCAAGCCAGCCGGTATAGTTACCTTTCCATGGGATGCCCTCTCCCCTGTCGAGCTCAAGTATCCAGCCGGCCACATTATCGAGGAAATAGCGGTCGTGGGTAATACAAATTACGGTGCCTTTGTACTGCTTTAAATGTTGTTCCAGCCACTCGACCGACTCTGCATCAAGATGGTTGGTGGGTTCGTCAAGCAAAAGGATGTTCGGTTCCTTTAACAAAAGCCTGCATAGTGCCACCCGTCGTCTTTCACCGCCGGATAGCACCTTAACGGGCGTTTCTCCATCCGGACAACGCAGCGCATCCATTGCTCTTTCAAGCTTATTATTAAGATTCCAGGCATCGGTGGCATCAATCTGCTCCTGCAAAACCGCCTGACGGTCCATGAGTTTTTGCAGTTTATCAGGATCACCATAATAATCCGGATCACCAAATTTTTGATTGATCTCTTCATATTCATTTAAAATGGCTACCGTTTCGCTGGCACCCTCCTCTACAATTTGAATTACTGTTTTTGATTCATCAAGCAAGGGCTCCTGGGCCAGATGGCCGACAGTATATCCCGGAGAAAAGGTTAGATCGCCCTGAAACTCTTTATCAATCCCCGCAATGATCTTTAATAAAGTGGATTTACCTGAACCATTCAAACCAATGATACCGATTTTCGCCCCAAGGAAAAATGAAAGCGAAATATCTTTGATCACCTGCCTGTTAGGAGGAAAGGTTTTACTAACCTTATACATCGAAAAAATAATCTTTTTATCGTCGGACATAATAGCCAGTTTTAATAATTTTTAAAAGTTAAAATGAAAGTTGATAATTTAAAAATCAATGGGTTAAGTTATAAATAAAATGCAAAAGCAATGGTTTAAAACATTGTCCAAAATTCGTAAAATTTGGCTTAGGAAATCACCGGTTGAAAAAATATTTGGATTGGAAATGAAGGAGAGATATTTCAGGTAACCTGCTTATTTTGTATTTCCTTTTTGAAACTCAGAACAATATCATGAACTGATAAGATTAAAAATATGCAAACTAATATTACACCTGTGTAAAATTCCTGCTGAATTAAATAATACATATATGCTCCTGCTGCAAAAGGTAACATAAAATTGACTATTCGAAGGGCAATGATAAACATGTTCTGAAACTTCTCTGGCAGTACTTTTTTCAATTTATCTAAAACAGAAACAAAAAGTAAATTTAAAAGTGAGATTATCAAAAGTATCCCAAAAATCGAAACAGCAATTAAAATCAACAAGCGCTCATCACTGTTTGATTTGAAAGCAAAATAAATGAACCTGATCCCATAAATTATAAGAACGGCAAGGAAAGCAGGTTTAAAAAACCTTTTCCACAAAATTTGAATAAATTCTGATCGGTTCATGGGCTCTTTTATCCAACGGGCTTTTATCACTTTTAGAAGTTGCTTAATTTCAGAATTATCGTAACTAATTTTAATACAACCGGCTCTTAAAACATTATCTCACGGAGCGCTCCATGATCCAGTTTATTGCAGCTTCCTCCGTGGTAAATGGCTTTATTTTGAGTATTTTTTGTTGAACCTCGCCCATCATCGGAAAAACAATTACATTAGGTTTATCGGTTACAACCGCCAGTTTAAGTTCACGCAGACGAGGATTGAGCTTTAAAAAGTCGGTCAATTTGCCAAAGCTTTCAATTGTTAATTTTAACTCACAATTCACCAGGTTATTGATCACGCCGATAGTGTCGTCTGTTAGTAACCTGCTTCGAAGCAGCAGGTTCCATGAATTTAGAATTTGATCAATTCCAACCTCTCCACTAAAATCGCGAACAAGAATTTCATTGGGAAATAACTGATGTTTCTTAAGCCAAATACTCATAAACGATAAAAGATACCGGATTTTAAAAATAAAAATTACACTATTAACAACAATATGCTAAGTTAAACAAAAATGGCAATAAAACCATACTTTCAATTTATTCCAGATAAAGCTAGCTAAATTTGGAATTTATCCGGCATTCCTGCTGCAATCATATTTCCTTTAATTTATCTGCCAATATGCTGATAAACTCGTTATTTGTTCCGCAACAACCACCCACAATTTTAAGTTCAAACTGCTTTTTGATTTGATACATTTCATTCACAAGGTGGTTAAAATCATCCTGTTCTACCACCGGACAATTATTTAATTCTTCCGGACTGAGTATGGAAGCATTGGCCTGAATGCCCTTGAAACGGTTTAAATAATGTAAGTTTGGCTGATTCAAAAGCGCCAGTCTCAGGTTGGCAGGATGAATGCAATTGGCCATATAACACACAGGCCCGGGGTCAACATTTTCATCAATTCGTTTAATTGCATCAATTAGCACAGTTCCGTCGAGCAGTGTACCCTCTTTTTGCACCATAAAACTGATGATGTAAGGAATACCGGTCTCAGCCATGGCTCTTGCCATGCCCTCTGCCTCATTAATTTCAGGCATGATGCCGGCAAACAGAAAATCGATTCTCTGATCAATGAATTGCCGTGTTTGCTGTGTATGAAATTCATAGGCCTCACTGGTATCCATTACCTTTTCGCCGCTGTAGGCATCCCCTTTGCAACCCAATAAACCGCCAAGAAGAATGCGTGACTGATAATCACCATACTCCGACCTTACCCGACTCAGCAACTTGATTGAATCCGCCAGCAGTGGCTTGTTGGCAAATTTTGACCTGGCCATGGATTCAGCATTCACCCGACGGGTTGGCGTCATAATCATTATGGGAAAACCCTGCTTTTGAGCTATATCAATATATTGCCGGTAAAGCATTGACAGGATTTCGGGATGAGAATAAATCAATCCGGCGTGGTTTACTGCCCCGTCCATTTTTAAATGAAATTCACTTTTCAAACGCTCCACCAGGGCACCCTCTGTAAGGATTATCTCAGCCTTATCAAAAACGGCATTAAATGACATGCTTATGAGAAATTGCAATATTACAGATCAAAAATAACTCATTATAACCTACATTATATGTAAATGACAAATTCAATTCTCTTTTATTTCTTCTTAATTTTACCCGATTGATAATTCAATTTTATGCGAATTAAAAAGCGATTCATAACTTTGATCATAGTGGCTTTCCTTCTTGGGTTGGCACTTTTCCCTTCCGGTGATCCTGCGCCTATTCACTATGTTGACCGGCAAAGTAGCGAAACAAAAATTGAAAAAGTAGCTGGTGAGGGATGGTTGGCCTGGCTTTATAATAACCCGGTGGGAGAAATGAGCTTGCAGGCGCTGGTAAAAAGAAAGTTTTTCAGTGAATGGTATGGCAAACGTATGGATGCACCCGGTTCGGTGGATAAAATTGAACCCTTTGCAGAGGAATACGACATTGACCTGAGTATTGCACAAAAGCAGGAGTTCACTTCTTTTAACGACTTTTTCACACGAAAACTTAAACCGGATGCCAGACCGGTTAACATGGATTCTAGTGTGGTGGTGTCGCCTGCTGATGGAAAGGTGCTGGCTTATGAAGATGTGAGCGAACAGGATTTCATTGTAAAAGGTTATCGGTTCAACCTTTTTGATTTTTTACAAGACAGCCTGCTTGCTCAAAAGTATGAGCATGGAAGCCTGATGATATTTCGGCTCTGCCCTGCCGATTATCACCGTTTTCATTTTCCTTTAAGTGGTGAAGTATCTGACCTCAAAAAAATCAGCGGAGATTATTACTCTGTTAATCCCATCGCCATTCATAAAATGATTG
Source organism: Bacteroidales bacterium (assembly GCA_020438105.1). Taxonomy (GTDB): domain Bacteria; phylum Bacteroidota; class Bacteroidia; order Bacteroidales; family JAADJA01; genus JAADJA01. Next base: position 27,591 of record JAGQVE010000049.1, read on the forward strand.
AAATATTCTGTGAAAACAAACGCGAATATGTTATTGTTTCTTCGCCTGAATTCGGCCCGGTGATCATGGCCGAAGTGGGCGCAACCATGGTGGGGAGCATTATTCAAACCTATGAAGGCAACCTTGCAATAAAAGGTGAAGAAAAAGGCTATTTTAAATTTGGGGGCTCTACGGTAATATTGCTGTTTGAAGCAAGCCGGATTAAAATTGACACAGATTTGTTGGAAAATACGCAAAAGCAGCTCGAAACTTCTGTATTGATGGGTGAACAGGTGGGAGTACGCAATCCTGCAAAATTTCAGATTGGATTTTCCTTAGAAACGGAATAAAGCATTTATTTAAATTATTTTATAATTCCCGCAAGCCAGAGGATTTTAATATCATGTGGGAAACATTACCAGCTATCACCAATGCACTTTTAAACAGTTTCAGAAATTGCAAATTGCATCCCTTTGTATAAAATATTTCCCAATTCATTGTGCCCTTCCGTTGAAAAATGGAGTCCGTCATTCTGGAAATATTCTTTGTTTGACATTACTGCATAACTA
>JAGQVE010000004.1 GCA_020438105.1 Bacteroidales bacterium
TGGATTCGTTTAAGGCCGTATTAACAATCCTGGATTCAGGGTCAACTTCTGTTTCCCAAATCGTTTCAAAATCATTGGTTTCATTTCTTTTTTTCAGGGTTACCTTAACCGTTTTCAAAGGCCACGGAAAGCGAAGGGATTCATGGAAAGTTCCCCATTGTTTTTCTGCTTCAGGGATGGTTTGCCATTCACCGAAAATACTTGCAAATCCTCGACTGTATAAAGTCGTCCCGGTTTCAGAATCCGAAATTTCAAAGAAATACAATCCATACTGAAGCGGATCGATTAATTTTGTTTTACTTCCGCTCCAGGGTCCGTCGTTCAGGATCCGGTCGATGGCAAAATGCTCCTCACTTGATGTTCCGGAATGGAAATAATCCAATCGCATGGTATTGCTCCCAAACCAGTTTTCATAAGTTACATTTTCGGTTTGCTGGGAAAAAACCCGGGAAAAAAGGGCAATAAGAATAAAAAGGATGGTTATTTTTTTCATTGAAGTTATTTTAAAACAAAAGTAATGAAAAGCAGGCCGAAGCCTTGTGAAATCATGTAATTCTTTGCCAATAACTTTAACTTTTCATTAACCTTTATTAACCGGGCTTTAACCAAAACCAAAGGTTGGATTGGATAATTTTGCTTCAAACAAATTTAAACCATTATGATACTCTTAAGTTTTACATCCGCTACCAAATATATCCTGGGCCTTTTACTCGTAATGCTTGGTTTTATTCCATACGAAGCACTGGAAAAATCGAAGTCAGAAAGCAAACCTAAAATTGTAGAGGTGCAGGAACTGGCAGAAAACGAGGTCTGTACATTTATGTCGTTTAACACTGTAGAATATATCTATGAGGTTGAAAATTCTGATCCACAAAGTTTGGCCTGTGCAGCCACCATTACCTCCTCCGATTCAGTTTGTGTTTTAATCGTCAAAATGGAATCGGATTCAACGGTGTTTTTTATTTCAAATTAAGGTCACTTTTCTAAATGATATTTGCAAAATACTATCTTTGCGCGGCTAAAATTTTCGTGCATTTGTATGAATACGACTACCTTGCTGCGAGAGCGGCATAAACTCAAAAACCAGGAAGAATACCAGGTTAAATACAACTATCTCCGATTTGTTTCGCCGGACGAATCAAAAGCAGCAACCTTACAAAGAGAGCAAATTCTCAGCAGACTTGATCAAAAAATCCAGCCCGGATACAAGGGGTCAAAGCCGGATGTTTCAGATATTTCTCCGGGTTGCCGCATATGTGGCGAAGGAACCTGGTCATGTTTGTTTATCAATGGCATTTGCAATAGCCGATGTTTTTATTGTCCTGCGCCTCAGCATGAGGTTCATGAACCTGAAACCAATACGCTGCTTTTCCCTGAACCCAAAGATTACATCGATTATCTGAAAACGTTTCGGTTTAAAGGGATGAGCATCAGTGGTGGAGAGCCTTTATTGACTTTTGAAAAATCGGTAAATTTTATTCGAAAAGCCAGGAAAGAGATTGGAGATGGTCTTTATATTTGGTTGTATACCAATGGAAAATTATTTGATAAAGAGAAGGCTAAAATACTGGCAGATGCAGGTGTTAACGAAGTGAGGTTTGATATTGGAGCTACTGATTACAATACTGACAAATTGCAGCAGGCTATCGGGATCATTCCCAATGTAACAGTTGAAATTCCGGCTGTTCCGGAGGAACTGGAGCTGATGAAACAAAAGATGAAAGAGTTGAAATCGATGGGTGTAAGATACCTGAACCTGCATCAGTTGCGACTCACACCTTATAATTTCAATAAACTGATCGATCACGACTATACTTTCCTTCATGGAGAAAGGGTAACGGTGCTTGAATCGGAGCTGACTGCATTGAAATTGCTGGAATATTCCTTGGATGAAAATATTGGATTGCCGGTCAATTATTGCTCATTTGTTTATAAAAATCGCTATCAAAAATCGGCAGCTCGCAAGCGGCATGCCTTAAAAATGCTCAAAACCGGTGAAACGATCACCGAAAGCGGTTTTATTCGTCGTTTGAGTTTTATGCCTGAAAATTCTTCTGATTTTGAAAATCTTATAAAAACAGCAGGTTTTTATTTTGATGAGCTGTCGGGAGATTTGTTATTCGGACCAGCAAATAGTTTTGCAATTCAAAATCTATCAGGCAAGGTAAAAGTGGAGTATCATGTAGCTCAACTTGCCCCGCAGCAATCGGGTATTAGTGAGTTCAAATCGGTTATGCTAAATGAGCACAGAGATATTGGGATTGAACGAACCCTGGCTCAGCCCGAAATAATATTGGACAAAAATGAGATGGAGATCTTTTTCAGTTACCTTGCTGGCGAGACATACCAACCAACTTCTGATGAATTAAAATGGATTCACCTGAGCCGATTTGAAAATATTGAAGAGGGTCTGCAGGATTATTACTAATTGCTTTGTAAAAGGACTTATGGCCCAACCAATAACTTTTTAAAGCCGATAACCCGTCCATTTAATACAATTTTTACAAAGTAAATACCCTTACTAAATGAAGCTACCGGGATTCGAAGATCAGTTTGTTGTTCTTTGTAGATTTTGTATTGATGTGAGAAAATTATAACATTTGAAGTGCTAATAATTTCTATGTTCAAATCCCCGGAATTTTCTGATTGAAACTTAATGGAAACAACATCTGATGCCGGATTAGGAAAAATTTCAATCTTCGGATTCATACTTTTTTCATCGATGGCATCACAAATCCAGACTTCGGCAGTTTGGTAAGCCGTATCTCCGCATCCTTCTGAATTTTCATAATAGTATGATAAAGTATATGTACCCATGCCAGCCAACTCTGGATAAAAGTATCCATCTATCACACCGATACCTGAATAAACGCCTCCTTCGGGAGCGCCTTCGGTTAATTCCCAGGGATCATCCTGCTCACAGAAATATTCCGGTAGCGCGGCAAAACTGACTTCGGGTAGTTCAGAAACAGTGATATAGTTTTCAATTAATAATGTATTAGAATTGCTTCCATCAGAAACGGTAAGCGAAACATCATAAATACCCGGATTAGCATAATTAACAACCGGATCGGGGAGGGTGGAGGTTGCCGGATCTCCTCCTTCAAAGGTCCAGTCCCAGCTACTTATGTCGCCATTGGATTGGTCGGTAAACATCACATTTGATTCTGCACAAACTTCTGTTTCGTTTGCAGTAAAACCTGCCAGCAATGAATAACTTCCTTCATAGGCCCTAACATTGGTTCCTACGCCACAAACCACCATTGTGCCGTTTGCTCCAATTGCCGGACCGCCAATATTTACATTGGTGATGTTTTCCGTCCAGCGGGTGCTCAGGTCAGGATTGAATGAAAATATCTTTCCGGTGGCAAATTCGCCGTTTGTAACAAAAACATATCCATTGGCATCAATGGCTATACGTGGCGACGCACCAACACTCGTAAATATCGTTTGTGAGGTATTCAAAACTGAACCATCTGCTGGATCAAGCCGAATAATAGCACCTGCTGATGAATAGGTATAAATTGTACCATCAGGTCCGATCCCTCCTGATGAAAATGGTATATAACCAATTGGCGTACTCCAGAGCTCCTCAAAACCGGTCCCGTCGTCCTTTAGTGCAAACATGAAATCGGTAGTTCCATTGTTCATCGACCGGGGAGCATATATGGTTCCGTCGGTGCCAATCATCATTCCCAGTTGCTGGATTAGCCCGGCGGATAATGATTCACTGGAATACAGATATTCACTGGTTTCCAGGTTGATAACACTCACTTTTGGCCCTGCCACAGCAGGTTCCCAATAGTATCCGCGCTCCCCAAAAACCGAAACTTCCTGACCGTTGCTTGTGGGGCAACTCCTGTCGGTTTGCCAAACAGTGGTACCATCGGTATGGTCAATTCTGATAATATTATCAAAATTGCCCACGATCAAATCTCCGTTTGAAGCAAATGCACAACTTTCTGTGCTGCTTTCATTCACCAATCCTTCCGATTTCCATATTATTGAACCGTCCGCAACATCCAATGCATACATGTACGAATAGTTTGTATTGCCTGATCGTGTGGCATAAACAGCTCCGTTGTTCATGGCCGAAACCCTGCTGCGCCAGTCTGTATCCGGAAAGTCAACGGGCAGTATGCTCGTCCATAAAGTATCACCAGTTGATAGGTCCTGAGCGACGATTTTCGTGCCCTGCAACACATTATTCAGATTGAATATCCGGCTCATGGCCACAACATTTCCTTCAATCACGGCTTGCTGGGCAATAACTGCGCTCACTCCATTTTGCCAAAGCAGGTCGGCAGCTTCTGGGCCTGATTCGGAGGATAAACTATGACGTGTGGGTTTGCCGCCTGAACCAACGGGCCAGTTGTCTGCGAGCAATGTTGCAGGAATTAAAAGAATCAATCCAACGATCAATTTTGTTTTGATATTTTGAAAAAAAGATGAGCGATTGCAATTCATGGTGAGATTTATTGTTTCGTTAAAATTACTAAAATTCACTTTCTATTCTTAAGAATTCTTAAAATTCCCCACAGGATTGAACAGTTATTATAACTGAATTGTAAGTATTTGTGAAGTTTGACGACATAAAATAAAACACTTGTTAAAATGAAAAAAATACTTACCCTAACATTCATAGTTTTATTTGCAATTCAGGCATTTTGCCAAACAGAAAAAGTAGTTGTTATTGAACATTTCACCAATTCAAAATGCTCGATTTGCGCCTCACGCAATCCTGCATTTTACAGCTTATTGGAAGATTATCCGCAGGTACTTCACATTGCATATCATCCCAGCTCACCCTATCCTACATGCATTTTTTCGCAGTATAATCCTGAGGAAAATGATGCAAGAACCAATTTTTACGGAATTTATGGCGGAACTCCCAGGGTTGTGGTTTCAGGCGAAGTAATTCCTCCGGGAAGCCAATTGCTTACAGCAGACCAGCTTGATTCAAAACTCGGTATGCTGAGCGATTATGATATTTCAATAAAACACCAATTGGGTGAGGGTGATAATATTGATGTAATTGTTACCATCAAAAGAGTAAGCGGAAATAGCACAGAAGATTTAATGTTTATTGGCGATTTAGCAGAAGAAAATGTGGATTATGCAGCACCCAATGGCGAAAATTATCATCCTGATGTTTTCCGGAAATTTTTATTTCAGGAGCCGGTAAGCTTACCAAATGCAGGCGACTCGATTGTATTATCTGCGACTTACACTTCTGATCCGGTTTGGGTTCAGGACGAAATGCATGTAATGGGTATGCTACAACGCACCAATGATAAAGTTATACTTCAATCTGCCAAATCGGGTAAAGCGGAAGCTGTTTCAGTTATATCAAAGCGTAAAGTGCATGAAACAGATCGACTTTTTTATCCGAATCCTGCAAATAATTACATAGCCATTGAAGAGTCGTACCGGCAAAATGCTGTTGGGGCTACATTGTACAACTTATTCGGGCAAAAGGTAAAGGATTTAAATATTCAGCAAAAAACAAGCATTTCGGAGTTGGACCGGGGTTATTATTTTGTGGTAGTTACTGAAAAGGGTGGCGAACAAACTACATCCAAACTTTTGAAGAGGTAGTCAAATTCAATGTTGAATTTTAAAAGCGAAAATGTGAAAATAACTTCCTGATATCGGACTATTATCATATTGTGAATTAAATCTTAATTCGAATGCCCAGCTGTGTGTTGATAAACATATAATTTCTCTGGTCGATGCGGGTTCCGGTTGCAGTGATAAAACTATATGCAAGATTACTGTAATTGAAATCAGCATCCAAAATAAAGCTGTAACAAGGAGTAATTTCATATTGAATTCCGATACCCATCAAAAATGTGAAGTTCCAGTCGGTAGCGGAGGTTTTTTCATAGAAATCCGGCCCATCTTCCACATATTCGGGTTTATAAAGCTGGTAGGGGGTTTTCCCATACATGATGCCACCCAACAGTTTTGATTCAATCAAAAACTTATTCCAAACAGGCTGCTGAAAGTAGATTCCAGCAAGACCGGTAAGTACCAGGTGAGCTTCTGAGCGAATATACATATCTTCCAGTGCTGAGTTGGACTGCAATATTTCCCAGCCCAGCCAACCCACGTCTACCGGATGTTGTTGAATTCCACCCTGGGCTCCCACCCCAAATTTGGGTTTAAAAAACCAGGCTCCTTCGGCGGCAATATTATACCCGGTAAGTGCAAAACTTCCTTCATCAAGGTTGGTTGATTTATACTTCCCAAGCGGAAAAGAAGCACCACCTTTAAATCCAAAAAAGCTTCCGTTTTTCTGGGCAAATGAGGATGAAAAGAAAAAAATCAGAAGCAGTAACAGAAAGGTTTGTCGCCGAATTTGAAATGCAGTCATATCAAATATTTTATGACAAATGTAAAGGAATTAACGAAATCAGGAATTACTATTTATTTTTGAAGGATACCTGCCATCCTGTTTTGTGAAAAACGATTTCCTCCAGTCCATCCTGCCAATTCTTCTCATGAATATTAATAATCATATCTGCGTTTTGAAGTTGCACTTGAACGTCCGCTTTTTTGTTTGAAACAATTTGGCTGTCGGCAATAATAAAAACAGCCGGTTTAATAAATTTATAAAGTGCGGGTGATTCGCAAATAATTGGAGATCCTGGCTTTAACATTTCATAAAGTTTTAAAAATGCCTCTGCAACAAATGAATCACGGGCTTCAATGTAATAACTCATTTTTGATCCTGCCAATAACATGCGGCCTGTATCCTTATTAGGATTCAGGTCAATATCCTGGTAAATTCTAAAATTAACTCCGTCATGTATCAGCTTAGTCATTTCTGCGGTTGTGTGCACGTGCGGACTGATTTTGATGGAAGTAATTATTGTTTCTTTTGCAATGCGATGTATCAATTCACATGCAATTGTTGTTTTTCCGGAATTGCGGCCGGTGCCCGAAACAATTAATAGATTAATTAGCTTTTGTTTCATTTTTTATTCAAAAACACTATTTTTGAAAGTGTTATCAGCATGTTAAACCTAATCAGGCTAAATTATGACAATTTCAAGAAGTTTATCAATCACCGTAATTTTAAGTTTATTTATTTTATCAGCTTGCGACTTCAATTCGCCCCAAAAGGTTTCTGATCAAAAAGTTACCGGCTGGGCTGTTGATGACAACGGCGACAGTGTTTACATGAGGTATACCGATAAAGGCAAACTGGAATCGTATACTACCTATAAAAACGGAACCAAAGAGGGCATTGCTAAGAAATTTTATGACGACGGAAAGGTGCAATTTGAAATAGCTTATGAAAACGGAGAAAAGAATGGAATTACAAAATATTTTTATGATAGCGGACAATTGTACCGGATTACAACTTTTGTAAACGGACAGGAGGAGGGTACCCAGAAGAAATACTACGAGGATGGTGCCCTGATGGCCGAAGTTCCTTATAAAAAAGGGAAAATACAACCGGGTCTTAAAGAATATACCAAATCAGGAAAATTAAAAACACAATACCCCGACCTGATCATTGAACCCATCAATAAACTTGCTTTTGAAAATAAGTATATCCTTCGCTGCTACCTCGAAGGGAAACCCAAAGGGACTGACTATTTCAGGGTGTTTAACTTTGATAATGATAAAATGGATTATACCGTAAAGCTAGATGAAATTAACGGGGCTGCTGAAATTCCATTTTTTTTGCAATCGGGTGGGTATATTATGGAAAAAGTGAGGGTTCGCGCCGAATTTAAAACTCCACTTAGAAATATTTATGTAGTTGAAAAAGTTTACAATCTTGCCCTGGATTATTGATCAATACTTCAGGCTGTTTACCTTCGATTTTAGCTTATAGCTGTTTGGGGCATAAGTGAGTCCCCTTTCCAGGTAGTTTTTAGCTTGTTTCATATTGCTCTTCCTGTAATAATAAGAAGCAGCACGTGAATAAACTTCTTCCACCAGGTCAGAAAATATTAAGTTGTCAGAGTTGAGCTTTTTACTTCCGGCGAGGGCTTCAAAATCAGCAATTTTGTCAAAGGCCTCTTGTGATTGATCCATTTCAAACCCATGTAAACTCATAGCAAGTAGCAGGGCCCCACGCATTGTGTTGAATTCGGTATCCTCGGTAAATGCAGGATATTTTTCAGCATACTGATTTATTGAATGTAGGGCTTCCTCTGGAGTTTTCAATTGCCAGAAACTTTGCATTACAGCGGCTAAAAACATGTTCAGGGCATCCACATTTTTGGGTTTAAGGTTATATGCTTTCTCCAAATATTCCACGGAAGCCATATATTCGTCCTCTATGATTAATACCCGTCCTCTTTCATAATTATAAGTGAAAGAAACTTCACGGATTTGTGTTGAATCGGTCAGGTGTTTAATAATTCGGTTATAGTATGCATCATATAAGGTTGTATTGTTTTCGTTGATCAAAAGAACATTTGTTACGTCAGCAAATTGCGAAATAACATCTTCATTTGAAATGCCATAATTTTTGTAACGTGCACCCTTATATATATAATCTGCAAAATGGATATCTTCATATTTACAGTCTATCAGAGCATTTGCAAGGCAAATTAAAAGCAAATAACCGGCATCATTTGATGGATACAGGTAATATGATTTTTCAGCCAAAATAAAAGCTTCTTCATATTGTTCGTAATTCATCAGGTCAACGGCCCGCTTATAATATTGCAACCCGGCCAGCCCTGTTAAATTTATCCCCGCTTCCTTGTAATAGATCTCATTGAATAATTCATCCACACTTTTTTTGTTTTTATCCGACTGACTGATTTCTCCGGCCTCAGCCATATAATCTACAAATTGCTGCTTGGTCTGCTCGTCGAATTGTGCGTTTTCTTTTGCAGGATCACCAAAAGTCAGGGGGATCTTTAAGTTTTGAGGATATGCTAAAATGGAAACCTGGTCATAAGAATAATTAATAACATAAGGAATTTGAAGGTCATTTAATAACAATCCAAAAAGTGCGGAAGCTGAAATACTGTTATAAATTCCGTCGCTAATAATATTTGAGAAATAATATTCCTGCCCGAATTTATTCAGATATTTAGCCTGGATATCAGCATAAATTTTTTTTATCTTTTTTTCTTCTTTGAGTTTTATAAACTTGCTATTATTCTTGTACTGATCCGACAACTCAGCAACCTCCCGCCGAATTCCGTTTAATTTGTCAGCATCACATTTTTCATCAATAGCCACAAGCAAATATATAAGGTTGGGGCCTTTTTCGCTTTTAATACTCTCAAAAGCAATCTTTTCAAGATTTGAATGAAATGACAGGTCTTCTTTTTGCACCAAGGAATCAGGCGATGATGCCATCATGGAGATTGAAAAAAGAATGAAAGCGTGAATTAACTGTATGCGGAATTGGGTCATGACCTCAGTTTTTAATAAGCTGGAGCAAATATAACTAATGCAGCTTCAAAAAAGCAATCATTTACTGTTTCCAGGCTTAATTTAGATTTATTCTGGATATAAAAAAACCCGCTGATGAATCAGCGGGCCGTAATTTCATTTTGAATTATTATAAATCAAAGGGCCCGATAAACTCATTGGTGCCGGTTCCAAAAACATCACCTGAAATACAATACTTGTCTCCGCTCAGGTTAAACAAGAGGTAATATTTTTTATTGCCAATATAAAATCCTATTCCGGCTCCAACTTTCTTAACTGCAAAAGGAAGCCCGCCACCTGCCCAATCGGTAATATCGTAAACAGGGTCAAATGAATTTGGATTATTATAATACAATGAAAACAAAGTTCCATCTTTATTTACCATGTACCTGCGTGAAGGCCCTGAGGATTCGTGATAATTAAATATTAGTGCTCCAATTCCATTGAGGGCAAAGGGCACATTTCCGGTTGCAAGGTTACTGATGGGTTGAACCTGTGTGCTCCAGGTTGAATCCGACCGCAAATAAGTATATTGTGTCCCGGTCATATCCATGATCATGGTCCAGCTATCCATTTCATTGTTTCCATCAATGCGGCAGGCGGCGCCTATACCACCTGACCATGGTAAAGGACCTCCGCCCAATGTTTCAATCGGGTAGGGGCCATCCAGTTCACCAACTTTACTTACAAGGTACTGCGTACCATCCAGGCTGATTAAAACGAATTCGGTACCATAACGGCTGAATGCTGCACCAACTCCACCTATTTTTGAAATCACATTGCCTTCCCAATGCGCAGTATATGCCGGAGCGCCTCCAACTGGAGCAGGCTCACAATTGGTTACATCATATTCAGTAGCAAGTTGTACGCTAACGATTTGATTGTCATAAACGCTTCTCACAACATAGCTGATGGGCACGCCGGTTGAGATCGTAGTGGATTGAGCCAGTAATCCAACCAGGTCGTTCAAGTCGGAAACCCCTACAGTGAGCAAGCTTGTTGTAGCTTCGCCACCAAATGCCATTACTTTAATTTTAAGATTTTCAAGACTTGAAAATGTATTACCTGAAATGTCAATATTTGCTGAATTAACCACTCCATTTAAGGATGCCTGAACACTGGCTTCCATTTCAGTATAGGTTGAACTCGATTCGATAAGCATGTAATAGATTCGGCCATAAGTAACGTCTGAAATATAGGTAGCCGGATTGCCTTCCTGTACATATTTTGCAAGATCATCCGGGGTGACACTCGGAGCAAATAAGTCAGCATTGCTTGTTGGAATATCAAAGCTCATGGTATAAAAGCTTTGATTTAATTCAACCAGGATACGATTATAGCTTGAGTTTTGGCTAAAACCGAAATCAGCACTTATATCGGCAAAAGCTGATTCAAAATCCACACCCAGTTGTAATGCCATTGCCTGTTCGCTTTGTACCTGACTGTAATTAAATACAAAATTCGATGGGAGATCGGGTGGTGAGTTTGCAATAATGTTATTCATCGCTACGCTGATGCTGCTTTTTGAAACTTCATCCACAGGGAATGAAGATGCAAGGTTGCCGTTAACTAGATCATATGAAATGGTGCCGCCTGCCCGGTCCACCGCAATTACGTTTGGTGTTGATTGTTTCAGCGAATTTCCCTGTAATAAGCTACCCGGATAAATTACCGATGCATTCGGATTAAATAACGGGAACCCTTTGTTGCCGCCACCGGGTTCAAGGGCATTATAAGTGGTAGTAGTACAATTCCATTCCTCTCCGTCGATGGTCTCAGTTGAATTAGTTTCATCCACTACTTCCTCTGATTTTTCAGCAGGAGTAAATGATCCGCCGGATTTAATTACGCTATCGAAAGTTATGGGTGTTTCTTCCTCTTTTTTAGAGCAGGAAATAATTATCCCAATTGAAATAAATAGAAAAATGAGTTTTTTGAGTTGAGCTTTCATGATAGATATTTTTTAGAATTAAATTTTGCGACTAATTAATTTGTGTGGACAAAATTATTCTGTTAGCTCTATCAATACAAACTTTTGGGGCGGACAAGGGGTGGACGGACCAATAATTAATTTTCCATTGTCATCATAAATGAATGCAAGTCCGATTCGTCTGGTAGTTGTAATTTCTTTCGCAACCGATACCTTGCTTTTTTAACACTCTCAGGTGAAATATTCATAATTGAAGCAACTTCTTTTGAGGATAAATTCAGTTTCAACATTGCCGATAATCGCAGGTCATTACTCGTTAAAACAGGAAATTCGTTTTTCAGTTTACTTAAAAATCCCTGGTGAACCTGTTCAAAATGCCGGTTGAAATTTGTCCATTCCTTATCGGTTTGAGCACTTCCGTTGATCATGATCCTTAGTTTTTTGTAATCTGATTTATTATCGGATCGCGATTGGTTCTCCAGTTCCGTTATTTTTTCTTTTAATGATTCCAGTAACTCATTTTTTTGCACCATTTGAAGCGCATGCGAAGTCAGTTCATTCTTCTTAATGGCCAGTTCCTTTTCATAATTATCACGCTGAAGTTCGGCATTGATGAGCTTTTCATTTTCGAGTAATTTTTCCTGTTCACGAATCAGCCTGTTCCGGCGCATTTTACTTCTCACATGAAACACGAAATATATTCCTATGGTTAATGATAAAATGAGCCCAGCGATCAATATTAATTGCCGGATGCGTTGCAGTTCAAGGTCCTTCGAAAGTATTTCAATCTGACTCTTCTGCACCGCAATCTCTTTCTCATCTTCTATTTTTCGGTAACGTGCTTCCAGCTCTTCTATTTTATCTGATTTCTCTTTATCCAAAATACTATCTTTCATTGCAGCATATAAAATATAATATTCTAGCGATTTTTTATAATTACCCTGATCAGCCCACGCATCCGAAATACTTTCATAGGCTTCTTTAAGACTGGGTTTCGACTCAACTTTATTTGCAATGACAACAGCAGAATCATACACATTCATCGCTTTATTAAATTGTTTTTCAGCTGCGTAAAGATCTCCAAAGTTTCGGTACAACATCGACATTCTGAGCTGATCATTGTGTTTGATGGCTAATTTAAATGCATTTTCAAAATAGGCATTTGCTTTTGTATAGTCGCCTTCTTCTTTTGAAATAACCCCAAGGGTATTGTTGGCAAGTAAAATTACATTGTTGTTTCCAATTTCATCAGCCAGTATAATAGCTTTGCTCAGGTATATTTTTGCTGAATCATATTTGGTCATTATCATATAAATGTATCCGGTATTGTTTAATGCCTGCGCTAAAAAAAAACGATCGTTTTTCTCTTCATAAATGGCACAGGCTTTCTTTAAGTTTTCCAATGCTTTCCGGTATTTTTTCAAAGCTTGATAGGTACTTGCCATATAAACCAATCCGTCTGCATATCTGATGTCATCACCAAGATCAAGTAGCTTTTGAATACTTTGCATATGGTATTTTTGGGCTTCATCAAAATTGCCCATATAATAATTGATATTACCCAATAGCTGCAGCGAAAGGGCGATCCCATGAAGATCGTTCACCTTGCTGCTTATTCGAAGGCTCTCTTCAGTGTTAAACATGGCTTGAATATACTCTCCCTGCTCATAATAAATAATACCAATATTGCTTAAAATGTTGGCCTCCATTTTTGTGTCATTCAATTCTTTATACAAAAACAGGGCACGCTGGTATAAATCTAAAGCGGTATCCGGAACATTTTGAACAGTGAAGCCTGCGGCAAGACGCTGATAGGCTTCGGCGATCCCTTTTTTGTAATGGTTGTTTTGTGATAACTCCAACGCTTTTTCAGCATAAGTTTTGGCTGTTTCAGGTTCACTGTAGGCGGTTGATTCCCAAAGTAAGATCAATAATTTAACCTTACTGGTGTCCACCCTGGTATTTTCAAGCTCATTTTTTAAACTGTCGGTATTTAATCTATCAGCCAACAATAAATTCGGGAATAAAATAACGATTAGGAAAAGCCACTGTTTCATAGGAATTGTCATCAAATTCATTAATAATTAATGGGATAATCCCAGTTGTTTTAACTAACAATCCGTAAAAAGATTTGTTTTGACTCAAAGGTTAATCAAGTCTACCCATTGTCCACCCCTGATATTTGTTTGGTTAATTAACCAGGTATAATTTTGTCCCCAGTATTAACTTGAATAACTAAAATCTATTCCTATGAAAAATCTACTACTTCTTATGAGCCTGTTTATGATTTCAATAAGCAGTATGAAAGCTCAAACATATTATGTATCTACTACGGGTGATGATGGTAATCCCGGATCCATAGATCAACCCTGGGAAACCATACAATATGCCATGGATGTGGCTACTCCCGGCAGCACCGTAAATATCATGGGCGGTACCTACAATGAGCGGGTTTATTTAAATGTAAGCGGAAATGCAGGCAATATGATCACTTTTCAGAATTACAATAATGAAAGTGTGGTAGTGGATGGCGACGGATGGAACGACCCCGCATTGTGTGAAATTTATGATCAGCAATATGTCCGGATCAAAGGGATCCATTTTACAAACAATGCCCAACTGGATGCTATGGGAATATTTATTGAAGGTCAGTGCAGAAATATTGAGATCATTGAATGTACTATCTCCGAAATCCATTTTTCTGCTAATCCCAATGCGCCTGTAAATGAAAACACCAATGCACAACCACTCATCGTTTATGGATCAGATCCCAACTTTGCAATTACCGATTTGCTGGTCCTGGATTGTGAAATATACAATGCGAGAACTGGTTACTCCGAGGGTTTGGCTGTAAATGGAAATGTGGACGGTTTTGAAATATCAGGAAATACGGTTCATGATATCACCAACATTGGTATTGATGCCATCGGTCATGAAGGAACCTGCTCTGATCCGGCTTTGGATCAGGCCCGGAATGGTTATATCGACTGGAATACGGTTTACAATTGCCAGAGTGATTATGCCTCAGCTGCCGGAATTTATATTGATGGTGCTCGTGATATTTACATCGAAAACAACGAGATTTATAATAATCAATGGGGTATAGAGGTAGGATGCGAAAACCTTGATAAAACTGCCTCTGGAATTGTGGTAAGAAACAATTTTGTTTACGGAAACTCTTCAGGAGGAATACAATTAGGCGGGTATGATTATCCCGATGGAAGTGGAAAAGTAACGGATTGTATGATCGTGAACAATACTCTTTTTGGTAATGCAACAACAAACTATTACGACGGTGAATTGACGTTGACCTATTCCGAAAACTGCAGCATCGTTAACAATATCTTTTATGCAAATAACCCTGAGGTACAATTGATTTCCCTTGAGGATGTAGTTGCTATTCCACCAGGACTAATGCTCGATTACAACTTATGGTTCCACCCCGATGGTGCGGATAATAGTTACATTTACTGGAGTGGTGCCGATTATGAATCTTTTGGAGATTTTATTGCCGGAACCGGTTTTGAAGCCAATGCGCAGTTTATCGATCCCACGTTAAAATCCGTCGATGTCAATGATCCTGATCTGCATATCATGGAAGATTCTCCGGCTCGTGATGCGGCAAACAGTACCTTCCTTTCTGATGCAGGTTCGAAAGATTTTGATGATGAAAACCGGGTAAACGGTAGCCTTGATAAAGGAGCGGATGAGTATTATTATTCTTCTGGCGTATTTGCAAACAAAACAAGATTGTCGGTTGAGGTTTACCCCAATCCTGCAACAGATTTTATTTCAATTGAAATACCTGATTATAGTTTCAATGGGCAAAACGTTGTTCTGATTTTGGATCTGACAGGGAAAGTTGTTCAACAGCAAAGTTATACCGATAGAGAGCATATCTATGTTGGAGATCTTGAAAAGGGAGTTTATTTAATCCGGTTTGCAGAATCTGAAAATAGTTATTCAGGCAAACTGATAATCGAATAAGGAATTCTCAAAAATCACGAAAGCCGCTTATAAAGCGGCTTTTTTGTTGCCCGACCAGGGGTTCCCGACAGTATCGTCGGGATAAACTTCTTCCCCTGGTATGCAAAAAGGCCACTCTTTCGAGTAGCCTTTGTTGCCCGACCAGGGGTCGAACCTGGACTCTTTTGATTCAGAGTCAAACGTGTTGCCAGTTACACCATCGGGCATTGCGGGCGCAAATGTACTAAAATGTAATTCGAAAAGTCAAATTTTATTTGTTCATTTTAGCCCAGGTGTCTTTTAAAGTCACCGTGCGGTTGAAAATCAATTTCGTCGCTGAGGAATCCAAATCTACACAATAATAACCCAACCTCTGAAACTGGAATTTATCCATTGGTTTAGCATTTTTTACGCTGGGTTCAATTTTACCTTTTACAATCTTCAAAGATTCGGGATTTAAATTTGATTTAAAATCCCCACCTTCTTCCAGGTCATCTGGCGACTCGTTCATAAACAAACGGTCATAAATCCGTATTTCTGCATCCACGCTTTCAGCTTCCGAAACCCAGTGCAAAGTGCCTTTTACTTTTCGCATTTCACCTGATCCACTTTTAGTTTCAGGATCATAGGTGCAATAAAGTTCGGTAACATTTCCGTTTTCATCTTTTTTATAATCTTCGCATTTTATGATATATGCACCTTTTAAACGCACTTCCCTGCCGGGTCCGAGCCTGAAGAATTTATTCGGTGGGTCTTCCATAAAGTCATCCCTTTCTATCAATATTTCACGACTAAAAGGTACAACACGATTTCCTCCTTCCGGATCTTCCGGATTATTTTCAAGGATGAGGTCTTCGGTTTTGCCCTCGGGATAATTGGTGATTATCACCTTAAGAGGATCTAAAACTGCAAAAATCCGGGGTGCCACTTTATTTAAATGCTCACGTACACTAAATTCAAGCAAGCCAACATCAATAACATTCTCGCGTTTGGCCACACCCACCCTGTCGGCAAAATTCCGGATTGCTTCAGGCGTATATCCTCTGCGGCGCAATCCTGAAATAGTGGGCATTCGGGGGTCATCCCATCCCGAAACATATTTTTCAGTTACCAGCTCAAGCAGTTTTCGTTTGCTCATAACGGTGTAACTCAGGTTAAGCCGCGCAAATTCATGTTGCCTCGGCCGGTAATCGGTATCGATCAGCTGATCCAAAAACCAATCATACAAAGGCCTGTGTATCTCAAATTCGAGTGTACAAATCGAATGTGTAATACCTTCAAGGTAATCCGACTGTCCGTGGGCAAAATCATACATAGGATAAATACACCACTTGTCTCCTGTGCGATGGTGTTTTGAATGCATGATTCTGTAAAGCACCGGATCACGCATGTGCATGTTTGGAGAAGCCATGTCGATCTTTGCCCGTAAAACATGGGTGCCGTTTGGAAATTCACCTGCTTTCATTCTTTCAAAAAGTCCCAGGTTTTCTTCCACAGAGCGGTTCCTGAAAGGGCTATCTATTCCAGGCCTTGTTGGCACACCTCTTTGTTCACTGATTAAATCGGCAGACTGGTCATCCACGTAGGCTTTCCCGTCTTTAATAAGTTTTACAGCCCATTCATAAAGCTGATCAAAGTAATCGGAAGCATAAAAAAGCCGGTCCTCCCAGTCGAATCCCAACCATTTAACATCTTCCATAATGGAATTTACATATTCTTCTTCTTCTTTGGAGGGATTGGTATCATCAAAGCGGAGATTGCATTTACCATTATATTTTTCGGCTAAACCAAAGTTCAAACAAATGGATTTTGCATGACCAATATGCAGGTAGCCATTGGGCTCTGGCGGAAATCGTGTATGAACCCTTCCTTCGTTTTTCCCTTTTTGAATATCGTTATCGATAATCATCTCAAGGAAATTCTTTGATTTCGTTGCTTCTCCTGAATTTTCAGTTGTTTTATTCATCGTGCTGCCGGTTAATTAAGTGCGCAAATTTAGTAAATGAATTGTTTGAAAACACAAAAGGCCATCCACGAAGCGGATGGCCTTCCATGGATCTGTATCTTTATTTTATTTCTGTTGCTGTTGCATATCGCCTGCAAAAATAATGATTAGTTGGGAACCTGTGAAAATTTTCCAACATTGATGAGCCAAAAATCGTTTTTATCAAGATTTGAGCTGTTTCCGTCCAGGTTCAAATCACTTGGTAAATAGCCGCTTGTTCCGGCCTCGTTTTCCCAATAGAGTGTTTTATCATTTATATTTACAGTGCCGTTGCCGTTTGAATCACCGCTTATCATTCCGTAAATGCCGGTTGATATTTCTTTGTGGCCATTGGTTCCTCCATAAACTTGTGCAGCACCGCTTGAAAAATCATAATCATAGGAGGAGCCGGCAAGCGTGAGCGCATTGTTCGACATGATATCAAGGTGATTTCTTTGAACCACAACCAGGTAGAAATTATTGGTAAAGGCCTGATCGAAATAAACAGGACTGTATCCATCCAGGCTAACAATATTGCCATCAGTATTTATGAAAACGGCTCTCTGGTAAACGGTAGTTGCTGTTGTGGCAGAAGCTGCATCAGTGGCATCTCTGAATTCAATCAGCGCCCAATCCACTACTGAAGGAGGAGTTGCTGTTACACTTTCTGATCCTGCATAATTCCAGGGCAATCCTGAAAATGGCTGACCCAGTGGAATTACATCAACCGGTCCTGCATTCATGTCGGTTCCATTCCATGCACCTTCCAGGTAAACTTTGGCCATTAGCCGGCTACCGCTCCAGTTGATCCGGTTGAAAGCATCATTTTCGTATGTTTCACCAGCAAAATTTCCTGTGGCTGCCCAGATATCTACCTGACCGTCATCCACTGTTTTGGAAATATTATAGCTTCCTGACCAGCTATTATCAGGAAAATCCAGACCTTCAAGTGTGATGTTTTGGTTACTGCCAATAGAAAGGAGGGTGCCTCCAGCCTCACCATTTGCAAAGCTACAATTGCGAAGTGGGAAAGCCGGATTTATATTACCATTTATCTTAATTCCATTGGCATTCATAAATTCGAAATTGGTATAAATGGCTGCAATATCGGCACCTGTTGCAATCTCAAAATCGAAATAACCGATATTGTGCGTGATGTTTACCTCATCACCCGGGATACCGAATGAATTGAATGATGCACCTGCATCAAAGAATACGGTTCCGCCATCATCAACATCCATGCTGGTTGCTTCTTCCAGTGTAAAATCTGAACCACTTCCAACAAATAAATCAATAAAAGAGCAAGAATAGCCCGCAGCTACATTCAGGCTGCCACCACTGCTGATAGTTGCATCAAAAGTGCTTATATCCATGGCAGCAACTACATCATGAGTAATAGATACCCTTGACCAGTCTTTTGAGGGAAAACCCTGGCCGTTGGCCCATGTGGTAATAGAGGACCAATTCCCATTATTAATTGTATAAAAAGGTATTGGGGCTGTAGATGCAACCCACAAAGGATCCGATGTTTCAGGATTTGAAGTTCCTCCAAGTACACCTGTATTTGAATTCTGGCTGTTATCAGCTGTGGTTTGACCGCTGCCTTCACTAAAAGTATAATAGGCTACAAGGTTTGTTTCTCCTAAAGGATTGTCAAGGGTTTTGTACATATCATTCTGCAATTGCTCAGCGGTACGTGCCTCCGACCATATTCTTACCTCATCCATATAACCTTTGTAAAAGTTATTATCCGGTCCGTAAAACTTACCTAGTTTAGTTGAATTGGTTGACCCGTCAACCGTGTTAACCCAGGGTTTACTGGCAACCTCTTCGCCATTGATGTAAATTTTCATTGTGGCACCATCCCAGGAGGCTGCAACGTGTGTCCAAACATTTTGATTTAAAATATTGGTAGCGGTCTCCACTACATTGGCTGAATTGTTATTGGCATCCATTGAAAAGGCCAGGCCGTTTAATCCATATTTCCCACCAAAAAAATAGGAAGTTGCCCAGTCCTTTTCTACCAGGCGATCAAAAATGGTCAAAGGGCCGGTCAGGTAAATCCAGAGTTCAATGGTGATATCTCCGGTAATATTAAGTTCGGGGTTTGTACCACAATCAACGTAGTCATCCACCCCATCAAAATTCAGTGCATATTGACCCTTAACAAGATATGGGGCAACAAAAGTCACTAAAAAAAGCAAGGTAAAGAGTTTGATTTTTTTCATCGTATATTTGTTTTGCTCGTGCTGATTTTGGTGTTATATAATAAAGCAAAGCTAGTGATAATTAGCGAAATAAAAAAAAGGCTATTAGTCCAATAGCCTTTTTTTATGTTTTAAATAAATGTTACTTCTTAAAGTTATAAGTTTTCTTCAGACCATAACCCATTGCAAGGGTTATTAGGATCGTAATTCCACCATCAATTGGAGCACCTCCACCAACCGGCGTATTTCCACTTCCAGGATCATTACCTCCATTAGGGTGAGGTGGGTTTTGAGCTTGCATAATTAATGGTGTAGCCATCAATACCAGCACCCAAAAAATGACTTTGCGAATATTTTTCATTGTATTACTTATTGAATTTCAAATTAATTGACGGCAACCTTACGGGTCACAACGTAATCATCGGTAACAACTTTAACAATGTACGCCCCTGCAACTAATCCATTCAGGTAATTTTTACCCTGGTGAACATTAACAGTTTGTACTAGTTGACCGGCAATGCTGTATAACATCATTTGTCCGTTTACAGCTTCTGGAATAGTAACGATAATAGCGTTATTAACCCCAATAATACCCATATTGTGTTCAGATAAACTGGAAACTCCAGTTAAAGCATTGAAGTGCAATGTAAATCGCTCGTCCATAATATTCGGATTGTAGTCAAAGGTATAAGATGAATTTGACAGATCAGTAACAATGCCGGTCATCTCATCTTTGAGGTACAAGTCATCAATATCAAGAATCTCAGTTGCTTCAATAGTGAAAGTTCCGCTTTGGAGACCTTTTACACCAATTGTAATAGTTTGGGGTTCAGGAATCGCATTGATAGAGAAATTGCTACTAATATGGCTGTAGATTTGAGGAGCTTCATTTTGATATCCAAATAATTTATGGGCATCCCAGTTTCCATCAAAGCCAGTGGTAGCATCTTCTACAATCCATACTACAGTTTCATCAGAATAACCGTTGGCGGAAATTTTTAATCTTGCAAGATTTCCAACTTCTGATTTATAGAAGGCAGTGGCATTATGCACCCGCACATCATCATTCATTTGAATTGTACCGTATTCAGGGTAAACTCCTGCATTATCAGTAACAGAAACAAAGAAACCCTGACCTGGTGCAATGTATTGAGAGCCACCGTTGGTTCCAACTCCGCTAATATAAGTAGCCCAGGTTGAAGCATTTACGTGTACGTAAGTGGCATTATCCACATTGTTTTTTGTCCATCCCGAAATTGCATCCCAATCAATTGATGATGGATATGGATTTCCGATGAGGTTCCAGCCAAAATCATTATATCCAGCACCACTTCTGCTCAGATTGCTTGATGAACCAATGGCCCCATCATTTGGGGTACCGGTAAATACTGCTGTGCTTGAACTTGCATTGTATAATGCGAAACCTTGCATAGGAGTTAAAGGTGCCGTTGTTGAAACAATGTCAGTATAAGCATTGGTTGCTTCGGTATGATTTTGCAGGTATAAACCAGTAAACATACCTGATACTCCATTTGAAATGGGGGATGAAATTAAATGCCATTCACCTCCTGCATAATATCTTTCAATGGATGCGTTACCAAAGGAATTTGATCCATTGTTAATGTAGGATCCTGTTCCGCTGGCATCTGACATAACCAAGAAATCGCCGGTCACGTCAAGGTTGTATGAATTGTTTACTGTGAGGCTACCCATTGTGTTTACAGTTAAATCTTTTGTGGTAACATCGGTATTTACTTCAACCATGTCGTTAATTTCAACACGTGCCCATGATTTAGATGGTGCCATTTGACCGGCTGCCCATGTGGTATTGGTACTCCAGAAACCATCAGCTATTGAGTAATAAGGTATAGGTGCAGTAGAACTTACCCAGGTTGGATCGGTGGATTCAACTGAAGCGGTTCCACCTAAAACAGCTGTATTTGAGTTTGAACTCAAATCATCTGAAGTTTGACCACTTCCTTCGTTGAAGCTGTAATAAGCCACCAGGTTTCCTTCTGATCCCGGGTTATCAAGTTCTTTATACATGTTGTCACGAATTTGTTGTTGTGTTCTTGCAACGTTCCAAATTCTGACTTCATCCATACGTCCGGTAAAGTAGTTATTATCCGGACCATAATATTTACCCAGTTTTGTTGAGTTGGCAGATCCGTCAACAGAGGCATTTACCCAGGCTTTGCTCGCCACAGGTTCACCATTGATATAAATGGTAAGCGTAGCGCCGTCCCAGGTTCCTGCAACATGGTTCCAGCTATTTGAAACCAATACGTTGTCGGCTGTTGACAAACCATTTGCAGGATTTCCATTAGGATCCATTCCAAAGTAAATACCATTGATGCCGTATTTCCCGGCAAGCAGGTATGAGGTCGCCCAATCTTTTTCCACAATTCTTTTGTAAATATTCAAAGAACCTTGCAGGTAGATCCATGCTTCTACTGTAATTGGGCCTGTAATATTCAGACTCGCATCAGTTCCGCAATCCACATAATCATCTACACCATCAAAAGAAAGAGCATACTGATTTTGACCTGAAATTTGGACACTCCATATGAAGGCTAACATTAGCGTAAAAAGTTTGAATGTTTTCATATTATCGATTTAGAAATTATTCCCATTGATTTAAACAACTGTATTAAACAGTTGATGGGGAAATAAGGTTCCTAAAAATGAAAAAATTATTGAAAAATTATAAAAGATTTATTGAGCTACGGTTTGATTGGATTTTTCTGATCAATCTTTCGGCCATAAAAAGGGATACTATGCCTGCTATTATTACGATAGTAACCGAAGAAACTTTTATCGAGCTGATGGCTTCTTTTAAATTTATCCAGATATTTTTGAAAATCGGATACATAATTGGATCATATTCACTCCAAACCATAGCACCGTCGGTGAAAATTAAAATATAGATAATTCCTGTAATGGCTAATAAGCCAGCGATAATCCCAATGGAAAAATCTTGCTTGAAAAAAGAATAATTTACTGCTTTCTTTGTTTGCCGGCTCTCAATAGATTGTAATACCTGATTCGTAAAGTTGTCAGGAGGCTTGATACTTGCGTACTCTTTAAAGAGTTTTTTAAATTCTTTGTCGGTATTTTGCGTATTCATGATCAGGTTTGAATTTTAGATATATTCTTCTTTAAATATTGCTTCAAATAAACTTGAAGTTTTGCCCGGATGCGGTGGAGTTTAACTTTTACATTTGATAGTGATAAACCGGTAATTTCTGCTATTTCATCCGTTGAATGATCACTAATATAGTACATACTAATAATTGCACTTTCTTCGGGATCAAGCTTCGAAATCAAAACGTCAAGCAAAGTTTTTTGCTCCTCGTGGGTTAATTCATCCAAATTTTCAAAAGTATTGTCAATACTATAATTCTCAATCAGAAAATCATCCATCGGATTGGTTTCAAGTTTTTTCTTTCTTGTTTTTGAAATTGCAGAGTTATATACGATACGATGTAGCCAGGTTGAAAACTTTGACTTCTTTTCGAAACTACCTAAAGCATGGTAGGCTTTTACAAAGGCATCCTGAACAATTTCTTCGGTATCTTCATGGTTTCTTAAAATCCGGAACGCAACGGTATATACCAATACTTTGTATTTGTCTACCAAAAAGGCAAACGCTTTGGTATTTCCATTTAATACCTGTTCAATATATATATCGTCATGCAGGAATTCCATTCATGGATATGACGCCGGGGTGATCAACCGGTTACATATATAAAGGTAAAAATAATTTGTAACCGCTAAACTGAAGCCGCGTCAAAAAGGGGAAACATGAATTTATTAACGAATAAAAAATTACAGTTATGTTTGAGCTAACACCAATATTAGTACTGCTGATCATCTTTGGATCTGTTGTTTTGATTATTTACCTTGGTATTCGCAGAAAAGAACGAATGGCCATGTTGGAAAAAGGTGTGGATGCATCTGTGTTTTTTTCGCCCAAAAAGAAAAATTCGTTATCACTGAAGTATGGGCTTTTGCTAATTGGAGTTGCCCTTGGAATTTTAATTGGAAAAATTTTAGCCACCACCGAAGCCTTTATGTATGAAGAAGAGGCTGCCTATTTTTCAATGATCTTTTTATTTGGCGGAGCTGCACTTATTATCCATTTCTTTTTGGATAAGCGCATGAATGATGAGGAAATGAAAAAATAAACTGAGTCAAAAAGAGCATTAACCCGCATCAAGCGGGTTTTTTTGTAAATTGAAATGATTTGATTACGCGGTAATTTGGGCCCAATGGCAACAGGATACTTTCGTAAAGATGCATTTCATCGACTTCACAACTTTGAATTTCAGCATCTTTATAAGCGTGAATAACTTCGTTAAAACGTTTTTTATTGTCAATGTTTTTAATTCGTCCGATGGTAAGGTGCGGCCTGAAGTTTTGTCTGTCGCGCTCAAACCCAATCATTTCAACCTCTTTTAACGTATTTAATCCCAATCTAAGTAACTTGTCGCACTGTTCAATTCCAAACCAAATAACCCTGGGTTTATAACTGCTACCAAATATCCCCACGTTATTTACCTGAATGGAGAAAGCAATAGTTTGAAGTTTTATTTTTTCCAAAACGGAAACTATCTCAGGTATTTTCTCTTCGGGAGTTTCACCAAAAAATTTGAGTGTAATATGCATATTTTGCAAATCGACCCACTTGATTTGCTCATGGTGCAGTTGTTTTTTGAGTTTATGGTAAATTTCATGGAAATTTTCTTCAGGTTTAATTTTGATCGCAGCAAATAGTCTTTTCATCAAAATAGTTGCTATTAATATGTTGTAAATTTAGGATAAATATTATTTTTGCAGCCCTAAACGTACTTACACAAAAACTTCGAACTTCAAACATTGAACTTCGAACAGTTAATCTGGGGCATTAGCTCAGCTGGCTAGAGCGTTTGACTGGCAGTCAAGAGGTCATCGGTTCGACTCCGATATGCTCCACAAAACTCGCTTCCATTCTGTTTAAACACAAATGAAGGCGAGTTTTTTTATGGGTATTTCTTTTCAACTAAAAACATAGCTTGCCGGGATGCTGACCAGAACGTCAGCGACCTGTTCAAATTTTTGTAGGATTTTCATCTGGTCTTTTCCTCAAATAAAGATCTCAATGTATTCTTAATCTGGAATTAACAGGTCCTGCAAATTCTAAAAATCAATTTATTCCTTACTTTTTTAGTATCTGTATGCAATCGAATTGATATTCATACCGGCTCCAACAGATGCTAAAACAATTAAATCACCTTTGTTGAGTTTATGATGATTCTGTTCGAGGGAGCCTTTACGAACCAGGTCAAATAATGTAGGAACTGTGGCAACAGAGCTGTTGCCAAGTTTGTGAATGCTCATAGGCATAATATCCTTGGGGATTTCCCGGACTTTGTAAAGCCTGTACAATCTTTTAATAATCTCGTAGTCCATTTTTTCATTGGCCTGATGAATAAAAATCTTTTTCACCTTGTGAATATCAGAACCTGCTTTATCCAGACTTGACTTCATCGCTTGTGGAACATTGGTCAGCGCGAATTCATATATTTTACGACCGTGCATTTTAATATACCTTATGTTCGGATCAGCATCTCCAATATTGCTTTTCCCCAAATGCAAATAGTAAGCCTCATCGTTAGTATAAGAAGCCATTTCCATACCTACAATTCCTTCACGCTTATCGCCTTCAACAGCTTCCACAATGCAAGCCCCTGAGCCATCGGCATATATCATTGAATCCCGGTCATGCATATCAAGAACGCGGGATAAAGTTTCTGTAGCTATCACTAGGCATTTTTTGGCCATTCCAGCCCTGATATAAGCATTTGCCTGAATAATACCCTGTACCCAACCCGGGCAACCGAATATAATATCATATGCCACGCAAGAAGGATTTTGAATCATCAAAGATTGTTTGATACGGGCTGCAATACTCGGTAAAGTATCTGTTTGGATTGTCCCTTTGGGGATATCTCCAAAATTGTGAGCAACAATGATCTGGTCAATTGTTTCCGGGTCTATGCCGGCATCCTCTATCGCTAACTTTGCAGAAATGGCGCCAATATCAGAAGCTACCATCTTTTCATCAATATATCTTCTTTCCTCAATGCCGGTAATGGCTTTAAATTTCTCAGCAATTACTTCATGGGTCTCTTCAAATACTTCTCCGTTTGTATTGTAAAATTCATTTTTAGCAAAATCTTCATTGGTAACTATTTTGTCCGGAACATAACTTCCGGTTCCCGTTATCACAACATTCGTAATCTTCATTAGATGATCTTTTAAAATTAATTGTCTTTGTGTCCACTGTATTGCCGGTATTTAAAATTATTACGGCATTTGATCAATTTGAGAACTGCTAATGGTTTGTTTTTCAGCTCCCTGATCTAAATTGCCGGCAATATTATGAAATTTATTAATGTAACTTTAACTTACCCTTAAAGCTTAACGATAAATTCAGAATAGCAAAAATAGATATCTTTTTGCTGGTAATTTTTTTTACATTTCAACAGAAATATAGGAAAAGTGGCATCCTGGTAAGCTTTTTAGGCTGGATCTTACAAAATGGCGCAAATGTTTCAAAAGGTTTACATGGCTAATTTTAGTTAATTTTGTACGTATAAATTTTCCCGCTTGAAAAAACGCATTATTTTAATCATACTGCCGGTTTTCCTAGCCTTAGCTCACTTTCCCTCAATCGGCCAGGGAAGCTGGGAAAAACTTGATGTGCCAGCATCCGTATTTTTAAAATCGGTTTGTTTTGTGGATAGCCTTTATGGCTGGGCTGCCGGAGAGGCCGGAACGATCATTCACACAAAGGATGGTGGTGATACCTGGGAGATTCAGGATCCGGGAACTGATAATGAGATTTATAATATATTTTTCATAAATCATGATTATGGATGGGCTGCAAGTTACCAGTTTGCTTCCTTGCCTTATGGAACTGAATTACTTAAAACCACTAACAGTGGCGAAGATTGGACAGTTTATCCTTTTGGAGAAGACAACATATTTATCACCTCCATTTTTTATTTCGATACACTTACAGGCTGGATGGGTGGCCGTCCCCATGCAATCGTAAAAACGACTGATGGCGGATTAAGCTGGACGCATGCACAGGTGGATACCAGCATATTCGCATTTTTCCCGGTTTTGAATATTGCCTTTTTAAACGAGAATATCGGATATGCCTGTGGAGGTATTATTGATATTGCAGGTGTGATTTGGTCAACTTATAACGGTGGAGCCTCCTGGCAGGCAATTGATCCGGCTTTTGCTCCTGCTGATGAAGTTCACAACATTCACATTTTCGATTCATTAAACGTGATCGGTGCGGGAGGAGACCCTGATTTTGGTTATGGAGTGGCTACTATGCAGACCTTTGATGGGGCACAAACCTGGCAATATACCGAACATGGTGTTGCTGGAAATGCTTTTGATATTGAATTCAGAACAGAAACAGAGGCCTGGTGTCCGTTGGGTCCCCAGGGTAAATTTGTGTATTCTTTAGATTCGGGAAATTCATGGGAGCCCATGTTGACACCCGAATCAGTTACTGTTTTTGATATTGATTTTCCCGATTCTTTGCATGGGTTTGCAGTAGGTCAGGAGGGTGCCTTTTTGCGTTACATTCCTCAAACAACCACAAATGTTGAGGGTAAGTCAATTCCAGGTTATCAGTCAATGGTCAGGATTTTTCCAAACCCCGTTCAATCGCAGGCTGTTATCGAATATATTGTTCCGGAAGGGAAAACACAGGCCACAAACCTGGTTACTATTTCACTTTATGATGGTGTTGGAAATCGGCTAAGTACGATGGTCGATCAGGAATTAACTCCAGGAAAATACAGCTTGGCATTACCTCCTGTCACTGAATTAGAGCCGGGTGTGTATCATGCGGTTCTAAAAATTCAGTCGAGCCTTTCAGCAGAGCCCATCGTTGAGGTTTGCAAATTTGTTGTGCTGCCTTAGTTATTGCATAATAATTAATTTACCACTTCCTGATTTGCCATTTTGTAAAAGCCGGTAATAATATAAACCTGAATTCAGTTTTTTACCAGTCATCTCATTATCAAAATCTAACTGGAATTTGCCCACCAATTGAACTTGAATCCGTTTTTTAAACTGCAGGCTTCCCTGCTGGTCATAAAGCTCAAAAATCACATCACCTTTTTGATCTATTGTAAATTCAATGGTAGCAGTTTTTGCAAAAGGATTAGGATATACAGAACTAAAAATTTCTGTCCCAATTGAGGACTCAGTTATTGCATTTAATTCGGTGAAGTTGATTCGCGTCGACCAGATTTGGTAAAGGCCGGTAGAGTTATCCATCCATACAGGTAGCAGTGCTTCATTTGTTGATGAAATATCAATGTTATCCCCCTGGTAACCCTGTCCAAGTCCGCCAATTGGCGTAGGCTTAAAGTTATGGTCGCTTACTTCGTATTCGTTCCAGGTTTCGCCACCATCTTTCGATCGTGCCAAAAAAACCCCGGTTGAGTCCGATGTAGTTTTACGGTCATCATAAAATAAAACATTTACAGCTCCGTATTTGTCAATGTGAATCGAAGGGAAATATTGTGTTTTGCCATTGTTAAGGTCGTCCTGGTTCACCCGGATTCCATTCGACCAGTTATTCCCTCCATCATCTGAAAAATGCAAAACAATATCCGGATCTGAACCGGCAGGCAGCGTTCCTTTTTCTCCGGTAACAACATAAATCCTTCCCCGATATATTCCTTCTGTTGTATCTGTAGCAATGGATGGTAACCCATTAACGCGAATGTTATCTTTGTTTTCAAGCACCCCGGTTATGCCATTCATCGGGAATGCGTTTTCCGTTACATTCCAGGTTTCACCGCCATTTGCCGAACGGGCAAATCCAACCAAAATCTCTTTGAATGGCGAGACATCTGTTACCCCTGCCCAACAGGCATAAAGCTCTCCATCAGGGCCTACAGCCAAATCACCTCCGGCACTCCGTGAGGCTGGGTTGTTGATTGCAACCGGCGTGCTCCATGATTGGGCGCCATCATCCGTAAAGGAAAACATAAGTGGAAAAGGCTGTGCAAATTTAACCCAGGCAGCATATGTGCGTCCATAAAATGAACTTTCTTCAATGGCATCTGAAGTCAAAGTAGCCCGCTCCAGATCATCCGTGCTGATCACTTGCTGGGTCGACCATGTTTGTCCGTTATCAAGCGAATAATGTGAATACAATCCCACAAAAGGAGATCTGCCCAGGCGGGTGAGGATAAAACGGCCATTTTTATCTATTACAATCCCCGGATCTCCTCCGTGAAAAGCAATAGGCTCACCAGTGCAAGTGTCATTTCCAATCCAGGTCTGTCCGCCATTTGATGAAACATAAATTCCTTCGCTTATAAAAAAAGGAATAAAACTAAGTGTGTTACAGGATGCAAAAATGAGTTCAGGATTGAGCGGACTTCGCTTAATAAATACTTCGGTTTGATTTACATTCGAAGGATAAATTCTGAAATTGCTTCCTGAAATTGTTATCGCATTTGAAATTTCCTGATTTTGTGAAAATCCTATTGTTGTTAAAATGCAAAAAAAGATAAATATGGAAATTGTTTTATGTAGCATCTAAAAAGTATAACCAAGATTTATAGAAACAAAAGTGTTTTGAGGAGCGCCCGCCTCGTAAAATTTTAAATCTGATGAATTTGTATTTGTAAACCCAACATAAATTTCATCAAAAATGTTATTCATACCGCCGGAAATCATCAGGTTAAATTTACCAAGTATTAGGTCAAATCCAATGGTTGCATTTAAAAGATTGTATCCATCCGTTACATTGGTATTGGCATCATCCACCCACAATCCACTGATGCTGTTGTAGCTCACTTTTGCAAATCCATCGACATGTTTGATAATTCTTTGTGAAAAGGATGTAGCAAGGTATATATTGTGTTTTGGCACACTCGGAACAATGTTGCCCGAAAAGTCTTTGTTACTAATAACAAAATTTCCGGTTGAATCCAGCTCAATTGTTTCCGCATCGTAGGTGTTATATTTGAAATCGGAGAAGGTATAAGACGCTGTGAAATTTAGGTTGCGAATAATTTCAACGGAGGTGCCGAATTCAATACCCTTGCGGTTGGTTTTAGCGGCATTTCTGAAATAAACTTCGCCAAGCACCTCGTATGGTACAATTTCGTTATCTATGTCAATATTAAATAAGGTAATTTCCCATAGGATTCTCCGCATTAAATTTTCTTCAGCTTTGATGCGATTTCCCTTGAACCCGACTTCAAAATTTTTAGATTCCTGCGCATCCAGTTGCTGGTTGTAAAGGTTTTCAGGGTTTACTGGATCCAGTTCATTGTTTGCC
This sequence comes from Bacteroidales bacterium, assembly GCA_020438105.1. GTDB lineage: Bacteria > Bacteroidota > Bacteroidia > Bacteroidales > JAADJA01 > JAADJA01. The sequence goes on from JAGQVE010000004.1 coordinate 29,871, forward strand.
GGACTATCATAACTTAACCCGAATGATCCATAAACAGCCATCCACTCATTCAATTTATAATTCAGGGCAAACTTTGGAGTAAATGCATGAAATGTTCTGCTGTCGGCCCTTGATGGCAGGGTTTCTTCTGAGAGCTTATACACAATATTGTCATACCTTCCGGTGAGAAGTACATATAGCTTTTCATCCAAAATTTCGAAGTTTTCAGAAATATAAAACCCGGTATTACTTATTTTTTCATCGGTCAACTGATCCAGTTGATCTCCCTTTATACCACTGATATTGTCATAATTTTCTGTTCGTGCAGGCTGAAGGAGCAAGTCGCCACCCACTGAAAATTCATTGTCGTGATTACCAAATTTTAACCGGTTGATATAACTTGCCCTGAAACCTAATCCGTACCTGTTAATGATCCGGTATGAGCCTGAAAGTCGCTCGAAATATTTGATGGTACCAAATCCGGTAATTAAAATTTCATTGTTTAATTCCCTGCCGAACTTAGCCTGATATCGAATGCCAAGCCGCCCTTTGGTAGAAACCCGTTTTTGATCGCGATCTATAGATCTTTGATCAGCCTGGTAAGGGTCTTCTTCAAACTGCTCTTTTGTTAATGAGCCAGGCAATTTAATAAACCCATCCACAAAATATCCAAGGATTTTCAGGTTGGTATTTTCCGATGGATTGGTTTCAACCACCATGTTTAGAATGTGCCAGTCCTCGTTGTTATGATCACGGTAACCATCATACAATTGCCTGCTGTATGTGGTTAGTAAGCGGTATTTCTCGGTCTTCACTTTTGCTCTGAATCCGGTTTTTTGCAAGCCAAAAGATCCACTTTGATTATAAAATTCTACTGATGATCGATCAAATCCAATATCGTTTATAAAGTTTACAACTCCACCCGGAGCATTGGTATAAAGTGAAGATGAATTTCCTTTTACAATTTCTATGCGGCCAACGGCATTAAAATCTATAGCCTCAATACGTGTTTGCCCATCGGGTTCCGATTCGGGAATGTCGTCAAGTAAAATCCTTACCCCACGGATCCCTGAATTGGAGCGGCTGCCAAAACCACGAATCGCAAATCGAACGTCATGATTACCATAGCGTGATTGTAAAAATAATCCTGGAACCGGGGTTAAAACATCCGATGAGTTTATTTTACGATCATAACGATATTCCACCAGGTTAATGCGAGAAACCGGATACGGAATGTCAATTATTTTTTTGGAAACTCTGGTCCCGGTAATTACAACTTCATGGAGGTCATTTATAACCGTATCTGGGGCCATGGTGTCTGCCACTATTGGATTTTGAGCTTGAACAGGATTAAGTATATATCCTGAAATTGTGCTCAGAAAGATTATCAGAAAATAGGGTAAATTTTTCAAGGTCTGATATTATTGATCCAAGATCAAAATTACAATTTATTTTAACAATTTGTTCAATTTTAAAGTCAGGTTCATCTATACAATCAACGGATGATCTTTCGAGTAGTTATTGATTATTTTTAGGAATGCTGGAGAAAAACTTCTTTGTAGAGATTTAACTTATATCTTTGATTATCCAAAAATTTTAAACTTATGTATCCATATAAACCTGTCGATTATTTTGCAATTGATGAATTACTTTCCGATGAACATAAAATTATCCGTAGCTCTATTCGCGACTGGGTAAATCGATCAGTTAGTCCAATTATTGAACAAGCTGCCCATGAGCATAAATTCCCGCACTATCTTTTAAAAGAAATGGGTGAACTGGGGGCCTTTGGACCATTTATACCTGAAAAATATGGTGGATCAGGACTGGACTATATTTCTTACGGCGTTATCATGACCGAGCTTGAAAGGGGTGATTCAGGCATCAGGTCGGCAGCTTCGGTGCAAACTTCTTTGGTAATGTATCCCATTTTTGAGTTTGGATCAGAAGAACAAAAACTGAAATACTTACCCAAACTGGCCAAAGGCGAAATCATCGGTTGTTTTGGTTTAACAGAACCCAATCACGGATCGGATCCAGGGAATATGGAAACCCGGTTTGTGGATGCCGGTGATTATTATATTTTAAATGGTGCCAAGATGTGGATCACCAATTCGCCCATAGCCGATATTGCTGTTGTTTGGGCGAAAGATGAAGAAGGAAAGGTGAAAGGATTGATCGTTGAAAAAGGAATGGAGGGATTTACCGCTCCTGAAACAAAAGGCAAATGGTCGTTAAGGGCATCCATTACCGGCGAATTGGTATTTGATAATGTTAAAGTTCCTAAAGATCATTTATTGCCAAATGTTAAAGGATTGAAAGGGCCTCTGAGTTGTTTGAATTCTGCCAGGTATGGAATTGCATGGGGAGCAATAGGAGCTGCAATGGATTGTTACAATACGGCCTTAGAATATTCCCTGGAAAGAAAACAGTTCAACAAACCGATCGCATCCTTCCAGTTAATTCAGAAAAAACTGGCAGAGTTTGTTACCGAAATTACCAAGGCTCAACTTATGGCCTGGCGACTTGGAGTTTTGCGAAATGAAGGTAAAGCCACACCGGCTCAGATTTCAATGGCTAAAAGAAACAATGTAAATATAGCTTTGCAGATTGCACGTGAATCAAGGCAAATACTCGGAGCAATGGGCATTACCGACGATTTTCCGATGATGCGCCACATGATGAACCTGGAGTCGGTGATTACCTATGAAGGAACCCATGATATTCATTTGCTGATCACTGGCAACGACATTACTGGAATCAGTGCATTTGTTTAATCCTTCACCGGGATTATCAATACCGGCCGGGTGGATCGGTGTAAAACTTCCTTGCTCACACTTCCTACAAAAATGTCATACATCATCCCATGACCATGTGATCCGGTGATGATCATATCAGCATCAATGTCGTCTGCTTCTTCAAGAATTGTGGAGACTGTGGGACCTTGCAAAAGGAGCGGCGTAACTTTTAACCCTTTAGCTTTCATTGGTTCGGCCAGCGACTGCAAATCGCGGTGTTTCTGCTGATACTTTTTCGCAATAAAATCACGCTCGGTTTGTGGCCCAACATCATAACCCACAAAATCAGGATCGGGCTGAACGACGTGGACCAGCCAAATTTGAGGATTAATTTTAAGTCCGATCTCAATTACTTTATCGATGATTGTCTCTGTAATGGATGACATATCAACTGCAACTAGTAGTTTCATGTTTTTGTGTTTTTAGATACCATAAATTTACAAAATATTTTTGGATCAATTTGCCTGATCCTCATATAATAAACATATAAGGAAGGGATTGTGTTATCTTTGCACCCGGATTTTTTATAATGGAAAAAGAAATACTTTTTGGCAAAACATTGGATCAACTGAAGCAAGTGGTTTTGGAACTTGGACTGCCGGCTTTTACTGCTAAACAACTTGCTGATTGGTTGTATAAAAAGGAGGTGACTTCCTTTGAGGACATGACAAACCTTTCCAAAAACGCACGCAATTTACTTTCAGAAAAATATGAAGTTGGATTAGTTGCGCCTTCCTCGGTGAGTATTTCGGCTGATGGAACCAAAAAATATCTTTATCCTGTTAAAAACAAGCAGTTTATCGAAGCTGCCTACATTCCCGATCGCGACCGGGCTACCCTATGCGTTTCGTCGCAGGTGGGCTGCCGCATGGGCTGCCGCTTTTGCATGACAGCCAGGCAGGGCTTTCAAAGTAATTTAACGGCCGGAGAAATTGTAAACCAGATCCGCAGTTTGCCCGAGCGGGATTCGCTAACAAATATCGTTTACATGGGCATGGGGGAGCCCATGGATAATTACCATCATGTAATTCAGAGTCTTGAGATATTAACTGCTGATTGGGGTTTTGCAATGAGCCCCCGCAGGATTACGGTGTCAACCATAGGCATTATCGGAACCATGACAAAATTCCTGAACGACAGTGAGTGCCATTTGGCTGTTAGTCTCCATTCTCCCTTTGATGATGAGCGACGGATGCTGATGCCTGTTCAGAACAACCACCCCATTGAGGAGGTTTTAAAGGTGATCCGCGAATATGATATGAGTCGCCAACGGAGGGTTTCATTCGAATATATCATGTTTAAAGATCTGAATGATACACCCCGGCATGTAAATCAACTGGCCAGGTTATTAAATGGAATTCGCTGCCGAATCAATCTAATACGGTTTCATCCCATCCCGGATGCTCCCTATCGCTCATCCTCTGATGAAACCATACAACAATTTATCGACGGACTGAATAAAAAGGGAATCCGAACTACCCTGCGAGCGAGCCGTGGTCAGGATATCGAAGCTGCATGTGGATTGCTCTCCACCAAAGCGTTGTTAAAGCAAAAAAATTAAGATTATCTCAGGCGAAATTTTATTGGCAAACTAAAAATTGCCTGCATTGGTTTTCCTTCTTTTAGGGCGGGTTGCCATGCTGGCATGGATAGAATAACGCGAAGTGCTTCTTCATCGCATCCTCCTCCAATACCTCTGATTATTTTAGCATTGGTGATTAATCCATCCTTTTCAACAATGAATGAAATTACCACCGTTCCCTGAATATCAAGGCGAGCTGCTTTTGCTGGATACTGAATGTTTTCGCTTAAATAACGCTGGAGCATTTCCTGACCGCCAGGAAATTGCGGCATTTGGTCAACAACAGTGAAAAAGTGTTCGTTCTCATTTCGTTGAGTGTTTGGCGATTTTTTTTCTGAAGAAGCACTTTCAGTTTTAATCATAACGGAATTGGCTGCAGACTTTGGTGCCGACCTGATCGCTTTGTCTTGTACAACGGCCTCGTCCAGGTAAATGCCCTCAAATTCCTGGTTGTAAACAATCACTTCTCCAAGATAATATTCTACCGGCTGGGTTGATGCAATGGCTGCTTCAGAAGTGGCAGTTTCCATTTGGGCCTCGCTTTCTTCTGCCAATTGTTTTAATATTTGAGTATCGGCACTTGATATTTGAGGCTTTTGAATTTTCATTGGAGTTAGCTTTCCATTCCGTTTGGGCAAACTAATATCTTCATTTGCAGTTTCTAAGGTGTTTGTTTTTTCTTTTCCTGGTATTTCCGAAACATTTTTTGCACTTCCCATGCCCGATACCTCCTCAGTTTCCACTGATTGGTCATCGGCTTGATGATTTACCTGGTTTTTTGCTTTAGGCATGGGTGGAACTGTTTCATTACCTATGCTGATTTCCTCGGCGGTTTGAGGTTGCTTTATAACAACTTGATCCGTGAGAAAATAAAGAAATCCAATAAGAATAATCAAGGAAGCTGCCGCACCAATCCATGCAATCCGACCTCTGATCTGAATTGTTTTGGCGGGTTGCTTTGGTGAACGATCATCAAATTTTTTCTTTAAATCGTTTTTGAGGGTATCAATATTTTCTGTTAGCTGATCAACATGCTGAACCGAAGCCAAACCCTCCATAGCATCTCTGCAAAACTCACAATCATTCAAATGCATCTGAATGCTTTCCAATTCATCATTGGTCACCTCAGCTTTAGTATACCTGAGCAATGCATCCTGTGTAAGGCAGCCCGAGGGATTAAATAAACCATATGTGTTTTTGCTACTGCTCATTCTTCAAGAAAGATCTTTAAATTTCTCTTACCATTCTGTATGTAACTTTTCACATTTTTCATGCTGTACCCCGTAATTTCAGAAACCTCCAGGTAACTTTTATTTTGTAAATATAGCAATTCAATACATGTACGTTGTTCTGTTTTCAGCTGCTTTATCCCTTGTTTTAGTTTGGGGATTTTCTCTGAAATATCAGAACTGTTATTATGATGGAAAACATCTACAGATTCCATAATTTCTGCCCGGATTTTTTCATAAATCTCCACGCGACTCCTCTCTTCTTTACCATTTTTTCGAAGTTCCATCAGGCAATGGTTTTTTGAAACGGAGTAAATCCAGCTTTTGAAATTTTCAACTTTATGCTCCATTAGTTTAAGATGAAGATCCTCAAATATCTGCATCACCGCATCTTTGCTGTTTTCCTCATGCTTGAGGTATTTCAAACAAACACCATAAACCAGGTGGGTATACCGGTTGAATATTTCACCAATATATTTTGTATCGGAAGTTTTTTGATACTGAAAAATCAATTTCTCATCGGAATGTGATTTAATATCACCTTCACGATCGGGCCTGAAATTGATTTTAATAAACATGTGGAATTTGCTTTAGGGCAATTGGTTACAAACTTTATACCATGTGCTATAACGCAGTTTCTGAAAAAAAATTGATTCTGTTTTATGGAATTTCTGCTGTTTGCTCATCTCAATATCAACTAAACAAATTACGAACCTTTAAAATTCAAAACTATGAAAAACAGTAAATCATTAGTAAATTATGCTAAAACAAAAAATGGGAAACTCGAAAAAAAGCGAAGTTTGTTCTTTCAGATCGGAATGATCCTCAGCCTTGCTTTTGTGCTCGCGGCCTTTGAATGGACTACTGTCAGAACTTATACCTTATCCGACTGGAATCTTGGTGAGAATATTCCAATTGAGCAAATGATTGATGTTACAGTTCAGGAGCAGCCCAAACCAAAACCTAAGCCGGTTATTCAAACTTCGATCATTGAAATAATCGATAACAACACACCTGTCGAAGTTGAAGAAATCATTTGGGAAGAGCCGGATGAGGGATTAAACGATTTAGACTATTTTGTAGACGAAGAGTCAGGTGAAGAGGAAGAAGAACCGGTTATTTTTATTTCATCTGAGCAGAAGCCTTTATTCCCCGGCGGTGATAAAGCGATGTACGACTTTTTGTATGATCGGATTAAATATCCTGAAATTGCAAGGGAATTGGGAATTCAAGGTACTGTTTATGTCAAGTTTGTGGTATGGAATGATGGCTCTATCAGAAACATTCAATTGTTAAGGGGAATTGGCGGTGGTTGTGATGAAGAGGCCTTAAGAATTGTAAAATTGATGCCCAAATGGAAACCCGGATTGCAAAGAACCCTCCCTGTAAATGTGCAAATGGTTTTACCGGTTAAGTTTGTTTTAAAATAAAAAGTCATGAAAAGTATATTAATAAAACTGAAATCGCTGTTCATCATCAGTCTTCTGCTCTTACAAGGCGGAAGACTGATTAGTCAACCAGAAACAATCCCTGACAAAACGGAATCTCCGTATTTCTTTGTACAGTCGGATGATCCGGATGCAGAAGCGCTCCCATTAAAATCTACATCTGCTGAAGTAAATATCGCCGGCGTGATTGCCGATGTAAAGGTGAAGCAAGTATATAAAAACGAAGGGACCAAACCCATAGAAGCCATTTATGTTTTTCCGGGATCGACGCGGGCCGCGGTTTACGGCATGCAAATGACCATTGGTGAACGAACCATTATTGCCAAGATTGAGGAAAAACAAAAAGCTCGTCAGGATTATGAGGCAGCAAAACAAAATGGTCAGAGTGCCTCTTTGCTCGAACAGCAACGACCCAATGTTTTCCAGATGAATGTGGCCAATATCATGCCCGGCGACCTTATCAAAGTGGAACTTTTTTACACCAAATTACTGGTACCTGAAGAAGGTATTTACGAATTTGTTTACCCTACTGTGGTAGGCCCGCGCTATAGCAGTCCGAGCGAAGACCTTGCTAGTGCAGGCAACAAGTGGGTTTCGAATCCATATACCCATGAGGGCGAACTTCCACTTTACAAGTTCAACCTGAAAGTGAATCTCAATGCCGGTATGCCCTTGCAGGATGTGGTTTGCCCTACACACCAGGCCGATGTGCAATTTCTGAATGCCAACAAGGTGAAAATTGAATTGCCGGAGACTGAAAGCGCTGGAGGAAACCGTGATTTCATCTTGAAATACAGATTAAAGGGAAACCAAATTCAGTCGGGTTTGCTCACTTATGAGGGCGAAGAAGAAAACTTCTTTTTATTAATGGTTCAGCCTCCCGAGCAGGTAAAGCCTGAAAATATTCCTCCTCGGGAATATGTGTTTATTGTTGATGTTTCCGGGTCCATGTATGGTTTTCCGTTGGATGTAACCAAAGAATTGCTTAATAATCTGATTGGCAATTTACGGTCAGTTGATAAGTTTAATGTGTTATTGTTTGCCGGCGATTCAGAACTGTTTTCGCCTGAATCAGTTGAAGCCAATTCTGCTAATATAAAATCAGCGATCAGTTTTATAGAGAACCAGCGCGGAGGGGGCGGAACAGAATTGTTACCAGCCCTGAAACGTGCCCTGGCACTGAAAGGTACTGAAGATTATGCACGTACCTTCGTTATTGCAACTGATGGGTATGTTTCGGTTGAAAAAGACGCCTTTGATCTGATCCGCAAGAATATGGGAAAAGCTAACTTTTTCACTTTTGGGATAGGCACCTCCGTTAACCGATTTTTGGTTGAAGGAATGGCACATGTTGGCAAAGGAATTCCATTTATTGCAATCAACCAAACTGAAGCCAAATCAATGGCCGTTAAATTCAGAAGTTATGTAACTAACCCTGTATTGACAAATATCCATGTGAATTTTGAAGGTTTGGATGTGTATGATGTGGAACCCCTCGAAGTACCGGATGTATTTTCCGAAAGACCCCTTTTGGTTTATGGAAAATATCGTGGACAGGCTAATGGCTCAGTGAAAGTTATCGGGAAAACGGGAACTCAAAACTTTGAATGGGGAATGGGGATCAGAAATGAAAATGGTGCTTCTGACAATTCAGCATTGCGCTATTTATGGGCTCGTGAACGGATCCGGCTGCTAGATGATTACAGCAACCTGGCCCAGAATGAAGAGCATGCCGATGAGATGACTTCACTTGGTTTGAAATACAATTTATTGACTGCCTATACTTCATTTGTTGCAATTGACTCGCAGGTTCGAAATGATGGTGGTGAACAAACAACCGTTAAACAACCCTTACCGCTGCCATTGGGTGTTAGTGATTATGCGGTTGGAGCCAATGGCTATTTTAACGGAGTTATGTTAAATAAAAGCAGTATGAACAGATCAGTGTCTTCTAATGCACTTGATTGCATGGTCATTGTAGAAAACATTGAACTTGAGGAATCAAATGAACCGGTAATATTCTCTATTGCTGAAAAGCAACCCGAGTATTCGGGTGGGACCACGGCACTTTTGAGTTTTATTTCAAGTAATTTTATTTATCCGAAGGAAATCACTGGTAAAGGAGTTTATGGAACCATAATCCTGCAATTTGTTGTGAAAGCAGATGGTACTCTGGAAGACATTGAGGTGCTTAAAGGACTGGAAGTTCTGTTGGATAAGGAAGCTGTACGTGTGCTGAAATTAACCAGTGGTAAATGGAGTCCGGGGCTTCAACGAGGAAAAGCTGTTAATGTAAAGATGACCATTCCTATACGAATAGAACCGTAAACTAAATATTAACAAACCCAGAAGCCATGAGGTAAAGCCCGGAAGTAGAAAAGCTATTTCCGGGCTTTTTGTTTCTAAATTTATCGAGAATAGATGAATTATTTGAAAACGTTAAATATTTCCAAAAAAAAGAGTTAATCCCTTGGTATTAATAAAAATCCCTCTACTTTTGTGAATCAATTAACAATAGAAATTTATTATGAAACCTACTCACATTGAGCACATTGGAATTGCAGTAAAAAGTCTGGATGAAGCGATTCCATTCTACGAAAAAGTACTTGGATTAGAATGTTATGCTATCGAAGAGGTGGCGGATCAAAAAGTGAAAACCGCTTTTTTTATGGTTGGGCAAACCAAGATAGAATTACTCGAATCTACCGATCCTGAGGGACCCATTGGTAAATTCATCGAAAAGAAGGGTCAGGGTATCCATCACATCGCTTTTGCACAGGAGAATGTAAATGATGCACTTAAACAAGCTGAAGAGAACGGAGTCCAACTCATTGATAGAACATCGCGCAAAGGAGCTGAAGGCCTCAACATAGGCTTCCTTCATCCCAAATCGACATTTGGTGTATTGATGGAGTTTTGTGGAAAATAGTTGAATTGGTTAAATCAGTTTAATTAGTTTAAACAGTTGAATTAGTTAAACTGGTTGAGTTGGGAAACTGAAAGTTAGGCCATCAGCAAAGAATTAGAATTTTATATTATCCAAAAACAAGAGAAACCATGAGCAACCAGGATAAGGTTCGTCAGTTGGTTGAACTGAGAGAGAAAGCCCGCCTTGGTGGAGGTGAACACCGTATCGAGGATCAGCATAAAAAGGGAAAATACACAGCCCGCGAACGGATCGAAATGATCCTCGACGAAGGAAGTTTCGAGGAGTTTGATATGTTCGTAACACACCGCAGCCACGACTTTGGACTAGAAAACCAGCACTATCTTTCGGATGGTGTGATCACTGGCCACGGAACCATCGACGGACGTGTGGTTTATATTTTCTCACAGGATTTCACGGTCTTTGGCGGCTCACTTTCCGAAACCTTTGCACTGAAGGTGTGTAAGGTGATGGACCAGGCCATGAAAGTGGGCGCACCCATCATTGGGATCAACGACAGCGGCGGCGCCCGTATTCAGGAAGGGGTGAAGAGCCTCGCGGGATATGCCGAAATTTTCCAAAGAAACATCATGGCTTCGGGTGTGATTCCGCAGATCTCGGCCATTTTCGGCCCATGTGCCGGTGGAGCTGTTTATTCTCCGGCACTCACCGATGTGATCATTATGAGTGAAAAAACCAGTTACATGTTTGTGACCGGTCCAAGGGTGACAAAAACCGTAACCGGAGAAGATATTTCTACCGAAGATTTGGGAGGTGCAGATGTGCATACTTCTAAATCAGGCGTTGCACATTTTAAAGCGGATGACGAACAGGAAGGATTTATGTTGATCCGCAAAGTGCTGGAATATCTTCCGCAAAATAACCTGGAAGATCCGCCATTGGCAGAATGTAACGATCCAATCGATCGAATGGACGACAGCCTGAATGAGGTGATCCCTGAAGATCCCAATAAACCATACAATGTAAAAGATGTAATTTATCCCATCGTTGATCATGGTGAGTTCCTGGAGTTTCACAGGCATTACGCCAAAAACATTGTGGTTGGATTCGCACATTTTAATGGAATCCCCTGTGGGATCGTAGCTAACCAGCCAAATTTCCTGGCGGGTGTTCTCGATATAAATTCTTCCAGGAAAGCAGCAAGGTTTGTCCGTTTTTGCGATGCGTTTAATATTCCAATTGTCACCCTTGTTGATGTTCCGGGATTTTTGCCCGGTAGTGCCCAGGAATACGGTGGCATCATCACTCATGGTGCTAAACTGATGTTTGCCTACGGTGAAGCTACAGTGCCAAAGGTGACCATCACTTTAAGGAAATCGTATGGAGGAGCACATGATGTGATGGGATCGAAACAATTGCGGGGCGATATCAACTATGCATGGCCAACTGCTGAAATAGCCGTGATGGGACCCAAAGGGGCCATTGAAGTGTTGGAAGGTAAAAATATTGCCAAAATTGAAGATCAGAAAGAAAGAGCCAATTACTTTGCAAACAAGGAACAAGAATACCGTGATAAATTTGCCAATCCCTACGAAGCAGCTCGCTACGGTTATATCGACGATGTGATTGAACCTCGAAATACCCGTTTCAGGATCATTCGTGCGTTGAGTACGCTTTCAACCAAAAAGGATAAAAACCCGGTGAAAAAACACAGCAATATTCCACTTTAAAAAATATAAAGATGTTTGCAGAGATAACATTTGACTTTTCAGCCATTTCGGAATTCTCCGTTGTACTGGCAGTGGTGGGATACCTCACGGTGTTTTTTGCCCTTGTGGTCATGTATTTTGTGTATAACAACATTCCCAAACTGATCAATCTGAAGACCAGGCAACGGCTCAGGAAAGAAGGAAAACACGTCGAGGCCGATGATGAACTGGCCATGGTAGGAGAGGTGAATGCTGCCATCAGTATGGCTTTATTTATGTACCTGAACGAACACGATGAAGAGAGCCATACCCTTACCATTAAAAATGTTCAACGATCCTACACGCCCTGGAGCTCAAAAATTTATAATGTCAACGATTACTTTAAAATGAAATAAAACCCATGAAGAAATTTAAATTCACCATACGGGGAAACGATTACGATGTAGAGGTGCACAAGTTTGAGGACAACATCGCCAAAGTGGAGGTAAACGGAACTTGTTACGAAGTGGAAGTTCACAAGCAGGTGGCACAGCCCAAAACACCTATGCTGGTTCGTCAGGAGGTGCCGGCCCCACGTCGCAGCGAAACGAAGATCAAAAAAAGCATCGGTTCTTTCCAGATCAAGGCCCCCCTGCCCGGCAATATCATGCAGGTATTGGTTCGTACAGGTGATGAGGTGAAAAAAGGCGATAAACTACTGGTTTACGAAGCAATGAAAATGGAAAACAGCATCCTTGCGGAAAAAGATGGTAGTATTTCAGCCATAAAAGTTCAGCCCGGCGATAGTGTCCTGGAAGGTGATGTGTTAATTGAATTATCATGAAGATCTCCCTCAGAAAAGCGCTAACCGTTTTTGGAATATTGGCGATATTGACCATTCTGTCAGGTTGGATCCAAGCCGATGAATCGGGCGCTCAAAAATCACCGCGAACCGAACAAACACAGGTGGAGCAGCAGGTTCCCCCTACCGATCATCTTTCGGATCCTATGGAAGGGATTCAGCGGTTTTTCAGTTATACCGGATTTGCCAATGCCACCTGGGGACATATCATCATGATCGCAGTGGGGTTGTTTTTTATTTTTCTGGCGATTCGATACGATTATGAACCGTTGCTGCTGATCCCGATCGGGGTTGGAGTTCTTATTGGTAACATTCCATTTATGTTAAATGCCGGCCTGAAGATCGGAATTTATGAAGATGGTAGTGTTTTAAACTACTTATATTATGGTGTGAAAACCGGGATTTATCCGCCATTGATTTTTCTGGGCATTGGCGCCATGACTGATTTTTCATCACTAATTTCCAATCCGCGTTTGATGCTTTTGGGAGCTGCAGCTCAATTAGGGATTTTTGCTACTTTTCTGGGTGCACTAACACTGGGTTTTCATCCAGCTGAAGCGGGCGCCATCGGTATCATTGGAGGAGCTGATGGTCCGACAGCTATCTTCCTTTCATCCAAGCTTGCTAATGGTTTAAATGTGATTGGGCAAACCGCAGCCGGCGATCCGATCTATGTTAAAAATCTCATTGGTCCGATTGCCATTGCCGCATATTCATATATGGCCCTGGTTCCGGTGATCCAGCCGCCGATTATGCGACTGCTCACCAACAAAAAAGAACGGGTGATCAAAATGAAACCGCCACGATCGGTGACCAAGCTTGAAAAAATACTATTTCCAATTATTGGTCTTTTGCTCACAACATTTATTTCGCCAAGCGCATTGCCTTTGTTGGGAATGCTTTTCTTTGGAAATATTCTAAAAGAAAGTGGTGTTACTCGTCGTTTAGCGGAAACTTCCAGAAATGCCCTGATTGATATTGTCACGATTATTCTGGGCCTTACTGTTGGAGCTTCTACACAGGCTGATGTTTTCCTTACCGGGGAATCGATCCTGATCTTTGTGCTTGGAGCCTTATCATTTATGGTAGCTACTGCCGGGGGAATCATGTTTGCTAAAGTGATGAATGTGTTTCTACCTAAGGAAAACCGGATAAATCCATTGGTGGGCGCAGCCGGGGTTTCAGCGGTACCGGACAGTGCAAGGGTAGTTCAGAATGAAGGACTGAAATATGATCCATCCAATCACTTGCTGATGCATGCAATGGCTCCGAATGTGGCCGGTGTGATAGGTTCTGCGGTGGCAGCAGGGATTTTGCTTAGTTTTTTACTCTAATCCCTAAAAACTTGCTCATTATCAGTCTGGATTAAATTCAAAACTTTATTTTTGTTTTGAATAATTAATCTTGCCTTCATGCATAATTCATACAATCGTCGGAATTTCCTGAAGAAATCTACAAAAGCCGGACTTGGTCTGGCAATTGGTGGAGCAGCCCTGCAATCATCAGCAACTCAAATGTTACCTGCACTCAATCATTATCCCTTTTTATTGCCAAAATTGGATATTGTCAGAATAGGAATGGTAGGAGTTGGTTTGCAGGGAACATCTCATGTGAGCAATTTTCTAAAAATCAAAGATTGCCAAATTGTTGCGGTATGCGACATTGTTCCATCCAAGGTTGAACGAGCCCAAAAAATGGTGGAAGAGGCCGGTTTCCCTAAACCGGAAGGATATTCGAATGGCGAAGAAGATTTTAAACGCTTGTGTGAGCGTAACGACATTGATCTCGTATTCAACGCCACACCCTGGGAATGGCACGTACCGGTTAGTCTTGAAGCAATGAACACGGGTAAGCATGCTGCCACTGAAGTTCCTGCTGCTGAAACTATTGAGGATTGCTGGAAGTTGATCGAAACAGCGGAGCGAACCGGCAAGCATTGCATCATGATGGAAAACTGCAATTACGATCGGGAAGAGATGATGATCCTTAATATGGTGCAAAATGGAGTATTGGGTGAATTGCTTCATGCCCGATGCGGATACCTGCATGATCTGAGAGCCGTGAAACATGATATGAATGGAGAAGGTGTTTGGCGCAGGGCTCATTCAATGACCACCAACGGCGACCTGTATCCAACACATGGCCTCGGACCGGTAGCTCAATGTATGAATATCAACCGTGGGAATTATATCGATTACCTCGTTTCGTTCGGAACAAAAACACGGGGGCTGCATAAATATGCTGTGGAGGAATTTGGGCTTGAAAGTCCACAGGCAGATGAAAAATTTGTGTTGAGTGATGTGGTTTCTACGATGATCAAAACAATGAATGGCGAAACGATTTTGGTAACCCATGATACCAGTAGTCCGAGACCATACAGCCGCGATATCCTGGTGCAGGGAACCAATGGCATTGTCCGAAAATACCCAACACCTTTGATTCACATCGAGGGCAAAACACAAGGACACAGTTGGGAAGATCTGAATAACTATAAAGATGCGTATTATCATCCATTATGGGCAAAAATGGAAATGGAAGCAAAAGGTGCCGGTCATGGAGGCATGGATTATTTGGAAGATTATCGTTTGATCAATGCACTGAAAAACGGTCTTGAACCGGATATGGATGTATATGATGCTGCAGTTTTAAGTGCTGTAACAGAACTAAGCTCAAAATCCATTGCCAGCGGAAGCTGGCCAATGCAGTTTCCTGATTTTACGAGGGGTATGTGGAAAAAGAAAAGAGCATTGCCCGTGATGAAGGAGGTGTAGCAGTATGCAGTTGGCAATATGCGACATTTTAGTCAATTTAGTCAATCCAAACGCTAGTCAATTAAAACTATAGTCACTTATCAATTTTAGTCACTTTTATGTTAGTTATAGGAATAGCCGGTGGATCCGGGTCAGGAAAAACAACCGTTGTAAAGAAAATTATCAGAAGTTTGCCTCCAGGGTCGGTATCTGTAATTTCACAGGATGCATACTATAAGGATAACGGACATTTATCACCGGAGGAAAAACGAAAAATCAATTTCGACCATCCTTCTTCTATTGAGTTTAATTTACTGATTGAACAGCTTGATAAATTAAAAGCAGGTGAAACCATTGGGATGCCGATATATTCCTATGTTACCTGTGCCAGGGCAAAAGAAACTACGCTCGTAGAACCCAAAAAAGTGATCATCGTTGACGGAATTCTAATCCTTACCAACCCACGTTTACGCAAAAAACTGGATATCAAGGTATTTGTGGATGCTGATCCCGATGAACGACTGATGCGTATCATTTGGCGTGACATTGAAGAACGGGGCCGGAATTTCAAACAAGTGCTCGATCATTACAGTGCTTTTGTTAAACCGATGCACCTTCTGTTTATTGAACCTAATAAACGCTATGCCGATATCATCATCCCACAGGGAGGGAAAAATCAAATCGGTATTGATATTCTCAAGTCGAGAATTAAAGAAAAACTGATGGAAGAGGAATAAAAAAAACGGCCCTCAAAATGAGCGCCGTGGATATATATAGTGTTGTGAATTACTACTTTTTATCGTCGTCTTTCACTTCTTCGAAGTCGACATCTGTAACTTCATCATTGCTTCCAGCCTGATTGCCATTTCCTCCTGCTTGTCCTTGCGACTGTTGGCCCGCATCCTGTCCACCTGCTTGTTGCGAGGCAGCATACATTTCCTGGCTTGCGGCCTGCCATGCAGTGTTCAGCTCATTCATAGCAGCGTCAATGGCGGCAATGTCTTTGTTTTTATGAGCTTCTTTCAGTTTGCCAAGTGCTGCTTCAATGGGCGCTTTTTTGTCGGCCGGAACTTTATCACCATATTCTTTCAACTGTTTTTCAGTTTGAAATACGAGGGCATCGGCATTATTCAGCTTATCGATTTCTTCTTTTGCTTTCTGATCAGCTTCAGCATTAGCTGCAGCTTCGTCTTTCATTTTTTTGATTTCGTCATCCGATAGGCCTGAAGAAGCTTCGATGCGAATATTCTGGGATTTACCTGTTGCTTTATCCTTAGCTGTAACGTGCAGAATACCATTGGCATCTATATCGAAAATAACTTCGATTTGGGGTATTCCTCGAGGTGCAGGAGGAATTCCATCGAGGTGAAATCTTCCGATGCTCTTATTTTGATTTGCCATCGGACGTTCACCCTGCAGGATATGGATTTCAACCGAAGTTTGACTATCAGCTGCAGTAGAGAAAGTTTCCGATTTTTTAGTCGGAATTGTTGTGTTTGATTCAATAAGCTTGGTCATTACACCACCCAGTGTTTCAATCCCGAGCGAAAGGGGTGTTACATCAAGCAACAGAACATCTTTCACCTCACCTGTGAGTACACCACCCTGAATGGCTGCACCAACAGCTACAACCTCATCCGGATTAACACCTTTTGAAGGCGCTTTTCCGAAGAAATCCTGCACGGTTTTTTGAATCGAGGGGATACGGGTTGATCCTCCAACCAGAATTACCTCATCCACATCAGAAGCAGTCATTCCCGCGTCTTTTAAAGCCATTTTACAGGGGCCAATAGTTGCATTAACCAGGTCCTCGGTCAATTGATCGAATTTTGAACGTGATAATTTCCTCACAAGGTGTTTTGGCACGCCATCCACCGGCATGATGTACGGTAGGTTTATTTCTGTTTCGCTGGAGCTTGAAAGTTCGATCTTGGCTTTCTCAGCAGCTTCTTTCAAACGCTGAAGGGCCATCGGATCTTTTTTCAAATCTACGCCTTCGTCTTTTTTAAATTCTTCTGACAGCCAATCGATGATCTTCTGATCGAAATCATCGCCACCGAGGTGGGTATCACCATTGGTTGATTTTACTTCAAATACACCGTCGCCCAGTTCGAGGATTGAAATATCGAATGTTCCTCCACCAAGGTCGTACACAGCTACTTTGATATCTTTATTTTTTTTGTCGAGACCGTAGGCCAATGATGCAGCAGTGGGTTCGTTAATGATCCTTTTAACGGTAAGCCCGGCAATTTCACCTGCTTCTTTGGTAGCCTGACGTTGTGAGTCGCTGAAATAAGCTGGTACAGTAATAACTGCTTCGGTAACTTCCTGTCCAAGATAATCCTCAGCTGTTTTTTTCATTTTCTGAAGCACCATCGCTGAGATTTCCTGCGGGGTGTATTTCCTGTCATCAATCTGAACGCGGGGTGTATTATTGTCACCTTTAACTACCTTATAAGGTACCCTTTCAACTTCTTTGGATACACGGTCGAAAGTTTCACCCATAAATCTTTTAATGCTGAAGATGGTTTTTTCGGGGTTAGTGATGGCCTGACGTTTGGCCGGGTCACCTACCTTACGCTCACCATTTTCAGTGAATGCCACTATTGAAGGAGTGGTTCTTCTGCCTTCACTGTTTGGAATTACAACAGGTTCGTTTCCCTCCATTACGGCAACACACGAGTTCGTTGTTCCAAGGTCAATTCCAATTATTTTTCCCATTTGTTTATGCTTTTATATATTCTTATTTTTCTATTATTAATCTTATCGGTTCTCGGCTTATTCAATCATTATGCCAAAGGAAGGACTATGATAATTTGCATAACAAATTGAAAACTCAATAAGCGTATTATGAGCCCTGTTGAGCATAAGGGCCATTAAATCAGCTCCTTGGGGCTAAAAAGGAAATTGAAAAAAGATTGGTGGAAATTGTGACACAATGTCAGAAATACAAAGAGGAGCCCAACAAATAAGGAAAAATCAATACACAAATTTGTAGATATTATCTTCTGTGTTTTTCAGGTCGGTAACTGTTTCGGCGTGTAGCTTTTTAGCTTTACTTTTTTGTGCTCTGCTTGAAAATATCCCAAGCCCGTTATCAACATTAGTATAGGTTGGTTTCTCCTGAACAATACTTGTTGATGGTTCATATACCTGACGGTAAAGCGAAAACTGGGTTTCGGCAGCAGCTACGATAAGTTCGATTGTTCCGGTAAAGCGGTCTTTGACCTGATCTTCCCGATTTTGATCCGTGTAAGGGATGAGTGATCTGCATGCTGAATAAAAATTATAATCCCAGTAGAAGAAGGAGTACTCATTGGTACCAGGATCTGCAGTGACCGATTGAGATGCAAGCGTAATATGTTTATCAATGGTATCGTTGCTGCCAAAATTTAACTCACGGTAATTGAATCTTAATTCATAATCATACTGACCACTGTTTTCAGCACTCTCCCAACTAAATTGCTTTGGTGTGGCGGGGTCAGGTACAAACCGAATAAATGTTGCAAACCCAGGGCGAGTTATGCTGAAATCCTGAACCAGCGGGGTTTCGGCCGAGATAACTTTCCCGTTTTTAGGATTCCTAATTTTTAACCGGTAGTCACTTTCATCATTGAGCCAGTAATATTCCACACCGATGGTGTCGTTGAGACCTTCTACAACGTATTTAATTTTAAAAGGCTGTGCTGGCTTATTCCATTTATAAATAACCTGTCGGGGATTGTAAAACTGGCCAGGTTCTTTATTATAAACCGATGTAGTATCGAAATAAATTGCCTTCACTGAATCTCCTGATGACCATTCTTCAATCCAAACATCAAGCGGGTAAGGATAGCTGTTTGAATCCTCCAGTGCTGCATAGGTAAGTACATTGTTCTCAGCCAAAAATGCTTTATTGATTTTAATGTATTGCATCGAGTCTTTTGAATCGAGCAGCCCGTAAACGATGGTTATGTCCTTATAAGGAGCAGTGGTGTCAAAATCAGTTTCACATCCGGTAAATCCTGCAAAAATCAAAAAAACGATCAGTGTATTTCGTAAAATTTTATTCATCCCTTTTGAAATCAGAAGCCTTGCAAATTTATAGAATAATTAAGTATAACATTCTGTTTCCATAATTATTATTTCACCTACCGGCGAATTTAAGATTCTCAATACATCTGAATGGTTGCATGAAAAGCTTATCAAATTAAAAAACATTTAACTTTGCGAAAAACATATCCTCATGGAAAAGGCAAAAGACTCCAGGCAATATTATTCAAAAATTACCACACATGTTCTTCAGGAAATGAAGCTGAGAGGGGAAAAAATTGCAATGCTTACTGCATATGATTTTTCAATGGCTAAAATCCTGGATGATGCAGGAATAGATGTGATTTTGGTTGGTGATTCTGCATCAAATGTCATGGCAGGTCATAAAACCACGCTTCCGATAACATTAAACGAAATGATTTATCATGCTTCATCGGTTCAGCGGGCAGTTACCCGTGCTCTGATCGTGGTTGATTTACCTTTCGGGACCTATCAGGGTAACTCAATTGAAGCACTTCAATCAGCTATCCGAATTATGAAAGAAGCAGGAGCCAATGCCATCAAAATTGAGGGTGGAGAGGAAGTGATCGGATCAGTAAAACGGATTTTATCAGCAGGGATCCCGGTGATGGGTCATCTTGGTTTAACTCCTCAGGCGATCCATAAATTTGGAACCTATGTGGTGCGCGCCACTGAAAAGGAAGAAGCCGATAAACTAATTCACGATGCTCACCTTTTAGAGGAAGCAGGATGTTTTGGTATTGTTCTGGAAAAAATCCCGGCTGAATTGGCTGCCAGGGTTACAAAGGCAGTTAAAATCCCCACGATCGGTATCGGTGCTGGTCATGAAGTGGACGGGCAGGTATTGGTATTACATGATATGTTAGGAATTACCACTAAATTTTCACCACGATTCCTGCGAAGGTACCATAATCTTAGCGAGGAAATCAAGGGTTCGGTAACCCTGTATATTGACGATGTAAAATCTGTTAACTTCCCAAATGACAGAGAACAATATTAACCTGATCAATGATTTTATTTGATCCTGAACGGCAAATCCTGTTTGAGGATAATCACCTGATAATTATCAATAAACTGCCATCACAAATTGTTCAGGGAGATAAAACAGGTGATATTCCGCTTAATGAGCAAATTAAGGATTTCCTGAAAATAAAGTACAATAAGCCGGGGAATGTCTACCTGGGTGTTGTGCACAGGCTTGACAGACCAGTTGGAGGGATTTTGATTTTTACAAAAACCTCTAAAGCATTAGCCCGACTCAATAAAATGCTGGCCAACCGGGAAATTCAAAAAGTATACTGGGCAGTTGTAAACAAAAGACCTCCCGAGCCGGAAGGCCATTTGATCCATTATTTAGTTAAAGATCAGGAAAAGAACAAATCATTTGCTTCAAGTAAACCCAAAGGTAGTGCCAAGCGGGCTGAATTAAAATACAAACTGCTTAAGTCGTCTGATAAATATCACTTGCTTGAAATAGAACTTATGACCGG
This sequence comes from Bacteroidales bacterium, assembly GCA_020438105.1. Lineage (GTDB taxonomy): Bacteria > Bacteroidota > Bacteroidia > Bacteroidales > JAADJA01 > JAADJA01. The sequence goes on from JAGQVE010000004.1 coordinate 50,637, forward strand.
ACGCCACCATCAAATAAGGGTGCAATTAGCGAAAATTGGATGCTTGATTAGGGGTGATGTAAAATATGGCTTTCCGCGTGCTAATACTGACCAATCCATTCATTTATTGTCAAGGGATTTGTATTTTGCGCATCCCGTTTCCAATGAAAACCTGCATATTCAAGTGTCTCCTCCGAGGGATCCTGTATGGGATTTATTCAGGGATTAGTTTCAAATAAAACACGAATCAGCGATTAGTGCACTTAATAACTTTGTATTTTAAAATAACCATTCGTCAGCGTTAGCTAAATCAAAAGAAATCGTATCTTAAACCTTAACAAAACGTGAGAAAATTGTATCGTAGGGTCAAACATTTTTGTCGGGCATAAAGATAAATTGCTAAATTTGTGCGGTTATAACCATTCCTCTACACTCAGGTTGTGTAATTAAACATATTTCGAAAATTGAATGACATATTGGGAAAATATGGATTCCAGATGATTTTGAAGTGGGTAATTTAAAATAAATACTCCCGGAATTTGCAATGGCACAACTTGATTTTATGGTTCGATTTTGACAATTTCAAATAATAATAATTTTAATGTCTTAACCTAAATTTTAAATGTGTATGAAAAAGTTTACAAAGTTATGGCGCTCATTTTTGCTTATTTCGATGGCGTGGGCCGCTATTTCCGTTTCCGGTCAGGTTGTTGAAAAAAACAACACCCGACAAAAGACTTTTCAGATGACTGAAAAGCAAATTAGTGCGGAAAAATCAATAGAGTTGAAAGCAGAGCAAAAAGCAATGCAGAAAAAGGAAATTCTCCTTAAGAAAGCTGAAGCAATGAACCTTAAAAGTGAAGAGGTGAATGCATTACTGGAAAAGGGATTTTCACTGAAAGAATTAAACGATGAAGTTGAAATGTCTGCAAAGGCTCTTGAGATTTTAGCAGATTTAAATCAACAAGAAGAACTTAAGGGTATCAATTTATCTCCTGATGTTCTGAGTCCTTATGTATTTGCCCAATCATCAGGAACATATACTGAAATTACCGGTGGTACTGTATTAGGTAGTGAAACCAGTGATGACCAGTATTTTGTTGATCCGACAGTTCCTCTGGGAGGTTCTTTACGTACTGGAGTTGGATTTGATATTGGATTTAATTTTGATTATAATGGATATACATTTGACAAATTTGGTGTGAATAACAATGGATGGATTGGTTTAGGACAAAGTTCGGAAACCCCAAGCGTTGATATGAACACATCAAGTTCATATAATCCATTGAGTTCTACAACAACAATTTCACCAGTGCAGCTCAGATCCAGGATTGCTCCGTTTGCCAGAGATTTGCAAGCGCAAACCGGTGCAGAGTTAAGGTATGAATTAACGGGTACTTCACCAAACCAAGTCCTCATTATTCAATTCAAAAACTATAAAAGATATGGATCAACAGGTACTGGTGATTCTTATAGTTTCCAAATAAAACTTTACGAAACTTCAAACGTTGTTGAACTCGTTTATGGAACCATTACAAATAATACCACTTCAACAACTGTTCAAGTTGGTCTCGGAGGTACTTCAGCTACTGACTTTTCGAACCGTACCACTTTAACAGATTGGGCTGCTACGACTGCAGGAGCAACTAGTTCTGAAACTTGTACAGTTACTGACCTGATTTATCCAGCAAGTGGTTTAACATTTGGCTTTACTCCCCCAGCTGTATTTCCTCCATCTGTTCCTTCAGATCCATCTCCAGCTAATCTCGCATCTCCGGTCCTCATTACTACTGATCTTGGGTGGACTTTCGGTGATGGTACAGATACCTATGATTTATTGTTAGATGTTGTTAATCCCCCTGGGTCCATGGTAATTTCGGGCGCAACTGCAACCAATCCTGGCGCTTATAATCCGCCAGCAGACTTGAGTTATTCAACAACTTATTACTGGCAGGTAATTGAGCATGGTGTTGGTGGAGATACTTATGGCCCTGTGTGGTCATTTACCACATCAACTAATCTTCCTTATGCGGCAACAAATCCTTCTCCTGCTTCAGGCGTTTCAGGGGTTGCAATTGATGCAAATTTGACATGGGATTTCGGATTAAATACCGAGACCTATGATTTATATTTTGACGTGGTTAATCCTCCTTTGGTTAAAGTTGCAGATAATTTAACTGCAGTAGGTTCAGGATTATATGATCCACCTGCTGATTTGGATAATAATCAAATTTATTATTGGCAGGTTGTTTCTAAAAATGCTGCAAAAGCTGAAACTCCAGGTACAATATGGAATTTCACAACAGTTTGTGGAGCCCTTGCTCCTTCATGGACTGAGGGATTTGAATCAGTTGTAACACCAGCATTTCCTGACTGTTGGTTTAAAGAAAATGGGGGCTGGGTTACTACGACTAATTCAAACTCAACTTATGATGCTGATGCAAGAACAGGAACACAGTTTTTAAGAAATAGTTGGTCAGCAGTTGATGAGTATATGTGGACGCCAGGATTTGACCTTACTGCCTCTACATCGTATGATTTTGTATTTTGGTGGGCTGGAGATAATTATGCCGGATGGACAGGAGATGTATTTGTGAATTCAGACCAGGTATCAACAGGTGCTACACAAATGGGAGCTTCATTTGTTGAAGCAGGAACAACCACAACTAAGGTATATCAAAAAGTTACCAGAACATTTGTTCCAACAACAAGTGGTACTTATTATTTTGCCATTCGTGTTAACGAACTTACCGGAAGCCCATGGTACTTGAGCTTTGATGACTTTTCTTTAGATCTGACCCCTACCTGTGTTGAACCAACCGGGCTTTCCGTCACCAGTATCACACAAACAACAGCTAATTTTAACTGGAATCCCCAGGGTACAGAAACTATATGGCATATAGAAGTTGGCATTCCTGGTTTTTTACCTGGAACAGGTGCACAAACGCAGCTATATACAAAAACAGTATCTGGTGAACCAACCCCAACTGTAACTCAAGCTTTATCAGGTTTAACTTCCAGTACGTCCTATGATGTTTACGTTCAGGCTGATTGTGGAACAGATGAAGTAAGTGGATGGGCCGGTCCGGAGAACTTTGCAACACTTTGTAGCGCTGTAACCTCTTATCCTTATACTGAAGGTTTTGAAGATGTAACCTTTCCTCCAATTTGCTGGGATAATGATACTTGGGTACAATCACTTTATGGAGGCGCTCATTCTGGAACTGAATGGGCATATTCAAATCTTTCAGGTTCGAATTTGACCACTCCCGAGTTTGTTTTGAATGATAATTACACACTGGACTTCTGGTACAGGGCAGAAAGTTCAAGCTATCCGCAGGATTTTGATGTCTTGCTTAGTACTGATGGTGTAACTTTTGGAACAACCCTTGCCTCGTTTACGGGTGTTACAAACACAACTTACGCCAATGAAATTATTAATCTTGATGCATATAATGGATCAAGTGTCTGGATCCGTTTTGTTGGTTTATATGGTACCGGAGGCTTTGATTTTGGAGTTTGTATTGATGATGTTACCGTTGATTTAACACCTACTTGTCCTGATCCAACGGATTTAGGAGTAGCCAACAATATTGGTGGTTTTATTGATCTAATGTGGAACAGTGGTTCCGGTCAATCAGATGTAGAGTGGGGAGTTAGCCCTTATACCTTGGGAACCAATGCAGCAGTGCCTGCTACAGGTGGTGTTTTGAATATTGGCCCACTAACAACGGGTGAAACATATGATTTCTATGTGACAGATGACTGTTCAGGATCCTTTAGTAATCCGGTTGGTCCATTCACTTTCACATATTATCCGGCACCTGCCAATGATTTATGCTCAAGCCCGCAACCAGTTAACGGACCTTATCCGGTAACAGGTATAGCAGGTACAACACTGGGTGCTAATGAAGATTGCCCGGTATTCCTGCCAGTTGAAAGTGGGTATGTTTGGTATGCTATTGATTTACCTTACGCTCACAATTATATAGTAATGGACATTTTCGGAGATGCCTTACTTGACAACGGATGGATTGTTGGTACTGATGTTATGTGTAGCTGTGATGCCAATGATTATTATTATGCAACAAGCTGGACATTTGCTCCTCCAAGTGTAACCGGTCTTACCTGGGAAGATGTACCGGGACCAGGAACCTTCTATTACCCGATGGCAACCGGAACATATCAGGAAAACTTTACCTTTGATGTAAATGTAACTGGACCTCCGGTAGTAGACCCTGCTCCATTATCACTTAACAATACACTTGTTGAGAATCAAAATGGATCCGAAGATTTAGCTATTGGTAATATTGGTGGTTTTGATCTTGCCTACATGGCGAATATACAATACAGTGGAGGCACTGAAACAGCATCTCCTTCTAATGTTGATTATTGGACAGGTTCAACGGATGGTACTACATTTACAGATGTTAGTGAAGTTCGTTGTATTGGGGATGCTGAGTCAGGATGGATGCGTTTTGATGTTTCTGGCGTAGTTCTCCCTCCTGGTGCAATTATTTCTTCCATTGAGTTAAATTGTTATGTAAATGCTACAAACTGGCCTTACTGGTACATTAACAATTTAACAAGTGATCCTCTGATTACAGATCCTGCAACTCTAGACACAGAAATAAGGGATGTTACTGAGTATTATAATTATAACACGGAGTCAAGTACCTATGCAGCAGGTTGGAAATTATATGAGTTGGGTGGAAATGCAATTACCGATTTTGAAACAGCTTTAGGTTCAGGATGGTTTGCACTTGGATTATTTGATGAAGATGGAGGAACAAGTTACTATGTTAATTTTGATGGACACAATGATGCAAATCCTCCATACCTCACCATAACATACGTGGTTGGCGCAACCGGCTGGCTGTCATTAAATGGTGGTGAATCTGTTACAGGAGACGTTCTGGCAGGGGATCCCGCTGATCAAATTATGGTAGGTTTTGATGCTGCCGGATTAGCGCCAGATGTATATACTGCCAATATCAGGGTAACTTCAAATGATCCTGTTATGCCAATCATGGATGTTCCGGTAACATTAACGGTTGTTGCAGGTATTGCCGCAGAGTTAACGGTTCTTTTGGAAGGACCTTATGACGCTGCCGGTACGATGTTCCAAACTTTAAATTCAGGCGGTTATATTCCATTAAACCAACCTTATAATCCTTCATTACCATATTATGGAAATGTTGCTCCTAAATGGTTGTATGCAGGAACTGAATCTGTTGCTGCTATTCCTACAGATGTTGTTGACTGGGTAGTTGTTCAGGTTCGTGATGCTGCTGATGCAGCAAGTGCATCCTCCGCAACAATAGAAGCCGAACAGGCAGCATTTGTATTAGCCGATGGCTCTATTGTAGGTCTGGATGGCATGAGCCGTCTTGGATTCGCAGGTGTGACTATAGATAATGGTTTGTTTATGGTTGTTTATCACCGTAATCACCTTGGTGTAATGTCAGCTACTGCGCTTACCAATGTTGGAGGATTTTATGACTATGATTTCTCATCCGCTGAAACCCAGGTTTATGGTGGCGCAAACGGTCATAAGGACCTCGGTGATGGATACTGGGGAATGATTGCCGCAGATGGTGATGCCAATGGACTAATACAAGCAACTGATGAAACAGGTGCCTGGAAAACCGATCTGGGAGCATCAGGTTATCTTGGTGGTGACTTTGATATGAATGGGCTTGGACAAGGTACCGATGAAACTGGATATTGGGTGCCCAACCTAGGTGGCGGCGGACAGGTTCCTGCCAAAGCTTCAGATACTGGCTATCAAAGCCAGATTCCTAAATAATAAGTATAATTTTAAAGACAGGTGCTTAGTATTATTGAGTACCTGTCTTTATTTTTTGGGTGACGGTTAAAAAATTTATTATTTTTACGTGATTTTATCAAATCCACTAAATCGAATTAAATTTTCCTCAAAATATTTAATTTAGTATTAACCTAAAATTATACCCAATGAAAAAATTTACAAGATTACTTTTGTTAACTTTAGTTGGAGTTATTATTTATAGTTCAGCGGTATTAGCTCAGAGTAAGGCAAAGCTGCAGGACATGGGTAACTCCTCCCAGGCTATTTTGATTCCTGATGAATCAAATGCACAACAAAAAGCTTTGAAAATTCAAAAATTTAAGATGGAAAATGGAGTTGAAAATGTTTCAAGTCCATTACAAACTGCATCAGGCGATAAAGTTATGAGTGCGGGTGTCGCTCCTCAAAAGTTCTTTACAGGACCTGTCGTTAATCCCAATGCTTCTCCGAAAGGTTCTACAGCCTGGGCTTATGGATTTTTTGGTTCTGGCTTTATATCACTTGATGTTTCTACTCCTGGTACTTATTTAACATCTGTGCCATCAGCTCCATGGGCATCTTATGCAGGAGCCTATGACAATTTATCCCCATATTATTACTATATTCTGTCAAATTCAGACGGATATTTATACATGATTAATGTGTCTGATGGATCAATATTGAAAAAAGTAGGTTTACCTGATTTTTCTGCAGGATCACCAGGTGCTTCACCTACCGGTATGGCATGTGATCGCAATACCGGTATAATGTATGTAATGTGTTATGGATCAACAAGTGATTTGTTTACTATTGATGTCAATGACGCTAGCACTACCTATGTTGGATCTGCAACAAGCGGATTATTAATGATTGATATTGCTATTGACGGTGCAGGTGTATTGTATGGTCATTCTCTATCTGATGAAATTTATACCATTGACAAAGGTACAGGGGCATCCACATTACTCGGGGCAACCGGATTTGATGCTAATTACGCACAAGGTATGGGATACGATCCGTTAGGTGATGTTGTTTACCTTGCTGCCTATAACAATACAAGCAGTCAGGGAGAACTTCGAAGTGTTAATACTACAACAGGAGCTACTACACTTATTGGAGCTTTTGTCGGTGGTGAAGAAGTAGATGCTTTCTCATTTCCAACACCTTCTGCTAACCCTACTCATGATGTATTTGCAGGAATTGTTACCAATCCTGTCAGCGGAGAAAACACTTCAACAGAAATTGTTACCGTAACTATTTTTAATATGGGTACCGTAAGTGAATCAAATGTTCCGGTTTATTACAGCTTTGAAGGTGGTTCTGCTGTTAATGAAGTAGCACCCGGCCCTATTCCAGCAGGCGGTAGTTATTCTTATTCATTTACAACCACCATTGATGCCAGTGGGGTTGGAACACATGACATACTGGTTTGCACTGACTTATCTACTGATGATATTCCTGGTAATGACTGTGTTAATCATTTTTTTGAAACAGTTCCTGCATGTGTGCCTATTACTGCATATCCTTACACATATAATTTTGATGATAGTAAAGCCGGAGATAATTTAACAGATGCATGTACCCCCGATGGTTCTGTTCCATTAAACTTACTCAGTTGCTGGCAAAACTTCGTCGGACCTGATGAAGATATTGACTGGAATGTTATTACTGGAGCTACACCTTCTTCTGGAACCGGCCCTACAGGTGATCATACATCAGGATCAGGACAGTACCTGTTTACAGAGGCATCTGCCTGTTATTCAAGTCTTGGAACAATACTAAGTCCAGAGTTTGATTTTACCTCCCTTACCAACCCGGAGCTGGAATTCTGGTATCATATGTATGGTTTAGATATGGGAACAATGTCAGTTGATATCTCAATAGATGATGGTGCCTCCTGGACAAATATATGGACCCTATCTGGAGATCAGGGGAATGTATGGAATCAGGTTATACTCGATTTAGTCGCTTATACTAGCGAATCCAGTGTTTATCTGAGATGGCAAGGATTAACAGGTTTAAATTATGCTTCAGATATGGCTTTGGATGATGTAACACTGCGCGAACAACCTGGTTGTCCGTTACCACTCACTCCAATGGTTGACAACATCCTCAATAACCAGGCTGATTTAAGCTGGATAGATAACATAGGAACAATGTGGGATGTTGAAATTATTGAAGCAACAGATCCACTTACTGGTGTTCCAACAGATGAAGATTTATCAGCTACAACTTTTAATGCTACAGGACTTAAGCAATTAACAGAGTACCATTGGCAGGTGAGATCAGATTGTGGTGGTGGACTGGTATCTGATTGGGTTCAGGGACCTAATTTTACAACATTAAATAACGGAGATTGCGTGTGGTCGATTTGTTTAAGAGATGATTGGGGAGACGGATGGAATGGGGGTTCAATCGATGTATATGTTGGAACTACCCTGGTCTATGATGATTTAACCCTGGCCGGTGGAGCAGGTCCGGAATGCTATGATTTTATGGTAACGAATACCTCATTAGTTGATATTACTTTCACTGGAGTAGATTATCCTGAAGAATGTATGTATTTTGTTTATGGTAATTATGGTACGCTTGAATTTGTAGATGGAACAAATTATGAGATTCCGTCGGGAGTAGTTGATTTGCCAACTTCTTGTGATGCTCCTCCAGTTCCTGCAAATGATCTTTGCACAACGCCTGAACCAATCTCAGGGCCTTACCCGGTGACTGTAAATGGTACTACAAAAGGAGCCACATCTGATGCTTGTACAAGTAATCCGGTGGTATTTTACGAAGTTGACCTTCCATATGCTTTTAATTATGTAACAGTTGATTTTTGTCCCACATCTGATGATTTAGGTACTCCTATATGGAGTGTTTGGGCCGCATTATTGACTGATTGTGCATGTAACGGCTACTCAAACACTTACTTGGATTGGTATGGTTGCTATTATGAATATGCTCCATATTATGAATTTTATGGAATTCCTGGACCTGGGACCATCTTATTACCTGTATCAATAGGCGATATTAATACGTCAGCACTCAATACAAGGCAAATGGACTTTCAGTTTGATATAGATATTTATGAAGTATTTCAGGCCGATCTGAAAGTATTTCTTGAAGGGCCATATGATGCACCATCTGATTTGATGTTATCAACCCTTAATACGAATGGATATTTGCCTTTAACTCAACCCTTCAATCCAACTTTACCATACTATGGAAATGGGTCGCCTAAATGGCTATATGCAGGTACCGAAAGTGTAGCATCAATTCCATCTACTGATATTGTAGACTGGATATTAGTTCAAATTAGAGATGCTGCAACAGCGCCTGATGCTTCAAGTGCAACAATTGTAGGTAATTACCCTGCTTTTGTATTATATGATGGAACTGTGGTAGCACGTGATGGAGTCAGTTTTGTAACATTTCCTGCACTCAAACTAGCCAACGATCCGTATATAGTGGTTTATCAAAGAAATCATTTGGGAATCCTGTCAAGTGGCCCAGCAGTTTTTAATGGCGTCAGCGGAGCATATGAATTTGATTTTTCTTCTGGTGAAACACAAGTATACGGCGGTGCTAACGGACATAAAGAGCTCGAGCCAGGCGTTTGGGGAATGATTGCTGCTGATGGAGACGCCAATGGGCTTATTCAAAGTACAGATGAAACTGGTGCCTGGAAAACGGACCTTGGCTCTTCAGGATACCTTGGTGGCGATTTTGATATGAATGGTTTGGGACAAAGTACAGATGAAACAGGTTATTGGGTGCCAAACCTCGGTGGCGGCGGACAGGTTCCTGCCAAAGGCGCAGATAATTCGTTTATCAATCAAAATTCAGGATATCAAAGTCAAATACCAGACTAAAGCATAAGTTGATTTCTGCCGGAACAAGCTCCGGCAGAAATCAATTAATTATTATTTTTTTGTTAAAATTTATTCAATTATTTGGAAATTACTTGCGAAGAACATACTTTTGTCTTATTAATCATCATACCATTCATGATTTTCGTTTCATAAATGACTTTATAATGAGAAAATTTACATTACTATTAGTATGCTTTGTCTTTATGGGTGGCTTATTGGTAGCTCAGGAGGCGCTGACCTGGAGATTTGCAAATCCTCAGGTTGTAGCTGGAACTCCTGATGTTTTTCAGTTTGATGTTCAGGTTAAGGCAAGCGCTTCAGGTACTTTCCAAAGAGACTTTCAAATCTATTTTGATTATAACACAGCTGCTTTTGGTTCAAATATCGTGACCAATGGAAAAATTGCGGTCTCTGAGCTGGAATTGATGGATAATACTTCATATCCATCAGCTACTTATACCATTGTTAATTCGGCTGACAACACAAATTCAAAATTTGCTGTAATCACTGAAGCTGATAATGAGTTAGCACAGTCAGGGACTTCTACATTTTTCCTCGAAGTACCCACAGAATTTACTGGATTGCTGAGGTTTCAAATTGATATTGCAGATGCCAATGAATTAGCAGGCATTTCATTTGATGCCTCTCTGATGGATGGTGGCCAATACATGCAGTCAACCTCGAATACAGATCCTGTTAAGTATGCAGAAGCTGCGACTTATGATAATAACCTAAGCAATGCCTCATTGAAAGGATTATTGTTTTCAACTTTAAAGTGTTTCATTGAGGGACCTTATAATGCAGGTACAGGTAGTATTATGAATACTGATCTTTTAACTAATGGGTATATTCCATTAAATCAACCCTTTAATCCATCTTTGCCATATTATGACAATGCCAGCCCTGTTTGGTTATATTCAGGGACTGAGACAGTAAGTTCATTCCCCGCAAATACAGTTGATTGGGTATTGGTGCAATTGCGTGATGCAAGTGATGCAGCAAGTGCCGGATCAGGATCGATCATCGGTTCACAGGCTGGTCTTCTCTTGGATGATGGTAGTATCGTTGATGTTGATGGTAATCCGTTGGTTATAAAACAAGCTTACAACAGTGGATTATTCGTGGTTATTTACCATAGAAATCACCTTGGTGTTATTTCCAATTTTAATGTTGGAATTAATGGCACAGGGACCTATGAATATGATTTTTCAGATGCGGTTAATAAAGTATTTGGGGGATCTAATGGTCATAAAGACCTGGGTAGTGGTATTTATGGTTTAGTTTCAGCTGATGGCAATGCCAACGGTTTGATCCAAAGTACCGATGAAACGGCAGTATGGAAGTCAGATTTAGGTGGCTCTGGATATATGGGTGGCGATTTTAATATGAATGGCTTGACCCAGAGTACTGACGAAACTTTAAATTGGAAACCCAATTTGGGTGGTGGTGGACAAGTTCCTTCTAAATCCGCTGATTCAGGATATGAAAGTCAAATTCCAAAATAATAAAAATTAAAAGAGTTGAAAATTTAATATTTGTAAAATTAAAACTATGAACAAAATGAAAAAGTTGTTACTCTTTATTACGCTGTTGGTTGCCAGTACGGCAATTATGGCGCAACCCAATGTATCATGGAGGTTCAATAACTTCCAATTGATCAACGGGGATACCCAATTACAATTCGATGTTGAGGTAATGGCAGATGCTCCTGGTTATTACTTTGGACTTAATACTGTTGCATTTGATTACGGTAATGCGGCATTTGGTGCAAGCGTTGTACCTGCTAGTGTTACTGTTGATCGTGGTGTTTTATTGCAAGAAACTTATGCACCAACATTATATAAATATAATGTACAAGGTGTAGCAAATACTTTTGCACAAACAATTTCTGCATCAATTCAACAAGTTATTGGAGGTCCTGCGTTTGCAGCATTTCATACCGAGATTCCAACTACCTGGATGTCATTTTTCACATATACTTTTGACATTGCTCCAGGAGCTGCTCCCGGAACTATGACTGAGATTGTATTTTATGATGTTGCACATCCTGGAAGTATTCCATTGATGAATGGCCAATGTATGTACATTGATCCAACTGGAGCTAATGTACCTTATGCAAATTCGACTGTTACCCCTCCTGGAATGCCACAATTGGACCCATTTGATATCTTCAACTTTGAAGTTGTTCCTGGTGGTCCAACGACAAACCAATGGACAGGTGCTATTGATGATGATTGGTTCAATACAGGAAACTGGTCATTAGGAACTGTTCCTGATAATACTACCGATGTTGAGATTCCTAACACAGGTGGAAAAGCTCCACTACCAACCATTTCAGGTGGTGTTGCTGCAACTGCTGCATTAGGTATTCTTTCGGGTGCTTCATTAGGCGTTGCTCCTGATGGTGGCCTTGAAACTCATGGTCTTTTCACCAATGATGGTTTCTTTGGCGTACTTTCAGATGCAACAGGTATGGGCGGTACTTATATTGATTTAGGTGGTATTGCCGGTACTGGAGCTTTCGAATATTGGAGAGATATTACTTCTACTGCTTCCACTGGAGATGATGCAGGATGGCATTTTATTTCTGCCCCTATTGCTGGATTCTCCACCGATGATATTTTGGACTATTACCTGAATACCTATGATGAAGGTACTGGTTTATATGTTCACGTAGAAGGAGTTGCTCCTTGTATTCCAGTAACTCCAGCTATGCCCTGGACTGCTTTAGAAGGCTGGAGCGTTAAGTTTCAACCTGAGTATGCTGGACAGTGTGGTGCTGGTGGAACAGGTACTGTACTTGAATTCTCCGGTTTAGCAGCTGATGTTCATTCTGGAGCAATTCCAGGTTCATTTACTGCAGGAGGACCAGTTGCTGAGCATTGGAACCTGATGGGTAACCCATATATGTCAGCACTTGATGCAGATGCTATGGTTGCTACCTGGCCGGCTGCTTTGAATACTTCAATTTACCAGTATAATGATGCTGCACTTGACTTTGTTGAATGGTCAGCTGCAGTACCTGGTGTGAACAATCTGATTGCTCCTACTCAAGGATTCTTCGTTAGTGCAACTGCTGGTGGAACATTAACTGTAGATAATAGTATGCGTGCACATGGTGGTATGTTCATGAAAAGCGAAGTTGATAATTTATTAGGACTTCAGGCTTCAGGTAATGGTTACGAAGATGAAATGTACATTCGTTTCATGGAAGAAGCTACAGCTAATTTTGATGGAAGCTGGGATGCTTACAAATTGTTAACTCAAGAAGAAGCTGTTCCACAAATTTATACAACTACCACTGGAGCTAATTTAGCAATTGACGCTCGTCCTGCTACTGAAATGGTTCCTATGGAATTTGTTGCCGGCTTAAATGGAACTTACACTATTGCAGCTATCGAAACAAGCAATTTCTCAGAAGTAACATTAGAAGATGTTGAAAATGGCGTATTTACAAATCTTTTGACTGATTCTTATACATTTGATTATAACAATGCTGAAGCTCACAATTTCATTATTCACTTTGGTGCTCTTGGAACTGGTGAACTGAATGCCTCTAATGTAAACATCTGGTCAAACGACAGTAAAGTATACGTTCAGGTACCTCAAGACCTGAGAGGTGATATCGTAATTTATAACATGATGGGACAGGAAGTAGTTGCTACTGACATTCAGCCAAATGTTATAAACGTAATTCCTATCGATGAGGTTAATACTTACTATGTTGTTAAAGTTATCTCAAACGAAGAGATTGTAACCGGTAAAGTATACATCAAGTAAAAGTTAAATTAAGTTGAATAACATAAAAAATACTCACGATATGAAAAAAGTAGTTCAGATTTTAGCAATACTATTTGTAGTACTGGTTCCGGTTATCCTTTCAGCACAGCCATTACCTTATGATACAGGTGTTGGTGGCGGTGCTGGTGCCAACTCAGTTGGTGGTGGTGCTCCAATCGGCGGTGGATTATTGATTATGATCTCACTGGCTATTGGTTACGGAACCAAAAAAATCTATGACGCTCGTAAAAAAGTTTTAGACTAAGAGCTGATTAATAGATAGTAATCAAAAGCTTTATCCGCCCACTGGCGGATAAAGCTTTTTTAATTTTAATGTTATGAATTTTATAATTAAACTTCTGCTTTCAGGATTGGCTGTTATAACTGCAGCTTATCTATTGCCTGGAGTTCATATTAGCGGTTTTATTAGTGCAATAGTAGTTGCTATTGTGCTAGGTCTTTTTAATGCATTAGTAAGGCCTATTCTCATTATTCTGACTATTCCAGTCACCATTTTTACTCTGGGCTTATTTATTTTTGTAATAAATGCAATAATCATTTTAATGGTTAGCTCAATTTTAAACGGGTTTGAAGTTGATGGTTTTTGGTGGGCACTGGCATTCAGTATTGTTTTAACAATTGTAACTTCAATTATTAACAGTGCCATAAAGGAGAGCTAAAGCATGAAAAATCGACCAATTACTACTCTCGAAGATATTGAAAAGATTGTGGCTAAATGTGAAATAATCACATTGTCGATGCGTGATGAATTAAATCAACCTTATGCAGTTCCCATGAATTTTGGTTACCAAAAAGGAATATTTTATTTTCATTCTGCGCCCATAGGAAAAAAAATTAGCTGCTTAAAATCAAATCCTGAAGTTGCCATTACCATGAGTACTGATCATGAGTTAAGATGGCAGAGTGAAGGTGTAGCTTGTAGTTATAGTATGAAATACAGAAGTGTATTTGCCAGTGGGAAGGTTGAATTTGTTGAAAACAAAGACACCAAGATAGCTGCATTAAATATTATTATGAAACAATATACCGAAAAAACGTTCAATTATAATGATCCTGCGGTGAGAGATGTTTGTGTTTTTCAAGTGAAGGCGGATAAGCTTGAAGGAAGAGAATATGGTTATTAAGCCAAATCAGGTTTTAATATTAGTAAGAGTCTGAATAATCCATATGCTAATAAGGTACCAGCCAATGCTCCGGCTATAACATCTCCCGGATAATGTACCCCAAGATATATCCTGGAATAGGCAATAATAGTGGCCCAAATGAATAATCCTACAATCCAATATCTGTTTATTCTTTTATACAGAAATAGGGAAACAATGGTGGCAATACCAAAATGATTACTCGCATGTGATGAGTAAAAGCCAAATTGACCCCCGCAATGGTTATTTACAATATGAACCAAACCTTCGAGTGTAGGATTATGACATGGCCGTAATCGCATAATTACATTTTTAAAAAGATTTACTGAAATGAAATCATTCAGACCTACCACAGCTATAATTGTAAGAATTACCCAAATGGCGTTTCTTTTAAACAGTTTTATTAATACACCAATTATTAAAATATATAAAGGTATCCAAACCCACTTCTCACTAATGTAAAACATTATCTGATCCCAAAAGGAATTGTGAATCCCGTTGAGGAAGAGGAAAAGATCAGTATCCCATTTTACAAGTTGATCAATCAAATTGAACCGGTTTGTTTAATTGTTTCCAAATCAAATCCTTTAACTCCGTTAATCCCAATTGGGCAACGGAAGAAATAAAAACATATGGAATATCAGGAAGGTCCTTCTTTATTTCATAGATAAGCTCCTGATCCAATAAATCTGATTTGGTAATTGCTATAATAAAATCCTTATCCAGCAGCTCCGGATTGTATTGCTTTAGTTCGTTATGAAGTATTTCAAACTCCTTATTTATATCTTTACTATCAGCCGGAACCATGTATAGCAAAAGTGCGTTCCTTTCGATATGACGTAAAAAACGCAAACCCAAACCTTTTCCCTGATGGGCATTTTCAATTATTCCCGGAATATCAGCAACCACAAATGATCTGTCGTCCCGATATCTTACCATTCCAAGGTTCGGAGTTAAAGTGGTAAAAGGATAATCAGCAATCTCTGGTTTAGCGGCTGATATTACTGATAATAAAGTTGATTTACCGGCATTCGGGAATCCAACCAAACCCACATCAGCCAGAAGTTTTAATTCGAGAATATGCCATTCCTCTAAACCTGATTCACCAGGTTGAGCATATTTAGGAGCCCGGTTTGTTGGTGACTTAAAATGGTCATTACCCAATCCACCTCTCCCACCGGGGACTAAAATATGGGTTTGACCATGCTCAGTAATTTCACATTGAAATTCATCGGTTTCAGCATTGCGGGCAACCGTACCCAAAGGTACCTCCAGAACCACATCAGCACCATTAGCACCTGTTTTTAAACTCTCTGATCCTGCCTGTCCATTTTCTGCCTTTACATGTTTGGTATATTTTAAATGAAGCAGGGTCCATAGTTGGTCATTGCCCTTGAGGATAATATGCCCGCCTCTGCCACCATCTCCTCCATCTGGTCCACCTCTTGGGTTTGACCGGCTTCTGTGAAAATGAGCTGAGCCGGCACCTCCTTTTCCCGAACGGCAATTAATTTTAACATAATCCACAAAGTTTGGACTACCCATGGTTTTTATTCTATAATCTTATAAATATCAGGCAAATTTCTACCGTGGCCATCATAATCGAGCCCATAGCCAACTATAAAATCATTAGGAATTTCCAGTCCGATATAATCAATTTTATAGTTCATTTTAAAAGCATCCGGTTTAAAAAGCAAAGTGGCAATTTTTACTTCTTCGGCTTCAAGTTTTTTGAGTTTTTCCTGGGTTACACCCATAGTTATACCGGTATCAATGATATCCTCAATAATTACAACCGACCTGTCGTGTAAAACCTCGTCCAATCCAATTAGCTCACGAACTACTGAAGTCGTTTTTGTGCCGATATAGGAAGATAGTTTTACAAAGGAAATTTCACAAGGAAAATTTACATACTTGAACAAATCTCCTGCAAACATAAAAGCCCCGTTAAGAACAATCAGGAAAAGCGGATTTTTGCCAGCCATGTCCCTTGTTATGTCTTCGGCAACTTTTTTAACCCTATCCTGGATATCTTCTTCCTTTATGTACAGGGAAAATTCCTTATCGTGTATTTTAATTGTTTTCATAAATTTATTTATCGCAAAAGAACTACAAAGATAACAAGATCGCAAAATCAGGCTTAAATTATATAATTTTGTACCAAAACGAAAATTTTAAGAGATGAAACCAATAGTAAGTATTATTATGGGAAGTACTTCCGATCTGGGTGTAATGGAAGGTGCAGCTAAATTATTTGATGAACTTGAAATACCTTTTGAGATAAATGCATTAAGTGCCCATCGTACACCGGAAGAAGTTGAAAGATTCGCCAAAGGAGCCAGGGCTCGTGGAATAAAAGTAATTATTGCCGGAGCCGGAATGGCGGCCCATTTACCAGGTGTGATTGCAGCCATGACTCCACTGCCAGTAATAGGTGTTCCGATTAAAGCAACCCTTGACGGGATGGATGCCCTTTTAGCCATCGTTCAGATGCCTCCGGGAATTCCCGTTGCTACGGTTGCTATTAACGGAGCCAGAAATGCAGGGATTTTAGCTGCTCAGATCATTGCAACCGGTGATGAAAAAATGGCTGAAAAAATGGCCCAGTTTAAGGAAGAACTAAAAGGAAAGATTGTAAAGGCGAACCAGGATCTTTCTGAGATAAAATTCAAATTTAAAGTAAATTAACCACTATCGAATCAGCTTTTTTGATTCGGCAAGGTTGAGAATGATTGATATTATTTCTTGCTCGGAAAGTGTTTTCCTGTTAAGAACAATATCAAAAATCGAAAGATCCGTATCATAGCCCATAAAACTATCAATCAGGTATTTTCTTTCCTGGTCGATCCGTAGCAGGTATTTCAAGGCCTCTGAAGTTGTTTTGTTATAGTTATTCGAAACATTTTCAACCCGCCATTCAATGGGAGCAGTGAGTTTTATATGTAATGATTCAGGATTGTCTTTTGCAAAAGCTATTCCACCTCGCCCAACGATGATGATGTAGCCATTCATGCAAATGGATTTGATAACCTCAGTTATGGTATTTCTTATCTTTTTATCGCTTTTATAATACCTGGTGCTCATCGCTTCAACGATTTCATCCATGGTGCTTTTTCGTTCCGACCGAAATACATAATCAATTTTCGACGGACTTAAATTCAACACTTTTGATGATTCCTCCAGGATAGATTTGTTTAACCAGCGCCATTTGTTTTGGATTCCTCTTGAATGTAATCGTTTTGTCAATTCAACAGATAATTTTTCAGCAATGGGATTGGCCATACATCCAAAGTCACGGCTGATGGAGATATATGGTCCTATTTTTACAGGTTTTGGAGGCTTATCCTGTAAAGCCTGACTAAAATACTTTTCGAAGATATTTTCTTTGAGAGTCGATTGAGAAATGGTTTTTGTTGTCATCGCTTTAGGTATTTAATTTTCTCAAATTTACTAAAAATCAACCTAAAAGTCAATAATGATGCTTGTAAGTTCCAATCAATCGGCATGGTATTATTTGTAATTTTGTGAAGCTACAACTTCAAATTATATGAATCGTCCAAATCCACTTCGTGCCCCGAAGTACTATTTTAGTGATACCTCTTTCAGCACCTTGATGCGTAAAAGGATTTATCATGTTCTTTTAATTTCAAGTGCATATGATGCTTTCATGTTAGAAGATGACGGAAGGATAGATGAGCAAATCTTTAACGAATATGTTTCACTGAATTTAAGATATCCTCCACAGTTTATTTTGGCCGATTCGAAGGAGGATGCTCTTTGGATTTTAGATGAAGGGAACATCGATTTGGTAATAACCATGTTAAGCGCTGAGGAAACAGATACATTTGAACTAGCTCAGCAAATCAAAGAAAAGTTCCCTGATAAACCAATCGTTGTACTGACTCCATTTTCCAGAAAAGTAACATTAAAGGTTGATCAGGCAGATTTAAGCGCAATTGATTACATCTTCAGCTGGTTGGGTAATGCCGATATTTTAATGGCAATTATAAAGCTTATCGAAGATGGTATGAATGCAGAGCATGATGTTAAAGAGGTTGGTGTGCAAACCATTTTGCTGGTTGAGGATTCAATCCGTTTTTATTCAAGTTACCTGCCCAATATTTATAAGATCATTTTTAAGCAATCCCTAAAGTTTATGACAGAGGGATTGAATGAGCACCAAAAAATGCTACGCATGCGCGGCAGACCAAAAATATTGCTGGCAACAACATTTGAGGAAGCAGTGTTTTTGTATGAAAAATACAAACATAACATGCTTGGCGTAATCACCGACCTGAGTTATACGCGAGAAGGACAAACCGATAAAATGGCCGGGGTAAAATTGTGCCAATTGATTAAAGATGATGATCGTTTCATGCCACTGCTTTTGCAATCATCAGATGAAAACAGTGAACAACTGGCCAGGGAGGTTAGGGTTGGATTTATTAATAAACATAGCAAAACCCTGTCCCACGAATTGCGAAGTTTTATTTTCGAATACTTTGCTTTTGGAGATTTTGTTTTTGTTGATCCCGCAGATGGACATGAGGTTATGCGGGCAAGCGATCTTAAATCGTTTCAGGAGATTTTATTCAGGGTTCCTGATTTTTCGCTTGAATATCATATTACACGAAATCATTTTTCAAAATGGTTCAGGGCAAGGGCATTATTTCCATTGGCAGATCTCATCCGTGATTTACAAATCAATGATTTTAAAAACCTGGATGAAGTTCGCAGGTTTATGTTTGATGCCATAGCAAGTTTCAGACTTAACAAGGCCAGGGGTGTAATTGCCGAGTTTTATCGTGAAACATTTGATGAGTACTTCACCTTTACCAGGATTGGCACCGGGTCTATTGGCGGTAAAGCCAGGGGCCTTGCTTTTTTGGATTCGCTGGTATCCAGAAATAACATTTTGGAAAGGTTTCCGGGTGTAATTGTTACAATCCCCCGAACGGTGGTGTTGTGTACCGATGTTTTTGATGAATTTATGGAGGAAAATAACCTTTATTCAGTTGCTTTGTCAGATGGGGTAACAGATCAGGAAATTCTTGATGCTTTTGTTGCTGCACGGCTACCTTTCAGAATTCATGAAGATCTGTACACTTTTATCTCAGTCATACATAATCCCATTGCAGTACGCTCATCATCTTTGCTCGAAGATAGCCATTATCAGCCTTTTGCCGGGATTTACTCTACGTATATGATCCCTTATGTAAAGAATGACGAAAGGCAAATGATTGATATGCTTTCACAGGCAATTAAAAGCGTTTATGCTTCAGCATTTTATAAAGACAGCAAAGCCTATATGTCGGCAACACTGAATGTGATTGATGAAGAAAAAATGGCCATTGTATTGCAGGAAGTTTGCGGTCATACCTATGGGAAACGATTTTATCCAAGCTTTTCAGGCGTTGCGAGGTCCATTAATTTTTATCCAATTGAACCCGAGCAAACCGAAGATGGAATTGCCAATATTGCGCTGGGTTTAGGTAAATATATTGTGGATGGTGGCCAAACGTTAAGGTTTTCGCCAAAATATCCGAAAAAAGTATTGCAACTCACCTCGCCTGACATGGCCCTTCGTGAAACACAAAGAATTTTTTATGCTCTCGACTTGTCCCCTGAAATATTTAAACCCAGTCTCGATGACGGGGTTAATCTTGTATCTTTAAGAATTAAAGAGGCCGAAAAGGATAAAAGCTTGCAACACATTGCCTCTACTTATGATTTCAATAACAATGTTTTGCGTGATGGTCCGAATTATGAAGGCAAAAAGGTCATTACCTTCACAAATATTTTGCGACATGATGTATTTCCACTAGCTGGGATTTTGGATCTTGTGCTTGAAATTGGTCAGCATGAAATGAATAAGCCGGTAGAAATCGAGTTTGCGGTAAACCTGAGTAATAAAAAAGGCGAACCTCATTTGTTCAATTTACTTCAAATCAGGCCCATTGTCGACAATAAGGAAACGATGGATGTAAATCTTGAAAATGTTGAATTAGCGAGCTGTATCATCAGTTCTGATAGCGCACTTGGTAATGGAATTATTGAAAATCTCTTTGACGTTGTTTATATTAAACCCGAATCATTTGATCCAGCTAAAAGTCCTCAAATTGCTCAGGATGTGGGGAGGATCAATGATCAATTTCTGAAAGAGAAAAAAAATTATATCCTTATCGGTCCAGGCCGCTGGGGAAGCACCGATCCCTGGCTGGGCATACCCGTTAAGTGGCCGCAAATATCTGCGGCACGGCTTATCATCGAATCAGGAATGGAGGATTACAGGATTGATCCCAGTCAGGGAACGCATTTTTTCCAAAATCTGACATCTTTCAGGGTAGGTTATTTTACAATTAATCCATACATCAACGATGGTTATTATGACCTTGATTTTCTAAATCAGCATGATGCCGTTTTCGAGGATGACTTCATCAGGCATATTCGTTTTAAGAATCCTGTGATTGCTAAAATTGACGGGCGCAAAAACAAGGGCGTAGTTCTTAAGCCAGATGAATAAAAAAAGGCCGTCACAAGAACTTGCAACGGCTAAAAAACACAGTGGATTATAATGAGGGAGACGATGACACAAAAGTATCTTCCATATCTGATTTCATGTTAAAGTTAATCTTAAGTTTTTATTAAACAATTTTTGTCAAACTTCAATGCTCATGGTGTTTTGACTTTGCTAAGATTTGAAAAGTGATATTTTTGCATTCAATAAAATGTTAAAAATGAGCAATATCTCACGTAAGTTACTCCCCCTCCTTTTAATTATTATTAGTATTTCAACGCAGGCTCAATACGATACTCTTCGTTTGATGTATTACAATGTTCTTGATTTTCCTATAAGTGATCCTGGTAGAGAAGCCCGTTTCAGAACCATCAACCAGTTTGTTAAGGCTGATATCCTCTGCATTACGGAATTGAAATCGGCCGAAGGAGCTAATTTGATCCTGAATGATGCATTGAATATTTATGGGATCGATTATTACCAAATGGCCACATACATCACAGGTGATTTTTCCGAAAACCTCATTTATTTTAATAGCAATAAACTTGGACTTGTTTCGCAGGATGTTATTTATACCAGCCTGCGCGATATAAATGAATATGTGCTTTATTATAAATCGGTTGATCTTGCGGTAACACAGGATACGGTTTATTTTTATTTTTACATTGCGCATCTAAAGGCCAGCCAGGGATTTGAGCAGGAAAGACTGGATGAAGTAAATGATTTTCTGACCCATCTGAATGGTTTATCCAATCCTGAAAATGTTTTCTTTGGCGGAGATTTTAATTTATATGGAAGTTCTGAACCCGCTTATCAAGCCATTATTAATAATTCGCAGGTTAATCTTAATGATCCGCTTACCAGTGGTGAATGGCATAACAATCCAACTTACAGCGACATTCATACCCAAAGCACCCGCACCGTAGATTTTGGTAATGGCTCCACGGGTGGTCTTGATGATCGTTTTGATTTTATTTTTTTCACGGATGATGTAAATAGTGGTTCGCAAAAGGTGAAATATATTCCAAATTCATGTAAGGCTTTTGGAAATGATGGAAACCACCTGAATCTTGACCTGATTGATCCCCCATCAAATCCTGAAGTTCCTGATTCAGTGATACAGGCTTTGTATTATGGATCGGATCATTTGCCGGTTATTTGTGATTTGAGAGTCGAAGCACTTTCAGCAGTTTCAAATTCAAAGATGATGATAACCGAGATCATGTATAATCCTCCCGAAGCTGGCTTAGATAGCATGGAGTTTATTGAATTATATAATGGGGGAGCCTTACCTGAAAACCTGGAAGGTTTTTATTTCGAACAGGGTATTGATTTCACTTTCCCGGCTATGAGTGTTAATCCCGGAGAGTTTTTGGTCCTTGCACTTAATGCTGATGCAGTAAATAATACTTTTGGTGTTACTGCCTTACAATGGACAAGCGAGGGCCTCAGTAACAGTGGAGAATTGTTGCTATTGAAAGATAATTATGGACGAACGGTTGATTCTGTTAATTATTTGGATGTTGCTCCCTGGCCCACTGCTCCCGATGGAAATGGCCCCTCATTGATGTTTTGTGATCCTGAACTCGACAATAGTGATCCCGCTAATTGGGCTGCTTCCGCAAACTTTGTTACTGTAAATTCAAACGGAGATTCCATTTATGCATCACCCGGGTTTAATGAGTGTGGACTTACACCTGTTGCTGATTTTACAGCAAGTATCACCACAATTACCGCCGGAGAAATCGTGACGTTTACCGATTTAAGCTTGAATGATCCTACTCAATGGAATTGGACTTTCAACGGTGGAACACCCTCTACTTCCTCTATTCAAAACCCGGTAATCACCTATAATACTTCCGGATCCTACCTGGTGTCATTGGCAGTATCCAATGATTTTGGAAGTGATACCGAAATTCGTATTGATTACATTGTTGTTATTGATAATTCAGGATCATTAATTATTACAGAAGTGATGAATAACCCGGCCGATATAACAGATGCAAACGGAGAATGGTTTGAAGTGTTCAACCCGGGAAACGCCCCGGTGGATATGGATGGATGGACCATTAAAGATGACGGAACAGATATCCATATCATATCAGGTTCGGTAATTGTTCCGGCGAAAGGATTTGCAGTACTTGGGATCAATAGCAATACTGGATCAAACGGAGGTTTTACCTGCGATTATCAATACACTGGTATTTACCTTGGAAATAGCGGGGATGAAATTGAGCTATTAAGGCCGGATAATTCACAAGTTGATAAAATTTTATGGGATGGAGGTCCTAGTTGGCCGGATTTAAACGGAGCCTCAATGGTTTTTACAGGAACTACTTTAGATGATAATAATGATCCAGTACTTTGGACGGCCGCTTCACTTAGGGAAGAAACCTACCCGATTTCCGGACTCGATTTGGGCTCTCCGGGAACCAATGGTTCGGAGCAGAACCTTGTTACACCCGGTATTTACATAAATTTACATGTATTTCTGGAGGGAGCTTACAATTTGGGTTCAATGAATTCTGTACTTATCGGATTGGATGATTTTCCTTACGTACAACCTTATAATGTATCTCCATGGTTCTATACCGGTTCGGAAGGAGTTACAGCCTTGCCTGGGGTTAATATTGTTGATTGGATATTGGTTGAAATCAGGGATGCATTTTCGGCTGCCACTGCCACATCTTTAACTATCCTGGCAACACAAGCAGCTTTTTTGCGGAGCGATGGAACTATTATTAACACTGAAGGATCCCCTGATTTATTTTTTGATATCAGCCCGACACAACAATTATTTGTTGTAATTCATCATCGTAATCACTTATCAGTGATATCTGCAATGCCGATTGTTGAATCCGGAGGAACATACAGTTATGATTTTACTACCTCCGATCTGCAAGCTTATAATTATGGTCAGATTGATCTGGGTGATGGGAATTATGGTATGATTTCGGGCGATGCTAATGCAGATGGAACAGTTGATATCATGGATAAAAATGATAATTGGGAGTTGAAGGTAGGAAATATAATTTACAATAGGGCTGATTTAAATCTTGACGCAGAAATAAATAATGAGGATAAAAATGAATGTTGGTATCCCAACCGTGGCTTAGGCTCCCAGGTACCGGATTAATTTTTACAATATTCTTCAATCAGTTGGTCAACCTCATCATCATATTTTTGGGCATAACCATGATCAAGTGCTAAATGCAGATTTTGGCAGGCATCATTCAGGCTATCCACCGAAATCCAAACCAAAGCCAAATTTTTATAAGCATATGCGTTTTGCGGATCTTGTTGCAGCGAAGTTTCAATGTCGGTGAGGGCACCCTGGGTATCATTTTGTTTATATTTGGCAAAACCCCTGTTATTTAATGCATATGCATTGTTCCCTTCGTTGAGGGAAATATAATGATTGTAGTCATCAATGGAGCCTTTATAATCGCCCAATTTGTCTTTTACATAAAAAGCTCTGCTGAAATAGGCTTCCTTATAATTGGGGTCCAGGTTGATTGCTTCATTAAAATCCATTAATGCACTATCGAGTACCTGTTTTTGAACATAGCATAATGCCCTGAAGTAAAAAGCTTCCTTGTAATTGTTTTTGAGTTCAATAGCCCTGCTAAAATGCTGAATTGCTCCCTGGTAATTTTTAAGCTGGTATTGAGCATTTCCGTCTTTAAAGGAGTGTGTTGCATTGTTTTTAGCACATCCAAATGCCAAAAACAAAATTAGAAGACCAATACCTAGTTTTTTCATCATGAGTTTGATTTAAAAGGAAAGATAAATACAAAAGTAATATTAAAGTTGAACTACGGTAATAATTATAAAAAACCTTATTCACTAAAAGCTGTGGATATTTTGCACAGTTTCTCCTTTAATTGTTAAATATGAATTAAAAAGGTTAGCCGACAAACATGAATGAACCGGCAAAATGCCCAGGAGGTCACCTATTTCTGTTGAATTCATCAAATCTTCAGAACAAGTAACAATCCCATGCTCTTGCGAAAGATTGCTTAAAAATGAGCCCTCAATCGAGTCCGACCAACCATCCTTTTTCAAAAAAACTATCCTTCCATAAGTCTTTTGGCCATTTTCATCGGTGATAAAATCTTTTGATAAATGTACTGCTCCACCGTAAATTACCAATTCACTTCTCTCAGGATGTTTAGCCACCACCGGGCAAACAATAATTGAGGAAATATCTGAAAATGAACAGGAGCCGATTTGAAGTTGCATTAAATCATAAAATATAAAATTTCCGGGGCGGATTTCATCAGCATCTGAGAGGTCATCCACAAGGCTACAGGATGGAGTGTCGCCAATGGAAATCAATAAATCCGGAAATTGATGAATGTATTTATTTTGCAGTGATTTCAGTTTTGCCATTGATTTGCTAAAGGTGCTATTAACCTCATCTGCACCTCTGGATTGATAGGTGTTTCCAAAATGCGACAAAAATCCCTTAAACCTGATTACTGGATTTGATTTGCAAACGGAAAGAATTGAATCAATGGTTGAATGATCATTAGCAGATAATCCGGTTCGGTGGTATCCGGCATCAATTTTAATATAAATGCCTACAGGTGATTTAATATGGTTTGCCAAATATTCAATATGAAAATCCGACTCAATGGTTAAACTTAAAGTAATACGGTTTGCAAGTTCGTTAATGGTTTCCGTTTCATGGATATTAAATGGAAAAGCTATCAGGATATCATTCCAATGATGCAAAGCAAAATATTGCGCCATACCTACCGAAGATACTGTAATGCGCTCTACGTCAAATTCTCTGAACCATGCACCAATTTGGGCCGACTGATGGGTTTTAAAATGAGGCCTGAAAATGCAATTTGATTTTGCTGCTTTACGGGCCATTTTGGAAATATTTTCCCTGCAGGTGTTTTCGTTGATTAAAAATGTAGGTCGTAATATTTTCATGAACCCAAATATCGTAAAAAAACCCTGTAGCAAGCTGTATTAAAACAACACTACAGGGTTTCTAATATTATTAATCTTTCTTATTTGTTAAATCGAAAAGCTTTTTTGGCGCCATAAGCTGCTCCTAATACCAGCATGATCGATATTCCGCCATCAATCGGAGCACCTCCACCTACCGGTGTATTCCCACCATTAGGTGCTCCACCACCATTGGGATGGGGAGGGTTTTGTGCAGCAAGAAACAAAGGAGCGGAGAGGAAAAAAGCTGTAACGATTAATGTTTTAAATACTCTTTTCATATTTGTATTTTTTTATTGTCAAAATATTTATTTCAAATCCAGCCCCTCCCGGCTTAACACCGGAAGGACATCTGGATATTGAATTATTTTATGAAAACTTTTTCTGTTACAACAGTTTCATTACTTAAAACTACTACTACATAATAGGCACTCTTTTCAAGGGTAATCCGGTTAACGGTATTTGAAATAGAAGTAGAAACAACTTCTCTGCCCATTAAGTCATAAATAGTAATTGTACCATTGGCATTTTCAGGAACTGCTACATAAACATCCTTATTGAAGGAATAGATGTGATACAGTTCATTCCTGTTATCAATTACTGATAATGGGCTAAAATGCAGGTTAAATCTTGATTCAAGTCCTGGAATGAATTCGAAATCGTATGACGCTGCATTTAAATCGGTAACGATGCCGGTTGCAACATCTTCCAGATACAGATTCTCAAATTCACCATTTTTAACCAGGTCAATTGTAAAGTTTCCTTCCTGAGTTCCAATGTTTACATTCAAAGGAACAGTTTGCACTTCAGGAAGTACATTAATTGACATGCCACCATTTCCACAGGAATAAATATACGGAGCAGATTCTTCCAAACTTGGAATCTGATAGGCATCCATCTGGTTATCGAATCCGATGCTTGCTTCTGAACGGAAATAAACGGCAGTTTCATCAGTAAATCCGTTTCCACTTACCCTTAACTTAACAATATCTGCAGGTTCTGCTTTAAAGAAGGTAGTGTTATCATGAACACGTGCAGCATTACCAAAAGTTAAAGAACCGGTTGTACTTCCATCGTCATTAACTGAAACAAAGAATCCCTGACCTGATGCAATGTATTGTGTTGCACCGTTGGTTCCAACGGTTCCGTTCCACACTGCCCAGCTTCCTGATCCGCCAGCATCAAGACGATAGGTAGAACCACCAACATTGGTTTTAGATATTCCGGCCGATCCCCAATCAATGGAAGATGGGAATGGATTTCCTACCAGGTTCCAGCCATTATCAGTGCCTGCTGCCGATCTTGTTAAAGAGCGGGTAACAGAATAATTCAAACTTCCTGAATAACTTGCAGTATGTGGTCCAACACCATTGGGGTTCCAAACTGCATAACCCTGTCCAGCATTTATCGGAGTGTTAACATCAATAATTTCAACATATGCATTTGAAGGTTCGTCATGCGATTGTAAATAGAGCCCTGTGAAGATTCCGGCCAGAGGACCATCAACCGGAGCAGCGATCAAATGCCAAACATTACCAGAATAATCTCTTTCAACGGTAGCCGATCCGGTAATCAGATTGCCATTATCGAGTAGGGAAGCTCCGGATTCAACAAATATACTGTTACATTGGGCTAGTCCCCCAATTGTTGGGTAATTTGTTGCTCCAGCTGGAATAGTTACATCAGTTCCTGTTGTTGGAACTCCTCCTGACCAGTTTCCTGCAGTGTGCCAGTCTGAATCAGTTGTCCCTGTCCAAAGATCACTTCCTTCAATAGCAGGAATTACGGAAATATTATCAACATAAAGATACAATTGATCAGCATCGCTATAGCCGTGGAATCCAAAATAGAAAACACCAGTGGATGCTGGGGTAAATGTTATATTGGCTAAATACCAACCACCGTCAATACCTTCATGCGTATAAAGTGGAGTTCCTGACATTGCACCTGAGTTCGAAGCAGTACCCCAATCAACAGCTAAATTTTCAGGGTAGAATGAACTTCCGGCCCTATATACAAAACTGACTTCATAGCTAACTCCACTTGTTAAATCTAAACCCTGGGTGAAGAACCAATCGTCCATTGCCAATGAGCTGTTCCACCCTATCCTTGCAGCATTTGGTGCACTAACGTATGTTCCGGTAGCTGTTTCCCATTTATAGGAGTCACCATTGGTATTTTCAACAGCCATACATACCGGAAATGCAGGAGCAGTTTCGTTATCAAAATTCTCGAAATATGGTACTGAAGTGGATGCACAAGGGGTAGAAAATGAATGAGGACCGACCCAATCACTATAATCTCCACCACAATCAGCGCGTACATACCATTCATAGGCTGTTCCGGAACTTAAAGGACCTTCAGCTCCTGAACCATAAGTATAAGGATTTGTTGCACCTGTAACTGTAGGTGTTCCACTAGGTGTAAAGCCAGCAACTCCTAATTCGATTTCCCAACTTGTGGCTGAACCGTTTTCAGTCCATCCAAGGTCAGCTGTTGTACCAGTTAAACTTCCAACTGACTGATCACTCGGATCAGGACAGGAAGGACATGAGGTTAAACCAGTGGGTATTGTGTAGTCACCCACATCGCCGGGTGACCCTGATGCCCCTTCATTAGCAACTTCAGTAGATGATTCGTCATAAATAATATACTGGTTTTCAGCCGAATAACTTCCGGCTGTATAATCAGCAGAAATGATATCGTCAATGTCCGTTGCAAATTGATGTGTTTCCGGTCCATTGCCATCAGCTATGGTCAAGCCACTTAAAACTACTACTCCATTGACATAGATGTTAAGTGATCCTCCATTCCAACCGTCTCCAAATGAATCATAAAGGGTTACCTCCCAAATACCACAGGTTCCCGGAAGGATTGATGTTGTAAAGGTATTGGGCCCAATCCATGTGCTGTACGAACCACCACAATCAGCTCTCACGTACCAGTCGTAAGTTGTACCTGGGCTTAACGGACCTTCGGATCCTGATCCATAGGTATATGTATTTGTAGCACCAGCCACAGTTGGAGTACCGGAAGGCGAAAATCCTGTGGTACCCAATTCAATATCCCAGCTTGTAGCAGAACCATTTTCAGTCCATCCCAGATCAGCTGATGTGGTGGTAACCCCTGTTGCCGTTTGAGTTGAAGGAGCCGGACATGCTGCACAAGAGGTTAATCCGGTAGGAACCGTATAATCTCCAATATCACCTGGTGTTGCCCCTGATGCTCCCTCATTAGCAACTTCAGTAGATGATTCGTCATAAATAATATACTGGTTTTCATATGAAAAACTTCCGGCTGTATAATCAGCAGAAATGATATCGCCAATGTCCGTTGCAAATTGATGTGTTTCCGGTCCATTGCCATCAGCTATGGTCAAGCCACTTAAAACTACTACTCCATTGACATAGATGTCAAGTGATCCTCCATTCCAACCGTCTCCATATGAATCAATAAGTGAAACTTCCCAAACACCGCATGTTCCTGGAACGATCGCAGTTGTAAAACTCCAAACTGGACCATTTACAGACGCTTTTGCACTGTTGTTGGCAACCACCTGCCATTCATATTCTAAGCCTCCGCTTACCGAATAGGCATATGAACCGGTTGCTCCCGCAGCAGCACCGGTTACAACCTGTGTCATACTTCCTGCAGGGCCAAACCATAGATCATAGGTATCAGTATCTGCACCGAAATCCCAGGTTAATTCTCCCGAAGAAGCAACATTTGTAGCATTATCAGCAGGTGATGGATTGGATGGAACACCGGGTGCCCCGGCAACTGTAAACTCAAGCTGCACCTGGGCAAGTGTCCCTGTTGTGGCATAAGCAGTTGGTGGGGAAGCAGGATCAGGATTTGTACCATCACTTCTATAATATATTCCTGTATTTGATCCACTCGTGAATGATCCCCAATAAATTGAACAATTAAAACCACTCTCATTCTCATCAACTGCAATTAACAGATTATCTGTATTGTTATAGTTAAAAGGAGTCGTAAGTGTTATTTCCATCCAGTTACCTGTTGCCGGGAAGGTCACAGCTCCGGAAAAAACTTCTGTCAAAGAAGCAACCGGTTCCCAATCGGTAGTTGATGCAAATGAACTCTTTGAAGTATGTCCCATATAAATTGTCCATGCATCATCACTACTAGAGTACGATCCACTGCTATAATAGAATCGAATTGCAGTAATTTCTCCAGCCTGATTAATTTGGGGTTGTGTGTAAATTTGTTGCGAATAAGTATATCCGTAACAAGAATAAATTGGTAGAGCGCTGGTCGTTGAAGTTCCAGACCCTACCTGAACGGTAACAGCCCATGAAATGGTAATCCAAAACAAGGATATACCAAAAGCTAATAGTAATTTTCTCAACATAACAAATAATTTAGGTTAACATTTATTTATAAAGAATCTAATTTCCCAAATAAAAAAACGGGTTGATCCAGAATCTACCTAACAAAAAATTAATTGCGAAAGGGTGTAAACAACAACGTACAGTTTGATTAACAGGGCCAAAACTAAAAAAAATAAATTTAAGTTTTACAATTTGTTAATAATAATTCAAGAAATGGGTAACCTTTCTATAAATTAAATTATTTCAAATGATTAGACTGGTATTAAGTTGATTTTGAAATCAACTTGAACTCACCTATTTTTGCTACTCAAAATTTATCCTCCATATTTTAACAATGGACAAATCCGAGAAACGAATATTGAAAAACCGAAACAGGCGTCTAAAACAGAGGCAAAAAGCCCAAATCCGGGAAGAAAAAAGGTCCATTAAAAAACAGAAGAGGGAGTTGAAAGCGCTTCGGAGAAAACACAATAAGCAGCAAAAGCATTACAATTTATTTAATCGTGTTTTGCTTTTTTTTACACATCAAGGGCATGAACAGGAAGCACATCATTCGCACCAACCCGGACTAATAAAGCGGGTAATACTTAAATACAGGGAACAAAAGAGTTTTAAAAGAAATAAAAAGGAGGCCCGATTTAAACAGAAGAACTTTGCAAAACTCCGGTCGCGGCAAATAAAAAAAGAAAAGGTCCATCGGAAAAGTGAACGCAAACATATGCGTGAAAAAATCCGTCCGATGCGAAAAAAAATAAGAGCAGCCCGGCTTCGTCATTTCAAGGAGCAGGTCATTGGATTTTTACGACAACCCATAAAAGTTAAAAAGCTCAAAGAAGAGGAAAAAATTCTGCGCAAGCAAATTAAGGATGACTTAAAACAGCAAAGACGGGAGGCACTTCAAAAATTACCCGAAAATATTTCTGCATCTTTTGCTCAGCGTATGAGAATCCGGCGCGAAAAATTCAATTTTTTTATGATGAACATGAACAGTTCATTATCAGGAAGACGGGCTTTAAGGGAAGACCCCCTGCTTCGCGGTCAACTTATTAAGACTTTTGTTAACTCGGCGTTTACTTATGTATTGGCCTTTCTGTTGCTTTATTTTTCCTCTAAATTGGTTTCCATCTGGATCGCCGGATTGTATGGCATCCCTTCTGTATTGTACAGTTTCAGGATTTTTTGGCCACTTTATACCTATTCTTCTTTATACAGCCGTCAGGCACTCATCCTTATATTTGCTGCCGGGCCGGTATTCAGCCTTATTGTTGGGTTACTTTTCTACCGGGTTTTTTATTGGCTCCGTTTTCGCAACCTTAACTTAAAACTTTTACTGCTTTGGATTTACTTTCATGCACTTAATTTATTTTTCGGTGCATACATATCGGGAGTAATTACCCGAACCGATTTTGTTTATGCTACTGAGTGGCTTTTTTACAGTCAGGTGTTCGATGTGGAAGAGATCATTTTTGTGATACTTTCACTAATTATTCTTTTGGTGGCTGGTTTTTATCTGGCCCGGAAATTTATTATTGCATCTGGCTCCATTTCTATTATCAATCCCAGGGTGAGGTTGTTTTATATGATTGCTTCCGTTTTAGGGCCCTGGATGATAGGCTCGGGAGTTCTTTATTTTTTAAACTTTCCCAAAAACCCTCCTGAATTGTTGCTTATTTATGCTACCACTGCCCTCATGACCATTCCTGCAATGACAAATTTTAACTCGGTTAGCAACCGGGCGATCAAGATTGTTTTAAACAGGCAGGGTATCCGAATAGGGTGGATTTATATTTTATTTTGCATTTTATTAGTAATCGCAATCAGGATGGTAGTTTTCAATGGCGTTTCATTCAGATAAATGAAATATGATCAGTCAGGAAATTGAAAAATATATACAAAACCACACCACACCAGAAGATCCATTATTGGCTGAATTAAATCGTGAAACACATCTAAAGGTGATGCATCCGCGGATGCTCTCAGGCCATTTGCAAGGTGTTTTTTTGCAAATGATCAGCCAAATGATCCATCCTAAACAAATTCTTGAAATCGGTACCTATACCGGATATTCCGCCTTATGCTTACTCAGGGGATTAGCACCAAACGGGCTATTGCATACCATTGAACTGAATGAGGAACTGATCGATTTTGCTGCTAAGTATTTTAAAAGAGTGGAGGGTGGCATGCGTATCAAACAATATGCTGGTGAAGCCTTAAAAATAATTCCTGGAATACACGAACAGTTCGACCTGGTGTTTATAGATGCTGATAAAGAGAATTATCTGAATTATTATCAACTAGTTTTTGATAAAGTACGGCAAGGTGGATACATACTAGCGGATAATACGCTCTGGGATGGCAAAGTGATTGCCCCCAAAAAGTTAGATAAAGAAACCAGGGGAATTGTGGAGTTCAATGAAGCAGTTCAAAATGATAAGCGGGTGACCAATCTATTGCTCCCTATACGTGATGGTATTATGATCATGAAAAAATTGTAATTACCCATCTGGTCTTCGGGGTATTCTTCGGTTAAATTTATAGCTGCACATTCCAACCATTATTGATGAAGTTTGTTATAAACTTTTACATCAAACAGCTAAAAAACAGAATATGGATTTTCAAGACTTGGTATTATTAAGGCAAAGCGTCCGTCGATACCGTGATCAGGAGGTTGAGCAAGAAAAACTAACCCGATGCCTGGAAGCTGCTCGTTTAGCTCCTTCGGCCAGTAATTCCCAACCATGGACTTTTGTAGTAGTAACAGATACTGGCCTTAAGGACAAAGTAGCCCGGCAAACCTATGACAAAGTTGTAAACTTTAATAAGTTTGTAGGGGAGGCCCCTGTGTTGATCGTATTTGTGATTGAAAAACCGAAAGTGATAACGCGGGTAGGAGCTTTTATTAAAAACAAGGAGTATCCGCTCATCGATATAGGCATTGCAGCCGAACATTTTTGTCTGCAAGCTGCCGAGGAAGGACTCGGAACCTGCATGCTCGGCTGGTTTAATGAAAAACCTATTCAAAGCCTGCTCAATATTCCTGAATCAAAAACCATCGGGATGGTGGTAGCTGTAGGATATGCTGCTGAAGATTATAAGCAAAGACATAAAACAAGGAAGGCTTTCAAAGAGGTTGTAAAGTTTAATGCCTATAAGTAATTTAATCTGCCATTTTAATCAATTCTTCTATCACTTCCGGGAAGTGTTTGTATTCCAACTCATGAATCTTTAATGCCAGTGATTGTGTAGTATCTTTTACATGTACATCACATTTTGCCTGGAAAATGATTTGGCCCTCATCATAATTTTGATTTACAAAGTGTATAGTAATACCGCTTTTGTCTTCACCATTTTCAATTACAGCTTTATGAACCCTATTCCCATACATTCCTTTACCCCCGTATTTTGGCAGCAAGGCTGGATGAATATTTACAATGCGATCGGGATACCGGTTTATTAAAAATTGAGGAATCAGCCATAAAAAACCTGCCAGTATAATCCAGTCCGTTCTATCGCTTTGCAGTGTGTCGGCCACAATTCCCTCAGCATAAAAATCATCTTTTGAAAAGAGAAGAGAAGGAATATTAAGCTTTTCGGCTCTCTGCAAAACAAAAGCCGAGGGATTGTTACAAAAGATGCGACAAATGTTAACTTCTGAATCATCTTTAAAATATTCGATGATCCTTTGGGCATTGGTACCGCTACCGGAGGCAAAAATCGCAATGTTTATCATGTTCTTTTTATATGCTTCAAAAATACAATTCCCTGATTTAATTGTATTCATTAAGTACATATTAATTGCTTATCATATAAAAGTCTCTTTTTGAGGAAAAAAATTATCTCAGAAAAACCCTCATATATATTGTTATTGAACAGCACATCCTGTGAATTAAAAAATTTGCGTAATTTTGATAAAATTCATTTCTTTGCATCCTTCAAACCTTTAAACATTATAAGTTATGGCTGATGTAGCAAATAAAGTAAAATCTATCATCGTAGATAAATTAGGTGTAGATGAAAATGAAGTTACCCCGGAAGCAAGTTTTACAAACGATCTGGGTGCTGATTCACTTGATACAGTTGAGTTAATCATGGAATTCGAAAAAGAATTCAATATTGCCATTCCTGATGATCAGGCGGAAAGAATAGGCACCGTTGGTGAAGCTATTAGTTACATTGAAGATAATACCAACTAATTTTTTCTTTTATACATGGAGCTTAAGCGGGTCGTAGTAACAGGGTTAGGTGCACTAACCCCGATTGGTAATTCCATTGAAGAATATTGGAAAAACCTTGTGCTTGGAACAAGTGGTGCAGCCGAAATTACACATTTTGACGCATCCAGGTTCAAAACACAATTTGCCTGTGAATTGAAAAATTTTCAGGTTGATGATTACTTTGACCGCAAAGAGGCCAGGAAATATGATACTTATGCCAAGTACGGTATGGTCGCAGCTGATCAGGTCGTTGAGGATGCCAAAATTGATCTTGAAGCGATTAATCTTGATCGTGCAGGTGTAATTTGGGCTTCAGGTATAGGTGGATTGGCAACATTTGAAAAAGAGATTGGAGATTGGGCCACGGGTGATGGTACTCCGCGGTTCAATCCTTTCTTTATTCCTAAAATGATCGCCGATATTGCCGCTGGTCATATTTCTATCAAGTATGGATTCCGGGGCCCGAATTTCGCTACGGTTTCAGCTTGTGCTTCTTCAGCTCATGCCCTTATCGATGCGTTTAATTATATACGTCTTGGTAAGGCCGATATTTTTATTGCTGGCGGTTCAGAAGCTGCCGTTACCCCCAGTGGAATTGGTGGATTTAATGCAATGCATGCCATATCAACCCGGAATGATGATCCGAAAACAGCGAGTCGTCCTTTTGATAAAGACAGGGATGGCTTTGTTTTAGGTGAAGGCGCCGGATCATTGATATTTGAAGAATATGAACATGCAATCAAAAGAGGTGCTAAAATTTATGGTGAAGTAGTGGGTTCCGGTTTAACAGCTGATGCACATCATATGACTGCTCCACACCCCGAAGGTTATGGCGCAATGATGGCAATGCGAAATGCGTTGGAGGATGCTGGTATACAAAAAACCGATATTGACCATATCAATACCCATGGTACCAGTACCCCGGTAGGTGATATTGCGGAACCGCAGGCGATTGTTAATCTGTTTGGTGAACATGCCAAAAAAATTGCCATTAATTCAACCAAATCAATGACCGGACATCTATTAGGCGCCACCGGAGCAATTGAAGCTATTGCTTCAATCCTTGCCATTAGAAACAGCTTCATCCCGCCTACAATCAATCATTTTACCGATGATCCGGAGATTCCAGATCTGGATTTTACCTTTAACAAAGGAGTTGATCGCGAAATCACTTATGCCCTGAGTAATACTTTCGGCTTTGGTGGTCACAATGCAACGCTGATTTTTAAAAAATTCATCGGATAAGTTTTAATCCTTTGCGACTTACAACACCCTTATCGGTCTTATTTTCATCGGATAAAAAGCTAAGTAGTTCAATTAAAAATATTTTCGGTTTTTACCCCGGAAATGTTTTTTTATATCAATTGGCTTTCCGGCATAAGTCGGCCTCACGTGAGTTTGTTAATGGTATAAAATTAAGCAACGAGCGTCTTGAGTATCTTGGAGATGCAGTATTGAGTTCCATTGTGGCCGATTTCCTGTTTAAAAAATTTCCTTATAAGGAAGAAGGTTTTCTTACCGAAATGCGTGCCCGCATTGTTTCACGGTCTCAATTGAATAAACTTTCGAAAAAGCTGGGATTAAGTAACCTCATCGAATCAGAAGAGTTTTGCAATAACCACAGTAAATCATTGCACGGTGATGCTTTTGAGGCATTTGTTGGCGCATTGTACCTTGACAGAGGTTATAAATATACCCGGAAAATTTTGCTTAACCGGGTTATTGAAGTGCATTTTGACATTGATAAGTTACAAAAACAGGACACCAATTTTAAAAGTCAACTCATTGAATGGTCGCAAAAAGAAAAAGTACCCATTGAATTTAAGGTGGTTGACGAAGTAGGCAATGGATATGGAAAACAATATATTGTTGAATTGCAAATTAATCAGGAATCCTATTCAAATGGCCGTGATTTCTCCATTAAAGGTGCCGAGCAGCAGGCTGCTGGAAAGGCTCTTGAACGTCTGGAGAATGAAAGTAGAATCTGATCCAATCCAGTTATAAATTTATTAACCCGGTTTTCCCTGATTCAAATAATCCATTGTATTTTTGCTACAACGGATATTTAACTTATGGCCAAAAAAATAAAAATAGAGATTGATTTCAGTCGGGATAATGTTTTACTGGCCATTTCATGTCATAAAAAGGATTATTGGCTGGCCTACCAGCTAAATGAAAACCTGAAATTCAATCTCAAGAAAATGGATGATTTAGGGTTTTACCAAAACAACCTGGATGAAGTTTTATATTACCCCATATATCATTACACGGATCCCGGAACTATGATTTCATGGTATTTAATCGGAAATTATCATCCTGATGGTAAGCTTTTCCCAACCCTAAAAACTGCTGATTATTTTATTTTAATAAATGGAGAGGGCGCTATACCTGAAAATGATAAACTGATAGCCGACTTAAAAAAGATCAATGGTGTTTTGCACGCTTATGTTCCTGAAACCAAAGCTTTGAAAGATTTTGGTAATTTCCTCTCCGACCTGGAACTTCATATGATCAATTCCTAATTATGAATTGGTAATTCAGGGCTGATTTTTATTAAGGTTCACTTTTCGATTATGAACCAGACTTTGCTGAATTTCAAATGCTGTGAAAAACACATACAGAATAAAAAATGTGATTATAAACTGTACGGCATCTTCCCTGAATACAAGTGCATAAACCAAAATGATGGTCAAAAAAAACATCAGTTTGCCGAAGGTAAGAAGCATGAAATAATTGATAAATCCAGCCGTCCTTTTTTGAGCTACTTTTAACAAAATGTAATGAATGATCCCGGTGGCTGAAAAAAAGAACAAGTAAAGAAAAGGCAGGGTTGGGGTAACAAATTCAGCCGGAATCAAATAGGTTATCCCTAAACCTATGGCACCCAAAATCACGGTAAAAACCATGAGCCTTTTAACAAAGTTTATATAATTCAATCCCATAATCTCTTATTTGTTTCGCAGAAAATCCCTCGTTACCTGGTAAATGGAAAGAAAAACGGAAATTATAGAAAGCAAGACTGTAAAAATCGGAAATCCGGTATCAATCCATTCATCCAGTTTTACACCTCCAAATACACCCAATAAAATTATAGCAAGCATTTGAAAAGCAATACTGGAATAACGAGCGTAATTATTTAGCTGTTTTTTCTTGTTGTTGTGATTGTTGTCCTGCATGTGGAGATACTTGTTTTGTGGAATCACCATCCATTTTGCAGGAACCGGTAAAGGTGGCTCCGGGTTCGATAGATATTTTACTTGTAATAATATCTCCGGTAAGCCTTGCAGATGATTTTAAGGATAACAATTGCTCTACCTTAACCTGCGCTTTAATATTCCCTGAAAGATCAGCATTTTGGCAAATGATTTCACCTTCAATGGTCCCGGTTTGTCCAACAACGATTTTACCCTTACAGTCAATCGAACCAATTAAAGTTCCATCGATCCTGAAATCACCATTGGTAATAATTTCACCTTTAATAGTAGTTCCTGAAACAATGGTATTGGGTTTTGCTTCTATGATATTATTTTTCGCCATTTATTCTGCTTATTTTTGAAAGCATAAAAATACTTAAATTACTTAATTCTTCAGGTAGTTTTGCCTGAAAAAAGCCAGATACTTCTTCAGGTCTTTGTCTTTATAAAGTATAGGGTAGTTTTCCTGGGTGATCACAAAGCCGTCATAGGTTTCCGGATCCATATTGGCAAAAACGTAGTCGTTGCTCATAATTGCATTGTAATATCGCATCGCATCTTCCACCGAATTGAAGTTTCCTACCATCACCAGGTGTGTAGTTTTGTCCATCAAAAGGTTGGTGATGGATATGTTTTCAATGCTGTAGTATTTTCGATTAAAATCGGATACACGGATTTTCAGGGCATTCACATTAACTCCCGGCCCTCGTGCAACCAGTGCAAAGATTTGTTTACTCCTTGGATTAAAATCGTAAATTGATACATCAATTTTTTCTTCTTCCGGTTCACCTGAAACCCCGGTAGTATCAATCGGTCCATTTAAATAATCCAATATGTTTTGTGCAAGCGGTGTAACTTCGGCTTGAGGATATTTTTTTACCAATTGTTCTAAGGCAGTTTGCAATGAATCCACTACTTCTATCTTTCCAAGTGATAAAGCCCGCAGATATTCAAATTTGGCCATCAGCTCATCGGGTTTGTTAAATTCTTTAAGGGCCCTGGAACTATTTGAGTATACAGTGTAATAGTGGCCTGCTTCATAATGATCATAGGTTTCATTATACAGGGTAATGGCCATGTTTTTTTGGGCTTCCAATTCCTTATAATAATCCGGGTCGAGCAATATTTTTGCATAATCACTATCCGGGAATTGTCCTGTGATCAGGTTTTTATAATAATCAGCCATTTCCGGATTTTCGAGCATTATGTAGTTGCGATAAAGCTGGTAATATGCCTGAAGCAGGTTTTCATGCTCCGGGAATCGGCTGTTCAGGGTTTCAAAGGTTTCAACGGATTTTGGGTAATTATTTAATTTGTCTTTATAAATAAATCCAAGATTAAAAAGTGCTTCTTCAACCAGCGCATTGGAGGCAGCCATCTGCTGATCGGTCAATGGAACTTTCTGAAGGTAGAATTCCCGTGTGTGGGGATCATTTGAAGTTACAGTAACAACCGCACCTGTGCTGTCAACATAACTACTGTCGCCCTGTGCAAGATACTCTTCTCCGGTGGGTTCAAATGAAGCTTGTTTGTTTGAAAGAAACCAGTTGTCTTCAAGTTTTCGGTTTCCCCATCGTTTTTTAAATTCTGAAAGGCCATTGCTCATAGCAGCCTGGTTATAAAAATACCATTTCCCCTGCCCTGGCCCACCACTTATTGTGCTGGTGGGTGATGCATTGTTACCAGCCAGGGCTTGCAAAGCCCTCAATTCATCCTGTTCTTTTTGTCGCTTTTCCTGTTCTTTCACATCTTCAATAATCTTATCGATGATGGCATTTCGTTCATCCTCGCTCAAGGAGGCTAAGTTTTGAAGGCTATCCTGTTCCTTCACTACGATCAGGTTATCAACAAGTTCTGTTAGGTATGATGTTTGTAGCTCAATGGCTTCCCTGTTTGGATAGTCTTCAGGAATTACCTGAACGGCAGTATCATAATAGGCCTGGGCAAGTTCATATTCGGGCACCTTGAAATAGAGATCGCCAAGCATCAGGGCTGATTTGGCTTTTTGATAATCATTGGAAACCGATTTTGCTACCGAATACCGCAGATAATTAATGGCCAGTGAATCAAGACTATCTTTAAAACTGATATCTGCAAGTGCATAATAAATCTGATCCTGGAATTCGATGTTTTTATCTTCCTTCAGCATTTTTTGCAGATTCCGTTCAATATCCTTACTGCTTTCACCATAACGTGCATCATAACTCTGTGCCAGGTTGATGGCCGCATTAAAGGCCATTTCGTAAGGTGGATTCTTTTTTATCACCTGCCGGTAATATTCTGTTGCCCTGTAAAGTTCATCTTCTTTTTGATAAATCTGTGCCAGGATAAACCTGAGCCGTGCATCGATATCTTTTTTCTGGCGGAGGTAAAGTGCGTCGAGCAGGGGTTCTTTGGCCTGGCCATATTTTTCCTGCAGGATAAACATCTGTGCCCTCACCATGGGTAATTCTTTAACTACTTCTTCGGGAGCTTTCGGGTTTTTATCAAGTTCATTTTGCAGGTTATCAAGCACCGATTGCGCCCTTTTATATTGCTCCAGTTGATTAAAAGCTTTGGCTAACCATAGCAGTGCGTTGTATTTAATATCATTGTTTTTATACTCATTGGCCACAAATTCAAAAGTTCGGCGCGCTTTGTTATATTCCTGCTTATAAAAATAAGCTTTGCCAATGAGCAGGTAACTATCGTCAATCCATCGCACATACTCTTTCCGGTTGAAATACATGGAGTGCTCCTGTGTGTTCAGGGAAGCCTTTTCGATGGCTTTGTCCATGTAGGGATTGAGTGCCTGGGCTTGCTGCTCCGTGCCATAATTATAAACCGGAAGAACTTTGTTGTAATTATCTTTTACGGTTTTATTAAGTTGATCTACACCTTCCCGATAACTTTCCCGGCCATTCCAGAACATGTTATAATGCCCTGTAAGGTTATGGTAAACCCGTCGGGTAAATGAGTTTTTCTTGGTAGAGCACGAAAATAGTATGATCGTTACCAACGACAGAAAGAGAAGGGAAAAGATTTTATTTATCAATCCTGATCGCAATATAAAAAGGTGTTTATGTTTTTACCCGATAGTCCAACAGGTTAACTACTTTTTTGCAAAAATATTTTATTTATTTCACATACCCTTGAAAAATAGTGGGATTCAAAAAAGTGTATTGAGGTCATTAATACATGTTAAACCTTCTTAATAACATTCACTTTTAACCTGCATTTCATTTAATAACAATTATTTTCAGGTATCTTTGCACCCTGAATTTATAAGGTAATATGCCGGATACCAAAAAGCAAAAGCAAAAGAAGTGGTACTTCAAGCTCAGGAATAAATATCGTTTGGTAATCCTGAACGATGAAAGTTATGAAGAGAAATTTTCTTTTAGATTATCTCGCCTGAATGTTTTTGTTACCATTGGATTTACGGCAATTCTATTAATCACGATTACCATTTTTTTAATCGCTTTTACACCTCTGCGGGAGTACATTCCCGGATATACCGATGTTACCCTTTCGCGCAGGATCAATGATCTGCTTGAAAAAACCGATTCGCTTGAAAATGTTTCAAAGCAAAAAGCGGCATATCTGGCCAATATCCGAAGAATCATTGAGGGCGAGGATATTCCTTATGATAGTTTAGGTACAATCCCTCAAACCAGTGCTCCTGATCCTGATCAAATCAATTATACCCGCTCTGTAGAAGATAGTCTGCTTCGTCAGGATTACAGGGTTGAAACATCTTTTGACCTTTACTACAATGACAATGATGAACTCAACTCGTCCCGGCAATCCCTAAGTAGTCAGTTTTTCTTTAATCCTTTGGAAGGAATTGTTACTTCAGAGTTCGACCTGGGTGGCAAGCATTATGGCATTGATATCGTTTCAAAACCCAATGAAACCGTAAAAGCAACTCTTGACGGCACGGTCATTTTTGCTGATTGGTCTATCGAAACCGGTTATACAATTGCCATTCAGCATCAGGGGAATTTTATTTCCGTATATAAACATAACTCCGTGTTACTCAAAGAGCAGGGGGCATTTGTTAAAGCCGGCGATCCTGTTGCCATTGTAGGCGAATCGGGTGAATTGTCGACCGGAGCTCACCTTCATTTTGAATTATGGTACAACGGAACCCCAGTCAATCCGAGGGATTACGTAGCTTTTAAAAACTAAAATTTGAAAAAACGGATTGCCATACTCGGATCAACAGGTTCCATTGGAAAGCAGGCCCTTGAAGTAGTGGATCAGCACCCTGAACAGTTTACTGTGGAGGTGTTGACCGCCAACAATAAAGCCGACCTGCTGATCGAACAAGCCATTAAATACAAACCCAATGCGGTGGTGATCGGGCACGACTGTTTGTATGACAAATTGATGGATGCCCTGGATCCTTATGATATCAAAGTTTATGTTGGCGAGGAAGCCATTGAGCAGGTTGTGGAAATGGATTCCATTGATATGGTATTGATGGCTTTGGTGGGTTTTGCCGGGTTAAAACCAACGGTTGCAGCTATTAAAGCTAAAAAACCAATTGCACTTGCCAACAAAGAATGCCTGGTGGTGGCCGGGGAGCATATTTCCAAACTGGTAATTGAAAACCGGGTGGAACTCATTCCTGTCGATTCGGAGCATTCCGCCATTTTCCAATGTTTGACAGGGGAAAATCCGGAACATATCGAAAAGGTGATCCTGACTGCTTCTGGAGGCCCTTTTCGGAACACCAGTCTGGAAGAACTTAATTCTGTTTCTGTGGCCGATGCACTCAATCATCCCAACTGGGATATGGGCAATAAAATTACCATTGATTCGGCAACGCTGATGAACAAAGGCCTGGAGGTGATTGAAGCAAAATGGCTGTTTGGACTGGAACCGGAGCAAATAGAAGTGGTGATCCATCCGCAATCCATCATTCATTCCATGGTTCAATTCAGGGATGGATCCATTAAAGCACAAATGGGATTACCGGACATGCGGCTGCCCATTGTTTATGCACTTGGTTATCCGGAGCGGATGAAAAACGATTTTCCGAGGTTCAATTTTAATGATTATAGGCAACTAACTTTCGAAGCGCCTGATTTCAAAAAATTTCGTAATCTTGCACTCGCTTTTGAAGCGCTGAAAACCGGGGGCAATATGCCCTGTGCTTTAAATGCAGCCAATGAAATTGCGGTGCAGTTGTTTTTAAATGGAAAAACAGGCTTTTTAAATATCCCTGAAATCATCGAAGCAACCATGCAAAAAGTTGGATTCATTCAAAATCCCTCTTTTGAGGATTATTTTGAAACTGATCGGGAAGCAAGAAGAATAGCAATTGATTGGGTACAAAAAAAATAATAAAACAATTTAGCGCTTTTGGCGTTGGATAATTCTTAACTAATCGAAAAGTATCTGAATGGAAGTGGTTATCAAAATACTGCAATTTATTTTAAGCTTGTCAATTCTTGTGATCATTCATGAGTTCGGGCATTTTATTGCAGCAAAGATCTTCAAAACAAGGGTTGAAAAATTTTACCTGTTTTTCAATCCATGGTTTTCGATATTCAAATTTAATTTTAAAGGCACCGAATATGGTGTGGGCTGGTTACCTCTGGGAGGATATGTGAAAATCTCCGGGATGATTGATGAGTCGATGGACAAAGAGCAGATGAAAAAACCACCTGAACCATGGGAATTCCGTTCAAAACCGGCCTGGCAAAGGCTGATCATCATGCTGGGTGGTGTAACTATGAATATCGTTCTGGCAGTGATCATATACATCGGTATGCTTTCCATTTGGGGAGAAGAATACCTGCCCACCGAAAGCGTGAAATATGGGATTGTAGTTGACTCTGTCGGATCGGAGTTGGGTTTGCAAAACGGGGATAAAATTGTAAGCGTTGACCAGGAGAAGATCGAGAACTTCAGAAAGATTCCAGAAAAACTCATCCTGGATGAAGCACGCACCGTGCAGGTGGAACGCAATGGTAAAATTGTGAATATTGATGTTCCTTCCGGATTTTTGAATAAACTGGTCAAGCATAAATCTGCAGATTTTATTGGTGTTCGGTTTCCATTTATTGTGGATCGTTTCTCAAAAGATTCACCGGCAAAGGAAGCAGGGCTTGAAAAGGGTGATCGAATCATTGGTTTAAATGGGCAAGAAACACAGTATTTTGATCAATTTCTTGAAAGAGTTGATAAGCTAGCCGATCAAAAAGTTGAAGTGAAGATTGTTCGAAATTCAGATACACTTAATGTCCCGATAACAGTAACGAGCGAAGGTCGGATTGGTGTTTATCCATTAAGTAATATGTCCGATTTTTTTGAGATAAAAGAAAAAAATTACTCCTTCATTGAGGCCATTCCTGCAGGTTTCAGCAAAACCTATTATGGAATAG
This sequence comes from Bacteroidales bacterium, assembly GCA_020438105.1. Taxonomy (GTDB): domain Bacteria; phylum Bacteroidota; class Bacteroidia; order Bacteroidales; family JAADJA01; genus JAADJA01. Next base: position 94,853 of record JAGQVE010000004.1, read on the forward strand.
GTAACTACTTTAAACAGTTAAAACTGATATTTTCACCAGAAGTGAAAGCATACGAATCGGTTGGTGGTTTTATCACGATCGGGAGCATTTTCCCGCCCGAATGGCACTGGCAGAGCTTTTGGTCTTTGACCGCATTTCTGTCGATCATGCTGGCCATTTTGAATGTATTGCCAATACCGGCTCTGGACGGTGGGCATGTGATGTTCCTGATGTACGAGATCATTACACGTCGTAAACCGAGTGATAAGTTCATGGAATATGCGCAAATCACCGGAATGATCCTGTTACTTGCTTTATTGATCTTTGCCAACGGTAACGACATCATGGGATTGATCAATAAGTAAAAGTTCTGTATTTTTACCAAAAAACAGATCTGTGACGTTTCGCGGTAAACTTTTAAGTCTATTTTCCCTTCTTTTTATTTTATTGCACTTTGTTCCTGTCATTGGCGCTGAGAATGAAGACAAACCTGCCTTTGAGGTTATTGTCCCGGCCACCATCATTCAATACATTCCTGTTGATATTGAAATTAAAATTTCAGAAAAAGAGCTGGAACCTGATACCCTCTTCCTGATTATGGGCGGTGAATTACTGGAAGTTGTTAAAACTGATGGAGCGTATTCATTTTCTCAAGCATTCGATCACAATCAGGATTTTTTTATTGAGATGGATGGGTATGAATTTCACAAAAAAGTGACCCCGGTCCCTTTGTGGATGTCGGTTATCCCGCCTTTGATTGCCATCCTGATTGCCCTGCTTTTTAGGGAAGTATTTATAGCCTTATTCCTGGGAATTTGGATGGGCTCCGTAATTGTAACCTACTTTCAGGGCTATTCTTTGATCGTTGCTTTATTTTATGGAATATTCAATATTATCAATGTTTACATCATGAATGCCCTGGTCGATTATGACCATATGTCAATCATAGTTTTTTCGCTGATGATTGGAGGCATGGTTGCCCTGATTTCACGAAACGGAGGAATGAAGGGAGTGGTGAACTATCTCACAAGATTTGCGATCGGGCCTAAATCCGGGCAATTTGTAACCTGGCTCCTCGGGCTGGCGATCTTTTTTGATGATTATGCCAATACCCTTATTGTGGGAAATACGATGCGTCCTGTTACCGATCGACTCAGGATATCACGCGAAAAACTAAGCTATTTGGTTGACTCAACAGCAGCACCGGTTGCAGCCCTGGCATTAACCACCACGTGGATAGGTGTGGAGCTGGCCTATATTCAGGAAGGGATCAATACCATCGGGCTCAACGAAAGTGCATACCTGATTTTTGTGCAGTCACTTAGCACCCGTTTTTATCCGATACTAACGCTTGTTTTCATATTAATTCTGATTTATACGGGTCGTGATTACGGCCCAATGCTTAAAGCAGAAAGATTAATAAGACAAACCAATAATCCTGATGAAGTAAACGCAATTCATCCTAAAGTTGCGCAATCGGATGATGATTATGCAAAACCCCGCTGGTACAATGCTGCTATACCGGTTTTAATAGTTGTTTTTGGAACCCTTTCAGGACTGTTAGCAACGGGCTGGAGTCAGCAAGTATGGAACAATCCGGATATTTCCTATTTCTCCAAACTAACTGAAATACTTGGAAATGCAAATACCTACGTTGCTTTGCTTTCTGCCTCTTTTGCCGGGCTCATTGCAGCCATTGTTTTAACGGTATCGCAGCGTATATTTGACATTCGGAAAAGTATTGATCATGTGATCGAAGGCTTTGCAACCATGCTTCCGGCTATTTTAATACTGATCCTCGCCTGGTCATTGGCCTCCATGACTGGTGAAATGCATACTGCAGACTTTTTATCACAGGTTTTGGTCGACCTGAAACTAAGCGCTTATGTGCTTCCTGCGGTTACTTTCATTTTAGCAGCAGTCATTGCATTTTCAACAGGTTCCTCCTGGGGTACCATGGCCATTTTGTATCCACTTATTTTGCCTGTGTCATGGATGGTTTCGCAGGAACATGGTTTAGATTACAATGCCTCACTGGCAATTTTTAACAATGTGGTTTCATCGATATTGGCCGGGGCGGTATTTGGTGATCATTGCTCACCCATTTCCGACACTACTGTTTTAAGTTCACTGGCAAGTTCCTGCAACCACATCGAACATGTTCGAACGCAATTGCCTTATGCGATAACAGTGGGTATTGTGGGTACTTTGTTTGGGACATTACCCGCAGCTTATGGAGTTCCTTTTTATGTTTTATTTCCCCTTAATATCCTGATCCTATATTTAATTATCCGGTTTGTTGGCAGAAAAACAGATATCGGAATTTCATCAAAATAATTCTACATTTGCGTTTCAAAGTAAGCTAAGTTATGACTATTATTGAAGTCATTATTTTGATCATTTCTGGCCTTCTGGTGGGTTTTATAAATACCCTTGCAGGCGGAGGTTCCATCATTTCACTTTCCATTTTGATGTTTTTAGGATTACCGGCAAATATTGCCAATGGCACAAACCGAATTGCAATCTTTATACAAAATATAGCTGCAGTAGGAAGCTTCAGGCAACAAAAAGTGCTTGATCACAAAAAGGGTTTTTGGCTTGCTATTCCGGCTGCCTTAGGAAGCATCCTGGGGGCATGGATTGCGGTAGATATGCGGGAAGATATCATTGAAAAGGCCATCGCCATTGTGATGTTGATTATGATGTTTGTGATCCTTTACAAACCCCAGCGCTGGCTGAAAGGAAAGGAGGACCTTCAAAAGAAAAAAGTTAGCGTTTGGCAGGCAATCCTGTTTTTCGCGATTGGGATTTACGGGGGATTTTTGCACATGGGCGTCGGATATGCTTTGCTTGCCGGAATTGTATTGGGAGCCGGTTATGACCTTGTAAAAGCCAATGCAATAAAAGTTTTTATTATCCTTATCTGGTCACCGGTGATCCTCTTGGTATTCATGTTCAGTGGAGAGGTTAATTATGCTTATGGGTTGATACTTTCCATTGGAAATGTAGCAGGGGCGCTTATTGCAAGCAGGCTGGCAGTGAAAAAAGGTGCAGCCTTTGTTCGATGGGTAATTATTGCAGTTATCGTTTTAACTGCTGCTCATGTGTTTGGTTTGATAGATATTAAATCGGCAGTAAGTTCAGTAATTCAATCATCCTGATAACCAAAAATATTCAATATTCGGTAAAAATTGCCTTTTGTCACCTTCGGAATTCTACTGGTTTTTATATTGCAGGATTTCTTCAGAAAAATAATCCAGCTGGATACCTGCTGCTTTAAACATTTCCTCCGATTCCTGTCCTTTGTGGTATTTTTTTTCACAAACCACCCGTTCAATGCCGCAGTTTATGATGAGCATAGCACAAGTCCGGCATGGAGTCATCCGAACGTAAATGGTGGCGCCTTCCAATCCAATGCCACGGCGTGCTGCCTGGGTAATGGCATTTTGTTCGGCATGCACTGTTCGAACACAATGCTGGCTTTCCGAACCATCCTCATGCACCACTTTTTTCATTAAGTGCCCAACATCGTCGCAGTGGGGCAATCCAACCGGTGAACCTACATATCCGGTTACCAGGATTTGTTTGTCGCGAACAATTACGCAGCCGGCCCGGCCACGATCGCAGGTAGCTCTTTTTGAAACGGAATGTGCCAAATCCATGAAATATTCATCCCAGGTGGGACGGATGTATTTTTCTTCACTCATAATTTACTTATTATCAAAGTTCGAAATAATCAAATCAATCTGATCATGTAATTCCATAATAGAACCATTGTTCATGATCACAAAATCAGCCAAATCAATACATTTTCTTAGGTTTTGTTTGTTAGGGTCATCAGTGGTCATTTCCCTTTTTTCATTTTCAATAAACGTACTATAATCAATATGGTCAGTTTCTGAGTTTCGCAGTTTTATTCTTTCATATCGTATTTTAGGATCAGCATCTACTGCCAATAAAATGAACTTCGATTTTTGCCTCAAGCTATCCACTTCACCGGGTGTGCGAATGCTTTCAATAATTGCGTTTTGATCATTATTTTTCGCAATTTCAAACAATTCATCAATAATAAATGAAGGGGCATTTTTTTTACGAAGCTCATTTGCCACACTTACCATGCTATCGCGATTTTCGGGTAGCTTCCTCTGGCGAATGACATCCAAGAGGTAAGCTCTTACAGAATAATGGATAAAATTTCGTTCTTTTTTCAGATATTCAACGATGGTGCCTTTACCTGCTCCAAGGGTTCCGGTTATCCCGATAATCAGCATATTATGCTTTTTTGTTGTTTACAGAATTTAATTTTCTCTCTTCTTTTATGTCATCAATCCATTTACCAATATGGATCGGTTCATAAGCCTGCATCATCCCGATTAATTCCACCGGATCGCTTGACACCATGATGTTTTGCCTGTGTTCTTCGCGAACAAAACGCTCATCCACACAATGATCGAAAAATTGAAGCAAGCCATTAAAATAGCCATTCGTATTCAAAAGTCCAACCGGTTTATCAAAAATCCGAAGCTGGTTATAGGTAAGTACTTCTGCCAGTTCGTCGAGGGTTCCAAAACCTCCTGGCATGGCAATAAAACCATCCGAAAGCTCTGCCATCAGTGTTTTTCGTTCCCCCATACTATCTACTACATGAAGTTCTGTTAATCCCTGATGAGCAATTTCCAAATCAGCTATGCTTTGTGGAATTACTCCAATACAAATTCCATCTTTTTCCAATACGGCATCTGCCATAATACCCATCAAACCTACATTCCCTCCGCCGTACACCAGGCCGATCTCTTTTTTGACCAGGGCAATTCCAAGAGATATTGCCGCATTTTTGTAAACCGGATTTTTTCCTGCACTGGAACCGCAAAACACACATATTTTTTCCATATTCAAGTTAACTGAGAAGGCAAAAATACGAAATAACAATTCGCCTGAGCGGACGCTTTTTTTAACAATTGAATGCAATTATTCCAATATTCAAGCCTTTAGTCTATTTTTGCAGCATGGAATCAACGCGACAACAGAAAGTTTCGAGATTATTGCAAAAGGACCTCAGTTCGATCTTTCAATCTGAGGTGCAAAACCTTTTCGGACATGTGATGATCACGGTCACCAAGGTACATGTAACAAAAGATTTGTCGATCGCAAAAGTTTATCTTAGTTTGTTCGGAACCAATGACAAAGCGACCCTGATCAAAAACATTAAAGTTCACGGGGGAGAAATCCGATACAAATTGGGCAAGAGAATTGGAAAACAGGTAAGGGCAATTCCTGAGCTTCAGTTTTTTGAAGATGATTCACTTGATTACATTGAGCATATTGAAAACCTGCTGGAAGATTAATATACCTACTTTTAACTAATCCGATAAAATGCAATACGATCCGATAAAACGCAGCCTGGGTAATGTTTTTAATAAAAATCCTTTCTTACGTAAGTTGTTTTACAAACTTCTCGATTTGCTCCTGCTAAGGACCTGGCATGTGAAGAAGGAAATCAGAAAATGGTCGGCAAATTACATGGATGGTGCCGATATATTAGATGCAGGATCTGGGTTTGGCCAATATTCCTATTATCTTTCAACCCAAAATAATAACTGGACAATTCGCGGAGTGGATGTTAAAGACGAGCAAATAGCGGATTGCAATCGGTTTTTTAAACAAATCGCTAAAAACAATGTGAGTTTTGCTTTCGGCGATCTAACCAAGTTTCAGGAGCCCAATCGGTATGACCTGGCCTTATCGGTTGACGTGATGGAACATATCCTGGAAGATGTGGAGGTTTTTAAAAATATTCATGCTTCATTAAAACCAGGAGGGATGATATTGATCTCAACACCTTCGGATCAGGGAGGATCGGATGTGCATGATCATGACCATGAGTCTTTTATTGATGAACATGTGCGCGACGGCTACAACATCAATGAAATTCAGGAAAAACTTAAAACTGCGGGTTTTGCGAAAACAGAAGCCAAATACAGTTATGGCTCACCCGGTAAAATCTCCTGGCGGTTGTCGATGAAGTACCCTATTTTAATGTTAAATACAAGCAAGCTGTTTTTTGTTATTCTTCCCTTTTATTATATCATTACTTTTCCTTTTTCATTGTTGCTAAATTACCTGGATGCCAATGGTAATCATAAAACGGGAACAGGTTTGATTGTGAAAGCCTGGAAATAATGCAATGGCCGTTTTACATAGCGCGGCGTTATCTGCGGTCAAAAAAATCGCACAACATTATCAATATTATTTCAATCATTTCTGTTGTTGGTGTGTTGGTAGGAACGCTGGCACTCATCGTGGTTTTAAGCGTCTTTAATGGTTTTGAAGACCTGGTAAAATCGCTTTACAGCTCCTTTGACCCCGATTTTAAAATCATTGCAAAAACAGGAAAAACATTTCATATTGCTGATCTTCCGGAAGAAAAAATTCGGAACTTACCGGATGTTATTAGTTACACCAGGGCGGTTGAAGAAAATGCCTTATTGAAAAATAAAAATGAGCAGGTAATTGTGACGATGAAAGGAGTATCGGATGATTTTCTTCACGATAATCCAATAGAAACAATGCTTTACGATGGCCAAATGATGCTGAGTGAGGATCAGATTAATTATTCCATCATGGGATATCTTGTAGCCTATAACCTGGGTGTACGCCTGTTTGATCCCAACAGTCCGGTAACGATTTATGTCCCCCGCAGAACTGCCAGTCGGCTCGGAACTTTAAATCAGTCCTTTAATTCAGGGGTAATTATCCCTTCGGCTGTTTTTGCAATTCAGCAGGAAATTGATTCAAAATATATCATTGTTCCACTGGCACTTGCACGGCAATTAATGGAATATGACAGCACTACTGTAACGTCGGTGGAAATAAGGCTCGCTCCGGGTACAGAATACAATAAGACTCAATCTAAACTTGAAACGCTTGTTGGTGATCAATTTGATGTTAAAAACCGCTTCCAGCAGCAAGCACTTTTATACCGTATCATGAAATCGGAGAAATGGGCCATATTCCTGATATTGACTTTTATCATAATTATTGCAGCATTTAATGTCACCGGCTCACTGTCGATGTTAATTCTGGATAAGCGAAAAGATATCGCCATCCTGTTTAGTATGGGTGCATCTACCAAAATGATCAAACGAATATTTATGCTTGAAGGAGTGATGATTTCTTTTATCGGGGCTTTTACCGGTCTTATTCTGGGTTTTTTAATTTGCTGGGCGCAAATGACCTTTGGTATAATTCGCCTGGGTGATGCGGATGCATTTATTATTCCCTATTATCCTGTAAAGATGGAGTGGCTTGACTTTGCGGCGGTTTTCGTTACGGTGTTAATTATCGGGCTTCTTTCATCATGGTATCCCGTCAGGCAAATTTCAAAAAAGTACCTTCATAACCGCGTGGCAGAATTCGCGAAGGGCCAATAATTATAAACCTTTCAGGCAACTTTATACCCACTTCCCTTGTCTAAAATCTACATTAGGAAAAGTGAATTTAAATATTTAAATTTGCGGACCTTATAAGGGCATTATAATCAAACAATTAATTAAACTTTCAGTAATGAAGAAGACTACTCTGAATGGCAGAATTTTACTGTTGATTTTCGCAATGAGTTTTGTATCGACTCAGCTATTTGCCGGAAATATTAATGTTAAAAGCGGTTCTACTGAACTTAAATTGACGAAAAGTACTTACCAGGAAATCGAATTGACCAATATTTTAACCGATCTTGAATTTACACGGGTAAAAACCCAGGCTGGTTATTTTACCTTGCTTACCGCCGAAGATTATGGTTACAGCACTGTAAAAGGCGAGCCCCGTCTTCCGGTTATAAAAGAACTGATCGAAGTTCCGCTGGTAGCAGACTATCAAATTGAAATTATTTCACAGTCATTTACCGATGTAGATTTAAATGCACATGGAATTGCTGATTATATTATACCTGCACAAGCACCTTTATCAAAAAATATTGATAACCCTGAAGATGTTGAATTCATTTTCAATCAGGATTCCTACAATCAAAATACTTTGTTAGGTCAGGAAATGATCCAGGTGGTTGATCTCGGAATCATTCGTGGAGTGAAAATGGCCCGTGTTGAAATAGCGCCTGTTTTCTACAATCCGGTTTCAAATCAAATACGGGTTTACACTGATCTTAAACTAAGGGTTAAATTCAACAATGCAAATATTGCTCAAACTGTTGATGCCAAAGAAACGGCATACTCTCCTTTTTACCAGGCCATTTATAATCAAATGATCAATTTTAAACCCATTGATGGTGCCGAATTTATTACAGCAGAGCCCGTGACTTATATTATCGTTTCCGATCCTGAATTTGAATCCGATTTACAGCCGTTCATTGAATGGAAAACCATGAAGGGATTCCAGGTAGTTGAAGCTTATACAGATAACCCGGAGGTTGGAACAACAACTACTTCTATCAAAAATTACCTGCAGGATTTTTACAATAATCCTCCAGAAGGATATAACCCGCAAAGTTTTGTGTTAATTGTTGGAGATATTGCAGAAGTTCCTACTTTCAGCGGAACTGCCGGCGGGCATGTTACTGACTTGTATTATTTCACCTACGATGGGGCCGGTGATATATATCCGGAGTGTTTTTATGGCCGGTTTTCCGCTTCAACACTATCACAATTGCAACCACAAATCGATAAAACCCTGGAATACGAGAAGTATGAATTTCCGGATCCTTCTTTCCTGGATGAAGTGGTCATGGTAGCCGGAGCTGATGGTTCATACGCCACTGTATGGGGAAATGGTCAAATTAACTACGGAACAGAAAATTATTTTAATGCAGCTCATGGCATTCTTTCACACACATATTTACAACCGGAGCCTACAGGAGGAAATTACTCACAAAATATCCGGAATGATATTAACAACGGGATTGCTTTCGGAAACTATACTGCACACTGTAGTGCAAGCGGATGGGCTGATCCCAGTTTTGTGATCAACCACATTGCGCAGTTGACCAATGCACATAAGTATCCCTTACTAATTGGTAACTGCTGCTCCTCAGTTGAATTTCAAACAACCTGTTTCGGTGAAGAGATTTTACGCGCAGCTGATAAAGGTGCTTTAGGTTATGTGGGTGGCTCCAACTCAACCTACTGGGATGAGGATTACTGGTTTGGTGTAGGTTATCGTTCAAATATTGTGGCCAATCCAACCTATAATGCTAACAATTTAGGGGCATATGATCGAATGTTTCATGATCATGGTGAGCCTCTTGATGATTGGTACATTACGCAAGGCCAGGTTCCGAGTGCAGGTAATCTGGCAGTAACTCAGTCAGGAAGCAGCATGGAAACCTACTACTGGGAAATTTATCACCTCATGGGTGATCCGTCAGTAATGATCTATTTGTCACAACCACCTGCAACCTATGCAAGTTACCAGGCATTAATGCCTTTGAGTTCAAATACTTTTACCGTAAATACCGAACCCCATGCTTATGTTGCGATTTCAAAGGATGGTGAATTGAATGGATGCGCACTTGCAGATGCCACAGGACTTGCCGAAGTAGATATGTTCAATCCGATTGTAGTTCCTGGTGAAGCCGATGTTGTGATTACTGGTCAAAACCTCATGCCCTTTATAGGAACAGTAACGGTAGCAAGTCCAAATGGCGCATATGTGCTTTTTGATGATCTGGAGATTGACGACAGTAATGGTAATAACAATGGAGTGGCAGATTTCAGTGAAGAGATCATGTTAAATATTTCACTTGAAAATCTGGGAAGTTTAACTGCAAGTAACCTTACTGCAACAATTTCAACGGATGATGAAAATGTCAGTATTGTCTCTGATACACATGCCTGGCCTGATATTGCTGCCGGAGATGCATCTATGGAATATGCAGCCTTTACATTTACCATTAATGAACTGATTCCTGACCAACATATTGTAAACTTTGATATGGAGATTACAGATGGAGTTGATGTTTGGAATTCAACTTTCAACATTACCCTGAATGCGCCGGTACTTATAATCGGTAGCTACACCATTGATGACGGTACCGGAAATAATAACGGCAGGCTTGATCCCGGAGAAACAGCAAATATTATCGTTCCCAACTTTAATGAAGGTGGATGTGATGCACTTAGCACAGTTGCTGCTCTGGTTTCAACAAATCCAATGATTACTGTTAACAATGCAACTTTCGATCTGCAAACGATTGCAGCCGGGGGAACCGTAAATGCTATTTTTAATATTACTGTTGATCCGATGGCACAGGTGGGAGAAATTGTTAGCCTTAATTATAATGTTGAATCTGCACCTTATTCACAAAGCTCAATTCTGGGATTAACAATTGGACTTATTGTTGAAGATTTTGAAACCGGAACCTTTGAAATGTTCGAATGGGATCTTGGTGGAGATGCTGACTGGCAAATAACATCATCGGGTGCTTATGAAGGCGAATATGCTGCAAAATCAGGTACGATAACCCATAACCAGGTTTCAACTATGTCTCTTACTGTTGATATTTCAACCGATGATCAGATTTCATTTTTCTATAAGGTGTCTTCAGAATCCAATTATGATTATCTGAACTTTTACATCGACAATGTTTTAAAAGATGGATGGTCAGGCGATGTTGACTGGACCGAGATTGCTTACGATGTTACTGCCGGAACGCATACTTTTAAGTGGGAATACTCAAAAGACTATTCTGTTTCATCTGGTTCAGATTGCGCCTGGGTTGACTTTATTGTATTTCCACCATTGGCAGGCCTTTCTCCACTAGGAGTAATGACTGCAGCAAATCCTGTTGAAATTTGTAGTGGTGAATCAACACAACTCAATGCTTATGCAATGGGAGGATCAGGTGAGTATACCTATGATTGGATGCCGGAAGAAAGTTTAAATGATCCGAATATTGCCAATCCAATAGCAACTCCTGCTGTAACAACCACCTATTATGTGGTAGTTGATGATGGTGAAACATCTGTAACTGGCGAAATTACGGTTGTGGTAAATGCAATACCTGAGCAACCAACAATATCTCAAAATGGAGCTGTTCTTGTTTCCAGTTCGTCAGACGGAAACCAATGGTATGATTCAAATGGAATGATCCCCGGAGCCAACGCTCAATCATATACCCCTACTTCTACTGATAATTATTATGTGATAGTTACCTCAGGAGCGGGTTGTGAATCAGAACCTTCAGATTCTTATTATTTCATTTACACCGGTTTGATTGAATTTAAAGAGGACCAAAAAGTAAATATTTATCCAAATCCTTATGGTGAGCAATTTACTTTGGATTATACCTTGTCATCCAGGTCAGATGTACATGTATATCTTTATAATTCATTTGGACAAATGCTCAGCGTAATTGAAGAAGATAATTCGAAACTGGCAGGTAACTATCGCCTCCTTATCGATGCTTCAAGATATAATACAGGTATTTACTACCTGAAAATTGAAACGAATGACTACTCTGTTATTCGACGATTAATTCAAACGAAATAATGATGTAACATAATTGAAATCTCCTGGTAATAACGGGAGATTTCTTATTTTAAAATCTTTGCTCAGATGAAAAACTATCTATTATTTTTATTTGTATTCAGCTTTGTAGCTGTTTTTGCAGGCAATGGGTATGAGGTTAATTATAACCAACAATCCAATGGCCATGAACTCACCTTTACACTTGCTGATTATTCTATTTCGCAGGTAAATATTGAAGGTATGATTTATGCCAAAGTTAATTTTGATGGCAGTGTGGTCACTAAATTAAAGGGTTTTGCCGAATTGCCTTATATCAGTGCCTCTGTTGAACTTTCGGCAGATAAAAACTATAAACTAAATGTAATTGCAACGACGTATGAAGATATAGCATTAAATTCACCAATGCTTCCTTCACGGGGTGTAATCTACAGGAACCAGGATCCTTCATTAATTCCTTATGAAATCAGCCCCAGTTCGATACGCGATGAGTTTTATCCGCAAAATATTGCCACAGCAACAACTCCATTCATTTTAAGGGATGTTCGTGGAACCACTGTTTATATAAATCCATTCCGATACAATGCAGTTCAAAATACACTAAGGGTGTACACAGAAGTTATCGTTGAATTGGTTGAGGATCAAACCCCGGCAATTAATCCACTTCCACAAATTACAACTGTTGTAGAACGGGAAATGGATCCGATTTATCAGTCGGTTTTTATTAATTATAATCTTTCAAAAGATTTAACGATCGGCGAATACGGTGACATTTTTATCGTTTGTACAAGCCGTGATGAGAGCGCAATGCAGCCCTATATCGACTGGAAAATGGAGAAAGGCTATAAAGTTTATACCGAAACGGTTTCAACCGGAACAAATGCAAAAACAATTATACAAAATGCTTACAACAACAATCCGGATATTTTGTATGTATTACTGGTTGGCGACTGGGCCGATATCAAGTCGGATTTGTTAAGCGGATATGCCCCCATGGATCCGCAATTGGGTTGTGTAGTTGGAACTGATCAGTTTCCTGACATCACCATTGGAAGGTTTTCGGCTAATTCGGCAAATGATGTTACTACACAAGTTAATAAAGTGATCCAATATGAAAAAAATCCCGGTAGCGGTTGGTACACTTCTGCTTTAGGTGTTGCATCAAACCAGGGCCCTGGTGATGATAATGAATTGGATTATCAGCAAATTGATGTGATTTATAACGATAAACTCGATCCATTCACTTATGATTCTTTCTCCACGGCGTACGACCCGACTGGAACTGCTCAAATGGTTACCAATGCAATTAATGGTGGAGTAAGTATTATTAATTATTGTGGTCACGGATCTGAAACATCATGGGGTTCAACCGGATTCAGTAACAGCCATATTGCCGGACTTACCAATGGCGATAAACTTCCGTTTATTTTTTCTGTTGCCTGTGTAAATGGTGCTTTCCATTCAGGTGAATGCTTTGCTGAGGCATGGTTGAAAAAGGTAAATGGTGGTGCCATTGCTACAATGATGTCAACTATTAACCAACCCTGGGATCCACCAATGCGCGGACAGGATTACTTCAATGATGTATTGATAGGTGGATACGATTATAATGCTCATCCGGGTCAAAATGGTATTAATACAACCGAAGGACGAACTACACTTGGAGCAATTGCATTCAACGGATTGGTTTTAATGACCACAGAATCCGGTGGTTCATCCGATTGGGAAACTGCTAAAACCTGGCACCTGTTTGGTGATCCGGCAATACAGCCAAGAACTGCTGAGCCCGGTGCATTGAACCTCTCAAATAATGTTGTTTTGGTAGGTGCCGATTTTAATACGATCGTTAACGGACCCGGTGGACCAGTTGAAGGTGCAATGGTTTGTTTGTCGCAAGATGGTAATTATTATACTGCTATTTCCGATGCAACTGGATCTGTAACTATTGAACAGTCGCTCACTCCGGGAACTGCTAAACTTGTTGTTACGGCCTTCAATATGGCTACTATTTACGACGAAGTAACCGTTATTCCGCCGGGTGGTGCATATGTGGTGGTAAGTAATACTGTAGTAAATGATGAGGGAGGAAATAATAACGGACAAGCCGATTATGGTGAAACAGTAATGTTGGATGTTTCTGCTGAAAATGTTGGAACAGATAATGCGATGGGCGTTGAAGCTACAATTACAACCACTGACTCCTATGTTTCGATCATTGATGGTACTTATACTTTTGGTGATATAACTGCGGGCAATATCGTTGAGGGAATTGGTGCTTTTGAAATTGAAGTGGCACAGGATGCCCCTGATATGCACAATGCAATGTTTGAAATTGAGTTTTCGGATGGAAGTAAATCCTTATGGATCAGCAACCTTTCAGTAACGCTGCACGCACCGGTGATGGAAATGGGCGAATATACCATTAATGATGCAAGCGGAAATAACAATGGTAAAATTGATCCGGGCGAAACGGTTCTACTTACCATCAATCTAAACAATAATGGTACATCGGATGCTTATAATTTAACGGGTGAAATAAGTTGTGCCGATCCTTATATCAGTATCAACCAGTCAACAGATGATTTTGGTGATATTGGAGCAGGAGGAAATGGATCTGCAACCTTTGAATTAACTGCCAACCTGAGTACTCCTGCAGGACATGCCGTTACATTTGATCTTGATTTTACCGGAGATATGGGCTTAAGCGGATCAGGTTCATTGCTCGAAGTTGTTGGCCAGATCCCATTGCTTATTATCGACCTGGATGGAAATACAAACTCCGGAACCGATATGGAGCAAGCTATGGCAAATAATGATATGGTCGCCGAATATTCAACAAGTATCCCAGCTGATTTAAGTCTTTACTCAACAGTGTTCCTATGCCTTGGCATCTATTCCGATAATCATGTATTAACATCTTCTGAAGGACAACAATTAGCCGACTTCCTCAACAATGGAGGAAACCTCTATATGGAAGGTGGTGATACCTGGTACTATGACACACAAACTGCTGTACATAGTATGTTCGGTGTTAATGCAACAGCGGATGGAGGATCCGACCTTAGTACCTTGAATGGTCAGTCAGGAACCTTTACCCAAGGTATGTCATTCAGTTACAGTGGCGATAATAACTGGATTGATCATATTGAAGCAAGCGGATCAGCTACTTTGATTTTCCAAAATTCATCCCCATCCTACGGAACAGGGGTTGCCTATGATGCCGGAACCTATAAAACCATCGCAGCATCCCATGAGTTTGGTGGATTAAATGATGGATCATCACCATCAACAAAAGAAGAATTGATGCAGGCTTATCTTGAGTTTTTCGGATTTACAAATACATTGCAAGCCAGCTTCTCAAGTGATATCAATGAAGTTTGTGAAAACGGAATAGTTGAGTTTTATGATATGTCAGCCGGTGATGTGGTTTCATGGTCATGGACATTTGAAGGAGGTACCCCAGGAACATCAACATCGCAGAATCCACAGGTAATGTATGATAATGCCGGTTCGTACGATGTAGCGCTTGAGGTTTCCGACGGAAATGAAACAGTTTCTATCACCTTTGAAAATTATATTACCGTAATGACAGCTCCTGAACAGGCCGCAACTCCTGATGGCGATGCTGAAGTATGTACCAATCAGGTCACTAGCAGTGATTATACTACAAACGGTGCTGCCATGGCTACTTCCTACGAATGGTCGATTGAACCGAATGAAGCAGGAACTGTTTCCGGAACCGGAACCACTGCTATGATTACCTGGACACCAAATTGGGAAGGTACTGCAAGTATCACTGTTTTGGGGGTAAATGATTGTGGAAATGGTGTAGTATCAGAGCAATATGATGTATTATGCTCAGTATGCACCGGTATAGAAGAACAAAATATTGAAAAAATTTCTATATATCCTAATCCAAATAATGGTATATTTACCGTCGAATTTGGAAAAGTTCTTATACAAGATGTGACTATTAAGGTGCTCAATACGCTTGGTCAAACTGTATATGAAGAAGCTGAAGTGTCAGTAAATTCAGGATTTGCAAGGACCATCGATTTGAGTTCAGAATATAAAGGTATGTACTTCCTTGTAATCGAAAACTACCAGGGAAGTACTGTAAATCGAATCATTATTCGTTAGTAGTTTTCATGGTTTAAATTGGTTTTTGGTTAGAAGTCCCGCCCTCAAGCGGGACTTTCTTTTTTTAGTAAATTCGTTCGATAAATTTTATAGAATGATCAATTCAAACCAGTTCCGCCATAATGCCCATCAATTCGTTGATTGGATGGCCGATTACCTTGAACAGGTGGAAAACTTACCAGTAAAATCTCTAGCTAAGCCTGGAGAAATCTTTGAACAAATACCGGGAAATCCGCCAGCTGAAACAGAAAAGATTGAGGACATTTTTGAAGATTTTAAGAAAATGATTTTGCCTGGAATGACCCATTGGCAAAGTCCCAATTTTTTTGCCTATTTCCCGGCTAATTCCAGTTATCCATCGGTGCTTGCTGAAATGCTCACAGCCACCATGGGTGCCCAGTGTATGATTTGGGCCACTTCGCCGGCTGCTGCCGAACTTGAAGAAAAAACAATGAACTGGCTCCGCTCAATGATTGGGTTACCTCAGTATTTTACAGGTGTAATCCAGGACACCGCATCCACTGCTACATTAACCGCCTTGCTAACCGCACGTGAACGAGCAAGTAATTTTGAAATTAACAATAAAGGATTTCAAAATCAAAAATTCAGGATATATTGCTCTTCTGAAACACATTCATCCATCGAAAAAGGAGTTAAGATTGCGGGATTTGGCAAAGAAAACCTTGTTAAAGTTGATGTGGATGAGTTTTACAGGCTGGATACAGATAAACTTGAAATGGCCATACAGGAAGATATCCAAAAAGGGTTTAATCCTCTTTGTGTGATCGCAACACTTGGAACAACAGGTTCAACAGCCATTGACCCGATAAAAGAAATAGCGGAAATTACCTTAAAGTATAAAATCTGGTTACATGTGGATGCGGCTTTTGCCGGTTCGGCGCTTATTCTTGATGAATACCGGTGGATGATCAACGGAGTTGAAGCTGTAGATAGTTTTGTTTTTAATCCTCATAAATGGATGTTTACCAATTTTGATTTGTCAGCCTACTTTGTTATAGATAAGGAAGCCCTGATCAAAACCTTCTCCATTAATCCCGAATATTTAAAAACAAACAATGAAGGAGCCGTCAATGATTATCGTGATTGGGGAGTGCCACTTGGCAGGCGATTCCGTGCTCTGAAACTGTGGTTTGTTATCCGCAATTTTGGTACAAATGGGCTGAAAGCTAAAATCAGAGATCATATCCATTTTGCCTCCTGGCTTGAAAAAGAAATTGATAAACATCCCAATTTTGAAATAATTACGCCAAGAACACTAAACCTTGTATGTTTCAGGTATAAACCAGCAAATATCAAGGATGAAAATTTATTGAATGAACTGAACCAGTTGCTCCTTTATCGTGTTAATGAAACGGGTAAAGTTTATATGTCGCATACAAAACTTTCGGAGAAATTTACCTTGCGTATGGTGATTGGTCAAACCAATGTAACAGAGCAACATGTGAATAATGCCTGGAAATTGATTCAGCAATTTGCTGAAGAGCTTTCGTAAATATAACTGCACCTTGTAACGTAATCCTGTGTTTAGTCGTCGTACCGGTAAATTGTTGCCAATGAAAATATACTTTATCCTGTTGTTGTTCCTTTTATTCCGATTGAGCTTAAATGCGCAAACCGTGGAAGAGTATCTTGATTTTGCAATTAAATACACCGAGGAGCAAAAATTTGATGAAGCCATAAAAACCTGTGATAAATTGCTTGAATTACTTCCCTCCAATGCAGAAATATTTTACTTGAGAGGTGTTAATTATTTCCTGAAGGAAAGTTATGAATTAGCCATCACTGATTTTGACAGTACACTCAGCAATAATCCAAACTATACGGATGCATATTTATACCGTGCAAAAGCTAAACAAGCATTAAAGCAATACTGGAGCGCACTAAGGGATTACAACCGTGCAAAAGACGAAAATTTTTATTCTACTCTTTCTTCTCTGGCCGGAGATATGGTTTCATCAATTTTCAGGAGATCTGACGAGGAGGATGATTAAGTTATCGGCGGAGTTCAAAATTTTTACCTAAGTAAACCCTTCTTACATGTTCATCGGCTGCAAGTTCTTCAGCAGTGCCTTGTTTAAGGATTGATCCTTCAAATAATAAATAAGCCCGGTCAGTGATCGAAAGAGTTTCATGCACATTGTGATCGGTGATCAACACGCCAATATTTTTTGCTTTCAGTTTGCCAACAATGGCCTGAATATCTTCAACAGCAATGGGATCAACACCTGCAAAAGGCTCATCCAGTAAAATGAATTTTGGATCCATGGCAAGTGCCCTTGCAATTTCTGTTCGCCGACGTTCGCCTCCCGATAATTGTATGCCCATACTTTTGCGAACATGACCCAACCCGAATTCATCAATCAAACTTTCCAGTCGTTTCTTTTGCTCATCTTTGCTAAGACTTGTAAATTCCAATACCGCTTTAATATTATCCTCCACACTCAGTTTTCTGAAAACGGAAGCTTCCTGAGGAAGGTAACCAATTCCACGCTGTGACCTCCGATACATCGGTTCCTTGGTAATTTCTGTGTTTTCGAGATAGATAGTTCCTTCCAGCGGCTTGATCAATCCAACGATCATGTAAAATGTTGTTGTTTTGCCGGCACCGTTTGGCCCCAGCAGCCCAACAATTTCACCATTATGTACTTCAACGGAAACGTGGTTTACTACGGTTCTTTTGCTGTATTTTTTTACAAGGTTATCTGTTCGGAGGATCATAATCAAAAATTAACCTGTTCAAAGATAGGCATAACTTTGAATTGAATAAACTTCAATAAACACACGATTATTGTTAAATAAATGGATTGGGTTAAAAAGTAAAATAAAGCGACAGGAAAATAGCGAACTTGTTGATATTGTCATTATCCAAATGTGAAAGCCGCCACACGCCGTCTATCCTTATGATCTTGAAAATATTTTCAATTCCCACCCCGGCTTCCATATAAGGCCTTTCAAGTGTATGAGTAATTTGTGGCAATTCATTAAAATTTTTATTGTCTTCACTTAAAGTTCCAATTACACCTTTAAAATAGCCAACTTCCCGCCACTTGAGTTTTCGCATCAGAGGTATCCGGTTGAGGAAAAATCCATCAAAATGGTGAGTGTAGTAAACGCTCACATATTCATCACTCACAAATTCGAAATAGTTCATGAGATTATATGCATATTCATCAAACAAAAAAGTTTCATTCCCAGGATGAAGGTGTAAAAGGGGAAAAGGTAAGGTGCCCCAGGTTTTACCTGTTTCGATCATGTATTTCGACCATCCGAGGTTAAAAACATTAAACCAGTGTTTAATACCCAGGCTCAACCGATGATATTCATACTGGCTGCCAAAAGCACCCGGAATTCCATATGCATACTCAATGCCCAAAATCGGGTATTTTGTACCAACACTTACCCGGTCAAAATCACCCAATATGAATTTTTCATTGAATGCAAAACGAGCTTCAAAGCCTATTTCTGTTGTTATGATCTTGTCCTGCGAAACTGTTTCTCCCTCTGAATTTATGATTCTGACTGCATTTTCCTGCAGTGGTAGGATTTCTTTGAATCTGAAATTCAATTTATTCGAAAAGCCATTGAACCATTCGTGTTCATAGTAAAATTTGTACTCTTCGGTTAATGATAATTTATCTGCAGGATTTCTACGGAACAGGGCTGCAAATAGAAAATCTTCTCTGAAAGCATTTGGGCTGTTTCCCAGTTGTTCTATCTCATACCTGTAATCGCCACCAAATGCCCGGCGTGGATTTTTATTGGGCAAATAAAGAAAGCCGCCACCATACTTAAATCTTTTATCTAAGGTTCCGTAAGCAATATGACCATTAAGCCGCAGTTGTTCATTAAACTTAGCCGTTGTTCGGCCTCCCAACCTGAACCGGGCGCCCTCAATGGTGTTAAAACTAAGCACTGAAGCATAGGGTCCCAGCTCTACTTTTCCCATTTCGTAGTAGCCGGTTACTACCGTTTCCACGATGTCAACCCAGGTTTTAAAAGCGGGTAAATTCCGGAGGGTATCCACCATGTGATAAATCGTCTTCTCGTCTTTGGTCAGGTCTTCATGCCTGTTTTGCTCCCAGAAAGTTTCATCTTTCACGTAAGCCTTATCGCTCACAATTACATTGGTAGGCTGCGAATAGAATTTTTTATCTTTAATGTCATTAAATACGAATTGCCTGTAGCTGGTAGTTTTTTTGCCAAAGAACCCAAGAATTGTTTCATTGTTTTCAAATACATTAAAATCACCTATTCCACCATCCTTGCTGATCATCCAGTATTTTCCGTCAATCAGGTCGAATTCCTGCGATAGTACAAGGTCGTTGATATAATTGATGTTGGCGTCATCAGCAATTCTAAGTTCAAAAGATTTAATTGCCCAGGTAGAATCATTAACCCAAAAATTTCCAGTAAAAGTGAGCTCTTGTTTCCGGCGGGGTTTAAACATGATTTGATAACACCACTTGTTCCCCTGAAAAGCACTGTCGACCAGGTAATACCTGTATGTATTTAATCCAAAATTGGCAACAGGGCTAACAAAGTTCTTTTGGAAAAGGCTGATATAATTATCGTAGATGTCGTATTGCTGGAACATACTTCCCAGGAATTGAAGCACACTTTCATTTTCAACTCCCGAAACCTTGGCAGCTTTAATTACTTCTTTTTCTGCATGAGGATCCTTGCGAAAGTAAAAATCGGAAAGTGACTCCGACAGGAAAATGGGGAGATAAGTTTTACCATTGACGGTGGAAGTATCAACATAATCAAAGATAAACTTAAAAGGTCGTAAAATCCTTCTCTCTTTAAAATCGTCAGTAATGTTGTTGGCATCAATTTCAATTTTTGTATATGCCTCATATTGGTAAGCCTCAAATTCCTTCGAACGGTTTTTATCTTTATTTTGAATGATCTTTCGCAGAATAATTTCTGCCGGGTTTTCACCTGCAACGATAACTACTTCGGGTAAATCAATATTGGAAGGCCACAAGGTAAAAGTGACCTGCTGAAAACGAAATTTTGTAATTTTTCTCATTTGCGGCTGATATCCCATAAAAGAGGCCACAAGGGTATCTGTTGCCTGGCTGGTTTCTATTGAAAACTCACCATTAAAATCAGTAGTAACACCAATGGTGGTGCCCTTGAAATAAACATTTGCAAATGGAACCGGCTCCTGCGTAGAATTATCAATTACTTTGCCCATGATTTTGGTAACCTGCGACCAGGCACCAGCCATCATAAACATCATAATTATGATCAGAATATATTTTCTATATAAATGAAATGCCATCAGGCCGGTTTAATTGTGTAATGATGCGTTAATATTCGGTTGAAATTTCCGGATGATTCTCCCATTTCGTATAATTTATTCAAATTGGATAGTAATTCAACTCCGGAATGTTTGTAAAAATAATGAATGCGTTATAGTAATATGTTAAATATCAGTTAAATGTTAAATTATACCTTCCCTCAATATGTCATGCAGGTGAATCACTCCAACATATTTAGTGCCATCAACAACAAGCAATTGGGTGATGTTGTTCTTACGCATAATGCCAAGGGCATCCACCACAAGGGTATCTGATCCGATAGTTTTGGGGTTGGGCGACATGATATCCGATGCTGTAAGGTTTTTAAAATCCTGATATTTTTCGAGCATACGCCGGATGTCTCCATCAGTTATAATCCCCGTCAGCAGGTCGTTTTTAATCACGGCAGTAGCGCCTAATCGTTTCGAAGATATTTCAATTATTACATTTTTAACATTTTCTGAAAAATCTACAACTGGTCTTTCATTGTGTATATACAGATCTTTAACTTTTAAATAGAGTTTCTTTCCGAGTGTGCCACCCGGATGGAACTGTGCAAAATCTTCTACTGAGAACCCGCGGCACTCAAGCAGGGCTACAGCCAGTGCATCTCCTAAAACCAATTGGGCAGTAGTACTACTAGTGGGTGCCAGATTGTTGGGGCAGGCTTCATTTTTTACGGCAGAGTTGATAATGAAATCCGCATTTTCAGCAAGAAATGAATGAAGGTTCCCTGTCATTGCTACCAGTTTATTTCCCCGTTGGCGCAAAATTGGCACCAGTACTTTAATTTCAGGTGTGGAGCCGCTGTTGGAAATACATATTATCACATCCTCTTTTTGAATGGTTCCCAGGTCGCCATGAATGGCATCGGCAGCGTGCATAAAAATTGCAGGTGTGCCAGTGCTGTTCATAGTGGCAACGATTTTTGAAGCGATAATTGCGCTTTTGCCAATACCAGTAATTACTACCCTCCCATCGGTATTCAAAATGGAAAATACAACTTCCCCAAAATCGTCGTTGAGCTGATCCGTTAATTGATGAATGGCTTCCAGTTCGGTTTCAATCGTTCTTTTGGCAATTTGTTTTATTTCATGTAGTGATTTCAATCCGGCTGATTTTTATATGCATTTGCACAAAGATACGAACAATCCATAATGCACTTTTTTACCCGAATTAAAAATTAATTATTGGTTTTAAAATTTATTTGTTTTAATTTTAATTTTGATTTATTGATTTTGAATCACTCAAGTTGTTGTTTAACAATATTTTTTTTCTATAAATTTGTATTAAGCAAAACATTATTCTCCAAATCAGACTGTTGACAGCATATTATTAACGATTATTTATTGATAAAGGACGAGATGGCAAAAAAGGACGATTATCAACTACACGAGCTACTGAAGAGCATTTTCGGATTTGATAGTTTTAAAGGAAACCAGGAGGCAATCATTAACAGTGTACTTGCCGGTAACAATACCTTTGTTATAATGCCTACAGGTGGTGGTAAATCGATGTGTTACCAGCTACCGGCAATTATAAATGAAGGAACCTCTATAATTATATCTCCGCTGATTGCTTTGATGAAAAATCAGGTAGATGCTATAAGGAACTTCGGTGCGGAACAGGGAATAGCCCATTTCCTGAATTCTTCACTTTCAAAAGCAGAAATTACACAAGTAAAGGACGATTTACTGGCCGGCAAAACAAAATTATTGTACGTTGCCCCCGAATCGCTTACCAAAGAAGAAAATGTTGACTTTCTTAAAAATATAAAAATTTCATTTTACGCAGTAGATGAGGCTCATTGTATTTCGGAATGGGGTCATGATTTCAGACCTGAATACCGCAGGATAAGGCCGATCATAGAATCCATCGGACAAAATGTTCCGGTGATGGCACTTACAGCTACCGCTACCCTGAAAGTACAACAGGATATTCAAAAAAACCTGAACATCGTTGATGCAGAGGTTTTCAAATCATCTTTCGACAGGCCAAATCTTTATTATGAAGTTAGGCCAAAGACCAAAGATGTTGTTAAAGACATTATCAAATATATTAAGCTGCATTCAAATAAATCAGGTATTGTTTATTGCCTGAGTCGTAAAAAAGTAGAGGAGCTTGCCGAAACCTTTAAGGTAAATGGTATAAAAGCGCTTCCTTATCATGCAGGTTTGGATTCTGCTACACGCCGGATCAATCAGGATAAATTTCTGATGGAAGAGGCCGATGTGATTGTGGCAACCATTGCATTTGGGATGGGGATTGATAAACCAGACATCCGGTATGTGATCCATCATGATATTCCTAAAAGCATTGAAGGATATTACCAGGAAACCGGAAGGGCAGGCCGTGATGACGGTGAGGGCAATTGTATTGCATTTTATAGCTACGATGATATTGTGAAACTGGAAAAATTTATGAAGGGTAAGCCCGTAGCTGAACAGGAAATTGCCAAACAATTATTACAGGAAACGGTTGCCTATGCTGAATCGGCAGTATGTCGTCACAAACAATTGCTACACTATTTTGGTGAAGAATACCTGAAAGAAAATTGCGGTGCCTGTGATAATTGTAATCATCCCAAAGAGCGCTTTGAAGGCAAAGATTATATTACCATTGCCCTGGAAGCAGTTATAGAAGTTAAGCAGCTTTTTAAAACCAACCATGTGGTTAATATTTTAATGGGTAAAAATTCAGCTACCATTAAATCCTTCAAGCATAATAAACTGGAGGCCTTTGGTCGTGGAATGGATAATGATGAGCGATTCTGGAATGCAGTAATTCGCCAGGCTCTCATTCAGAAGCTTCTTGTTAAGGATATTGAAAACTATGGTTTGTTAAAAATAACCAAAGAGGGTGAGAAATTTTTAAAAGAACCTTTCTCTGTGATGCTTGCAAGAGATCATAATTATGAGAACGGTGAAGATGAGGATGAAGAATTTGGCGCATCGGGCAGCAAATCAGCCGGCGCTGACCAAACTTTGTTTACCTTGCTTAAAGACTTGAGGAAGGATATTTCCCGCAAAGAAAACCTGCCTCCTTTCGTCATTTTCCAGGATCCTTCATTGGAGGATATGGCAATTCAATACCCGATAAAAGAAGACGAATTACTTCAAATAACTGGGGTTGGGCAGGGCAAAGCCAAAAAGTATGGAAAACCATTCCTCGAACTCATTAAAAATTATGTTGAGGAAAATGATATCATGCGCCCCAACGACATGGTGGTTAAATCGGTTGTAAATAAATCAGGTTTGAAGGTTTATATCATTCAAAGCATTGATCGTAAACTGGCACTTGAAGATATTGCTATGACCAAGGATTTAACGGTTGATGAGTTACTTTCGGAAATTGAACGAATTGTATTGTCGGGAACTAAAGTGGATATCAATTACTATATCACCGAATATGTAGATGAATATCATCAGGAGGAAATTTACGAATATTTTAACGAGGCGGAAACTGACAGTATTGAAAAGGCCCTTAATGAACTCGGTGAGGATGAATTCAGCGAGGAAGAGATCCGCCTGATGCGAATAAAATTCCTTTCAGAGGTTGGAAATTAATCAAAGTATATTAACCCTGACCTGCTAAATTGTTTAGCAGGTTTATTGTTTTAAAAAATTTAGAAAATGACTGAAAATAACGGAACAGGAACTAACAAACTTGCCGGAATATCCATAGGCCTTAACATCATTTTAGCCATAGGGCTGATCATATTATATATCCTGTTTTTCAATAAACAAAATGAAAAGTCGGTTCAGGAAAACGCCGATATGCCACAATTGCCAGTATTGCAGGGAGGTGAAGGATCAAATGTAGCTTTCGTAAACACGGATGTGCTGCTTGATAAATATGACCTTGTAAAACAAATGGCCAATGAATTTGAAAAAGAAAGAAGAAAAAGAGATGCTGATCTTAAAAGCAAGTCGAGCCAGTACGAAGAAGAAGCTACCTATTTCCAGCAAGCCATGCAAAATCAAAGCTTATCCGAAGAAAGCGCCCAAAAAATTTACAATCAGTTAATGGAAAAACAGCAGGCTTTGTATGAATTGCAGCAGCAATATTCAGATGAAATGGCGCAGCAGGATTACGAAATGACCAGTGTATTGATTGATACGGTTAAAAACTTCCTGCACAGAATGAATCTCGACAAAAATTATGACTACATATTTAATAATTCCGTGGCAAGCCCGGTTTTATTAACCCGAGATACGTTAGATATTACCAACTTCGTTTTGAAAGGATTAAATGCAGAATATCAAAAACATTATAATCCTGATGAAGATTAAAACCTGGATTTGGGTTGCTGCTTTGGGACTGTTGTTGATCAGCGCATGTACCGATAAATTAAATTCAAAAATTGACCCACCGGATGATTTGATACCCAGGGATACCATGATTGATATTATGGTCGACCTCAGATTGATGGATGGTATAGTTATTCAGGAACAACGGCAGGCAAATGCTAAGGTATACGACTTGAAATACCAGTTAAATTTCACTATTCTTGAAAAGTATGGTATTACTAAAGAACAATTCGAATCCTCATTTAATTATTACCAAAGTGATCTGGATGTTATTGATGAAATGTTTGCTGAAGCGATCACCCGGCTCACCAAAATGAAGAATGAAATTGAAGAAAAAGAGTAGTTTTATTGTGAAAGCGTTGCAGAACAATTAAACAGATCGGCGCCATCATTCACCGAATAGGTCAAGGTAATTTTTCCCTTGTCGAGTTTCCCGGATCCGTTTACTTCAAATGATTCACTGCAAATATCCTGAGTTGGCATCACCAGATTGCTTCCTGCAATAATTGCATATGGCGGATCTGAGCAGTTGGTAATATGCCAGAAGTTTTGAATTATTATTTGCGAACTATTGCTCGGGTCTTTGATTATGGTCACAGAATAAGTATCCTTTGCACATGATTCCGACACAGACCAGGTTCCCAGAAAAGCATCACGGGCATCTGTGAGATCATTGGGATCAAATTCATCAGTGCAACTTAATACAATTGTCAAAAAGGCAAATAATACCAGTCCGGTTATCGTTCTTTTCATGTGATTTAAATAAATTTATTGTTTCTGCAATTTGCTGATCATATACCCATTTGAAGTGTGAGTAGTTATCATTACATTTGTGTAACCAATGATTCTGCTATCAGCTAAATTAATAAAATTAATGAACGTTAAAATATCAAAAAGCATATTATTATTGACTACAATTATTTTAGTCCTGTTTGCTTGCTCAAAAAAAGAAGAAAGTGATAAATGGAGTAATTGTAACGATTGCAAAATTGATTCCTGGGTAGGATCATGGCAGGGGAATGCCTCAATTTATGACGCAGTAGGTAATGAAACAACTGATGGGTACGATGTAACGGTAGTTATTACTGAAACCGGCACCAATTATATCACCGTTTCTTTGAATATCCCAAACCAATATGGCACTACTACCAGTGGCGAACTTCTTACCGGATACTCCGTATCATTTGCCGGATCCAATAATTCATTTACAGCTACCCTGCTCGAAAATAGCGGAAAACTAAAACTTTCAGGAACTGCCAAAAAGTTTTATTACAAGGCAAATGAACTGGTGATTGAAACTGTAGTTACTTTTGATGTTACTCCTGCAACAAACCATTAAATAATATTAAATTAAAACCTGCTCATGGATAAAAAAAGCCTGGAACGGAATTATCGAAAAATTGAAGATTGTGTATTACAAGGGAAACTCAAAGATGCTCTTGATATGCTTAAAGATCTTGTGTTGAATTCAAAGAAGGGGGAGTTTGTTACACAATATGATAACCTTGATGATACCTATGAAAACCTGCTAAAATATTCCATCGAGGGGGTTAATGACCCGGAGCGCGAAAATATTTATAATCGATTGCTGGTTTCGGTACTTGAACTGGCCGATGTTGCCCTGCAATCAGCTTACATGAATGAAAGTGATCAATACATTTACAGGCTAAAAAAGAAAATCGAATTTGATTCGAAACAAGTGAAAGAAGATGCCCTGGACAGCATCGAAAACTTGCTCATGGACAAAGCACTTTCCGATGTGTTGAAATCAAGTTTGGATACCGGACAGGACGAGCTGGCTGCCTATAAGCAACATCAGGAGTTAATACTGAGGATTTTCAACCTGGTTTGGCTTACCGATAAGTTTAACGATTCGGATCAGCAAATACTTGATTCTATTTGGAGTATAAACCAATTTCCCTGGCATGAGAAAGCAATTTTAATAAGTGCACTCACTGTAAGCACCTTACGATGCTTTGATAAAAGAAAAATAATGCTGATGATAAAATTTGCCCTTGATGAGGAGGCAGAACTCAGGCAGCGTGCACTTGTTGGGTTGTTTGTTATTTTGTATCAATATAACCACAGGCTAAAGCTTTATCCGGATTTGCTGGAGGAAATCAAGGTTTTACAACAGATTGAAAACATAGGAATGCACCTTGAAATGATTGCGATCCAAATGATAAAATCGCAGGAAACAGAAAAAATTACCAAAAAACTTCATGACGAAATTTTACCCGAAATGGTGAAATATCAGCCTGTCTTGAGGGACAAACTTGATCTGGATAATATCCTGTCAAGTGATTTTATGGATGATAAAAACCCCGATTGGGAAACAGTTTTTGAGGATGCACCGGATTTACTGGATAAGCTTCAGGAGATATCCCGATTGCAAATGGAAGGAGCTGATGTGTTTATGAGCACTTTTGCCCGCCTAAAACATTTTGAGTTTTTTAATCATATCATCAACTGGTTCAAACCTTTTTATCCTGAAAACGCATACATCAGGCATGCACTAAAAGGAGAAAATGAAAAATTTGACACCGGGGTTTTTCTGGACGGATTGTCAAAGTCGTTTTTCATGTGTAATTCTGATAAATACTCTTTTAGTTTGAATATTACGCAAATGCCCGATCTTCAGAAAAATATGCTTTTGGAGATGTTTCATGCCGAAATTGAAAGCATTGAGGAGTTACAAAAAGAAGATGATATCCTGAACAAGCCTGCACATACTAAAAGCATCTACTCTCAATATATTCAGGACCTTTACAGGTTTTATAAATTACATCCTTTACGCCATGAATTCCTCGATATTTTTACGCTTAGGTTTCATATTCAGGATTGTCATTTTGCCGAAATACTGATCGATGATAATGACATCTACCGGAATATAGCTGAGTTCTTTTTTGAAAACGGAAACTTTGAAAGTGCACTGGGCCTTTATGGATTTTTAAATGCGAAAGGCAATAATAGCATGGAGATATTTGAAAAAATGGGCTATTGTTACCAAAGGCTGAAAAAATACGAAGAGGCCCTGGATTTTTATAAAAGAGCCGAACTTTTTGATGCTAACCGCGCCTGGAATCTCAGGAAAATCGCTTTGTGTTATCGTTATCTGAAAAATTATGAGAAATCGCTTTCTTATTATTTGGAAGCCGAAAAACTCGATCCAGAAAATTTATATGTTCAAACATACATAGGGCATTCGTATCTCGACCTGAAACAATTCGACAAGGCGCTTGAATATTATTATAAGGTTGAGTTCATGGCTGATGAAAACAGAAAAGTGCTTCGTCCCATTGCATGGTGTTCGTTTGTTTTGGGCAAACTTGATACTGCTAAAAAATACCTTGAAAAAATCATTGAAGCCGAAGCCAATAAATTTGATTACATTAATCTGGGACATGTGGAATGGTGTATCGGCAACAGGAAATCTGCTGTAAGAAATTATAAGCTTTCCATAAATCGAAGTGATAATAACCTGAAATTATTCCTTAGTAGTTTTGAGGAAGACAAACAATATTTAATTAAAAACGGGATTGATCAAAAAGAAATCCCGCTTTTGCTCGATTACCTGAAATATCAGCTTTAAAAACTATTTTCTGATAAATTTCTTAATCTCCGTTTTCCCGGATCTGAACCTAATTTCAATTAAATAAAATCCATTGGTAAAACCCGCGGTATTCACAATGATTTTATTTCCGGTATTTCCAATAATTTCCGGTTCCCGAATTTTACGTCCGGTCAAATCGTAAATTTGGAATGACTCGATTGTTTGATCTTGATATGCTGTAACTACTAAATAGTCATGCACGGGATTGGGAAAAAGACTTATTTCGTTTGTGCCTGATTCTTCAACAAGGGTTAAACATGCTTGCTGAATTCCACCTGCCATCGAAACACTATCTATCAAATTTTCAGTAGTAGGCGGAAATATTTGTTTTACGGCAATGCTTTTATCAGGATTTATAACAACTACGGATGGCGTTGCCTGGATATTATAGTCCCAATGGACGATGTTTCCGTTGCCCTGGTTTCCGCTGGCACTGGGATAGTGAACGTTGTATATGGAGTCGAACTGCAAAACCGCAGCATTGGTGTTGCCTTTATCAATTCCAAGAAAAAAAACATTTCCCTGGTTACATCCAAAACTTTCGTATGCCGCCTGCAAATCTGGCGCATACGCCTGGCAAGTCCCTCAAGCTACAGAAAAGAAATCGACGACAACAATTTTGCCTTCATCCAGCAAATCATAGAGGATAATGTTATTTCCATACGTATCTTTTACTGAAAAATTGAGCGCCGTATCCAATGTAGTTTGAGCAAAAATGGAAACTGAGAAAAGTAAAAAAGTAGCAATAAAAAAGGATTTCATAATTGTATTTTATAAATTGACATAAACGATTGTAATAACGTTGTATGTTATAAAAAGTTTAGAATGACACAAAGACTATAAGTTGGCAATTAACCGATTTGCTTCAATCGTTCAATAACATCATCGGTTAAGCGGCTGGCACCAATCCTGAAGAGTTGGTTGTTGAGCCATTGTGGTCCCAGGGTTTGTTTTATTACCTGGTAAAAATCGAGGGCCGTTTTACAATCTGAAATCCCGCCTGCAGGTTTTAATCCAATTTTTTTACCTGTTGCTTCAAAATATTCTTTTACCGTATCGGCCATTACCATGATTGCCTCAAGTGTTGCTGCAGGCTGTATTTTCCCGGTAGAGGTTTTAATAAAATCAGCACCTGCATTGATAGCAATTTCGGAAGCTTTCCTGATATTATCTACCGTTTTTAATTCTCCAGTTTCCAGAATTACTTTTAAGTGAGCATCGCCACAAGCCTTTTTAATCGCTTTTATTTCATCAGCCACTTCGGTAAATTTTCCTTCCAGAAATTTACCCCGTGAGATCACCATATCAATTTCATCAGCTCCCTGTACAACTGCAAATTCAACTTCGGCTACTTTGATTTCGATGGGTGACTGACCCGCAGGAAAAGCTCCGGCTACGCAGGCAACTTCTATATTTGTGTCTTTCAGGTTTTTTTTGGCCAACGCTGCAAAAGTTGGATAAAAACAAACTGCAGCTACATCAGGAAAATCAGCACCGAGGGTGTGAATACTTTTGGCTTTGTTGCAAAGTCCTAATACTTTTTCCTCAGTGTCTGAGCCTTCCAGGGTAGTAAGGTCTATGCAATTAAGTATGATTTTTAAGGCCTTTAATTCTTCTGCTTGGTCAGGGTTTATTTGCCTGGCGGCTTCAATCCGTTTGGCGATGCTTTCCTGATTTTGGTCATATTTTTTAAAAGAATACATATCAGATAGATTGGGTTAACCGCAGTGGAAATATTTTTTTACCATTTTCAATAACTCTTCGGGTTTATCTTTTAGTTCTTCCCTTAAATTTTGGTCGTTAAACTGTTTATGATATTTGATAATCCCATCCAGTGTTCCTTCCGTAAAGATACCGTATTTTAAGTAATGACTCTTCTGGTTTTCAAGGGCAATACCTGATTCCCAGCATGAAGCAGGAAGATGGTTGAGCTCACTTAATCGTTTTTTATCATTAAAAATATTCACGTCCACGTAGGTCTTTTCTGCATATTTGAGGGCGTCTTTCATTTCGAGGCCATGCAAGGCAGCAACAGCAATTCCAGCCATCAACATATAAACATCAGCCGAACCGTCAGGACTGCGCAGTTCAACGGTTTGCCTGTTCAGCTCGCGGGTATCAATGGCAGGTTCCTGCGGATTGGCATCATTGGCCATAGTAAGTTTACCGTTCCAGCCCAGTGGTACCCTTACCAGTACAGATCGGTTTCGATCGCCCCAGCAAATGTTAGTAGGTGCTTCCTGGTGAGGTACCAACCTGAAATACGACATGGGGTTAAGGTTGCCAAAGGCGGTTAATGATGGCGATAGGTCAAGATATCC
This sequence comes from Bacteroidales bacterium, assembly GCA_020438105.1. GTDB lineage: Bacteria > Bacteroidota > Bacteroidia > Bacteroidales > JAADJA01 > JAADJA01. The sequence goes on from JAGQVE010000004.1 coordinate 126,018, forward strand.
GGCAATCACTCGTTTGGCTATCTCGCTTAACTCACCACTTTTTTTGGTCATCATATTCTGACCTTTTTTCATCAACCTCGAATGAACGTGCATTCCGCTTCCTGCTTTACCGGTTGTAATTTTGGGAGCAAATGTCACGGTTACACCGTATTTATGTGCAAGGGTGCGAAGTATCCATTTCGCGATGAGTAGCTGATCAGCTGCATCTTCAATATTGGTGGGGGCAAATTCAATTTCGTTTTGTTCATATTCCAGGTCATCAACTGTAAAATTACCAACTTCGGAATGGCCGTATTTGATCAATCCGCCAGCCTCTGCTATGGCCAGCATGGCTTCACGCCTGAAAGCTCCCCATTTCGAAAACGGTTCAGCTTCGTGATAACCCCGCTGATCGGTGGCTTCAAAAAGCTCATCTTTTTTGCTGATGATATAATATTCCAGTTCACCCATGGCGTCAAGGGTGTAACCTGTTCTTTCGGTAAGGGTTTGATGCGCTTTCTTTAAAATATACTCCGGTGAACTTGCCAGTGGTTCACCATCTTTATTGTAGTAGGAGCACAAAATGTCGAGAGTAGGCACCTCACTAAATGGATTTCTGAAAGCTGTTTTATACCTTGGAAGTACGTACAGGTCGCTGGATCCGGCTTCAATAAACGAAAATAAACTCGATCCGTCGACACGCTCACCATATGATAAAATGCTATCGAGGTGCTGTTTGCTGTTAATAACAAAATTGAGTGTTTTAAGCCTTCCATCCCATCCGCAATAGCGAAAATTAACCATGGCGATATCATGATCTTCGGCATATCGGATGATATCGTTTTTTGTAAATTCGGAAGAGGGTTTATTTAAATATTGAACCAGCGGATTCGGGTTCATTTCGGTATACTTATTCATACAGCTTTGTTTTTGTTAACCCAAAAAGGGGGTCAAACTTAAAGAATTTTTCAAATCATCGCGGATATATCCATGTATTTTTAATTGCAGTGTGAACACCTTGAAGCGACTTTCGTTAATTTTGTTGGATCAAGAATATGACGGGTATAAATGAAATAGGATTTTTTGCAGTGTTCCTGGTTTTCATCTTTGCCATTTTACTGATCGATCTTGGTGTTTTCAGTAAAAACGGCCACAAAGTAGGATTTTCGGAAGCACTTATCTGGTCGGTGGTTTGGATTGCCCTCTCCATTGGTTTTTACTTTTTTCTAATTCATTTCGGTTACCTTGTTCACGGAATTGATACCCTTGCTGAAATACAATTCAGGATTGATGAATTTAAACATCCCATAAATATTTCGGGCTTAGGTTTTGAAGATGCACTGGTTGTTTATGAAAAAAATCTGGCCCTTGAATATATCACCGGTTACCTGATTGAGAAATCGCTTTCGGTTGACAATATATTTGTGATCATCCTCATATTTTACGCCTTTGGTGTCGAGGAGAAATATTACAAACGCGTTTTGATTTGGGGAATTCTTGGGGCAGTGGTAATGCGATTTATTTTTATTTTCACAGGTGCAGCTTTGGTTCGTCAGTTCGATTGGATACTTTACATTTTTGGTGGTATTTTGATATTTACAGGAATCAAACTTTTTCTTGATCGTAACAAAAAAGACCAGATTGATCCATCCAAGCACCCTGTTGTGCGATTTGCTTCAAAATATTTTAATGTTCATAAGCAATTTGTTGGGCATAAGTTTTTTGTGAAAATTGAAGGGAAAAAATACATTACCCCTTTACTTATTGTTTTGCTTGTTATTGAGTTTTCGGATGTGATCTTTGCGGTAGACTCCATACCTGCAATTTTTGCCGTTTCCAAAGACCCGTATATTATTTTCTTTTCCAATATTTTCGCTATCCTGGGTCTAAGAGCCTTATTTTTCCTTTTGGCCAATGTGCTCAACCGTTTTTATTATTTAAAGATCGGGCTGGCTGTACTACTAACCTTCATCGGTTTAAAAATGCTTGTTCATGAACCTTTAAAAGAGCTGGGATTTCAAACGGTGCATTCCCTTTACGTGATTCTTGGAATTTTGAGCATTAGTGTGCTGGCTTCTGTTTTTTTTCCGCCAAAAGAAAAGGCCGGTAGTTAATCTTTGCGTGATTTTATTGTATGGTAAAAGCTCTCAATTAGCCTGGAAGCTTCCTGGTAGGCACTTGTATGGCCGTCTTTTACATTTTGCTCGGCTTGTTTTAGGGTATTTTGAATTACAGGATTGGCATAAAAATTATCCTGAAGTGCATTTTGAATGGCATTGTGCATGATCCGCAGTTCCTGCTGTTGGCGCTTTGCCATGAAATAACCATTGCCTTTTGTAAGCTCAAAATACTTCATTATCGATTGCCAAACCTCTTCAATCCCTGCTTTTTGTAAGGAAGAGCAGGTTTGAACCACAGGGGCCCATCCTGAGGAGGCAGGGGGAAATAAATGTAAAGCATTGGCATATTCTTGTTTTGCGCGATTGGCTTTTTCGCTGTTATCGCCATCCGCTTTGTTGATGACAAGCGCATCGGCCATTTCCATGATCCCGCGTTTGATCCCTTGTAACTCATCACCTGCACCGGCAAGCATTAACAACAGGAAAAAATCCACCATGCTATGAACAGCTGTTTCTGACTGACCCACGCCAACTGTTTCAACAAAGATGATGTCGAAGCCCGCCGCTTCACACAAGGTGATGATCTCCTTGGTTTTTCGGGCAACACCACCCAGGGAACCTGCCGAAGGCGAAGGCCGGATAAATGCATTCGGATCGTTGGCGAGATCTTCCATCCGGGTTTTGTCACCCAAAATACTGCCTTTGGTCCGTTCGCTGCTTGGATCAATGGCCAAAACCGCAAGTTTGTGATCTTGTTTGGTAAGATAAATCCCAAGTGCTTCAATGAACGTGCTTTTACCCACACCGGGTACACCTGTGATCCCAACCCGGATTGAATTTCCTGCAATAGGTATACAAAGCTCAATTACCTCCTGTGCGATTTGCTGGTGCCTTGGGAGTGAACTTTCAACCATGGTGATGGCTTTGCTCAATAGCGCACGGTTACCCGATTTAATGCCTTCGAATAGCTCCTTTGCCGATGCCTCGGTTTGCTTGCTCTTTTTTATATGTTGCCTGGCATCGGGATTAAATCCAGTGGGCTGATCAATTCCCTGGTTGACTTTTAAGGCCGATTTGTATGAGGATTTTTCTTTAGGCACTTGAAATATTTCTAAAAACAAAGATATTCACAAAATGTGAAATGAAATTGAAGTAGAAAATCATAAAAAAGGCCTTCTTATATTGAAGGCCTTTAAGTTTTTATTGAACCACAAAACGCTTGACTTTCCCAAACTGCTCAGTTCCCAGCCGGAGTAAATATACCCCTTTGGGAGCAAATGACATATCAAAATCAAAACTGTAGGAACCGCCCTGTCCGGGAACCCGGTTACTGATCAGCGTATGGCCCTGAATATCATGAATGGTCAGTATCATGGTTTCATCCAGATAGTTGGATTCATAGGAAACCTCAAAATGATTATTTCCACGGTTTGCCAGTTTTAGTTCGTTGTTTTCCAGGGAGTTGATATCTGTCCCAGTTCCGAGTGTAATATTAACGATATAATCCTCAGTTTCGCCAAAAACGGTTTCCTCGCAAGGATCATCCGGTACGTTGTTGTTGTAATTGGTTTTTACCCTTAACATATGCTCACCGAGGGTGGCATTATTAGTTACGGGCAGCAAAATGGTTTCCGTAAAATTACCTGAAGTTTGCCCTTCAGCTATTACATAATCATCTATCACAATATCTTCATCTTCAAAGCTGAAATTATCATTGTAATCAATCCATACCCTAACATGTGTGTTGCCGTATTCACAACCTATAGTTAAGTCGTGGGGTGCCGGTTTAAGCAGATTGGTGCTCATGTTGGTGTAATTGCCATATCCATTGGGATCGCAACCGGAAACATTATTTATGGTTCCCAATTCAAAACTATAGATCCCAACACCCTGCTCACAGTTAATTTCCGGCTGGCATAAACTGTTTATCACAAACACTGAGGTAGTATCATTTTCCATATTCTGATCACCTGCCAGTTCAGTGGTAACTTTCAGTTGATGCCATCCAATTACCGAAAAGTCAGCCGGAGTAGCAAAAGTATAATCCATGAAAGACTCTGAATTAACAGTGCCTGAAACGGTTTCAGTAACAGGTGTTCCATCGTCAAGAATAAAAGTAATATCAAAATTTGATTGCGCATCAGCACCATAATTATACAGTGTAACTCCAACTGTTTCCTCATTTGAAAGATAAACGCCTGATTCGGGTGAAAGCACTGCCGTTACACCAAGATCGCTATTAAGCAAGTGGGTTACAGCCTGGGTGATGGTATCATTTTCCGGATTCAGGTCAGTACCTAAATTTGTTCCGGCATGAATTAAATAAGTTTCACCGGGAACTGAAAGATCTGCCGTAGTCGAAAATGTAAATTGTACATCCGTATTACTTGATATCGTTCCGGTAAAATTTTCAGAAACCACTGTTCCGCCATTAATTTGATATGTAACCGGGAAATTTGATTGGTCATCCACACCAAAATTTCTAACGGTAACCGTAATTTGTTCGGCACCGGTTAAAATGCCATTCTGAGGTTCATCCACGCTAATTATACCCAGATCATTCGCCAGATCAGGAGCAATTTTAAATACACCCACCTGATTTTTTCTGGGTCCGCCATTAAAATATTCTCCAATCGACCAAAAGGTTTTATCATCTGCAGGATCAATGGTCATTTGAGAATAATCACCATAGCGGTTAAATGGGCTGGATGAAGAGCCTTCAGCATAACTCTCTTCGGCAATGGTCATCACGTTGAGTTCATCCGTTGCATACCGGCCGGTATACCGAAGTGACGGATATAGGGAATTACTGACAACGGAATAGGCCAGGCCGATGTTGCCCTGGGAGTCCATACACATGTTGCCGGCAAATGCACTATGTCCTTCGGGTTGGGCATAAGTTCCTTCCTGGTATATTGCCCAGTCGTCGCCATCATTTGCCTGACGTAATTCATACCAGCGAATTCCGGCCTTATTGTCGGCTCCGGTGAGATCAACAACAAAATTAAAAACCACAGAATTATGGTCGGTGAATCGGCGGTATTGAGCCATATACATAATAGTAGCCTGTAAAGCATCTATGTCCGGTCCTGAAGGTTGTGGCAGGTTAGAGAAAGAACCACCGTCAAACAATCCATCGAAAGGAGTGGTTGTTATCGATTGAGCCGTTGAAATACTTGAATTTGCCGGTGTGTCCCAGTCAACATTGATATTCCAGATTTTTAGATGGTCGGTACTTACACCACTCCAAACATCATCTTGCATGTATATGATTGGCGCATTTCCTGCCGGGGGCATATCAGGGCCTGTTACGTTGAACCCGAGCGGGCTGTAAAATCCACTTGTGGTAATTCCTGGTAATGGGAATCCAATCATTTGAGCAGTGGCATCACCGTTTATCATTTTTTCCCTGTCGAGGGCATAAACTACTTCACTAAAGCCAGCAGAGGAGGAATTTTTATTGGAGGTGATATAATATCCATCCGACCACATTGAATACTTCGGATAATCAGGGAAAGTGCTGGTAGGGAACTGGTAAGTATACCAGCCGCTGTTTACCGGATCAGGGCCTTGTGATATGGCAAATAAAAATCCATTGCTGTAAAATTGAGTAATAATAAAGCGATCAGCAATTTGATCGTACATTACAATTGGATCGCCCAAAGTTTGTCCTGGCCATATGGTCCCCAATGATGCAGCTGGGATCAAGGAGTTACCCTGTTTATCCCAGATTCTGAATGATGAATTCCATGAATTCATGAAATGGTTTGGTCCAACAGCACCAGTTGGATCAGTAGGAATGGTGCTTGATGCAGCCGCCTGAAAGGATAAAATGGGTTCTTTGCCTTTGATCATTGTACTTTTACTTTGCTGCTGCCAAAGAGGATCAGGGCCGGCGGGCAGCCCTTTGCCCGGAACTGCTTGATTTGCATCGCGGCGCTTGGGGTTAACTTCTTGAGGTATTTCCATGGCCTCCTGAAAAGTGCCGGATGCAATTTGTGAGGCAATTGAAGGGACTTCCAACATATAACTTGTCTGTACAACTGAGGTTGCTTTTAAGGTTTCGTTTGATTTTTGACCAATTACTGAAATAGAAACCATTAAAAGAAAAATAGAAAGCGTAAATTGATATTTCATTTGATTATAATTAAATATGATTCAGGAAAAATTATGCTTTTCAACTGACATTCTGAAAATCAGAATGGGTGTTTGAAAATTGAAATTATAAAGCTGTTTAACACTTAATTAACATCTTTGGCCCTTTTTTGTTTCAAAGGGCGGCTTTTTGCTGTCATTTTCCGGTTAATGATTTTGATTAGCTTTGTAAACTAACTTCTAATTAAATATCTCCAATGAATACAGAAATCAATTCCGGGCAGGCCTCAAAACAGGTTCGCCATGCCATGGATATTACTATAAAAGTTGGTGTAGTTTTGCTATTGTTAGCATGGTGTTTTTGGATCATATCACCATTTGTTTCCATTATGTTTTGGGCAATAATTATTGCAGTAACACTCTACCCATTATATACCAGGCTGGCAAAAAAGCTCAAAAATAGAAATAAAGTAGCTGCTGCTATTGTTACAATGATACTGTTAGCCATATTGCTGGTCCCGGGATTTATTTTTACAGAATCAATGGTGGCTGGGGTTAAAAAATACAGTTATCAGTTCAATGCTGAAAATTTTACAATTCCGCCTCCCGATGAACAAATAAAAAACACACCCTTGGTTGGTGATTTTATTTATGATACCTGGGCCGGGGCCTACGATGACTTTGAAGGATCTGTAAAATCATATTCATCGCAGTTGAAGTCTGTGGGTAAATGGTTTCTTGATGCCTTAATGGGAACCGGAATGGGCTTTTTACAATTTCTTATTTCAATTTTAATTTCAGGCGTATTATTGGCTACATCAAATTCGAGCAGCCGGTTTTTAAAGAAATTATTTATCCGTTTGATTGGTGAAAAAGGGGAGGATTTTGCGCTTACCACTGAAAATACCATTCGAAATGTTTCTAAAGGTGTGATCGGTGTGGCATTTATCCAGGCTTTTTTAGCCGGCCTTGTTTTCGTTTTGGCAGGAGTGCCCTATGCCGGATTATGGGCAATAATTTGCCTCATCCTGGCCATTGTCCAAATTGGCCCCGGCCTGGTAATTATCCCGGTTATCATTTACCTTTTTTCGGTGTCGGACACCTGGGTGGCTATTTTATGGACTATTGCTTTAGTTATGGTTATGCTATCGGATAATATTATTAAACCGCTGCTCATGGGTAAGGGCGCCTCTGTTCCTACGCTCGTGATTTTCCTGGGATCCATCGGAGGGTTTATTACCTCAGGATTTATGGGCCTCTTTTTAGGAGCTGTTATCCTTGCTCTGGGATATAAGTTGATCCTGCTTTGGGTTGGAGATAACCCCACTGAAAATTTGAATGCGGCTGGTTGAAAAACAAATCAAATATCGAATTCAGAAAGAACAGATTATTATGATAAAAAAAATGCAAATCATTGTAGTGTGCTTAATGCTGACGCTACTGGCTCATGCCCAGGATTACACCTATGACAGACAAATTGGTGAACAGTCAGCTAAACAGGTTGAGATGATGATTGGCTTATATCCTGATTCTAGGTTAAATGCATATGTGGATGAAGTTGGTGAAAGGCTGGTAGTTGCCCTTGGTAAATCACCATTTCAATTTGAGTTTAATGTAGTGGATATGGCCGAACCGAATGCCTTTGCCCTGCCGGGTGGTTTTATTTACGTTTCCAGGGGGTTACTTTCGTTAGTTAATGAAGAAGATGAACTAGCCGGAGTAATAGGACATGAAATGATCCATGTTACCAAAAGGCACTCCATCAAACAAATGAAGAAAAGTATTTTACCTTCTATCCTTATGATTCCCGGAGCATTGGTTGGTGGATTGGTGAATGAAGATCTCGGAAACATAATAAATGCACCCATTTCATTAGGCTCTAATTTGTTTCTTATGAATTACAGTCGGAAGCAGGAAAAGGAAGCTGATCTTTATGGGGTTGAACTGGCCTCTGAAGCAGGTTATGACCCATCCAAACTTGCTGTTATTCTTCATCATCTATCGAAAGAGGTAGAGAATTTAACCGGCGAAGCTGAAAAGAAAAGTTACTTTAGCTCTCATCCCTTTACACCAAAACGGGTTGAGGATTTGGGTGAACATGTTCACTCAATCACATGGAGATCAGCAACTCCCATAGCTGAGAACAAAAGCATCCTTTTTTCAAAGCTGGATGGAATGTATATTGGGCAAAATCCTTCACAGGGGATTTTTAAGGACAATTTATTCCTTCATCCTGAGCTAAATCTCAGTTTGCAATTTCCAAAAGATTGGAAAACCGTCAATGTTCCTGCGGCGGTTGGTGCGTTTGAAGAAAAGGGGAATGCCCAGATCATTGTTACTCTTGAGGATCAGTTCAGTACTGCAGATTCAGCTGCGAACGTATTTGCTCAAAAGTTTAAGGAGTGGTCGGGCAAGGACCCATACATAAATGATTCGGTTGAAATAAATGGATATAAATCAAGGAGGATTTCGGTTACCGAAAAACAGAATGAAAAAGTCATTGCTTTAAATTCATGGTGGATTCAAAAGGAACAATATCTGTTAAATATTGTAGCGGTTTCATTGGTTGAATTTGAAGAACCTGTTATGGAAGCAGTCACAAGCCTGAAGGATTTAACAGAAGAAGAAAAACAAATGATTACAGGACTAAAATTGAAATCAGCTGTGGCACAGAAAGGTGAAACCATTAGCCAGTTTTGTGAAAGGACGGGCAATGCATTGGATGCCAAAGAAACAGCCCTGGTAAATGGCCTGGAAGAAAATTCAAAGTTAGATGAGGGTCAGGTATTAAAAATAGCCATTGATACGCCGTATTTTAATTAGTCATGCCTGAGGCGCTCCTGTCAACCAATTCCAATGGATTGGTAATTTCATCGCCGGCGGTATGGATTTTATCTCGCTCTTTATTTACATTAATTTCATATTCTTCAATTAAGAGGGCAGTTGGACCAATGCAAGATGATAAATGACCATAATCATAGTAGCCTCCGGTACCAGTATTAACGAGGCCGGTTTCTTTGCCAAATACCAATTTCTTCATGTCCTTGGCCTCTATGTTTCCATTCAGGTAAATATTCCCCAAAATGGTTTCTTCACCTGTTTCTAAATCCACCTTGTAGATATTATATGACATTTCAACTACGTTGGAAGGAATAGTCCTGGCAATCAACGCGAATTCCAGTTCTTCTTCCTTTGCGGTTTCAATCAATTTGGCTTTTAAATCTACTTCTGATAAACCATTTTTATCCTCAATTTTTATTACAGAAGGCGATTTGGATTTACTAACGCCCGAATAGGATGCGGTAAATGGGTAATGTCCGTTCGACACGCTGGTAACATTTGTTGGTGTGCGTGAGGAGAGCATGTTTTTAAGTATACCATCTTCCACTAAAACGATTGAATCAGGTGGGATGATCCCTTCGGAATCTATGGGATAGCCTCCTAATACCGGCTTTCCATGCCAGGAAGATAGTTTAGGTAATGCGGTAATAGTAACGCCATCTCCAAGAATCTTTTTATCTATTTTGGATTGCCATTCATTGTCGATTTCCTCAAAATATACATCTCCATTGTAATCAACCACCAGGTTGTTTCGCTCAGCAAACAAGCTTTTATCATAGTCAAATAGATTGTCCATTAAAACTTCGCAAGCCTTATCACCTAAGATAAGAATAGGGCCAGTATAGTCTTCTTCAAGCTTTTCAGCCTTTTCATTTTCCATTAAATCCCCGATCAGTGTTTCAATTTCCATCAGCAAAACTTCATTTGAGGGGAAATCATCAGGCGAAATTGCACTATATGAAAATGAACTTGAAAGTCTGTTGTCATCATCAATATCTTTGCTTACGCTTACCCTTATACTAGCGGAGTTAACGGGGATTCTGAATTTTGTTCCTTCGTTACTGATAAAATAAACAATGTTTTGATGAAAACTCATTGAGGCAGTTGAAAAATCAAGCTCAGGGTACTTGTAAAAGGAGTTGGAAAGTTCTGCAATTTTCTTTTCGAGCTTTTCAATATCAGGTTGCACGAAATTGCAGGGTAGCAATAATTCAACGGTATCAGCTCTTGCAAAATCGTCGAGTTTAAGCGCATCTGCTTCAATTTTACCTTTTTCAATAAGGTTGAGCTTTTCACGATGGTTAGCGCCGGCTTCAAGGTAAATATCATTGGTGTTCAGCCAAAATGACCTGCGGATGCCCCAGTAATCATTGTCGATGGGCAAAATGTCGGGGGCACCTCCCATTCCCATGTTTCCCTGATTTTGTCCACTGAAATTTTCATCGTTGAGTTCATAACTTCCCACTATCAGCCTGAACGACCAGGTTCTGGAGTTACTGGTATCGCTGTTGCTTATTGTCCCCAGTTCGGCCTGAATATTAAGGTCCTTACTGTCGGTTATTTCGTAGCTGATATAACAGGGCTTTGCATAATCTTTATATTCAAGCTGATCAATCCCCCGTGTTATTTCGTCTTCCATGGCTCTGAACAATACGGAATCATTTACAGTTTGTGAAAAACCAAAATAAACACTACTGCATAAAAGCAGTAATATGGCAAACGATAATTTAGTTTTTGTCATAGTTCAGATTGTTTTGTTGGATGGCTTCCGTTTCAGGATCTGGTAATACAGGCCATTCGGGTTTATATGAAAACTGGTTTTGCGTTTCTACTTTCCGAACAAGCATTGCCGGAGCAATTGTAGATACAGGGACTGATCCCGATTCTGCGCCACACATACCGGAAAACACCTCATATTCATTTCCCGCAGCAATAATCTCAGAAAACATGATCAGCGGAGTTCCTATTAAATTTACACCCCTGACTAATTCGTCGGGTCGGCCATCCACATAAATTCGGTAAACCTCAATGGGGAAGATATTAAAATAATCGGGTTGGTAGTTCATGGTATTTGTTAAACCTCCCGAAACCGTTTTGAAATAATAGCCATATTCTTTCTTCTGTTTTTTACATTCCTTAACCAGCATTTTTCTCAAACTTTCAGAGCTTTCCGCATCTTTTGCAGTAACAAACAGATTGGATTGACGGGCCACAGGATCCATTGAAAGGTTAGATCTGCCATGCCCATTGGAATGGTTAACACCTTCAATTGGTTTGCGCGACATAAGGAAGTTCATAAGTTTCCCATTTTCTATATTCACCACCTTTTGGGCGGCAATTCCCTGATCATCGTACAGGTAGTGACCTACCAGATCAGTTCCCTGCCAGTTTGATTGGGTTGGATCAGAATAAACAGAAATGGACTTATTGATAACCTCCTTGCCGACTTTATCCTTAAAGGTTTTACTATTAAATGAATCTTCCATGCGGTGCCCCTCAATGCGATGGCCTAATATTTCATGGAAAAATACCCCGGCAGCCTCGGCGGATAAAATCGCGGGTCCTGAATAAGGTTCAGCTTTGGGAGCATTGCAAAGTGCCAGTACTTTTTCTTTTACTTTCTCCATGTCAGCCAATATTACTGAATCAGAAGGAAGGCCCTCCGGAGTGAAAGCATAATAAGCCTGGCTGTAAGGCATAAATTCATCTTCGGTGGAACGGCCCAAAACAATAATCGTTAGTATACTTAATCGCTTGTTTTGTGTAATCTCACTTTTTTCGGTGCTTACAAAATATTCGCGGTCAACCGAATAAGCAAACCCGGCTGTAGCAATGGTGATTTCAGGAATTCCTTTAAAAACTGCAGTATACCTGTTTAACCTGGCCTTCCATTCGTTCATATCAACCTCGTAGGATGACTCAGGAAGCCGGTCCTTATAATATTGTACTGCTTCTTCGTGACTAAAATCATCAACTTCCTTTAATTTAGTGCTGTCCAGATTGTCCAAATTGTTTTGATAACTTTCAACAACATCCTTATAAAGTCGGTTTGTTGTTTCCCAAATGGAGTATTTAACCAGGTCGGGACTCAGATCGCGGGGAAGGGTATTGTATCCACCACCAAATCCTCCATAAAAAGAACCCATTCCCATTTGATTATCAAAGGTATGGGTATTATCAAATTCATAGGACCCAACCCTGATGGTAGCAGCAAATGAGGTGCTTTTATCCACATCATATGACAGGGTATTTCCAAAGGTAGAGGATGCGGAAGCCCCGTAGCTTTCTATGGCTTTAAAATCCATGTAATAAGGAGGATATTCCTTTTCCTGCAGTTCATTGTATTCTCTCCATAATTCATCCTTCATAATAGTCATCAAAGGATCGGTTTGTGCTGTAGTTTGAAGGAAGGAAAGAAAGAAAAACAGTAAAAATAAATCCGAAATCAGTTTTCTCATATCTTCTTTTCTGTAGATAATATTTAAATAACCTTTATCGTAACGCAAAAGCCACTGCTTTTATGTTAAGCAGGCAAAAATATTAAATTGTAGCACTTTGCCAATATAAATATTCAAATACCTCTTGACTGCCCTTGCTTTTATGTAATAGTGGAATAATTTTTAAAGATGGTGTATCCTTACAACAAAACTTCCGTAGAAAACTATCCGATTAAACAAGAATTGAATTTTTTATCAAGACAACCCGAAAAAACCCGATGGAATTATTCCTTAATAAAGATGATATTTTTAAACTTATGATGAACCAGGGATAGTTCACATTGTGGGTGTTTTAAAACCCATATGTTGAATTAGAATTATGAGAACTCAAGCTACTTTTTACAACTTTCCTGTATCCAGGAGAATCTATCCTCAACTGAAATCTGCTTGCAATTCTGTGTTCAACCAGGGTTATGGTGTGTAATAAATTTTGAATGACTTTATAATCCCATTTATAAACTTAACAGAATTAATTATGAAAACATTAAAGCGATTTCTCTTATTAGCTGTGATCTCATTGGTGGTCACTGTTTCGATGGCCCAAACACCACCACACCCCAACGGCGGAAGTGATCCGGGAGTAGGAAGTACTCCAGTTGGCGGCGGAGCACCAATTGGTGGAGGTTTACTTATCCTGCTGGCAATGAGTTTAGGTTATGGTGCCAAAAAAGTATATGATCTAAGAAAGAGAGCACTTGAATAGTCGTTTTGATCAAACCCTGATCAAATTAAGTTTTTAAAACAAATTAAATCCAGAATTATGAATGCACCTGCCTTTCCATCAGGAATAGTTAAAGCCTGCAATTATTTTAAATCAGATCAACATCTTGACATCACAACACGAGATGGTTTTGTATTCAGGTATTATAATGTCCCCGAGGAAATTTCAGACGCTTTTATTAAAGCTGAAAATCCGGGACTTTTTTACATGAAAATGATCAGAAACAAGTACAAGCGGTTGCTCAGGTCATTCGATAGTTAAAAATTAAAAAAAATCTAGAAAACCGAATAATTATGAAAAAAGCAATTTACTTTTTGGGATTACTGTTATTATGCAGCAATCTCATATTTGCACAAACACACATTATTTCTGCAACTTATGGGTCCTCCTATGTTAAGAAACATCCAATAGGCGGAGGTTCAGGAACCTATATCAATCTTTCTGGTCCTGGAGGAAGTGCATTCGGGCCATCCGCAAACGATTCACACCTGTTTATATCCTGGTATACAGGCAAAATTTGGCGTTATAATTTAGACGGATCCGGGGGCAGCCTATGGTTTGATTACGCTAATAATGTATCCGGAAGTTATACAAACTATACGGTTAGCACTGCAATTAATGAAACCCATTTATTTGTTGGAAATGAATACAATAATAAAGTGGTAAAAATTGATTTGAATAATCCCTCCAATTTTCAGGAGATTGATTTAACAGGATACGGAACGGGAACTTATAGTAGAATTACTGCGTTTGTTACCGTAAATGACAATTACATTTTTTGTGGTGGAGGTAGTAACAATTATAGCACAAATATTGGGAGATGTGATTTGGATGGTTCCAATAAAATGAAATTATTAGATTCAAATGGACCTGTTCAAGGGCTAGCTTGTGATGATACTTATCTTTATTGGCGAGATTATAACGGAAGTATCGGACGTTGTTATCATGATGGAACAAACGCAGAAAAAACCTGGATTACTGGTTTAAATGCTGGTTATATTTGGGGTATTCTGGTCGATGACAATCATGTTTATGCTATGTATAGTTATAATAACCTTTATCGTTATGACATCGATGGTTCTAATCCCACTGACCTTGGCTCAGGATATTTAAATAGGGGTCTTTGTTTTGCAACCTATTTAACTAATTTTGTGTGGGATGGGTCCACAGACAGTGATTGGAATACCTCATCAAACTGGGACATTGATATTGTTCCTAATGCCGAAGCAAATATCACAATTCCTGATGTTTCAAATGATCCTGTAGTCAATTCCGGGACAAATGCCAGCGCATATAATATTACCTTAAACAGCGGTGCCACGTTAACCATGAACTCCGGCAGTAGCTTAACAGTTTCTAACGCTTTTACTATTCAGGATGGAGGATCATTTATCGATAACGGTACTTTTACACTTAATGGATCGGCTACAATTCAGAAATCTGTTACTGATGGGATGTGGCAATTGGTATCCAGTCCGGTAAGTGGTGCAACAGCCAATGTGTTTTTAGGTGAATATTTGATGAGCTACACTGAAGCCACTGATACCTGGAATGAGATTATTGTTCCCGCTACGCCGCTCAATGTGGGGGTTGGTTATGCTTTGTGGGGAAATGCAAAAGGAGATTATTCTTTCACGGGCACTCCCAATACAGGTGATGTTTCCACCAGCTATACTTATACTCCTGGGGGTAATCCGAGCCATTATGGTTTTAACCTAATGGGTAATCCGTATCCTTCAGGTATTGATTGGGATTTGCTAAACGAAACCTACGGTGCAATTTACCACTGGGATGGTTCAGCATATCAAAGTTGGAACGGAAGTGGAACCGGTTCGCAATACATTGAACCAATGGAAGCATTCATGATCTGGCCGGGCTCAGCAGGATCCTTCACTTTATCAAATAGCCATAGAACTCATATCCCGGTCACTAAGTCGGTACAAGCTGTCGACAAAATTATTATTCAAGCAGGTAATGATAATTATCAGGATGAATTATACATAATGTTCAATGAGGATGCAACAGCAGCATTTGACCTTGCTTATGATGCCTGGAAAATTTTAACAACTGAATCCGGAATTGCCCAGCTTTATACATTGATGGATAATAATCGTATGTCAATTGATCAGCAACCCGAAGTTGATGAATTACATTTGGGATTTGCATGCGACAAGGAAGGTACATATACACTTAAAGCAATCCAGAATGATTTTGCTGGACATTTGTATCTGGAAGATCTTCAAAACGGAAATGTTCATGATCTTACGATTTCATCATATACTTTTGAATGGAATCCTCTTGAAAATGAGCATAGGTTCAATCTCCATTTCAGCCCAATGGGAATAGAAAATTCCAAACTCGAAGGAATATCCGTTTATACAGCCAATAAAGTATTGTATGTAAATTCCTCAGATCAAGAAGTACTTACACTTAAAATTCATGATATTATTGGACATCAAATAATGTCCCGAAAGCTCAATCAATCTGTAAATGAAATTCCACTTGCCATTAATCCTGGTATCTACCTGGTTACGGTGAGTAACGGGAGTTCGTTCATTACCCAAAAAGTTTATGTAAAATAATATTTCAAAAGGAATACCCTAACTGGGTATTCCTTTTGCTTTTTAATTGTAATAGGCGACTTTGTAATTTTAAGGTCATTTATGAAATGGGGCAGGACCAATTTGCTGAATATAAAATAGAATTAGACTAACTGGATGAACTGGAAAGTACTAAACTCAAAGTGTTAAGTCCAGAAAATGATTTTGGTAATAATGAATAATGTAAATAATGGCCTTGGAACTGATGCAAATGAAGCCCTAGGGTACGGGATATCAAATCTCAAGAATAGGTAGTGTGTGGATTGATATTGATCAGGATATTCAAAAATCTGAATTTATTTGGGAACATTAAACAATCACAATGCAACAAACACTTTAAAAGTATATGTAAAATAAATATGATAAAAGCAGTGATCAAACCCAAACACTGCCTTTGTCCACCCTGTCAAACCAAAAGAAAAGATTATGAAATACTTAAAAACGCTTCTCTTAGCAGGTATTTTTCTATTTGCTATTTCTCTGCTACAAGCTCAAACTCCTCCTCACCCTAATGGCGGTAGTAATCCCGGTATAGGAAGTACGCCCGTTGGAGGAGGTGCACCAATAAGCGGAGGACTCTTTATTTTGCTCACTTTATCCGCAGGATATGGTGCCAAACGAGTTTACCACATTTATAAAGATTCAAAAGAAACCAAAGATCAATAACCCAAAATGGATTTAAAATGAAAAAAATAACAATTATAATCTTGTCAATTATTGCGTTTGGGAGTTTCACATTTTCTCAAAGCAATACAATAACATTTACAAGTAATTCGGGATTTACGTGGTCAGAGAACGGACACTCCTTTACCAGGTCTGGGGAAGGTTATATATGGACAAGCCCTGTACATAGCTCTCCTTATTCCTTTGGATGTAATACTTCCTATGGTACTTGTCAGGTTGATAAATCCCTTAATCCCTTTGAACTCAACTCAATTTATATAGTTGGATCCTGGAATGGATTTAGTGTGAGAATCAAAGGACTTAATGCATCATCCAGTCAGTTATATTCTCAGGATATTTCAGTAACATCCTCCTTTGTTAAATATGATTTTTCAGGTTGGACCGGTATCAGCAAAATACAGGTAACTGCAATCAGCAATGGATGGTTTGTGATTGATGATATTGAATATACCAATATGAATGTTGCACCTTCAAATATTACACTGGACAACTCCTCCGTATTTGACGGAGATCCGTCGGGAACAACTGTAGGGACTTTTTCAACCACAGATACTGAAGATCCTGGTTCTCATACCTATACTTTTGCTTCTGGAGGCATTGATAACAGTAGTTTTACCATTGAGGGAAATACTTTGAAAACTGCTTTTACAGCCAATTATGCTACTAAGAGTAGTTACCTGATCAAAGTTCGTTCAACGGATCAGGGGAGTTTGTATTTTGAAAAAGATCTGACAATTACAGTTAATCCTGCTGCTATTATTTGGGATGGCCCGGTTATTACTTTTTCAAAAGGTGATTATGTCGATTGGACACTAGAAGCCAATCAGGATCGAATGACCGATAATGTATGGATTACGAGGGCGGATAACCAGGGGATCTTCAACATTAATACTGAATCTTCATATTCATATTCGTATAGTCCTGAAGATACTGAATGGGCTACAGGTAGTTTAGGAGATTTTGCCAGCTTATCCTATGAACCATGGGAGGATTGGGCTTTATACTACCCTCCGGGAACAGTAGGAGTAAATGCTGTAATGCATATCATTTCTGAAAACATTTACATGAGTATTAAATTTACTTTTTGGAAATCAGGTGGAGGCGGCGGATTTACCTATGAAAGATCAACACCAGGGATAACTGCGCAGGATCTTGCCTGGACCGGAGCAACAGATACTGACTGGGGTACTCCCAGTAATTGGGATTTAAGTGCAGTGCCAACAGCCATTGATAACGTTACCATTCCCAGCGTCACTAACGATCCAATAATTGATTGGCAGGGAGCAGAATGCAATAACCTCACCATCGAAAGCGGAGCAAGTTTGCATGCCGATGGCGCCCTGATCACAAACGGTACAGTTACCAATAATGGAACCTTCATCATCAATGCCATGCATTCAACTGGTGTATGGGAACTGATCGGTATACCGGTAGCAGATCAAACTGCTAATATATTCCTTGGCAACTATTTGCAAACCTATACCGAAGCAACGGATACCTGGAACCAGGTAATAGAACCCACAACCGCTCTTGATCCTGGTTTGGGCTATGCACTTTGGGAAAACACCAAAGTTGGCATAATGACCTATACAGGAACGCCCAATACAGGTGATTATTCAAGAACATTTACCTACACACCAGCTGGTAATCCATTACATTATGGATTTAACCTGATGGGCAATCCTTACCCAAGTTATATTGACTGGAGTACACTGAATGTCACATATGGAGCCATATATCATTATGATGGATATTCATATAGTTCATGGAATGGAACCGGATTAGGTTCACAATATGTAAACCCCAGTGAAGGCTTTATGATCGCCCCCGGCTCCAGTGGTACCTTAAACCTCACCAATGATTGTCGTGTATTAACAGCAGCAGCAAAATCATCAAATGCGAATGTAAATACCATCTCCCTGTCAGCAGGAAATGAAAGCTACACCGACGGAGTTTACATCGTATTCAATGAATCAGCCACATCAAGTTTCGACCTGCAATACGATGCGTGGAAAATATTGACTACAGAGGATAATATTCCCCAGTTGTTTACACTCAGCAATGAGCAACAACTGAGTATAGATCAGCAACCAGCTTGTGATCAATTGGCCCTTGGATTCACTTGTATGAATAGCGGTACCTTCACCATAGCCCAGCAACTGAATAATTTTAGTGGAGTGCTGTTTTTGGAAGATCTCAAAACAGGTACCATCCACGATTTAAGCAAGTCATCCTATACCTTCGACTGGAATGTGGGTGAAGATATTCACAGGTTTAATCTCCATTTCAGCCCTATGAGTATTAATAATGCCACATTCCAAAGATTGTCAATTTATACTGTAGGAGATATTTTATTTGTTAATAATGCCAAGATTGAAAATCTGACACTATCTGTATTTGATTTGATAGGCAAACAGGTAATGAACCGTAAACTTAATCAAACAAACAATGAAATTCCGCTAACAATTGATTCAGGAGTTTACCTTGTAACGGTGAGTAATGGTACAACTTATAAAACCCAAAAAGTATATGTGAAATAATCAATAAAATGAGAGTATGGCCTTATATAGGCCATACTCTCATTATTAAATTCATACTTAATACACACACCGATGAAACCCTTAAAAATTCTTTCCCTGTCAGCCCTGATAATGCTTTATTTAGCCGGATTATCGCAAAATAACTGCCTCGAATTTGACGGATTCAATGATAGAGTGGTCGTTTCTAAAAGTTTAAATGGCTACTCTGAAATTACAGTGGAAGCCTGGGTAAATCCATATTCTTTCAATACGCAATCTCCTGACAATTTTATATCCAACGTGCTCGGGCATGATGATGCTTCAGTCTTAATGCGTATTGGCGACGAAGATGCATCTAATATGGTGGACGATAACAGAGCACAATTTGTTGTAATTACTCAAAATGGTGGTGTTAAATGCAATTCAACTACTGAAATGGAAGTTAATACCTGGTATCATATAGCTGGAACATACGATGGATCCAGTGTTAAAATATATGTTAACGGTATTTTGGAGGATTCAAAAGCGCTCACTGGTTCTGTTTCAACAGCTATGTCAGAAATAAATATTGGCGGACAAAACAGCAGTAGCAGATTTTTTGAAGGGAAAATTGATGATGCAAGAATTTGGAGTATTGCCAGGACTGAGGCTCAGTTACGACAAAATATATATACAGAAATATTGGGCAGCGAATCGGGTTTATTAGCTAATTATAAATTTGATGAAACTTCCGGGATAACTGCGTATGATGCTACTTCCAATAGTTATAACGGAGTATTAACCGATATGCAAAGTAATCAATGGAAAATTTCAAACGCTGTATTCGGGCCTAAAAACTGCCTTGAGTTTGACGGTTCTGACGATTATGTTGACTGCGGTATCGGACTTGATATCCCAGGCACAAGTATTACTATTGAAGCATGGATTTATCCAACAGATTTTAAATCGTATTCGTTTTTAAATACAATAATTGGTAATGATTATTGGGGAGGGGTAGCAAGTGAAGGATATGTTTTCAGGTTTGGAGGGGCTTCCGGTGATCTTGATTTCACCATGTCGTTCGCTGGTGGATATTATTGGGCTTCAACAACTGCAGTTGGAGTACTAAATTTAAATGAATGGCAACACGTAGCGGTAACCTATAATGGCGTAGCGGTTAAATTATTTGTGAATGGGAAAAATGTACATACTGCAAATATATCTTCATCCATTGTTTCCTCCGGTCAAAATGCAAGGATCGGTGATTCTCCGGGTGATCAGGGAGGACGTATGTTAAATGGCAAAGTCGATGAATTGCGTGTTTGGAATATAACAAGAACCGATCTTCAAATCGCTGAAAATTTTTGCAGAACCATTATTGGTGAACAAACGGGGCTGGTGGCAAACTATACATTTGACAACAAACAGGGTTCATTACTTCAGGATTTTTCGGGTAATGGAAATGATGGTACTATTATGGGTAGTTCATCTACGCTATCCGGTACGATTGATTGGACGGATTGGGAAGTTTCATTCAGAGATTATGATGCCAGTTGGACCCCCGATGTATTAATTGGATTATACGTTAGCATAACCACCCCAGGTAAAGAACAGTCACATCTGATTGGTGATAATTCTGACGTTCAATTGTGGTTAGATTACAGTGAATATTGGTTACCGGTTATTCAATCCGGTGATACTTATGAAATAATTGCGGAAGGAACACCTGCATGGTCGCAATCTGCCGCTTATAATATGTGGCTCAGTACTACCTATGATTATTGGGCTGAAGAAACCAACTGGAGCCTTGGCGAAAAACCCCAACCCTGGGACAATGTTGGAATATATTCTATAAATGGCGGTGTTTCTCCGATGATATATTCAAATATTTATGAACCCTGGTCGTGCAATAATTTGGTGATAGGTACAGGAGCAATGGCCACTATTCCCCCTGTAAACGGGTTTGATGTACTTGGAAATCTGATCAATAATGGTACATTATATATCCAAAGTGATGTAAATGGAACAGGAAGCCTGATAGATGGAGGGGTGCTGTTAGGTGATGGTATATGGCGTACTGAACGCTACCTCCTTGCCGATCAATGGTGCAGCTTTTCACCTCCGTTTAACAATTTGCTTTCGGGTGTGTTTGATCTGCCCGGAGCAGGTGACCCTGATATTTATCTGTTGGAAAACAATGAGGAAACCTACGGTTATTCTTATATTATACCTACAGATGTTGGCCTCAATCCAATGGAAGGTTATATGGTTTGGGTTGACGGTGCAAATGCTGTTCCAGCGATAAGTTCATATATTTTCACCTTTGAAGGGACACCTTCCACGGGGCTTACAGGTGCTGACAACAACCTGATCATATCAAACCCAGGAGGAGCCGAACGGGGCTGGAATTTGGCAGGTAATCCTTTTCTCTCTTCAATCGACTGGGAAGCATCCGGTGGGTGGACCAAAACGGGTATTGATGCCACTACATACGTTTATAACGGTTCTGGAAACTGGGCTACCTATACATCAGGAACCGGGTTTTCAACAAACGGGGGTAGCAGATATATTCCACCGGCACAAGGTTTTTTTGTGAAAGTAACCGATCCCGGCTCTGGTTATCCCACGTATGGCACCCTAAAAATGACTAACGATGTAAGGGTTCATTCGGATATTTCATATCTTAAAATGGGAACCGAAAACCCAAACCTGATCAAACTTTCAGTGTTTGATGGCAGCTATACTGACGAAACCAATGTTGCCCTGTTAACGGAATCAACAGAAGCATTCGATCCCCAGTACGATGCGTACAAGCTTTTTTCAAAAAATGAAGATATTCCTCAAATTTTCACTTATGGGTCAACGGCATTAGCAACTAATTGCATCCCTGAAAAAGCAGATATTCCATTAAGTGTAACGTATAATCAAACAGGTGTTAGCCTGAGCTTACAGGTAGTTGAAAATAACGGGGCTCATGAATTATATCTTGAGGATAAATACACTAACACATTATTTAAAATAAGTGAAGAACCCTATTCTTTTACCTATGTGCCTGAAATGCCGGATCGTTTTGTATTGCATTTTAATCCGATGGAAATCAATGATATTCCCCTGGCTACTGTGAAGGTATTTGCAGATGGCGAAAACCTTCATCTGATTAATTTAAGTGAATCAGATTTTTATGAAGTCCAAATCATTGATATTACCGGAAAGCTGCTCTTGAAAAAGGAGATCAAGGGATCGGAAAATCAAATTAGTATCCGACTTGAAACCGGACTCTATTTGGTCACTATTTCTGACAATAATAAAAATATTACTCAAAAAATATTTATTCACTGATAACCTGATATAAAATTATTATGCTCAATGATTTATTATTTTAATTGAGGAAGTGAGTAAAAAGTGATCTGATAATTCTTATTTGTAAACTCAGAAATACCACCTGTAAAATTGTAGGTGGTATTTTGTTTTATACAGTTAAAGATTTCTAAATTTGACCATCTTAAAAATTCAAAAAAATGAGAGTGTCAATGATCCTTTTGGTGGTTCTGTTGTTGAACCTGTCAGCATGTACTTATCAGGACAATATGAAAAATAACAATCCATTTTTCGTGGAATACGGAACACCTTTTGAAGTTCCGCCTTTCGATTTAATTCAGAACAAAGATTATTTGCCTGCCTTTGAAGCAGGAATGAATCAGCAATCGGATGAGGTAGCCTTAATCATTAATCGTGATGAAGAGCCTACTTTTGAAAATGTAATAGTTGCGCTTGATCAAAGCGGTGAATTGCTTGATAAAGTCAGCTCGGTATTTTTTAATCTTTCTTCGGCTAATACCAACGATTCCATTAAAGCGATTGCAAAAGAGGTGGCCCCTTTGCTCGCCCAGCATCGTGATAATATTGCACTGAATGAGGATCTCTTCAAAAAAGTAAAAGCGGTTTATGAAAAGCGTGATGAACTTGAGTTAAACCCTGAGCAAGCCATGCTTCTTAAAGAAACTTATGAGGGTTTTGTGCGTGGAGGTGCAAATTTGCAGGGAGAAGCTAAAGAGCGCTATCGTGAGATCAACAAAGAATTATCGGTTCTTACGGTGGAGTTTGGTGAAAACCTGCTCAATGAAACCAATGCTTACCAATTAGTAATTAAGGATAAAAGTGATTTGTCTGGCTTGCCGGATTTTGTGGTTGATATGGGTGCCGCAGATGCAAAAGCAGCCGGAATGGATGAAGCCTGGATGTTTACTTTACAAAAACCCAGTTTGATACCTTTTTTGCAATATGCCGATAATCGCAACTTACGTAAGCAGATCTTTAAGGCTTATATAAATCGCGGTGATAACAATAATGACAGCGACAATAAAGAGATTGCTGCAAAAATTGCCTCACTCAGGGCAGAACGTGCAAATCTGCTTGGATTTAATTCACATGCAGCCTTTGTGCTGGACAACAACATGGCAAAAACTCCTGATAAGGTTTATGCACTCATGGATCGCGTTTGGGAAGCAGCTCTTCCGGTAGCAAAAGCAGAAGCCGCAGAATTGCAAAAAATGATCGATGCAGAAAATGGTGGATTTAAACTGGAAGCCTGGGATTGGTGGTATTATGCTGAAAAATTGCGGAAAGAAAAATACGACTTGGACGATGAGCAGTTGAAACCCTATTTTGAATTGGAAAATGTAAAGAATGGGATGTTTGGTGTGGCTAATAAGCTGTATGGTCTTTCATTCAAAGTTCGAGATGATTTACCTAAACCCCATCCAGATGCTGTTACTTATGAAGTTTTTGACAAGGATGGCACGCATCAGTCCATTCTCATCATGGACTTTTTCCCCCGTGAAAGTAAACGAGCAGGAGCATGGATGAGCAGCTACCGGAAACAACAAAAACGGGATGGAGAGAATATTTCGCCAATCATTACCATGGTGATGAACTTTACCAAACCTACCGCCGAATCGCCTTCATTGTTAACCTTTGAAGAGGTAAGCACCATGTTCCATGAATTTGGTCATGCACTCCATGGCATGCTTTCCGACTGTACTTATGAAATGCTTTCAGGTACTGCAGTATCACGTGATTTTGTTGAACTTCCCTCCCAGATTATGGAAAACTGGGCTGCTGAGCCGGAGGTGTTAAAATCCTATGCTTTGCATTATAAAACCGGTGAACCTATTCCCGATGAATTAATCGATAAAATGAATGCGAGCAAACATTTCAACCAGGGATTTGCCACCGTTGAATTTACTGCTGCCGCCTACCTTGATATGGCATGGCATACCCTTGAAACAACCGATTTGCAGGATGCCAATGTTTTTGAAAAAGACGCAATGGATAATATTGGGTTGATCCCGGAAATCGTGGTGCGGTACAGATCGCCTTATTTTGCGCATATTTTTTCAGGGGGATATAGTTCGGGCTATTATAGTTATCAGTGGGCTGAGGTGCTGGATGCAGATGCATTTGATGCGTTTAAAGAACATGGCCTTTTTGATCCCGAAACTGCTTTGGCTTTTCGCAAAAATATCCTCGAAAAAGGTGGAACGGAAGATCCAATGAAATTGTATATGCAGTTTCGCGGACAGGAGCCGGATGCCTCTGCAATGCTTCGCAGAAAAGGATTGCTTTAGGTTTTAAATACGAAATGTAAACTTACGCTGGATTAATAGGGTGAGTAGTGAAGTTGCTAATAAAACAGCTGAAAACCAAATCAAAGATTGGCTGACTGTTTGGGTTTTGTAAAGGATGGTTCCAATATTTCCAATGATTATCCATTGAATGATATAGATCAGGGTGACATTTTTGCCCAGCCAGCGAATATATGTTCCAACAGGGTTTTGAATAATTTCTTTTGGAAAAAGACTCAAACTGATTGACCAGATTGTGGATAATCCTATGGCCCAGAAAAAAAACCAGGTACCATGATGATAATATGCGGGCAAATTGGTAATAATTCCACCTGCCCATTTAAAGGTGAAAATCAGCAAGATCAAAATACCAACTCCTGAAATAAGTTTGAGTTTTTTATTAGTTAAAATATCTCCAAATTTCATTTCAAGCAATCTGAAAACATATCCGGTAATGGGATAGGCTAACCAGGGAATCAAGGGGAAATAGGACCATTCTTCATTGCTAAATAGAAAGGCAAAAATATATTTGAAAGTAATTTTCTCAAAGTCGACAGGCTCTGTTAGCGAACTAATCATCGGAATTGATAATGCTAAAATGATCCATGGAATCAAATTATCCTTGAATCCATATCTGAACAAACCGATAACGATCACGCTCAGTCCGGCTAAGTGCAGAATATCAGCGCCAAACCAATAATGGTAAATGTTTACAAACTCATTCCAGCCTTCATAAAATACATGGAAAGCGAGGTTCAGGTTTAACAAAAAGTTGAGAATCAAGCCTGCGATAAAAAGTTTTATTCCACGAAATAGTAGTTGTTTTTCATCCTTGTTTTTGAAAGCCAAAAAATAGCCCATCACGAGCATAAAAACAGGCGCAGCGGGCACTCCTCCCAGAAATAGAGACGCTTTTCCAATAAACCCGTCATAAATTTCCTGTTTTGAAAATAGTTCAAGAATGTGAACCTGTATCATGAACAGAACTGCAAAACCTTTGAGCACATCAGGAATGATCAGCCTTTTGGTTTGCTTACTCATATCTTTTACTTATACGACTGTCTGTGTAATGCGTCGTAAGCATCACAAGCGTCGTCTTTTTTAAATATATTCGAAAAATGATCAATGTTGATACTTACTCCCAGGGCAAGAAAAGAATAATAATCAAAGTCATTGCTGTGCCTGTAAAGGTCAAGAAAATCGTTTTGCGCCTGTCGGGTTGAAAGATCAAGTGTGAAGGCAAAAGTTTCATTGAAATTATAAAGTAATGTGCTTCCGAAAAAGTACACAAACTCAGGAACCTGGGCCTTATAAAAACGCTCATCATCAAGATCGCCAAATCCCTGACTTGCCGAAACATTAAACATAAACTGACCCAGGCCGGCATATAAGCGCCATCCCATTTTTAAATCTGCATCTTTGTATAATATTTTGGTTACATCTAAATAAAATTGCAGATTATACTCAAATAGCTTTGTTTGAAAACCGGCCCCATCATCCAAATTGCATTTAAATCCTCCTTTGATAAGCTGTCCTCCCAAACCAAACCGGTCGTTAAAAAAGGGCCTTGTAAATCGTAAACCAACCGCTGGTAAACTTTCTTCAACTAAATTATTTATTGGATTTAAATCGTATTGACTTAAGTCGCCAAAATAGGAAGTGGAGCCCAAACTTAATTCTATACTCCAGTTTTTTAAAAGGGTATTGTTTTTTACATGGCTTCTTTTGTTTGGCAATTGACCTCTGGAAATAGTGGAAATCAATAAACCTATTGCCAATAAAAAAAACCAGCCTCTATTTGAAATTAACCTCATGTTAGCAAAACTGCATGATTTGAAAACCATACTTTTTTGGATTTGATATACCTCTCGTTAATTCAAAGATAAAGCAAATGATCGATTTGCTATTAAATAACATTTAGCTTCAGACTATTATTTTCAGGAAAGGATTAACTATGAGAACAGAAAACTACGTAGATAAAAATTAGTAATGACTGCAAACCCCATTGTTTACAGGCTATTTAACTCTTCAGCCTGATTATTATTTATAGTAATTAAGACTCTTTCTAAATTGACCCTTAATCAAACAATTTAAGTAACATATCTGGTTATCAGTAGTATCTTTGTCATATCTATAAATCTATATACTTCACTAATTAAATTTACTGATCATGACAAAGAAAATTATTACCCTGCTTCCTATTGTATTTATGATTTTTCTTTTACAATCATTCTTAAACCCAGGAGGAGAAAAAAACGAAGAATATATAATCATTGGATGGAATGATCTTGGAATGCATTGTGCCAATCAGGATTTCAGCAAGCTGACAGTGCTGCCGCCTTACAATAATTTAAATGCCCAGGTTATAAAAAGGGGAAATGAAACAAACTGGCCTGAGATTGTAACCACAGGGATGAATGTAACTTATGAAGTCCCTGGCAATACTTATTCGGTAGGTAAAACCAATTTCTGGGATTATGAAGATCAGCTCTTCGGTGTTAATTTACCTGATAACACAGGGTTAACAGGCGCCGGCTTATCGGGAGATATGGAAATAAACGGAACCCATTTTATGATCGAAGGTGTACCCTTAACACCTTATACCGACAACAATCTCACAACCGAAGATCCCTATCAGTTAGCCTTGCTTAGTTTGTATGATTCTCAAAATAATTTACTGGCAACTACCCAGCCTGTAATTCCTGTTTCAAATGAAATTAACTGTGTGAGTTCAGGATGTCACAATAGCGAAATGAATATTTTATATGAGCATGAACAAGAAGGTGGATTTAATCCCAACAATACCCCCATTCTATGCGCTGAGTGTCATTCATCAAATGCACTTGGTACACCAGGTTCTCCTGGTCTCGAATCCCTTTCGGAAGTAATTCATGATAAACATAAAAACCATACAAACGATTGTTATAAATGTCATCCCGGTCCTGAAACGCAATGCCACAGAGGCATCATGAATCAATTGGGAATGGTGTGTCAGGATTGTCACGGAAGCGTCGCCAATGTTGCACAATCTATTGCCCAAGGCCGGGAGCCCTGGCTTGAAGAACCAAATTGCGGTGCGGTTGAATGTCATGGTCCTGATTATGCTGAAGAACCCGGATTGTTGTTCCGGCAGTCGAAAGGTCATGGCGGATTGTATTGTAGTGCGTGTCATGGCTCTCCTCATGCTATTTTACCTGGAAATGACCGTGATAATGTTCAAAATGTAGCATTGCAGGGATATGCAGGCATTTTGCAGAAATGTTCGGTTTGTCACGGAATAACTCCGAGCGGTGCAGGACCTCACGGCCTTTTTGCAACATCTGTTGAAGAAGTTAGCGGAGAATTACCTGTAGCTGGCCTGGTTGGTGTTTCACCAAATCCTGCTGGAAATCATATTAAAGTTACCATAAAATTAGAACAACCTACACGAGCCGATCTTGATGTATATGCATTAAATGGTCAGAAAGTAGTTTCGCTGATCAAGAGAAGATTTCCAGCCGGACAGTATGAAGTGGAAGTTGTAACGGATATGCTTGAAAATGGCACCTACCTTTTTGTCTTAAATACGCGGGATGGCCGTAGTCAGCAAAAGGTAATCATTTCAAAGTAATTTATAAAAATCATTAATTTTAAAAAGGGTCAATCATTTTGTTTGGCTCTTTTTTATTTAAGTTCCAAAACCATTTCGTACTGTTTGGTAAGGGATTTAAACCCCGAATTGATCAAAAAATCATTCAGCATGTAATCATTATCCGGAATGTTCAGAAAGCGGATGGCATTGGTATTGTTACCCAATTTGCCAAGCAGTTTCTCCAGCAGTGCCGACCCAACCCCCATATTTCTGTAAACCGGGTCCACCAGTATATTCATGATCCAATTGAGCGCAGGATAATATATAATCAAGCCTACTTTTTTTATCGTGTAATTGGCTGCAATGATAATTAAATCATCAGGTATGCGCTGGATTGATGAAAAACTGTTTTCCCAGGATGGTGGAAAATCGGCAAAAGTGGTGAAGTCCTCAATCTCACTTTTACTAATTTCTTTAAGACTAAGCGGAATATTAAGTTTCATTACCTGAACAAAATCATCCGGGTTTAATTCATAACAATTAAAATATCGCTCAATTTCAAATCCCTGTTTCTTATATGCTTTTACGGCTGGCTCATTTTCCTGCAAAACTTCCAGGTAAAACTGCTGAATACCTTCGTTTAACAAACCGGCTTTTATCAATTCGAACATTTTACCTGCAACTCCCTGCCCCCTGAATTCTTTTACGATTCCTGTCATAATGTCGAAAGCTGCTGGTTTAATAAAACTTCTATCAATTCCTACCAGGGTAAATCCAACCAATTTCCCATTTTCAAAAGCGCCTGCCGAAACATGAGATTGATACCCGTTTTTGATCGCTCTGTTTCCAAGCCTTTCGGTATTCATATAATTTACATCTACAGCATAATCTCTGAAGGCCTCCAGAAATGTTTCATAAATCGTTGTAAATGTAATTCCATCCAGATTCCGAATTTCCATCATTGTTCCTTTCTGTAAATTCTAAATAGATATTTTCCATAAATTTCATTTCGACTCACTGATCCCAAAAAGCGTGAGTCGAGGCTGTTAGCGCGATTGTCGCCCAACACAAAATAATGATCATCTCTCACAACCAGGGGCCCGAAATTGGAAATAATGTTTTCCGAGTTTGGAATTGCCACGGTATGATTTAGTCCCATTCCGGATTCAATGGCCAAAATATCCCCCACTGCTTCATCCTCAGGAAGACCGAAGCCATCCTTTTCGATCACCTCGTAGCGCAACGGTTTTTGATTTATATAAATTCTGTTCTTTCGGATAACAATAGTATCTCCGGGAATACCAATCACGCGCTTCAACCAGTAATCCTGATTGTGTTTGGCCGGGAAATTACAAAGAACCATATCGCCCCTTCCGGGCTTTCGCAAGGCCATTATTTTGAGGCTTGTAAAAGGGAAAGTTACATCATATGCAGAGCGATTAATGATCACTTTATCACCCGATTGAAAAGTTGGTAAGTCACTCGCACCAAGCACCAGATAAGTTCTGAAATTACCAAGTAACATCACAAAAATGATAACTATTAAAAATAAAACCAGGGTGCTCCTCTTTACCATCTAACAATTATTTCCGACTTCCAAAACCAAATTTGTACCGATATGGCAAATTGATTAAAATTCAGTGAATTATACCAATTAGATAAATATAAATCTTTGGTATTTTATAATCGGAGCGAACATGCTTTGTCCATTACTGAACAATCACAAGAACAGTAATTTCCATATTTATTACGGAGTATCTATGGATGGTTTCCAGGGTAAAATCCAGAATCCCGAGAGTTTGCCATCTTTGTTTAATATTACTCTGATTTCAGGGCCATCAGCGGCATTTTCGAAAGAACCTCTGAAACGGTAAACGGTTAAACTTTTATCATTGTCGGGTTTCAATGCTTCCACAAATTGCATCGTCAAAAAATCACCAAATTCGTCTTTTATTCGTGCATAAACCGATTGTTGAATCTCGTCGGAAAGTCCTTTAACCATCGCTTCGGTGGCTTCATCCGCTGATAAAAGGTATATGTTTCCGGTTTTCATTCCATTCAATAATTTATCGGCAAGATCTGTTGCTTTTTCCATTGATTCCTTATCAATTCTCGTTTCTTTGATCGGGGTGAATTGTGCAATTGCCAATTGACTAAGAATGATAAAGCACAAACTTAAGTTGATGCGGGAAATTTTGATCATAATGAAAAATGTTTTGAGAATTTGAACTCTAAAATTACCCAATTTTTCTGAACCTGCATATTTCCTGACTGAAGTCTTGTATGAGCTTTCTGAAAAACCCTCAAATCTCCTTTTCATTTCATTACTTTGAAAATTCCAAAAAAAACAATTTGATCATGAAAACTACTTTGATTTTTATCAGGCAGATCTTGCTTGTTTTTACATTAATGTTTCCTTATTCTTTAATTTTTTCGCAGCAACTTACACAAACCGTAAAAGGGCGCGTGGTGGATGCCGATACAGAAATTCCATTGCCCGGTGCTACGGTTATAATTATGGATACAAATCCTATGCTTGGCTCCAGTTGCGATGTGGATGGATATTACCGCATTGAAAATGTTCCCATTGGCCGGTATGATATCCGGATCAGTTTTACAGGTTTTGATCCTGTTATCGTTACCGAAATAGTGGTGGGGACAGGTAAAGAAGTTGTAGTAAATGTGGGCTTAAAGGAGTCACTGGTGCAATTGGATGAAGTGGTGATTAAAGCGGAAGTTGATAAAAAGCAACCGATCAATTCGATGGCTTTCATCAGCTCAAGACAAATTAATATGGAGGAGGCGCGCAGGTATGCAGGTGCTTTTGATGACCCGGCCCGACTGGTTACTTCATATGCAGGAGTGGCAGCCGGTAATATGAACAGCAATGGCATCATCGTTCGCGGGAATGCACCTAAAGGTGTATTATGGCGATTGGAAGGACTGGAGATTGCAAACCCCAGCCACTTTGCCAACTTAACCACCTTTGGTGGAGGTGGTATCAGCTCGCTGAGTTCCCAAATGATCGACAATTCTGATTTTTATACCGCTGCCTTCCCGGCAGAATATGGAAATGCTTTGTCGGGTGTTTTTGATTTAAAACTCCGCTCAGGTAACAGGGACGAACGTGAACATACTGTTCAGGCTGGAATTATAGGTGTAGATGTTTCATCCGAAGGCCCGTTTATAAAAGGAAAACCGGCAACCTATTTGTTTAACTTCAGATACTCAACTTTCGGGTTGATTAAACCTTTACTGCCCGATAATGCCGGGTTGATCACTTACCAGGATTTTTCATTTAAAACCGATTTTCCAACAAAAAAGGCCGGTGTGTTTTCACTCTGGGGAATTGGTTCATCAGATAATTCAGGATCGGAAATTGAAAAAGAACTGGAAGAATGGGAATATGAGGAAGACCGGCTTAATGAAGATAGTAAAACGGCTATGGCAGCGTTGGGAATGACACATAAAATAATTGTCGGGCCCGGAACAATGATAAACTCTTCGCTGGCATTTTCGGGAAATTTACTTCGTTCTGAGGGCTCCAAAATGGACATTGATAAAACCTTATATGATAATTATAATATCGACAATTCAACCTGGAGTTACAGCCTTTCATCTTATGTTAATCATAAGTTTAGTGCAAGGCATACCAACCGATCGGGTGTAACAATAAACCTTTTGAATTATAATATGCTGGTTCAGGAAGCTGCTGAATTTAAAGAACCACTTACCACTTATACCAATGACCAGGGAAATAGTGAATTGATTCAATTGTATTCTCAATCGCGGTACGATATTTCTGAACTACTAACTTTAAATGCTGGCGTACATGTTCAATACTTTACCCTGAACGAAAAATATTCTATTGAACCCCGACTCGGACTTAAGTACAATTTTGCACCCGGACAAACTTTAAGTTTGGGTTATGGATTGCACAGCCGTTTGGAAATGTTGTTTGTTTATTTAGGTCAGCAGCAAACTGAAACTGGAATTATTCGCCCCAATACCAATCTCGATTTTTCAAAGGCGCATCATTTTGTAATTGGATATGACAAGTCCATTGGTGAAAACATGAATTTCCGTGCCGAAGCATACTATCAGCATTTGTTTAGCATTCCGGTTGAACCGGGAACCTCGTTTTCAATGATCAATGTGGACAATACCTGGTCCATCAACCAAACGCTGACCAACGATGGCACCGGTGAAAATTATGGATTGGATTTAACCCTGGAGCGATTTATGAACAAAGGTTATTATTTTGTGGCAACGGCTTCTTTGTTTAATGCTACTTATGTTGGTGGTGATGGAATAGAAAGGGATTCGAGGTATAACAAAAGTTTTGTTTTTAATCTTTTGGGAGGAAAAGAATGGAAAGTTGGACGTACCGAAAAAAATAACTCCATTGGGATAAATGGAAAATTCAGCATTAATGGGGGTGATCGGCAAACGCCGGTGGATGAGGCAGCCACTTATCAGATGCAGGAAGTGGTTTATGATCCCACCCGCGCATTTTCCGAACAAAAGCCCACTGTGTATTACCTGCATTTTACCTTAAACTACAGGAAAAACAAACCCAATCATGCCAGCATCTGGAGTTTTCAGATATTGAACGCGCTCGGTGCACCGGAATATTTTGGTTATCGGTATAATTACATAAATGACACCATCGATCGTGATGAGCAAACCATTGTCATTCCGAATATTAGTTATAAAATTGTGTTTTAACCTCCACTGAAAAAGGGGGGACGACGGTGAAGCCATCGGGGGGGTGTAATTAACTACACACCCTATGTGCCCGCTTAATCCAACTTATTAACTGTTCATCCACCTCCTCCGGTGATTCCAGCCGAACAAAATGTGCCCACTTCGTTTTGGTGGCCTGAACGGTTTTATGGATAGGAAATCCTT
This sequence comes from Bacteroidales bacterium, assembly GCA_020438105.1. Classification (GTDB taxonomy): domain Bacteria; phylum Bacteroidota; class Bacteroidia; order Bacteroidales; family JAADJA01; genus JAADJA01. The sequence goes on from JAGQVE010000004.1 coordinate 159,159, forward strand.
CAACAGGTTCATCCAGCACAAATTCGGTATCGAGGATGTTTTTCTTTGGCTTAACAGCCAGGAACTGACTTTTCGCCTGGAAAAGTATGGCATTTTTTACGGAATTGATCTTTACATTTCCCAAACTCATTGCAATATCTTTGATCTTCTCAAAGGTATCCTTCACATTTTGATCTTTATTTACAAAATGCAACTCCAGATCAATGACCACACAACTGTGATCCTGGTTGGTATTTCTGAATGTTCTTCCGCAATCGGGGCAGGTCCACATATCACAAAAATAGTTAGAAATTTCTCGAGAGTTTAAAATGATGAGTTTAAGACATAAGACTGAAACCTCTTTTTAAAAATAAACTCCACAGGATCTTCAACAAAGGCTTTCAGGAGATAAAACCAAAACGCAATGAATTGAAAAATTCAAAACAAACCCAGCGCACCCTAAATACTGAATCCAATGCTTACATACAGGGCATCCGGGAAGCCAAACCCAGCACGGAACAGGAATTTCCTATTTATGGGTTGATAACGATATCCTACCGATCCGGCTGGCAAAATGTAAATGTCATCGCTTTTTAGGGGTTCGGGAAAATGAGGGGATTCATCGGGGTTTAGAACCAGATAATCGTCATATTCACTTTTCATATTGTTGTAGCTTATTTTGTTATAAATATATGTTGCCCCAAACATTGCCTCAAAAAAATGTTCAGACCTGCCGGCCAGGTATACTCCTCCCACTAAGTAAGCAGGACCACCATCTTCATAAATTAATTGGCCATACCATCGGCTGGCATAAGCTTTAGCCCAGATTGACCTCCTCAGGTCTCTGCTCCTGCTCCATACTTTTGCTTCAACATTTAAACTCACTGTGCCATAAACAACATAATAACCAATGTTGCCGTAGACGGAAACGTTTTTGGTATGTTGCGAAACAGATTCAGAATTAAGATTCTGTGCCTGTGCAGGAACAAAGAGTATTGTTGATAAGAGCAGCACTAATAATCTGTGGAGAAGAACCATAGTATTCATTTTACCTGTCGAATTTAATAAAAATAACTGCATTTTACTAAGTTATACTGATTTAATAGAATTCCTTACATATTTGCCTTTAGTGCGTTAGATTAGTATTGAATTGATCGATTGAGTCTTGCACAAGTTGGCAATTATCAAGGCAGAAGTCTGGCCTACTCTCAGTTCACATCAGGAATGCTCATGCCAGATTGGGCTACACTGATCCGTAATGTATTTCTAGAAGTTCTTCCGCAATCGGGGCAGGTCCACATATCACAAAAATAGCAAGAAATTACGCCAAAGTTGTGTAGATTTGTGAACAGACAAACAACAGGCAAAATTCCAATTCATGAAAAATCCTGCTTTCATTTTCAGGTATCTGAATCTTTGGTTTTTTTCAATATCAATTTTGGTATCATGTAATTCAAACAAAATAAATCCGCCTGATCCCTATCCTCCGCTTCCTTCCGCAGCTCAGCTTCAATGGCACAAAATGGAATATTACGGGTTCCTTCATTTCGGATTGAATACCTTCACCGGGCAGGAGTGGGGCTATGGAGATATTTCGCCGGAAGAATTCAATCCAACGGATTTTAATGCTGATCAGATAGTTGGAACGGCCAGTGCAGCAGGCATGAAAGGGTTAATTCTTACTTGTAAACACCATGACGGATTTTGCCTCTGGCCATCCAAATTCACCGATTATTCTGTTAAAAGTAGTCCCTGGAAAGATGGAAAAGGAGATGTGGTAAAAGAAATTTCAGAAGCTTGCACCAAATACGGGTTGAAATTCGGGGTGTATCTTTCGCCCTGGGACCGTAATCATCCCGATTATGGTAAACCGGAATACATCGAGTATTACAGAAACCAGCTCAGGGAATTGCTCAGCAATTACGGCCCCGTTTTCGAAGTATGGTTTGATGGCGCCAATGGCGGAAACGGCTGGTACGGCGGCGCCGATGAAGAACGCAAAATTGATCGCTCAACCTATTACGATTGGGAAAACACCTGGAAAATCGTTCGGGAGCTGCAGCCTGATGCCGTCATTTTCAGTGATGTCGGACCTGATGTTCGTTGGGTGGGAAATGAAAATGGCATTGCCGGAGATCCTTGTTGGGCAACCTACACCCCTGTAACAACTGACAGTTCTAATCCAACACCCGGAAATGTAAAATACCAGTTGGGACAAAACGGAACCCGAAACGGAGAATTTTGGATGCCGGCTGAATGTGATGTTTCCATCCGGCCGGGCTGGTTTTATCATGAGGATCAGGATTCGCTCGTGAAATTACCGAAATACCTGCTTGATCTTTATTTTAAGTCGGTGGGCAGGGGTGCCTCCCTGTTGCTTAATATTCCGCCGGATAAGCGCGGAAGGATCACAAAAGCAGATTCATCGAATTTAATAGAATTTAAATTGCTGAGGGATCAGGTTTTTAAAACCAATCTAGCCCAAAAAGCAAAACTGACCGCGTCAAACGTTCGGGGAGAGCTGGATGAGTTTTCGCCATTGAATCTGGTGATTGATGACCCTGAAAAATACTGGAGCACCGATGATATTATCCACGAGCCGGAGTTGCTTCTTGAATTTGAGAATATGGTGGTTTTCAATGTGATCAGCCTGCAAGAGTATCTTCCACTCGGACAACGAATTGACCGTTGGGCCTTTGATATTTGGGAAAATGATCAATGGATTCAGATTGCTGAAGAAACATCCATCGGAAATAAACGGCTTTGGAAAGGTAAACCACAAACGACAAATAAAGTGAGGCTAAGGGTAATTGAATCGCCGGTAAGCCCTGCTATTTCTAAGATCGGATTATTTCTTGAAAAACCCTGATTTCAGCTACATTTTAAGTCCATGAAAATTCTCTAATTTTAAATCCGGTAATAAATTCGCGAAAATGAAAAAATATTTACCCATTATCCTCCTGGTCTTTTTATTCTCCTGTCAGGAAGATAAAAAACAAGAAATTACATATGATTTTCCTTTTCAAAACCCTGAATTATCAATCGATGAGCGGGTCGACGACCTGGTTTCCAGGCTCACCATAAAAGAGAAAGCTTCGTTGATGTTGTACAACAGTCCGGCCATCGAACGCCTCGAAATCCCTGAATACAACTGGTGGAACGAATGTCTGCACGGCGTGGGAAGAGCTGGAAAAGCCACCGTTTTCCCGCAAGCCATCGGAATGGCCGCAACCTTTGATGAAGACCTGATCTTTCGTGTATCAACTGCTATTTCCGATGAAGCAAGGGCCAAACATCACGCGGCAGTCAGGATGGGCAACCGTGAACAATATGTAGGTCTTTCATTTTGGACACCAAATATTAATATTTTCCGGGATCCCCGCTGGGGAAGGGGGCAGGAAACTTATGGAGAAGATCCTTATCTCACTTCCAGGATGGGAATTGCCTTTGTAAAAGGGCTGCAGGGTGATGATCCCCAATATCTGAAAACTTCGGCTTGTGCGAAACATTATGTAGTGCATAGCGGACCTGAAAAAGGCAGGCACTATTTTAATGCCCTGCCACCGGAGCGGGATTTCAGGGAAACTTACCTGCCGGGATTTGAAGCGCTGGTTGAACAAGGCCATGTGGAAGCGGTGATGTGCGCCTATAACCGAACTTACGACAAACCTTGTTGTGGTAGTGAATATTTGCTTAATGATATCTTGCGAAAAGAATGGGGATTTATAGGCCACATTGTTTCCGATTGCTGGGCCCTGGATGATATCTGGTTGCGGCACAAAGTGGTGGAAACCCGAATGGAGGCTGCTGCCATGGCTGCTGAGGCTGGGGTAAATCTCAATTGCGGTTACCTGTATCAATACCTTCCACATGCTGTTGATAGTGGTTTGATTACCGAGCAAACGCTGGATTCTGCATTGATCCCCTTGATGCGAAGTCGTTTTAAACTTGGGTTGTTTGATCCCGAGGGTTACGGACCCTATGCAGGCATAACCCCGGATGTGATCAACAACGAAGCTCATCAAAAACTGGCTTATGAAACTGCTGCAAAATCTATCGTCCTGTTAAAGAATAAAAACCATGTTTTGCCATTGGATAATAAAACAACGAAGACCATCCTGGTGGCAGGGCCAACTGCCATGGATGTTAATTGCCTGGTGGGTAACTACTCAGGTTATTCAGGAAACTTGACTACTATTCTGGAAGGCATGGTTGACCGGGCTGCGCCCGGGGCCGTAGTGGAATATACCCAGGGTGTTTTATTCAACAATGATTCACTTTTCGCCGGGTTCTGGCAGGCTGGCAGGGCAGATGCTGTGGTTGTTTGTCTCGGTATCAATTCCTTGTTTGAGGGAGAAGAAGGCGATGCGATGATGAATCCCCATGGGGGCGACAGGGTGGATATTGGATTGCCTCCCAACCAGGTGGAATATGTTAATCGAATTCGTGATTACATAAAAGATAAACCTTTGATAGTTGTTATTACAGGGGGTAGCGCCATGGCCATTCCCGAAATTGATTCCATTGCCGATGCGATTTTATTTGCATGGTATCCTGGTGAATCGGGAGGTTTTGCTGTTGCTGATGTTATTTTCGGGAATTCAAATCCTTCTGGTCGATTGCCGGTTACCTTCTATAAATCTGTAAAAGATCTGCCCGATTTTGAAAACTACAGCATGGATGGCCGGACTTACCGCTACTTTGGAGGAGAACCGCTATATCCTTTTGGTTATGGATTGAGCTTTACAGAGTTTGAATATGCCAACCCGAAAATTAGTCAAAACGGCGGCAAGGTTGAACTTCAGATTGAGGTTAAAAATACGGGAGATTATGCTGGGGATGAGGTTGTGCAGGTATATGCCCGGAAAGTTGACCCCAAATTCTGGCGACCTGTCAAACAACTGGTAGCCTTTAAGCGAGTTACCCTGAAATCAGGTCAATCCAATAATTTCACGATTCCAATTGACACCAAACAATTACAATACTGGGATGTGGAAACGCAGTCGTATAAAATTGAGCCGGGAACCTATCAATTGATGATTGGTGGAAGTTCGGAAAATATTCAAACGACAACATCAATTGAATTATAGGATGAAACGGATCCTATATAAACTGCTTTTTCCCGGTACAGCCATAGTTTTGCTGCTAATTCTGATAATTTCATCTTGCAAAAAACAACAGGAACAGCTTCCCAACATCGTCCTCATCTTTGTGGATGATCAGGGTTATGCCGATTTAAGTTGTTTTGGAGCAACCGGATTTAAAACGCCAAATATTGACAAACTCGCAGAAGATGGAATTCGATTCACAAGTTTTTATGTTTCGGAAGCGGTATGCAGTGCCTCAAGGGCATCATTACTAACAGGATGTTATGCTCAGCGTGTGGGTATTCGGGGTGCATTAAACCCGGTTTCCCTTACCGGTCTCAATAGAAATGAAACTACGATTGCTTCTGCATTAAAAAAACACGGTTATGCCACCAAGATCATTGGCAAATGGCATTTGGGAAGTCACCCTGAATTTTCTCCTTTGAATTATGGTTTTGATGAGTATTACGGGCTCCTCTACTCAAATGACATGTGGCCCGTAGGTTTTGATGGAACTCCGGCTGAAGAAGGATTTATCTCGCTTTATCCTCCTCTTTATTTGATGGAGGATACTACAAGAGTAAAAGAGATTAAAACGTTGGATGATCAGGCGGAATTAACTACACGATATACCGAAAAAGCGCTTGATTTCATCGTAAGAAATAAAACAAATCCATTCTTCCTTTATCTTCCATATTCCATGGTTCATGTTCCGCTGGGCGTTACTTCAAAATTCAAAGGGCAAAGTGAACAGGGCATGTTCGGGGATGTAATGATGGAAGTTGACTGGTCGGTTGGTCAAATTGAGCAAAAAATTGAAGAACTTGGATTATCAGAAAATACCATTATCCTTTACACCAGTGATAACGGACCCTGGCTGAATTTTGGCAATCATGCGGGATCTGCTTTGCCTTTGCGAGGTGGAAAAGGCAACGACAGGGAAGGCGGTGTCAGGGTGCCGGGGATCATTAAATGGCCGGGAAAGATACTAGCTGGAAGAGAAAGTGATGCCTTGGTGACGACCATGGACATTTTACCAACTATCCTTGAAATTGTGGGCGATACTTTGCCCGAAAGAAAAATTGATGGTGTAAGTGTTTTGAACCTTTTAAAATCAGATTCAGCCAATTCGCCACGTGATTTTTTTTACTACTACTATGAAGGGGCCCTATGTGGAGTCAGGAAAGGTGGCTGGAAACTGGTTTTGCCGCATGAATTTCGCAGTTATGAAGGGGTTGAGCCGGGTATGGACGGATTTCCGGGACCATATTCAAACGGT
>JAGQVE010000050.1:0-3036 GCA_020438105.1 Bacteroidales bacterium
GGGGCTCGTTTACCTTGTGTACCTCAACAGAAAAAGATTATGATTGGAAAGAGGCGGCCCTTGACCTTACAGGTGAAGATTTAACCAACTGGTGTTCGGCTGATGCGGCTTATTCCACTTACCAGAAAACCGCCGACGAACCCAAACCCAGTTGCTGGTCCGGTTCGGTATATAATAATGTGTGGTTCAAGTTTACTGCTCCTTCGGATTATCTCAAGATATCTCTGAAAACCGGTGGATCATTCGGAAGTATGCATTATGGCCGCATGGCGGTAACTGATATGGCAGATAACGAAATCGGTTGTGTTACTCACATTGTCAACCAGGGAACGACTTTACTTACATTGACCGGTTTGACTTCCGGGGAGGATTATTATTTGAATGTAGACAACTATTATGGTTCTTCCCAATGGGGCTCGTTTACCTTGTGTACCTCAACAGAAAAAGATTATGACTGGAAAGAGGCGGCCCTTGACCTTACAGGTGAAAATTTAACCAACTGGTGTTCGGCTGATGCGGCTTATTCTACTTACCAGAAAACCGCCGACGAACCCAAACCCAGTTGCTGGTCCGGTTCGGTATATAATAATGTGTGGTTCAAGTTTACTGCTCCTTCGGATTATCTCAAGATATCCCTGAAAACCGGAAGTAATTTCGGAAGCATGCATTATGGCCGCATGGCGGTAACTGATATGGCAGATAACGAAATCGGTTGTGTTACTCATATTGTCAACCAGGGAACGACTGTCCTAACATTGACGGGTTTGACAGCAGGTGAAGATTACTTGCTGAATGTAGATAATTACTACGGTTCGTCACAATGGGGATCATTTACACTTTGTATGACGAATATTAAAGATTACGATTGGAAGGATCATGCTTATGAGTTGACCAATACAAGGGCTTATTGCTCTTCTGATCAACAATTCAGCACCTATTGGAAAACACCAGATGAAACGAAACCTTCCTGTTGGTCGAATGGACCTGCTGGCAATGTGTGGTTCAAGTTTATCGCTACCACTCCCCAAATTGAAATCATTGGTAAAACCGGTGGAAGTTATGGCAACATGCAGTATATGATGATGGCACTTTGGGACAACGATGATAATGTATTGGAATGTGTAAACTATTCCGGATCAACATCATGGAAAACCATTAGCTCCACATCACTCATTCCTGGTGAAACCTATTACATTGAAGTGGATCACCGGCAGGGTGCAAGTTTTACAACTTACTGGGGTTCATTCTCCTTATGCGTGGATGACGGATCATTTGAATCATCTGTTCTATGGTTAGGCGGCACAAGTGATGACTGGCATACCGCTTCCAACTGGTCTGGAAATTTTGTTCCAACCGCTTTAAATCCAGTGGATATTCCAGCTGATTCTCCCAACCAACCTGTTGTAAGCAGCACAGGAAGATGCTACAGCCTTACCTTATTCCCCGGAGCATCTATTACAATTAACTCCGGTTCCGACTTATCGGTAGGAACAAGGGTTATTCTTCAATCCAATACTACACAAATGGCATCGTTGATTGATCATGGAAACTTGGTTGTAGGTGGACAGTCAACAATGGATGTGAAATACAGTGGCAATGGATGGCACATGGTTTCTGCACCAATAGATAATGCTGTTTCAGGGCTTTACCTTGATAAATATCTGCGTTCGTATGATGAGGCCACAGGGTGGGAATACATTGTTCCTGTAAATGTTCCGCTTAATCCCGCTGAGGGTTACGCCTTGTGGAGCACTTCTGCAGGCACTAATAATGTCAGCTATAATGGTACTTTCAATACCGGAAATCAAAGCTTTGACCTGAGTTATTCCGGACCGCCAACCACAGGATTTGGCTGGAATCTGGTAGGAAATCCATATCCTTCATCACTGGATTGGGATGAGGTAAGCTTACCTGCAGGACTTGATGCGGCTATATATTTATGGGATCCAGCACTCGGAAATTACAGATACTATATTCCAGGTGGCGGCGGACTGAACACAACATCACAGTACGTTCCCGCCGGACAGGCATTCTTCGTGCACTATACAAATGCAACCGTGCAGCCACTTTCATTCAACAATAATGACAGAGCACACAGCGCGCAGCAGTTTTATAAATCAAATGAAAGTCAATCGAACATTTTAAGGTTAAAACTTAGCTGTGAAACCGGTTCGGAACAGGCAGGTGTTAGATTTATAAATGATTGCTCTGCAGATTTTGATCAAAATAAGGATGTGTATTGTATTGAAGGTGCCGGTGAAAATACACCTACATTTTATACCTATGCACAAAATGAGAAGTATTCGATCAATTCGATGGGACCTTTTGGAAGTGATGTAACCATTGATGCCGGATTTTATGCAAACAATGCCGGAACATATACACTCTCTGTTGATCAGCTTGAGTCGTTCGATGTGGACGTGCAAGCTTTTGTAGAAGATCCGCAAACGAATACGATCGCAGCACTGGATGCAGAATCCCCTTATTACTTTGATTACGATGGTGATCTGGAAGAATATAAGTTTTCATTGATCCTAGTTAAAGAAAATGCAATAGTGGAAGCTCCTGTATTTGTGTATGGAGCTGATGATCAAATCAAAATTATAAATAAAGACTTGCTTGAAGGAAGCTACCTCGTGTTTGATCTTTCTGGGAGAAAAATTGCCGAAGGCGATTTTAACAATGTAAGCACAACTGTTGAAATTTACAAAGATCAGACTGTTTACCTCGTCCAATATTTCCTCACAAACGGTGAGCGATTTGTTACGAAGGTATTTGTAAAATAAGGCCTACTTTAATCACCATGAAACTTCCTGGCTGGGTTACCGGTCAGGAAGATTTTTTTTTTAACCATTCTAAGATTTGCCGATCAAAATCAATAAAATAGATAGAAAGTTTCTATCCGGCGTTTGACGAAGGATGCTTGGAGAATCGCAGATTTACCCCCAACCTGATAGGTTACCCCCAACCTGATAGGTTAGCCTGGCCAAAGCGGCGCAAACCTTTACCCCAACCTGATAGGTTAGCCTGGCCAAA
>JAGQVE010000050.1:3133-28040 GCA_020438105.1 Bacteroidales bacterium
TACCCCAACCTGATAGGTTAGCCTGGCCAAAGCGGCGCAAACCTTTACCCCAACCTGATAGGTTAGCCTGGCCAAAGCGGCGCAAACCTTTACCCCAACCTGATAGGTTAGCCTGGCCAAAGCGGCGCAAACCTTTACCCCCAACCTGATAGGTTAGCCTGGCCAAAGCGGCGCAAACCTTTACCCCAACCTGATAGGTTAGCCTGGCCAAAGCGGCGCAAACCTTTACCCCCAACCTGATAGGTTAGCCTGGCCAAAGCGGCGCAAACCTATCAGGTTGGGGTTATAATCTTCAAAACTTCAATGGCCCGGCTTACGGTTTGGATTTTCAGGAAAGTCAGGGTAAGCCTGTCTTTCCCTTCTTTCATACGGCAGAGGGATGGATTTTGCTGGACAAAACGAAGCACACTTGTAAACCTCTCGGATTGATAATAAGGCGAATCCTGGTTGGAGATAAAATAGCCAGTCAGTTTTTCCATTTTCATGAGGATCTTTTCAAAGCCGATCTCCCTGCCCAGCCAGCGCAGCCGAATGGCATTGATGAGTTCTTCTGTTTGTGGCGGAACCGGCCCGAAACGGTCGATCAGGCGCAGGCGGAATCGCTGCAGTTCCACTTCCTCTTCAATGTTGTCGAGTTCTTTATATAAACTGAGCCGTTCGGTGATATTGGTCACATAATCATCAGGAATAAGAAGGGCAAGGTCGGTTTCAATCTGGCAATCACGGACAAAATCTTTCTGGATCTCTTCTTTATACAGATCTTTGAATTCGGTCTCTTTCAGTTCCATCACCGCTTCATCAAGTATCTTGTGGTACATCTCAAAACCGATCTCCGAAATAAAACCGCTTTGTTCGGCACCCAAAATATTCCCTGCTCCACGGATGTCGAGGTCACGCATGGCAATGTTAAATCCACTGCCCAACTCCGAAAACTCTTCGATGGCTTTCAATCGCTTGCGAGCCTCCGGCGTCAGCACAGACAAAGGTGGCGAAAGCAGGTAACAGAATGCTTTCCGGTTTGAACGGCCTACCCTGCCGCGCAACTGATGCAGATCACTCAATCCGTAATTCTGCGCATCGTTGATGATAATGGTATTTACATTGGGAATATCCAATCCCGACTCGATGATGGTGGTAGCCAGCAACACGTCATATTTTCCGTCGATAAAATCGAGCATGATCTTTTCGAGCTTGTGCCCATCCATTTGTCCGTGACCAATAGCTATGGACACGTCCGGGCAAAATTTTCGGATCATATTGGCCACCTCTTCAATATTTTGCACCCGGTTATGAACAAAAAACACCTGTCCGCCCCGATCAATCTCATAGTTGATGGCATCGCGAATCACCTCCTCGCCAAAGGAACGAAGTTCGGTTAACACCGGGTAGCGGTTGGGTGGCGGCGTATTGATCACTGACAGGTCGCGTGCGCCCATCAGCGAAAATTGAAGGGTTCGCGGAATGGGCGTTGCCGTAAGGGTGAGTGTATCCACATTCACCTTCATTTGTTTAAGCCGCTCTTTGGCTGCCACCCCGAATTTTTGTTCTTCATCAATGATGAGCAGGCCCAGGTCTTTAAATTCAATATCCTTACTGATCAGCCGGTGGGTCCCAATCAGGATGTCGATCTTACCTTCTTTCAATTCTTTTTTGATTTGGGTTTGTTCTTTAGCTGTTTTAAACCGGTTGATATATTCCACCCGGCATGGAAATTCCGAAAGTCTATCTGAAAAGGTTTTGTAATGCTGTAACGCAAGAATGGTTGTCGGTACCAAAACACCCACCTGTTTGCTATCAGCAACCGCTTTAAACGCAGCGCGGATGGCAACTTCTGTTTTGCCAAACCCTACATCACCACACACCAGTCTGTCCATGGGATGTTTTTGCTCCATGTCCTTTTTAGCATCGTTGGTAGCTTTGAGCTGATCGGGCGTATCTTCATAAATAAAGGATGCCTCCAACTCATGCTGCATGTAAGTATCGGGTGAAAACCCAAATCCATCGGCCGATTTACGTTCCGCATACAATTTAATAAGCTCCTTGGCAATGTCTTTGACTTTCTTTTTGGTCTTCTCCTTAAGTTTGTTCCAGGCATTGGACCCAAGCCGGTTCATGGTTGGGGAAGTGCCTTCTTTACCGACAAACTTGGAGATCCGGTGCAGTGAATGAATGCTTATGTAAAGCAGGTCGCCGTCTTTATAAATCAGTCGGATCGCCTCCTGCATTTTTCCGTTTGATTCAATCTTTTCCAGTCCATCAAAGCGCCCGACGCCATGATCAATATGGGTTACATAATCGCCGGGCTGAAGGTTGTAAAGTTCTTTGAGCGTCAATGCCTGGGAACCGGAAAACTTTTCTTTGAGATGGAATTTATGGTAACGTTCGAAGATTTGGTGATCAGTGTAACAGGCAATTTTATGATCATGATCCACAAAACCCTGGTGCATCGAAAGCGAAACGGTGTCGAAATCAAATTGCCGCCGTATTCCCTTGTTGGCCAAAACATCATCAAAGATCGCATAGAGGCGTTTGAGCTGGTTCGGGTTTTCGGAGAGGATATAATTCTGGATTCCTTTTTTCGTGTTTTCTGTAAGATTGCCGATCAGGATATCAAAATTCTTATTAAAACTGGGTTGCGGAGAAATGTCATATTTAAAAATCTCTGCTTCCGGAAAGTAAGACTGAGAGCCAAATTCAATCGTTGTAAAACCCAACACATCCCGCTTAAAAGTGTCTGCATCGATGTAAAGTTCATCCGCTGTGAGTTTGATTTCCAAATCTTCTTCATTTGCTGTAGCCTCTTTCGCACGATCGTATTCAAAACCGATCCGGTCGATGGTAAATCCAAGATCATCAAACCAAAGCAAAGTATTTTCAGGAATAAACGACAAAACCGACTCCCGCTTTTCCACGATGCGCCGATCCTGAATATTTGGTACAATAGAAATATGGTCCAGCTTGTCAATGGATAATTGATCATTGGGATTAAAAGAACGGATGCTCTCCACTTCATCACCAAAAAACTCAATACGGTAAGGATAATCGTTGGTATAGGAAAACACGTCGATAATGCCGCCCCGCAGCGCAAACTGACCGGGTTCATAAACAAAATCGGTCCTTTCAAAATCACTTTCGATAAGCACATCAGCCACGAAATCATGCGACAACTTCTCTCCTACCTTAACCTTTATGGTGTTTTTGGTCAGGTAAGCTTTTCGCACCACTTTTTCGGTAAGTGCCTCCGGGTAAGTAACAATAATAGTTTTTCGTGTGGATGTACCCAGCCGTTTCAAAACTTCAGTCCTGAGCAAAATGCTGGTGTTATCCTGGCTTTCGATATTGTAGGAGCGTTTGTATGAAGTTGGGAAAAAGAGAATCCGTTTTTTATGAAAATTTTGATCCTTTTCACCAAAGATCGACTCCAGGTCATTTAAAAAATAAGCCGCCGATTCTTTATCGGGCAAAACCACGATATGGTGATTATTGGCCTGCTCATAAATCGCAACATTCAAAAAAGAAAGCGAAGAGCCTATCAAACCCTGTAAACGAAGTCTGCCCTGGGCCAGCGTTTCCGTCCTGTTGAGCAAATCAATCGTTCGCTTATCCTGACTATAAATTCCGGTGAGATCAGTAACTTCCAAAAGTAATTACCCTTGCGTTTTAAAATCGGGTGAATTTTTCGACATAAAAAATTCCGCTGTTTCCACCATATGTTTGGAGCCAACGAAAAATGGTGCGCGTTGATGCAACGATTGAGGTTCGATATCCAAAATCCTGCTAAATCCATCCGAAGCCATTCCGCCGGCTTGCTCAGCCAGATAAGCAATTGGATTACATTCGTATAATAACCTCAATTTCCCATCAGGATTTTTACGGTTGCCGGGATACATATAAATACCTCCCCTGAGCATGTTTCGGTGAAAATCGGAAACCAGCGACCCGATGTATCGTGTGCTGTATGGCCGGTTTGAAGCCGGGTCATCGCCCTGACAATATTTAATGTATTGCTTTACGCCATCCGGGAAATAGATATAGTTGGCTTCGTTGATAGAATAAATGTTTCCACCCTCAGGTATCTTAATATCCGGGTGAGAAAGCAACCACAAACCCACCGAAGGATCATAGGTAAAGCCATTCACTCCTTTGCCCGTGGAATACACCAGCATGGTAGAAGATCCATAAATCACATAACCAGCCGCCACCATATCCCTGCCGGGCTGGAGCAGATCTTCCATAGTTCCGCAGGAACCGGGTTCGGTTTTTCTTCTCCAGATCCCGAATACTGTGCCGATACTCACATTCACTTCAATGTTGGAACTGCCATCGAGTGGATCCATCGCAACCACGTATTTCCCGTTATTCGACATTTGCGTATCAAAAGTCACAAGGTCTTCATTTTCTTCGGATGCGATGGCGCAACATTGTCCACCATAACCCAGGGCTTTAATGAATTCTTTATTGGCAAAAACGTCCAGCTTTTTCTGATCTTCTCCCTGTACGTTAGAGGTGCCTTCAAAACCCATGATATTGGTAAGCCCTGCTTTGTTAACCTCCCGGTTAACGATTTTAGCTGCGATTCCAATATCATTGAGCAAACGGCTGAACTCGCCCGTTGCAAAGGGAAAGTCGGCCTGTCTTTCATTAATAAATTCAATGAGTGTCTTCATTCTGTTCCTTTCAATTTTCAGTGCTGTGCAAAATTATGGGATTGAACGGAAAGAGCCTAATTTAAGTTCCTATTGTTTTGAATGTCGCGCCTATATCTTTCATATTGTACAATTCAACATTTTTATCGACTTTTGCGTTCTAATTCCACGCTTGATTATCTGCGTACTAATTTTGCACCGGTGACAGACAGCTTAGTGATCATACCTACTTACAAGGAAAAAGAGAACATCGAACGGATCATCCGCAAGGTCTTTTCCCTTGAGAAAGATTTTCATATTCTCATCGTTGAAGACAATTCACCGGATGGAACTGCAGACATTGTAAAGCGGTTGATGAAGGAATTTCCGGAGCAACTTTTTATTGAAGAACGCAAAGGAAAGCTGGGATTGGGAACCGCTTATATTCATGGTTTCAAATGGGCGCTCAACAAAGGCTATCAATACATCTTTGAAATGGATGCTGATTTTTCGCACAATCCCGAGGACCTGCTTCGCCTGTATGATGCCTGTGCTAACCAAGGTGCTGATGTGGCCATCGGATCGCGATATATCAAAGGGGTGAACGTGGTCAATTGGCCTATGGGCCGTATCCTGATGTCGTACTTTGCTTCGGTGTATGTAAGAATGGTGACCCGTATGAAAATACAGGACACAACCGCTGGTTTCAAATGCTACCGCGATGAGGTTTTAAAAGCCATTGAGCTCGACAAGATTAAATTCACCGGATATGCCTTTCAGATCGAAATGAAATTTACCGCCTGGAAACTGGGCTTCAAACTGAAAGAGGTGGATATCATTTTTACCGACCGAACCGAAGGTGAATCTAAAATGAACAAGAGTATTTTCAAAGAAGCCATTTTTGGTGTAATGGAATTGCGTTGGCGAAGCCTGTTTAAAAAATACAAACGGGTAGCCTGACTTTCACAGGAATTGCTTAATTTCGCTTTATTCAACACTGTGGACCTTTAAATTACCTTCTGAAATGAAAACTGATTTTCTGATAACGAATGTTACCATAGTAAACGAGGGGTTATCGAAATCGGGATCCGTGCTGGTGAAAGATGGATTGATCGCAGATATCTTTACCGGCGACCGAAAATTTGAATCTAACGATACTAATCACAACTTAAGGATCATTGATGGAAAGGGGCAGCTTCTGCTTCCAGGCGTGATTGATGATCAGGTCCATTTCAGGGATCCGGGACTCACACACAAAGGAGATATTTACTCCGAAAGTAAAGCCGCTGTTGCAGGTGGGACTACTTCCTTTATGGAAATGCCCAACACCATTCCCAATGTGCTTACCCAGGAATTGCTTGAAGAAAAATATAAAATGGCAGCCGAAAAATCGCTGGCTAACTTCTCCTTTTACATGGGTGCATCCAACGATAATGTTGATGAAATCCTTAAAACCGATCACAAAACCGTTTGCGGAGTGAAGGTTTTTATGGGCGCATCTACCGGGAATATGCTGGTGGATAATATCGACACGTTGAATAAGATCTTTTCGAAGGTAAAAATGCTGGTGGCAGTTCATTGCGAAGATGAACCTACCATTCAGGCCAATGTTAAAATATTCAGGGAAAAATACGGCGAAGATGTTCCCATCGAAGCCCACCCGCTCATCCGGAGTGAAAAGGCCTGCTATAAAAGTTCAAAACTGGCGGTAGGTTTGGCAAAGCTATACAACACAAGACTTCATATATTGCATCTTTCCACCGAAAAAGAGCTGGAGCTTTTTAATAGTGATACACCTCTTTCGAAAAAACGGATCACTGCCGAAGCTTGTGTTCATCACCTCTGGTTTAACAGTTCGGACTATAGCCGATTGGGAACAAGGATAAAATGGAATCCGGCCATAAAAACTAAACAGGATCAGCAGGCTATATTGCAAGGTTTGCTCGACAATAAACTGGATGTGATTGCCACAGACCATGCACCACATACCCTCGAAGAAAAATCAAACACCTATTTCAAGGCTCCCTCGGGTGGACCTTTGGTTCAGCACTCCTTGCTTGCCATGCTCGATATGGTAGCAAAGGAAAAACTAACGATTGAGAAAATGGTGGAAAAAATGTGCCATGCACCTGCGATTTGTTTCCAGGTGGAGAAAAGAGGGTATATCCGTAAAGGTTATCACGCCGACCTGGTGCTTGTGGATACGAATAAACCTTACACTGTTTCAAAAGAAAATATTTTATATAGATGCGGCTGGTCGCCTTTTGAAGGGCATACCTTTAAATCCACCGTAACCCATACCTTTGTAAATGGTAATTTAGTTTATGAAAACGGAAATTTTGATGAATCAACAAAAGGACAAAGGCTTACATTTCAGCGGTAAACAGGGATCATTCCTGTTGTTGATGGTTTTGCTTACCGTGGCATTAATCGTGGGTTGCGAAAAGAAAACCTATGAACGAGTTGAAACCACCTGGCCCGATGGATCACCGCAGATGTCGAGGAATTACAAAACGGAGGAGATGAAGGAAGCTGTTTTCGAAACCCATTTTTATGACAGTGGCAGCAAGCGGGTGGCCGGCCCCCTTAAAAATGAAAAACGCGACGGGAAATGGGAAGCCTGGTATGAAGATGGTACTTTATGGAGCGTAGGCTATTTTACCGAAGGTGTTGAAAACGGAACCAAAACCGTGTATTTCGAAAACGGGAAAAAATATTACGAGGGACCTATTAAAAACGACCAAAGGACAGGCACCTGGAAATTCTGGGATGAAGAGGGCAAACTGGTAAAAGAAGTCAATTACGACCGATAATTCTACCCCGCTTTAATTCTGACTAACGTAAAAATAAACTACATTTAATCATTGAGTTACGATTTTTCAAATTTAGTCCTTTTTTATCCATTTTTCAGCATTTTACGTTAGCTGTCAAAATCAATAGAATCTGTATAAATTGATATATTCCCATT
Organism: Bacteroidales bacterium; assembly: GCA_020438105.1. Lineage (GTDB taxonomy): Bacteria > Bacteroidota > Bacteroidia > Bacteroidales > JAADJA01 > JAADJA01. Next base: position 10,727 of record JAGQVE010000050.1, read on the forward strand.
CCTCAATTTTGGAGGATTTTATCTGGGGAATAGCACGCAACGGATTCCGGGATACAATCATCTTATAAAAGAATTCAATCAGTCTTTTCTTGGATTGAATCCACTTAAGTTTTACTGATTAGCCATCTCTAAACATTAAAAACCATGAAATTTAAAACTTCATTTCTTATTGTCTGCTTTAGTATCATCTCCCTTCTCACAAATGGTCAAGTAATTACTATAGAATGGGCTGTTCAATTAGGTGGTGAACAGTTCGACTCAGGAAAATCAATAACTATAGATAATGAAGGAAACATACTCACTACCGGATTATTTGGCGAGACTGCTGACTTTGATCCAGGACCATCAAATCAACTACTAACATCGGCAGGTTTTAATGATATTTTTATTTCAAAACTCACTTCCTCAGGAGAATTCATTTGGGCTGCGAAAATGGGAGGCAGTGCAAATGACAAGGGGGGATCCATAATAACAAGCAGCGAAGGTGATATAATAACAGCAGGTTTGTTTAATGGGGTTGCCAATTTTTATCCTGGCACTGGAACTTACAATTTAACATCAACTGGTCAATCCGATATTTTCATTTCCAAGATTAGTGGAAATGGGAATTATATTTGGGCAAAAGGATTGGGAGGAATTGAAAGTGATGGAATATTAACAGAATCTATTGCAATTGATATGATTGGTAATATCTATGTACAAGGTTTTTTTAGAGATACAGTTGATTTTGATCCTGGGCCTGGTGTATATAATTTAACTGCGGTAAGTAATTGGGATATATTTATTCTCAAATTAGATGGCGATGGAAATTTTATATGGGCTAAAAATATTGGAGGTTTAACATTTAAAAGGGGAATGGCAATGAATTTAGATAATGATGGGTCTGTATTAATCACCGGGGAGTTTATTGACACCGTTGATTTCAATCCAGGAACAGGGATTTATAATTTGATTTCAACCAGTGAATTAAGTTCTGACATTTTTGTGTTAAAACTAAGTAATAGTGGTGAATTTATATGGGCAAAAAGTATGGGAGGATACGATGCCGAAAGAGGTAATTCAATTGACACTGATATTGATAATAACATTTACGTAACGGGCGAATTTTGGGGAACAGTTGATTTTAATCCTGATACTGGAAGTTATGAGCTTACGTCATCTGGCTGGTATGATAGTTTCATTCTAAAGCTTAGTCCCGAAGGGAGTTTTATTTGGGCTAAAAAACTGGGGGGTATAACATCGGACTATGGTTACTCAATTGAGGTTGACCATTTTGGAAATGTTTATTCATCTGGCACCTTTAGCACAGAAATTGACCTTAATCCAAATGCAGGATCAAATATTGTTTCAGCCAAAGGAATGACTGATGTATATATATCTGCACTTAATACCGATGGTGAATATATTTGGGGCGGATCAATAGGAGGTATCGGGACGGATGAAGTAAATTCAATTACCACAGATGAGGATGAGAATATTTACCTGACTGGTAATTTTTCCGATTTATGCGATCTTGATCCTAGTGAGGATGAATTCTTTTTAACATCTTTTGGATTAAGCGATATTTATGTTATTAAGCTTTCCCAAACAGCAACTGGAAATATTGAGCCATATGAAAACTCAAATTTGAATATTTATGCGGATAGGGAAAAAATAATTATTGATGGATTGAATGAATCAGCGGTTGCTCAGGTATATGATGTAACCGGAAATTCACTAGGAAAATGGGATGTGAATGAAGTGAATAATGAAATTGAAATGGATGTTGTTTGTGGCATTTTTATTATTCGAATTGAAATGACTAAAAAGGTTATCACTCAGAAAGTATACCTGAAGTAACATTTATTTTAAGTGGCAAACTGTTTATACCCCCTTCATTAAATTAAATCGCTTCACAACTATGAATATTCCAAGTTTGATATTAAACCAAAATAAAGAATTGCATTATTATTATTCAATATTTACTTCAATTCATTTTCATTGATCGACCGCTCCCAAACCAATTCCCCTTTATTATTTTTCAATTGAATAGTTAAAACACGTTCATTTTTCGGACCTGAAATATTAAGCAGGGCATAATTGCGCTGTCCGTAGTAAGTTCCCTCTTCCCGGTAAATATTAGCTTCGTTTAAGCTTCTGTCGCCCGTTGGTCCAGCGGTAAAAGTAGAAACTGTTAAATCATACAACGGGTAGGTACCTTCACGATCCATTTTAGAAAGCTCCGAAAAATGACGGTCTCCGCTAAAAAAGAACACACCTTTTATATCATTCCTCAAAATCGCATCAAAAAGCTTTTGCTGTTCTTCCGGGTATTTCGCATAGTTTTCGCTCCAATCGGTAGTTACCGGGTTCAATACCTGCCCGCCAACGACTACAAATTTAAAAGGAGCTTCACTGCCGCTCAGAGCATCAATCAACCACTGTAATTGCTGTTCTCCTAGAAACTCCCGATCTTCTGTTTTTAAATTATTAGGTGTTCTGAACCAGCGGTTATCAAGCAGAAAAAACTGCGCATCATTCCAAAAAAAAGTACCACTTACCCCACCTCCGGGACCATAATTGGGATTGGCCCAAAATGTTTTAAAAACTTCAAGCGAAAAATCTTTCATCCAATATGAACGATCGGAATTATTTGGTCCGTAATCGTGATCGTCCCATATGGCATATTGGTGTACCGAACCAAGCAGCGGTTGCATTTCAGGCAGGGCGCGGGTATGCGTATAACGATGAACGATACCGGTTTTAGAGTTCCAGTCTACCTCTCTCAAGTAGGTGTTATCACCCATCCATACCATAAAATCAGGATGCTCTTTGTAAATATTATCAAAAATGAAATGTTCGCCACCATATGGTTTTCCGGGCCGGTCAACCTCAGGCTCATTCACATAATTACAACTTCCTATCACAAAATTAAAATCGGGGGCATCAAATCGGTATTGCCACAAAGTTTGACTTTGAAACTCCAGCGGGTAATCAAATTCCAGGGGAATTCCATTGAGCAGAATCTCATATTGATACCTTTTTCCTTCCGAAACTATGGCGATCAATTTTGCCGTGTAAAAACCTTCAGCTGAGGTGGTAACCGGTTCTGTGGAAAGAATTAATTCAGGTTCATTTTTATCAAAATAAGTCATATTAACCGTTGCCGGTCCATCGGTTTGAAGCCATACAGCTACTTCGGACATAGTTGAGTAGCCAAGCATTGGTCCGGAAACAAGTTGCGACCCGGAGTGGGTTTGAGCATTTGTTTCCATCAAATAGCATGAGAATAAAACTATTAAAATCAGAATTTTGGGAAGGAATAATATTTTCATAATCAATATTTTTTTTCAAAGCTAAAACAATTGAAAATCAAAACGGATAAACTATTGTAATTTTATGGTGTTAATAATCCAGAATGCTTTTCTATGAACCGATTGCAATATTTTTTAATATTGATACTAATGCCTTGTTTACTGGCAGGGCAGGAAACAGATACTGATCTTTATAGTACCGAGAATGGGTATGTAAAGTTTGTTTCGGATGCACCCCTTGAATTAATTTCTGCCGAATCACAATTCCTGCGGGGGCTTGTGGATCCAGATAAAAAAACTTTTGCCTTCAAGCTTGATGTAAAATCACTCAAAGGATTTAATTCGCCGTTGCAGCAGGAGCATTTTTATGAAAATTATATGGAAACCGATAAGTTTCCTTCGGCAACATTTTCAGGAAAAATTATCGAGGCCCTTGACCCGGGCATTTCAGATTGGCAAACCATCAGGGCCAAGGGCACAATTGACATACACGGCGTTACCCAGGAAAGAATCATCAAGTGCCAGATTCGCTTTAAGGGGAATGAGATGGAAGTAAAATCGGATTTTACAGTTTTGCTGGCCGATCATAATATCACCATTCCAAAACTTGTTTTCCAAAAAATAGCAGAAGAAATTAAGGTTGAAATCAACGCAACCCTTGTTCAACAAGAGGGAACCTGATCATAATGAAAAACCCACAAATCAAAATATTGATCACACTGCTTTTCGTGGCACTTTCGGTATATTTCGTAAACGGGCAACAACCCTATATTCGGATGTTCCTCAAAAACACGATTTTTGATAATGCACAAATAAACTGCGCTTTACAGGACAACCAAGGATATTTATGGTTTGGAACAGACGCCGGCATATACAAACACGATGGCCTGGAATTGATAGAATCTTTTTTAATAAATGAAAGTTTGGGATCAGGCGTAAGCTGCATGATTCAGGATTCACGCGAAAATATTTGGATTGGTTTAAAAAATGGTTTAGTGCTGCAAAAGAAGGTTGGTGCAAGCCCTCTAAAGTTTGAATCGGACAGCTTTCCACAAAAAGAAGTAACCTGTATTCTGGAGGGGATGAACAACCGAATTTGGTTTGGAACTTATGGCGACGGACTGTTTTACACTGATGGCGCCGGACTAATGCGAATTAACGACAAACAGGAGCTTACTGATAATTACATTTACGATTTAGAATCCGATGATGCAGGCAATATTTGGTTAGGAACAGATAATGGTATTAATATCATTCAACCAGAAAATGACCGGATTGAGCTGAACCAGCTTTCGGTGAAGGATGGGCTCCCTGACTTTATAGTCCAGTGTTTGGAGAAGGATAACAAAGGAAATATGTGGATCGGATTGTATGAAAACGGTGTTTGTAAAGTTGATCTGAAATCAAGGAAAATTGAGGTTCCGCAGCCGCTCCGGAACTGGAGATATGGGCCCGTTAATGATTTACTTGCAATAGATAACCGGATTTGTATTGCCACAGATGGAAAGGGAATCTTATCTTACGATTTGAATTTCAACCAAAATTTAAAATTCATCAAAAGCGACAATGCAGACCTTTCGAGGGTAAAAAAGCTGTTTAGTGATAAGGAGAGCAATGTTTGGCTGGTTTCGCAGCATGAAGTAAGTCTTTCACTGGGGACTAAACTTGAAATAACTTCTGAAATTGACGGGAAAGAAATTCGCAAAGTGCACGCATTGACCACTGCAAAAGATGGTAAAGTTTGGTTTGGGAATGATGAGGGAGTCTTTTGTTTTGATCCCAAAGCAAAAATTGAACATCAACAACTCAAATATTACTCCATCGGATTGGATTTAAAGCATCAAAAAATCATGAGTTTGTTTGCCGACCATTCGGGAATGATCTGGGCCGGTACTTTTGGGCAGGGTGTTATCCGATTGGATCCAAAAACAGGAAACCACATACAATTTGATGAAAAAGACGGACTTGCAAACAGTAATATTTTAGCCATTGAAGGTGATGAAAAAGCCATTTGGTTTGCCACCCTGGGTGGAGCTTCGCGATTTACCATCAATTCCGGATTCGGGAATCTTGCATTTAAACCTCACTTTGATAATTATGGAAAGTCAGAAGGCTTAAGCAATAATTTTATTTATGATATCAATTTGGATGAAAACAATACAGTGTGGTTTGCCACCGACGGAAGTGGAGTAATATATTTTAAAAACGGCATCTTTAAACCAATTTCAAATGATGGTGATTTTAGCAAAAAGGTGGTTTATTCGGTGGAAAGTGATAATGATGGAAATGTATGGATGAATGTTGCCAATGAGGGATTATACCTGTATCGTGACGAAAAAATAACAAAGTACAAAACTGATTCGGATCATGCATCCACCTCTTTTAACGGAATACTTGCAAACAATAATCATGAGCTGGTGATGGTCTATGATCAGGGAATTGATGTTTTAAATGTGCACTCGGGCAACATTTTACACTTTGAAAAAAATGCAGGATTGGAATCCATCAAACCTGATTTAAATACACTGGCAAAAGATGCAGATGGCAAAGTTTGGATTGGTACAAATTCGTTTATCATCGCCTATAATGCCACAGATTCAACGATATGGAAGAATCCTCAAACCCACATCAACAGTGTTAAACTGTACCTTGAAAATATTGACACCACTGTAAAACATAAATTTAGCTACGACGAAAACCATTTTTCTTTTCACTATTCGGGTTTATGGTATCAATATCCCGAAAAAGTGCTATTCAGGGTAAAATTGGAGGGGCATGATATTGACTGGATTGAGACCCGCAACAACAATATTATTTATAGCAATTTGTCACCCGGAACCTATACATTCAGAGTGACTTCGGGTTTACAGCGTGATTTTGGTGATGGCGATGAAGCCAGTTTTAGATTTAAAATTAAAAAACCATTTTGGGCAAGTTTGTGGTTTATTTTATCAGTCATTTCCCTCCTGGCAATTATTATTATCAGTTACATTAAAATAAGGGAACGCAATATCCAGCAAAAACAGGCTGTAATCCGCGACCGGATTATGTTTCAATACGAAAACCTTAAAAGCCAGATAAACCCTCACTTTTTGTTTAACAGTTTCAGCACATTGATAGCGCTTATCGAAACAGAACCTGAAAAAGCAGTGGATTACGTTTCAGAGTTATCTGTTTTGTTTCGCAATGTTCTCGAATTTAAAGACAAGGAGATGATCACTCTGCAGGAAGAGCTCAAAATCGCGGAAAATTATTTACAACTTCAGAAAAAACGTTTTGCCGAAAACCTACTTATTGTTTGGCAAATTCCTGAAGAATTAAAAATCTCAAAAATACCTCCCCTTACCATTCAGTTACTCATCGAAAATGCGCTTAAGCATAATACCGTTTCGCGTGATAAGCCCCTTACTATATCTATTGTTAGCGACATTGAAAAGGGATATATCTTTGTTAAAAACAACCTTCAACTAAAAAAAGAAGTCTTAAGTTCAACGGGAATCGGGATAGAAACCATTGTAAACAGATACAGGATCCTGACTCAGAAAGAAATAATAATTGATAAATCCACAGATTCATTCACTGTGGGAATACCAATCATTAATAATTAATACGATGAAAGTTCTGATTATTGAAGATGAGCAGGCAACGGCCTTAAGGCTGAAAAAGCTTCTAACCGAAATTGATCCAGAAATTGAAGTTATGGACATACTTGACAGCATTGAATCGAGCGTGAATTGGTATCAGCAAAATAAAGTACCAGAACTTGTTTTTCAGGATATCCAACTGGCCGATGGCTCAAGTTTTGAAATTTTCAAAGAAATCAAAATGGAAGTTCCGGTGATCTTCATCACCGCATTTGATCAGTATGCCATTGATGCATTTAAAGTAAATAGTGTGGATTACCTGCTCAAACCGGTTAACAAAACACAATTATCGGAAAGCATCGAAAAATTCAAAAGAATCCATAAAAATGAACAGGAAATATTCGACTATCATAAACTTGCAAGGATCATACATAAAGATGATTTTCAAAAACGTTTTGTAGTTCGTTACGGACAAAAGATCAAATCCATTGAGACCGCTGATATTGCCTATTTTTACACTGATAGCGGCAATAACTTTTTCCGTACCTTTAATAACGAAACTTACCCCCTCGACTTCAGCCTCGACAAACTCGAGAATATGCTTAATCCAGATGAGTATTACCGGATCAACCGGCAGTTTATCATCCACATTAAATCCATTGATGAGATGTACACCTATTCAAAATCGCGGGTAAAAATAGAATTAACCCCCCCCTGCGAAATTGAAACCATTGCAAGTACTGAACGCTCGGGTGATTTTAAAAAATGGTTAGGCGGGTTGAGTTAAATCCAGTTTTAACCAATTTTTTAATAGTTTTTCAGCAATTTCATTCCATAAAAACATTTCTGTTTCAATATTAAATTCCAGTTCAGGATGTAAAAATTCCCGTTCACCATTTTTAATTATTACACCTAAATAAGCAGGCCTTACTTTGTGCCGAATTCAAAAATTACAGCAATGAAAACCTGGCACAAAATACTTATCATAATGTTTATCCTTGGCACTATTGGTGCAGCACTGGGATATAAATTTGTTTATAACAAACCACATCGCGATTTTGAAAAAGCCACACCTGATTTCCAAATAACCGCGCTGGATTTGTTTAGCGCATACCGAAATGACAAAAAATCAGCCGAGCTGAAATTCAATGGCAAAGTTGTAGAAATAGCAGGATTAATAAGCAAGGTAGAAGAAGCCGACTCGCTTACCATTGCTGTTTTTGTAATGGATCAGGGAATGTTTGGTGATGAAGGCATCCGATGTACCATGTTGCCTAACCATACCCGTGCAATTGAAGCACTGACTGGCTCGGAAATCACCATTAAAGGATTCGTTTCGGGCTATAACGACACCGATGTGATTTTTGAAAAATGTTCTTTAATTAAATAACAAATAACTATTAAAACGATGAAAAAAACAATTTACCTTTTATTGACTGTTGTAGGATTTATTACCCTTTTAACTTCCGGATTGAATTACTCTTCTGGAGCACCTGACGGAAAAACCGGTAGCCCGGGAGATGGGGGAGCGACTTGTACTGATTGCCACTCAGGCACAGCCAATCCAGTGGATGGATGGATTACAACAAACATTCCTGAAGAGGGTTATACTGCTGGAGAAACCTATACTATTACTGCAATGGGCACACATGATGGTGTAGTAAAATTTGGGTTTGAAGTAACTTCAGAAGATATGGATGCGCAGAAAAAAGGCACTATCATTGTAACTAATTCTACTGAAAACCAACTCACTAACAGTAATCATGCAATAACCCATACCAGTAGCGGAACAGCTCCTACCGGCAATTCAAGAACCTGGAACTTTGATTGGGTTGCACCCGAAGAAGGTACAGGAGATATAACATTTTATGGTGCCTTTAATGCCGCCAATGGTAACGGAGGCACAAGTGGTGATGTAATTTATACCTCAAGTCTGATGGTTAATGAAAAAAGTGCTTCAACAACTTCCGTTTTTGAAAATGCATTGGCCGAGCAAATCACTGTATACCCAAATCCCGCTGCTGATCATATTAACATAGCATCTTTTAGCAATGAGTTCGAAATTTCAAATGTGCTGATTTTCGATCTGAATGGTGCTTTGGTCAACAAAACTTCTAACACAAATAAAATTGATATTTCTGCTTTAAAAGCAGGAATGTATCATGTTGTTTTAAATTTATACAATGGAGAAAAAGTATCAAAACGCGTAATTAAACTATAATATCTTCCTGGTCGGGGCAATGCCCCGGCCTTACTCTTTTTAAAACATTTAATTCAAGTAAAAATGAAAAAACTAATAATCATCTTTGGACTCCTTGCCCTTACTGTAACTTCTTACAGTCAACGTTACCTTACTAAAAACGGTCATATTAAATTTTACTCTGAAACACCTGTTGAAACGATTGAAGCCCACAATCATCAGGTGAATAGTGTATTGGACACACAAACGGGTGATTTTGTTTTTAAAGTGCTAATGAAATCTTTTGAATTTGAAAAGGCTTTGATGGAAGAGCACTTCAATGAAAATTATGTGGAGTCGGATAAATTCCCGAATGCAACTTTTAAAGGAAAAGTTGTAAACCTCTCGGATGTAGATTTTTCAAAAGATGGTGAATACCTCATTAAAGTGGAAGGAGAACTTACCATTCATGGAGTTACTAAAAAAGTTATGGAGGATGGCACCTTCACTGTTGAAGGTGGAAAAATCAATGGTCTCTCCGTTTTTATAATAAAACCTGCTGATTATGATATCCGGATTCCGAAAACTGTTATTAATAATATTGCAGAAGAAATTGAGGTAACGGTCAATATTTCACTTGAAGCTTATGGAAATTAGCCACGTGAACTTATAAATGTTATAATTGTTTATCTACCAACTATCAAAAAATAAGACATTATGAAAGCAAACATGGGATCCGCTGATCGGATTATCAGGATCATTATCGGAATATTGATTGGTGTTCTTTACTTCACCAATGTAATTACCGGAACAATTGGATTAATTTTACTGATCCTCGGAATTGTATTTATATTAACTGCATTGGTAAGTTTTTGCCCACTTTACCTGCCCTTTAAAATCAATACTTCCGGCAAGAAAAATTAACTTTTCTATTAGATAAAAGCAGCCATTCTGTAGCACACAGGATGGCTGCTTTTTATTGCCTTTATAAATTATATCTCGCTTTTTATTTATTAAATTTGTTCATTCAGCTATTCACAAACCAGTATTAATGTTTTGTATGCGTGGGTTTGCAAATACGGGAAGCAACATTAACTATGGCAATGTTGTCTTTTAACTAACGCGATTGTTTTGGGAGAATTTAAATTGAATGAATTTTCTGAATAAAATATTTACAAGCCAGATAAAAGGAATTCATAAAGAGATGGGCCTGCACCCAATTACCTTAAAATTCAGAGATTCGCGTGAAAAAGATTTCCTGGATTATTATTTCCTGTATTCTCTTGATTTTGTAAGAATTTCTCTGCTATTCAGCATAATTTTTTATTTGATTTTCTTCGCGCTCGATGTGGTTATCTTTCCCGAGTACAAATTAACATTTTTCCTCATACGCTTTATTGTCACTTTTCCTATAGCCTTTTTTATCTTTTTGATTACATATAACAAACAGTTTGCGAAAAACTGGCAATTGCTTTTGTTTTTGCTGGTTCAAGTTGCCGGAATAGCCATCATTGCGATGATCTTTTATAGCAGTAAAACTTATCAATACAACTACTACGTTGGCCTATTGCTGGTTTTGATGTATAATTATATGTTCAGTAAATTGCGCTTTATCTGGGCAACATTATCCGGCTGGTTACAATTTACTTTATATGCCTTTGCCTTGTATTTTTATTTTGATATTCCTTTTGAGAACAGTTATATGGATCTGTTTTTTTATGCCAGTGCCAATGTTTTTGGGATGACTGCAGCTTATTTTACCGAATATTATTCACGCCGTGAATTCTATATTATTTTCCTGCTAAATAATGAGAAACGCAAGGTGGAGCATTTTAATCAGCAATTGGAAATTAAGGTGGAGGAGCGAACCAAAGAACTCAAGGAGATCAATAAGCAACTGATCGAAAAAAATAAGGCATTGAATGCATCAGAAAAAGAGCTGAGCCGACATAAATCGGAACTGGAGGAACTTGTAAAGCTTCGAACCCATGAATTGCAATCTCAGTATGAACAGCTCGGTGAAAAAAATGAAGAGCTTAAAAAATTCAATGATCTTTTTGTTGGACGGGAGTTCAGGATCAAAGAGTTAAGAGATCAGATTACAGAACTGAAAAAACAAATTTCCGAATTAAATACTGATTGAGGTTATCAGGTAATATCCATTCAGCATATTTCATATTAACTTTTCAGGATCAATGGTATCCGGGTCTATTATTTTATTCAATATGGCATAAACTGTTAATCCCGAAATAGATTTAATGCCGAGCTTTTCGGTGATATTTTTACGATGTGAGATTACTGTGTGTACCGAAATAAATAACTGGTCAGCGATTTCTTTATTGGATAAACCCAGGGCCACCAGCTTGAGCACCTCCTTTTCACGAACTGATAACTCAATATTGCCTTGATTTGATGAAGTTTCGGCGTTTTTACCCTGCACCAGATTTTGCACCAATTGTTGTATCTCCTCACCCGAAGCATCAATGCTTAATGATTGTAACCGAAAATCATGATCCTGAGGCTCCTTACTTTCTTCCAAAATTACCAAATGAACATCGTTATTTTGTCTGAGTTGTTTCACCGCCTCACTTTGCAGAACTCCCCTGTTTCCACTAAATATAACCAAACAGGTTCCGTTCATTTGTTTAAAATCAGAAAGACTTTCCTCGGTAGGCAGTTGAGTAATTTCGCAATAAAAATAATTGCGAAGTAAAGCATGCAGCCCCCTTCTGATAATCTCCGATGGATGAATAATAAATATGGCTTTTTTCATTTCCTATCGGGATTTTGACAATGCTTTCAGTCTGGCCATTAAAATTTTATCCTCTATCCGTGAATGGTCAACCATATCCTTTTCAAACTGATACAGAGCAGCCACCAGTTCATTAAAGTCATTATCATTATATTCAGGACTAAAATATTTAATCAGTAAACTTTTAAGATCGTTCAATTCCACTTCCATGGCTCCATGTTCAACTTCGGCAATGGAGTGACTTTTGGCTGTTGCTGATACGGAAGTTGCTGTGGTAAGAATTGGGAAAACATATTTTTCTTCGTCATGAATATGATCTAAAAATTCCTGTTTGAATTTTTCATAAAAATTCTTGATCATCTTCAAATCCTGGCTTTTAGCCGAACTTCCGGAAATTAACCGGTCGATCAGTTGCTCAATTCTGGGTAAAAAATAAAACTCATAATATTCATGGGTTTTGATCAAATAATTTACAATCAAATCGGGCGAAAAACTGAGCAATTTTGTTTCAGGGAAATATTCAGGATTATTATATGTGTTGATCAACGCCAGGAAAAAGTTCCTGTCAATATTATTTTCAGCGCATACTTCAGCTACTGTTTTATCTTTAAACCCCGGCCTGATACCAAACCTGTTAAATACAGGCAACAGGTTGTAGTTTTCATCTACCAGGGTATTAAGTTTATCGTTTTCAGTAAAAAGATACATTGCATGTGTATTGAGTGAGCATAGAACAAATTCAATAGGAAAGATGTTCTTAACCCTTTTTTGCAAAGGTATCTTTCTTTTTACAATTGCAATAAATCAGAAATAAAAGAACCGCCCAGGCAAAGGTCCACAAATTCAATTTCTGAATTTTATTTGTGAAATATGCACCACATGAGAACACCTGAGTGCCTTAGAGTAATTTTAAAATGTCATATACTTAGCTCTGTAATCCTGGAGTTAGTTCTTAAATGTTTCCGGCTTTTTTAAGGTAAATACCCTGCTGATATTAAAGCCAAAATAAATATCTCCTTTTGACCATTTACCGGTAGATTCCGTTAAATATCCCCGATCAAAAAATGCCTGTGTATTGCTAAAATGCAGCTGGAATACGTGACCACCCGTTTCAATATCGAACCCTATAGAAAGCGGTTGCTGGAAATCATAAGAGATTTGATTGGTGGGGGTATAAAAATACTCAGCATTTACTGACATTCGGTTGGTTAATTTAACCCTGCCTCCCACACCTACGGAGAGAATGTCGTTTGCATCATCATTCGTGGGCACCAGGTTTTTGTGCATATAAGTTGGCATTACTTGTATAGAAATATTACTGTTGATCTTTCGTGCAATCAAAAGCATTTGAGTGTAAGTGAGCCTGGAGCTGAAATAATTGTTTCGGTCTTCAACACCCTGATCCGACCATTTTAATGAATTCAGGTTTACACTTCCGTAATATGAAAGGGAAATCGGATTCTTTCTGGCTCCCGAACTCTGGCGCAGGATTTTATATTTTACAAATCCATCATATGTTTTTTCGTAGGAACTCCTGCCTATACCCACACTCAGTCGATCCGTAATTCCATACTCAAGTCCCAAACGAATTGTTGCCTGGTCTAAACCAAATAATTCATACGAACCTGAGTTAAGTCGGCCAAACCGATGCTGAATAAGAAGCAATAGTACACCCGGAGCTGGTTGCTCCACCGAATGAGAATTAATTATTCTTGTGGTTTTAAATGTGGCATATGTATAGTCAGTAGTTGTGCCCTCATCATTCAATAAATCGAGCAAATCGTCCTGCCCATTTACCTGCCATGAAAAAGCTACCACCGCAAATAAAAAGATTATAATTTTTTTCATCCTGTTCATGTTTTTGAATTAATTGTTCAAGGCACCGTTATCGATCCATGTTTTTATTTTATCCAGTTCACACTGGGGTAATTGGGGGAGGTTTTGCGGCATTGGCGAATATCCTGATTCATGATTTACAGCTCCCCAAAAACGACCGTTATCCACATGGGTTTTTAAATCGTTATAATTATCAAGAACAACACTTCCCTGCGGGAAACTACTGCTATGGCATGAATAGCAATTATCATTCAGGATAGGCACAATGGTACCTGAATAAGTAACATTGCTCAGGTCACAATCACCCGATGAAGGATAAAGTTCTTCTTCCGAATCGTAATAGCAAGCGTTAAGACCCATCAACCCAACGAATAAGAAAAGGACCAACTTGATTGTTTTTGTATTCATTAAAGATTTGTTTTTAATTATTTTGGCGCTGTCAACACCCATTGATTTTACACTAAAATTACTAATTATCCTGCATACCTTCATTGATCCAATTCCTAATTTGTGCCACTTTACAATCCGATAGGGGCATTCCGTTTTGCGGCATGGGTATGTTTCCCGGATCATGGGTGATGGCACCAAGTAAACTTCCGGGTGAACCTGCAGAAATACTTGCAGCTGATTTAATTTGCTGATAGTTCGAAAGAAGGATTCCTCCATTTGGATTTGATCCGCTATGGCAACCATAACAACTGTTTTGAATAATCGGGAAAACAGTTTCTGAAAAACTTACATCCACTGAATCACAGTCCATTTGCTCACAATGATTATTCAATGCGCCCTGTGCAATCCAGGTGTAAATTATATTTTTCTGTTCGGCAGTAAATGGTGCTGCAGGAGGAGGTGGCATTCTATCACCCGGATCATTATCAATAATTTTTTCATAAATTTCACTTTCCAATGGTTGAAATGGAACAACTCCGCCGGTTTGCATTACATAAAGAAAGCTTGTAAGGATTACACCTTCCTTATGAGATTGCTCATCATGGCATCCTGCAAGTCCACAACTTGATTGTAACAAGGGCAAAACTTCATTCTGGAAGTAAACGGTATCCGGATCACATGGTATTCCCCCCGGACCCGGAGGCAAGAAAGTGGTATCATTGATCCATTTTTCAATTTGAATTATTTCGCATGCAGTCAAAGGTGGTGCATCTTTTGGCATGGGTTCATATCCACCTTCATGTTTTATGGCACCTAGCAGGCTTCCATTTTGAGCCAAAAATGAAATCTGATCATAGTCTGTCAAATCCAATCCACCTTCATAGTTTGGAGGTCCGTGGCAAACAATACAATTGGCTTGCAAAATTGGCATAACCGTTCCCGGAAAAGTTATTCCAACCGTATCACAAGCGGTTGTATCCGGCGGAATGATAAAAGTGGTATCATTGATCCAAAATTCAATTAATGCAATTTCACAATCTGAAAGTTTTGCACCACCCTGAGGCATCGGCTCAAATCCTTCCAGATGTTTTATTGCGCCTATCAACTGACCACTTTGTGCAACAAAGGCTACATCGCCATAGTCCGTAAAATCCAATGCCCCTGAGGGTGAAACTCCACCGTGACATGATACACAATACGCATCCAAAATCGGTTGAACTACCGAAGGGTAGGTAACATTGGTCGAATCGCACGAAATGGTATCGATCGGTGGATTTACATTATTTCCTTGTGGGATAATTTCATCAGGCGTATGCTTACACGATTGAATGGTGATTGTAAATACTGAAAGTGAAAGCAGAAAAAGTAATAAAAATCGTTGTTTCATGATAACCCTGGAGATTTTTTAATTTTCATACAAAACAATGAATAGTCATTGATGTAAAGTAAAAATTTTTGGCGAATGGGAATAAATAAGGTTTGAACCGGTAAAAGAACTCCACCAATATTTCGAACAAATTTTTCAATGAATAAAACAAAAATGGCTTGGCTCAGTTTTACATAAAATGAAATGCTTTTATGATTGCAAATGCTAAAAATTATCCTCCACTCGAAGAGAAACTGAATGTAATTACCCATGGTTTTGGCTTTCTATTAAGTATTGCGGCACTTACCTTAATGGTTGTGTTTGCAAGTATTAAAGGCAATGCCTGGCACATTGTAAGCAGTGCAATATACGGAAGCAGCCTGGTTTTACTTTACCTGGCATCAACACTTTTTCACAGTGCTAAAAGGCAAAATATGCGGAACCGATTGAATGTTTTTGATCATGCATCTATCTTTATTTTAATTGCCGGCACTTACACACCATTCTTGCTGGTGACACTGAACGGCCCCTGGGGCTGGAGTTTGTTTGGAGTTGTTTGGGGGCTTGCAATCGGTGGTGTTATTCTCAAACTTTTCTTTACAGGTAAAAAACAGATTCTGTCCACCATTGGTTATGTGCTGTTAGGATGGGTGATCATTATTGCCATCAAACCACTGGTCAATAATATTGCATTGGGTGGATTGGTTTGGCTGATTGCAGGTGGAATAGCTTATACAGGTGGAGCCGTGTTTTATCTTTTCAAAAAAATGCCTTTCAACCATGCCATCTTTCATATATTTGTACTGGCAGGAAGCATCTGCCATTTTGTGGCTGTCTTTTGGTATGTTTTACCCTAAGGTTGAAACTTAAGTACCCAGGCATATTCGCAAGGTGGATTCGTTTGAATTTCTTCCGGTATTTTCACTCTCCATCCGGATTCTAAAGCTTCAAATTCCAGAGGATTTGAAAAACCCAATAAATAAACTTTTTTAAAATTGAGTGGTAAGTCATTACTCAGGATAATCTCTTTTGGCATTTCTGATTCCGATTCATCTGCCATGTAAATGGAATATGTTGGCCCTTCCGGTTTGTGGGTAAAACAGATTTTACCTGATTTATACGGTGCGATGGCCCGGGTACCATAAATGGCTTCACTGTTTATGTCCATCCAGGCACCCATCTCTTGCAGCATTTCATAAGCACCTTCATGCCACTGACCTTCGGGTCCCGGAGCGATGTTCAATAACAAGTTCCCGCCTTTGGCGACAATGTCTACCAACAGATGAACTACCTCCCTCCCGCTCATGTAAGTGGCGTTAGGAATCCACGACCAACTTCCGCCAGCAATAATACACGACTCCCAGGGGAAAGGCAAGGCTTGATCGGGAACGCGGTTTTCTGGCGTAAGATAATTCTGATTTTTGCCGGGAACGGCGCGATCAACGACGATAAGGCCAGGTTGTTTTTTACGGGCTTTCTCCACCAATTCATCCATCCGGATATCCTGGTTGATCAATTTGGTTTTCAAAAAACCGTCGGTTGAATAATTGGATGAATCATGATAGTAGGCTTCAATATCTTTTCTGGAATTCTGCCTAACCCAACCACCATCAAGCCATAAAATATCGACTGGGCCATAATCCGACATCAGTTCTAAAATCTGGTTTTGGGTAAATTGCACATAACTTTCCCATTTATCCGGATAAGCTGCCGGGTCATAATTTACATTGCGGTCCATGGGTGGGAAATAGGGATCCCAGTAATCATCGTTATGCCAGTCGGGCTTGGAAAAATAAGGCCCGACCCACAGGCCCTCGGCCCTGAAGGCATCGAAAATCTCTTTGGTCACATTGGCTTTTGGATTGGTATGATAAGGGCAATCCGCATCCGTGATCTTGTAATTGGTGTATTTGG